>CAYGWX010000027.1:0-27198 GCA_964353855.1 uncultured bacterium | reverse complement strand
TCGTCATGCCACCATTGTACCAAATTAGGTGGCTGGAATGCGACTATACCCTAAATATTATAAAAAAACAGAGTTTTTCAATAGATGGTACTTATATAGACTAAAATTTACGTAACTTTTTAAGCTCACCCCCAAAAAGAATGTCATGAAGCTTATAAGAAGGGACAACAGCAGAGATACCTATGTTAGAAACAGAAGTAACTATTTTAGAAGTTTCTACTATTTGTAAGGGCTGCGACTGACCAAAGAACCCTAAAACAACACCAGCGAGTTTAAAAACGGGGGGAGCGCCTAAAATTACAGTCCCAGGCGGGCTAACCGGCTCAAAGTAAAAGAAAACAGGCGAACCACTATTCCCCCCGAAAGAGCTCGATTCTATTAAATATAAATCCATTTTTTGATCGCCCATTTGGATTTTTTCGTTGGTTATTAATGCAACCCGACCAAACCTTATAATCGGATAATTACGAAAAACCCCAGGGTACGGCAAAAATAAACCGGTAAAAAATACCTCGGATCCTTCTTGAATTTTTAAACTTTCAAAATCAGATTTCGAAGTAATAAACTCCTCGGGTAAAACTTGGAAGTCATAGATATTAGGATTCGGGAGCACGGGAATAACGGCAAGCTCAACAGTCGCATCATTATGGATAAATATGTCCTTATTTTTACCTTGTGTAATAAGAGGGACGTCAATGGCATCAGCACTGCCAATTTTCTTATTAAGGCGAATAGTTACTTTAGGGAAAAAAGCTTTGTCATTGCCCTGAAGGACATGTTTAGCAGTAACAAGATAGACCGCAGAAACAGATGAATGTTTTGGGTCTTTTACACCAATAAAAAATCCCGTACCATTTGGGATTAAGGCATCAGATTTACCCGATAAATACTTGTCAGAAACATAAATGAAAGTAACAACCTTTTTGATGTCAGCCGGGATCGGTGGCATCGCTGCCAATATGTAGGCCTTCAAAAGAAAGAGAATAACAAAGGATAAAAGGAAGCGCCTAATCATTTTTGGTCTCCGCGTTTATTTATCAAACGGGATTATTATCTAAAAGAGATGAATAAGTCAAGACCAAGGTAAGAAAAGGTCAGGCTAACACTAAGGAAAAAGTAGATAAAAGCGCACAAAAGGCGGCCACGATGTTGCTTATTTAAATATTAATTTAATCAAACCATCGGCAGGGTTACGTGTTAGTTATCGAAGCCACCAGAAACCGTGTGTTCAATAAAAAACCGGCCTTAGCTGCCTTGCCTACTTAAGACTTCAGTGACTTCAGCTTTTCGATGACTGCCGGGTTGCTGCCCAACTGCTCAATAGCCTTTTGGGCGAAAGTATTCGTCACCGCTGCGTCGTACTTCCGTTGTTCCGCTTCACTAAGATCGTTAGCTTCTTTCCGTAATTCGCCGCACTTAACGGTCTTTTCGGTCCAAATCGGCTTGCTTGGCTCAACCTGCTTAGAAATTTCTAATTGCAACTGCCCAATTGCCTTCCAGATGCTTGTATCAGCCCACAACGCATTGAGGGTTTGCTTGATCATCCCTTGCAGTTCCGTATGGGAACGTAACTTCCTCAAAAGGGTGGTGGAATCCACTGGGCTCGCCTGTAGGCGTCCACCAATCCGTTGCGATAATGGGCCGCGCCCTGTTGTCGGGACCCGTGGCGGGATTAGCCCGCGCCCGCGTTCAGGGACGTGGGGCAACTCAAATGCAAAGTCTACAAGACCCATTTCAATGAGTCTTCGCCCTATGTCTTCAAGTTTCGCAAGCTTCCCTGGATCGAAAACCTTCACTAATATTATGCAGCGGTCATAAATTATTGATTTACCATAGAAAGTGGAGTTACCCTTGGCAACTACGCCAAATTTATCTTTGGATTCGAAATGGAATTCCACTCTCGAGCCTTGGTCGTAGTCAATTGGGTTATTATTGAATCCATCGAATATCTTCTGAGCTTGCTTACTTAACACCTGCGGTACTGGTAGAGGTATCGCACTTTGAGGCATTGAGGGAGAAGAAATAGGCGATACGCGAATAATCCTCATCCAGCCCGTGAGTTCGGTCGGGGGGACGAGATTTTTCTCCACAAAGTCCCCGAGAATCGGGGCCTTAAGGTTACCAAGTCGGTATTGTTCAACTACTTTTACCTCCGTCTTGGTCATATCGTTGGGAAAGGGAGAAGAAACCGGACCCCCTTTTACTCCCCCACCCAAGATCCAACAGAACGGAGATGTGTCCAGCTGTTGAACTTCGGCTTCTGTAGGAGATAGATCCTTAATGAACAAATCCTGATCAGTGATACCAGAGTCAAACACACACACAGACGCATTGTCAGCCGTATTGCCTTGAACTCTGCTGTTATGAACATACGGGTAGCAGGTGATCGCTGGCCTTACGTCTATGTCGACAGATCTGGTGTAATCCTCGGAATCCAACAATCGCACCGAGACTTTGGATAGATCACGTGGTAATTTGAGATTTACGGACATATTCCCGTTAATCGTCTGGCACTGTTTGTTGTCCTTGTCCCCAGGTACGATGATAGACTTAGCTGTGTCATTATACTTCCACTTAATATCGTCAACAAGGATGCAAAAGTAGGGGATAAAGCGGCAACTCCACGAAAATTTCAGACGATAATCAGCCCGTGTTGCTGAACTAATCCCGGTCTGCTCGCAACTATTGATAGCAAGAGCTGTCGCAACATTATTAGCATATGGCCTAGATTTGTCATCAAGGAAAAACCCATGGGTATCGAGACCCCTATTATGGTTTAGACCAATCCAGCTGTCATCGCAGCCCGTATAGAACGTCAGACATACATCGTCATCATTCGGGTAATTCGGATCATAGATGAGGATTGTCACATGCAATATTTCTGGGTGCCTTTTACCGCGAACCCATTCCCAATCGTATAGGGATCTTTCCTCGTAAGCATATGCGACCACCCGGTGGTTATTTGAAAGGTGGAAAGGATTAACATCGTTGGATGACGTGATCAGTGTGAGCGTAATAGGCTGAGAATTATCGATGCTATTTCTGACATCGGGCCATTCTCGCAGGGTTCTATGTCCAATACTTTCGGGAACCCAAGGTTTCGAATGGTCGCGATCAGGGCACCCCTGCCAGCGGTATATGCGTTCAAGGGTTTCGTCCGAGAGAGATGCTAGTTGTGCATTTTTAATTTCGTCATAAAGTCCGCTTTGGTCTCCCTCAGTTGGTATTGATGTTGTACCTCTGTCAACCAATGTCCCATTAAAGAATCTCGTGAGCGCTGTCCAGCACATCCCACCACAGAATCCAACATTGTTGAGGGTGACGCTTGTTTGAATAGCTCCCAAAAAAAAGGATAACCCCAACTCATAATCGTATGAATTACCAAACGGCCAGCCGTGGATAGATGGTTTGAAGTAAGTCGTTTTCATTTTCTCCTCCTTGTTGTTGAAATCGCGCGAAACGCAGGGACTGGTTTCTTTAGTTAATCGCGTAGGTTCTGATCGTAATTCACAATTATGTTCTATCCTATACCAATCGGAGGGTAATCATTTTCTTTATTTAGGCTTATTTCTGTGACCCAGCATTTTCCCTTTTCTACACATTTTTTACAAATCCTTACGGTACTCATTGTATTTTGCCAAGTATCCATGACCGCTACTTCTGTTCCACCAGGTCCGGTTTGTTGCATACATGCCTGGCATGGGATATTATCGTCGGTTAAAAATATTGCTATTCTTAACATCACATTACGACCCTGTTCACCCAACCACTGATGTTCAAGATTTAAAAGAACAGAACGCGTTTTTCCCTTATCTAATGTCCCGATAATACCGGCAATGTCCCTGAGTACTTCAAAGGTTTTGTGATCAAACGGCTTGTGACATTTCGGGCATTCCAACCCCGCCTGGGTTGAACCATCGTAGTCCAGTACAGTCCCGCAACAATTAAATTTATATTTCATTGCATAATCCCTCTTCATTTGTCACAGTTAACTATTTGTTTAAATAGTAAGGAACTGTCTCTGAAACCTTATCACAATCCGCAGGTAGCTTCAAGACAGGATAATTGCGATATTAACACTATTTTTGCTCTTTTAACACTCTAATTGCCTTCGCTATATCCTTTTCTCCGGGATATTCCCCTTTAGGGCTTTGAACATCCGGTACTCCGTCGGCGTATAGCTCGTCGCCTCCTTGAAAACCCTCGCAAAGAGATCCTGCCTTGAGAACCCCAAGCAGGTTGATATCTCTCCAATGGAAAGATCCGTGGTCAATAAATAGCGGATCCCCTCATCCATCCTCCTTTTGGCTTTGTAATCCTGAAAGGAACATCCCACAAGATTTATAAATTGACGGGACAGATAATACTTGGAAAGCTTGCTTTGCTCGCTCAATTCGCTCAGGTATAAGTCCTTAGTATCCAACGTCTTCGCAAGTTCCATGGCCTTGCAGAGCCGCCAGGACACCCCGCGTGGTTTCCCGTTCTTCCCCAAACCTCGCTTTTTACTCATCCCAACCAAGCCCCCTGAAAAACAAAACACGCCTCAAATGTACTGCTCAGTCCGGCTCCGCAAGGCGCTGTTTGATGATCAAGATCCGCCAAGGGTCTTGTTCAACCCTTAATATATCCACCCAGAACTCCCGCGCCTCCTTCCGCTTGCCATCCTTATCCAGGATCACCGCGAGCAGATACAAGTTCAGGGCGACCTCCGGCTTCAAGCGGACGGCCTTGCGAAACTCCCCGATCGCCTCTTCGATTTGATGCTGAGACAGGAGCACCTCTCCGAGACGATAGTGGGCCTCAGCGAACTCGGGTTTTTGACGGATCGCCCGGCGAAATTCAGCTTCCGCGCGATTGATCTTCGATTCCTTGATGAACTCCATCCCGCGGTCGTAGTGCCTGAGATAAGGAGCCGTCGCGCAGCCGGAGAGGATTAAAAAGCCCCAGAGCGTAAAGGCGATGAGGCCATGCCTGTTCATTGTGCCCTCAATCCGGCTCCGCGAGGCGGTGTTTGATCATGGCCCCGATCATGGGGTCTTTCTCGCCCTTCAGCGCCTTTTCCCAAAAAGGCCGGGCTTCCTTCCGCCGGCCCTGCCGGTCGAGAAAATAGGCCAGGGCACGAAGAATTGCGGCATCGCCCGGCTTCAACTGGGGGGCTTCGCGATATTCTTTTTCCGCCTCTTCATACTTCCCTTGAAACTCAAGGGCGTTCCCGAACTCGCAGTGCATTTCGGCATCCTTCGGGTTCAACCGGTGGGCCTCCCGGAACTCGGCCACTGCCGCCAGGTAATCCAAATTGTGCAAACGGTCAATCCCGCGCCTTTTATGTTCCTCATAATCAGACGTCGCGCAGCCTGTGAGGAGCAGGCTCCCGAACGCGAGGGCGAGGACCGTGCAAAGGCCCCGGCGCTGGAAAGCGTGGATGATGCTAAGCCGAGTCATTTTATTTTAAACCCCGCCCCTCAGTCCGGCTCCGAGAGATGCTGACCGCTACAAGCGCCGTTTAAACGGCACCCGGCAGTTGCTGATCTACTGTCCGTGCGCGAACCCGTTGCCGCCAGGAAAGAAGAAAAAGAACGGACGCGAGCAACAGGGGTCCCGAGATCGCGGCGTAGGTTACCCAGGGAAAGCGCCCCCAAAGGAGACCTACATAGGCGATGGCCAACCCGGCGAACACAACCACCCCGATCAACTCCCACCGCCAAGCGAGCACCAGGAGCACGACCACAAGGAATGTTGGAATCAAGTGCAGGACGAGAGCAGCGAGAGTCTCGAGGAAGGCCTTCTTCTCTCCGAACACGTCGAGGGCAAACACGCTCGAGAACAGGGCGAAGAGAATCGTGAGGATTCGCGGCGCCCAGAACCACACGCCTCTACCGGGCTTCTTCATGATCAACCTCCTTGGCCTTCAGGCCGATGCGCTTTAAGCTAACCATAATAAGGATTTTCATGGCTTCACCCGTCCGGCAAAAAGCCCCCTGCGCTCCGAAGGCGTGGATGTAATGTTGGTTCGTTTTTTAACCCTTCCCCCCCTTTAGTCCGGTCGAAGCGAAGATCCCGATTCATCGGGGCTCCGCGAGGCGTTTCTGGATCATGCCCCGGTTAATGGGGTCTTTCTCAACCTTCAGGGCCTTTTCCCAAAAAGACCAGGCTTCTTTCCGTCGGCCCTGTCGGTCGAGAAAATAGGCCAAGGCACGAAGAATTGCGGCATCGCCCGGCTTCAGCTGGGGAGCTTCGCGATACTCCTTCTCCGCCTCCTCATACAGCCCCTGATGCTCAAGGGCGTTTCCGAACTCGCAGTGCATCTCGCCGTCGTTCGGGTTCAACCGGTGGGCCTCCCGGAACTCACCCACTGCCGCGGGGTAATCCATATTGTGCAAACGGTCCATTCCGCGTTTTCTATGTTCTTCATATTCAGACGTCGCGCAGCCTGTGAGGAGCAGGCTCCCGAACGCGAGGGCGAGAGCCGTGAAAAAAACATTGGGCCTGGAAAGCGCAAACCAATGCCGGTCCATCCCAAACCTCAGAATCCCGCCCTGAGCCCGAAGCCGGGCTGGAGATGGTTGGAATTCCGGGGATCGGGAGCGAACAGGACGAGCGCCACAACCAGAAAGCCTTTCGTCGTTTCCTCTTTTTATGGATGCTTAATATCCTTGCGCTTCGGTGCGACCTACTTGAAATGGTAGGTCACGTTGACCAAGGGAAACCCCACCTGCATGCCCGGTCCGCCTTCGGAGCTCCACCAGTAAAAGAGCCCTAGGTCCCCGGTGATGTTCTCCCCGTAAAACCTCAATCCCAGGCAGGTCGGAAAGGCGATCTCCTTTGTTACCGTCGGGGGTTGGGGTGGATAGATATAGTAATCCGGGGACTCTGTATTCTCGTACTGCCAGATCCAGGATTCCCATAGCCAGCGCGAACGGTTGGACTTTCCGGCTTCCCCGCCGAGAGAGAAGAGCCAGGGCGTGCTTGTGCCTGTGCCCGTGCCGATTTTTCCTACTCCCAGGTTCAAGCGTCCTGATGTTTTTCCAATGGTCCCTACGCCGTAAACCACCCAGGGTACGACACCCCAGTGAGCATTAAAAGCCCCCACTCCGCCAACCGCCGCGGAGATGTTTCCCCGCTTGAACAGACGAAGCTTCGGCCCCCCGAAGACGACCTGCCAGTCCAGGTTCCCGGGGATGATGGTCGAGCCCCCGAACAGGGTAAACGCATCGGCCAGGCCGACCCCGCCCTGGAGGAGGAAGATTTCGGAGTCCCCGAAGTATCCCTTCCCCTTCTTCAGGGTCTCCCCGGTCGGCACGATGAACAACCGGGTGGAGGCGGGATCGTCCCGCTCTTTCTTCGGCCCTTCCGGCTTTTCCTCCACCTTGCGCACGAGGCCCTGCTTGATGGGCTCGCCGCAGTAGATGCAGTAGTTCGCCTCCTCGTAGTTAGCCCGCCCGCATTTGGGACAGGGGACGTACTGGATTTTCCTGATGGTATCCCCTGGCGCAACGCTGTCCGGTGCGGGCTTGAGGGAATCCCGCTCCTGCCCCCATGCGCTGGCCCCCACAATCAACAGGCTTAGGAGAGCGAGAACCATTACCGTTTTCATGGTTTACAATTCCAAATAAAAGTGCGTTAAGACCAGGACTTCCGAGGGAATGGACACAACAAAGCGAATCCGGTTACTACCTCTCAGTCTTTACCTGAGTGGTGAAAGACATACCCGGATTGACAACCCTGTGACAAACCTGTGACAAACCTGTGACAAAACATCAAGGCCCCGAGTTTCTCGGGGCCTTAGGGAACAACCTCCTTGGTCGGCGGTCGTGGACCTCGTATCAGGTTCTGATAAAGGCTTTGGGTCACAGACTCCGGCCTGACACTTAACTCCTTGTCCAACATGGATTTAAGCTCCTCAAACACCTCTTTAACCGCCTTCTTCCTGCCCAGGAGGGCATAGGCAGACATCAGGTCCCGGCAGGTCTCCTCGTGCAGACCGTCCAGGGCCAGGGCCTTCTCGAAACACGGGATGCTCTCCTCAACCCTTCCCACCTCCAGGCAGACCTTCCCGAAGGCCCGCACAATTTCCAGACGCTCCGCAACAAGCCGGCGCTCCATCCTCACCACCCAGGGATCGCCCCAGCCCTCGCAAAAGGCGCCTCGGACCAGAGACAGGGCCTTATCCACGAGCTTCTTCTGACGCTCCGGGTCCTTTTCCCGGTGAACCCTCCGGAACAGGACATCCATCTCCTTCCCATCCAGCCAGATATTAAGGCCGGGGTCCAGGTGGCAACGGCCCTCGGCCATCACCACCACAGGGCCCTTAACCCCTTGCTCCCGGAAGGTCTTGCGGATGGCGCTGATGACGGAGCGCAGGCTCTCGTGAGCCCGTTTCAGGTTCGCGGTAGGCCAGAAGGCCTCGCAGAGGTCCCGACAGGAAAATCCCTCGTCGCGACGCATGACCAGGTAACAGAAGATCTTCTTGGCCCGCATCCGGCCCCAGGCGCGGTCCGGGATCTCATGGCCGTTCACGAAGACCCGGGGCGGGCCGAACACGCAGACCCGGATTCCCGGATCCTTAGATTTCACGGAGGAAGCCATTACAAACGCTCGGCCTTAAAAAGGGCATGGGGAAGCGTTCCCTGTTCGGGGCGAACTCCCCCTTGCTTCAAAAAGCCGATAACCGTTTGAAAAAACACTCGCCGAATCCTTTTCCGCCTGAAAGGGTCTCCGTGGTGTCGCGACAACGGCGCCTGGCAGCGGGAATGATACCTGCCTTATGATGACTTATTCAAAGGTATATTATATCAATACGTGGAAGTCTCTGTCAAGGCCAATCATCGTTTTTTCCCCACCAGGCGAAAACGTCAAAAATGGGGCGTGAGAAAACCAATAGGTGCGCTAACCTGTGGAAAGACAAGAGCAAGAGCAGGAAAAGATAAAAGGTAATCATGCGCATAAACTGAGGATGAGGGAGCGATAGGGAAAGAGTAACGACCTAAAGAACCCCCACCCATCCAACACCGAACAACCGCTGGATCGCGCGCTACGGTTGAAACGGTAGAGACGGTTGACCGCTTCGCTACGATGGAAACGTAAAACCAAGGACGAGATCCTGAAACGAGTTCCCCGATAAATCCGGGGCAGGCAGGGATGACGAGGCAGAGAGATCCTGAGTCAAGCTCAAGGATAACAGACTGGATTCCGGATCATCCTGAGTCCAGCTCAGGACAGGCTCCCGGAATGACGAGCCGAAGATACACACCCCCTACCCCCTCTTAATAGAGGGGATGAAAGACTTTGGATTCCCGCCTCCGCGGGAACGACAAAGGGAAGGGGATCGCGGGGGTTGACATCCGGCCCAAACCAATGGTATCATAATAGTGAATTAGTAACATCCCCTTAATTACCAAGGAGGTTTCATGAAAGGAAATGACAAGGTCATCGCCACGCTGAACTTTCTCCTGGCCGACGAGCTCACCGCGATCAGCCAGTACATGGTCCACTCCGAGATGTGCGCCAACTGGGGCTACGACCGCCTCCACAAGGCCATCGAGAAGCGCGCCATCGACGAGATGAAGCACGCCGAGAAGCACATCGGCCGGATCCTGTTCCTGGAGGGGACGCCCATCGTGAGCAAGCTGAACCCGATCCACGTCGGCGCCGACGTCCCGGCCCAGTTCAAGAACGACTGGGCCGCTGAGAACGGGGCGATCAAGGCCTACAACAAGGGCATCCGGCAGGCCGTGGAGCTCGGGGACAACGGCACCCGGGAGCTCCTGGAGGGCATCCTCAAGGACGAGGAGGTCCACATCGACTGGATTGAAGCCCAGCTGGACCAGATCAAGCAGATGGGCTTGCAGAACTACCTTGTGGAACAGGTCGGATAGACAGTTCGACGGTTAGACGGTTGGACGGTAAATGAGGTTAATCGGTTAACAGGTTGTTCGGTTAACAGCGAAACACCTCAAACGATAATACGGCAAGGGGGCCGCCCAAAGGCAGCCCCCTTCTGGTTTATCTTTTTCTATCCGTCTGCCGGTTCCCTCGCCTCCCTCATATGCCTGTAAATCCAGAGCCCGATGACCACGACCAGGACCACCGCGATCACGATGTCCGCCTTGCGGAAATAGACCCGGATCCCCTCCCAGTGCTCCCCCAGGGTCTTCCCGATCCAGGCCAGGGCGAAGCACCAGGGCATGGAGCCGAAGAAAGTGAACAGCGAAAACTTCAACCAGTTCATCCGGGCCACCCCGGCAGGAAGGGAGATGAAAGTGCGGATGATAGGCAGGTTGCGGGTGATCAGGATGGACCAGTCCCCGAAGCGGGCGAACCAACGGTCAGCCCGGTCCAGCTCCTTCCTGGAGATCAGGACATACTTCCCATAACGCTCGAAGAACGGCCTCCCGCCCCAGACCCCCAGCCAGTAGGTGATCGCCCCCCCGATCAGGTTCCCGAACGCTCCGGCCACGGTCACCCCCCAGATGTTGAACCTCCCGATCGACACCAGATACCCGGAGAAGGGCATGATGATCTCCGAGGGCAGGGGGATGCAGGCGCTCTCGATGGTCATGCAGATCACCACGGCGCTGTAACCCCAACTGGAGACGAAACTGACGACCCAGGCGGCTATGGGAGCAAGGATGTGGTCTATCAAAGGATTAAAGTCCTCATTGAAAAATGCAAAGTTAACATTTTAAATTGCAAATTGAAAATCAAGAAATTACTTCCTTTTTGCCGTAATGATGCTTTGGGCGATAATTGAGCAGGGTTCTTCGCACTCCTTGAGAAGGGGGGCCAAACGTTGAGGGGGCAGTAGCTCGGCCCGCTCGATGACCTTCAGCCAGAAGCGGGACTCCTTCAACTCCTTAAGCACAACCCCCAACTTGTGGATGAAGTCCGACCGTGATTCGGCACCGCAGGCCTCCTCGTAGTTAGCCCCTGGTGAAGTGCCGGAACTCAGGAGCTGTGTAGCGAGGTGCCTTCCGACAGGGGTCTTCGGAGGGGCATTGACCAAATTAATAACCCTTACCGTAAAGCCGAGCAAGCGCTCGGACAGCTCATCCTTTCGTCCAAAGGGTTTTCCATTTATCTTATTAACGGCCCGGACTTAAAGCTTCGCCCGGAGGTCGGCGATGCGCTGACGCAGAGCCTGAATCTCTGCGGAGTGGCCCTCCTCGTTGCCCATCACGGCCATCTCATGGCGCTTGAAGGCAAGTTCCGTAGCCAGTTGATAGAACCTTCCCAGGCGAAAATAAGCCCGAAGGCCGTCATCCGCGAAGCGCCGGATCCGCCGGGAGAGGCGGTTCCCGTAGGACCCGACGACCTCGTATTCCCCCTGGCTCAGGGTCCCCAGCTCCACCTCGGTCCGGAGCTCTTGCTGGATCCAGCGCTTCTCCTGGCGCATGGCCAGGAGGGCGACCACGACCAGCACGAGAAGCCAGCCCCAGTCGCTGAAGATCGTCATGATAAAAGCCCACTGCTGGTAGCGGGTCAGCTCGATGAACAGGTTGTGCGTAGCGTGCACCCCCACCCCAAGGGCCAGGAAGAGCAGAGGGAAAAGCAACTTAGGCGTCCATCTCTTGGAATAGCGGATGAGCCCGAAACCCGCGCCGGTGATTCCGGTGTACAGGGAATGCGAGAACCCGAAGACCCCGGCCCGCATCACGGCCAGGGCCGCCAGCCCGCCAATACCCCCCTGGGCGAACTTGCTGATGAAATAGAGGAAGTTCTCGCTCATCGCGAACCCGGCCCCGATGATCGCGCCGTAGATGATCCCGTCCAGGAGGTCGTCGAACTCCCGGTGCGCAAATACGAAGAAGAGAAGGATCATCAGGCCCTTGGAGACCTCCTCGGTGACCGGAGCCAGGACGCTGGAGCCCATGATGCTCGCCAGGTTCCCCCCGAGGAGGCTGACCGGAAGGCCGAGGATGACCTCCACGATGATCGACAGAAACAGGCTTCCCACGCTGCCCCAGATAAAGGCTACACCGAGGAGAACCCGGGGTTCCTTCTCGTAGCGGTCGAACCAGCCGATCAGCAGAACCCAGAAGACCGTGGGGATGGCTGCGGCAAGAAAGGCGAGCGGGAGGCCGAGGAAGCAGAGCTCCATGGTTACATTAAAAGACTCAGTGAAAAATGCAAAATTAACATTTTAAAATGAAAAGTGACTTCTATCCGCTGACTTTCATCTCGCGGCGGAGCTTGGCGTTCAGGTATAAAACCCCGGCGCCGACCAGGACCAGGGTGGTCGTGATCCAGACAATGCGCCGGACGAGGCCCTGAGACTCCAGTCCGAACAGGCCACCGAGCCAGAACAGGAGGGCATTCCAGAGAACCACGCTGACGGCCGCCAAGCCCCAGACCCTGCCAGCGGGAAATGCGGCCACCCCGGCTACGAGGAAGATGAGGGCCCGGACCCCGGCGAGGAAACGGTTCACGGCCAAAATCCACAGGCCGTGCCGGGCGAAGAGCCTCTCTACACCCTGAAGACGCTCCAGGGAAAAGACCTTTCTCCCCGGTTTGAACAAGGCCCGGCCCTTCCACCTCCCGAGATAAAAAAGCGCCATCACTCCCAGCAGACTTCCGCTAACCACAGCGAGGAAAGCCAGCGCGAGGCTGGCTTTTCCCCGACCCACGATATAGGCGCCGTAGAGAGTCACGACATCCGAGGGCCAGGGGGGAAAAAGGCTCTCCAGGAGGGCGGAGGCGAAGAGGAGGAGATACAGGGCAGGCGGGTGAGCAAGGAGGGAGAAGGTCCCTTCGGTCATTGAAAATTGAGGGTTGAAAATTGAGGGTTGAAAATTGAACGGCCTCTGTCCCTTTTTCCTTCTCTCGTTATCACTTTCTACTCTTCTCTTGAAGCAAGGCAACGGCCAGGCAGGCCATCCCCTGGCACCGACCGAGGGTGCCCAGCCCTTCGTTGGTCGTGGCCTTAACGGACACCGCGCTCACCGGCAGCCGGAGGGCTTTGCCGATGTGGGAACGCATGGTTCTGGCATAAGCGGCGATCTTGGGTTTTTCGGAGATCAGGGTGGCATCCACGTTGACCGGCAGGTATCCTGCCTTTCGGACCCTGTCGATCACCAGCGTCAACAGGAACAGGCTGTCCGCGTCCTTCCAGACGGGATCGTCGTTGGGGAAGTGCGTGCCGATGTCTCCGAGGGCCGCGGCCCCGAGCAGGGCATCGGCCACGGCATGGCAGATCACGTCCGCATCGGAGTGACCGGAGAGACCCCGGTCAAAGGGGATGCGCACCCCGCCCAGGATGAGGGCGCGGCCCTTGGCCAGGCGATGGATGTCGTAGCCGAACCCGATGCGAAGCTGGGCACCGAGGGGCGAAGAGGAAGGATTCATCATCCGTTGCTCACGGGATCAAAAGTTCGTTTCGAAAAGGACTCTGGCCAGGCGCAGGTCCTGTCGAGTCGTAACCTTCAGGTTCGTTTCCTCCCCGGGGAAAATGCTCACCCTCCCTCCTGCCCATTGATAGATGGCGGCGTCGTCCGTGGCCCGGAAATCCTCCCGTTCCGCCCTCTCATAGGCCTGGAGGATCCCGGGATAGGGAAAGACTTGAGGGGTTTGAGCGCGCCAAAGCACGCTCCGGTCGAGCGTGGCAATGACCATCCCCTTTTCCACGCGCTTGAGGGTATCGGCCACCGGGATCGCCACCAAGACGCCTTCCTTTTTTCTCAGGAGCCTCCGGATAGGGCCCTCGACCAGGTTTCGGGTAACGCCGGGCCGTGCGGCGTCGTGGATCAAGACGATGTCGGCGTCCTGGGGTGCAGCCCGAAGCCCGAGGAGCACGGAGTCCTGCCTCTCCTTCCCCCCCATAACCACGCAGACCACCTTGCCCAGACGGTGTCTCCCGACCAGCGCTTCGGCCCGGCCGCCGAATCCTTTCGGAACCACGAGCACGATCTGCGAGATCCGCCGGGACCGCTGGAAAACGAGGAGGGCATGAACGAGGAGGGGGAGCTTCCCCAAGCGAAGGAACTGCTTGGGGATACCCCCCCCCATCCTTGCACCGCGCCCTCCGGCCACCACCAGGGCGACGGTCTTCATTTAGAGGCCTGCATCATCTTCAGCTTGATCTTTGCAAACACCATCCTTCCGGCCGAGGTCTGGATCGTGCTGGTCACCTGCACGTCCATGGTCCGGCCGAGCTTGGTGGCTCCGTCGTCCACCACCACCATCGTGCCATCTTCCAGATACCCGACCCCCTGGTTGGGTCCGGTGCCGCGCTTGACGAGATAAAGGGAGAGCTCCTCGCCCGGCAAAAAGATCGGCCGCAGGGCATTGGAAAGCTCGTTGAGGTTCAGGACCGGCACCCCGTGCAGGGCGGCCACCTTGTTGAGGTTGAAGTCGTTGGTCATGATCTTGGCCTTAAAAGACTCGGCCATCTTCACCAGCTTGGCATCCACTTCCTTGATCTCCGGGAACTCGGTATCATCGATCTGCACGCTCACCAGCCGGTTCTGCTGGAGCTGGGCGAGCACGTCCAGCCCCCTCCGGCCCTTGGCCCGCCGCAGCGGGTCCGGGGAGTCGGCGATATATTGAAGTTCCCGCAGGACGAATTTGGGGATGATGAGATTACCCTCGACGAAGCCACTCTGACAGATCTCCGCGATCCGGCCATCGATGATGACGCTGGTATCCAGAATTTTGTCGCCCCCGCTTCGGGGGGACGCCTTGGGGCGCGCGACCTTGCCCGCTGTCCGGGCCCGGGCTTCGATCCACAGGATCCCTAAGATGGACCCGGCCAGGAGCACGCCCAGGATCGCCCCGAGACCACTCCAGATCAGTTTCGCACCGCCAAAATTGAACCCGAGAAGATATCCGATCACTCCGCATAATAGAATCAGAAATATCCTCACCGCTATAACCACAGCTCGAAGTCAC
Organism: uncultured bacterium; assembly: GCA_964353855.1. GTDB lineage: Bacteria > Edwardsbacteria > CAYGWX01 > CAYGWX01 > CAYGWX01 > CAYGWX01. Next base: position 12,315 of record CAYGWX010000027.1, on the reverse strand, counting down.
CTCCTTTCCGATAGGACTTGAGAGATAAACCATGAGATCCTCCTTCTTTTCACCTCCTTTCGCATGGATGCATTTTTTATGATCCAAACCTATACTCCGGATCCTGCTTATGTATTGGATTATTATACTCCATTTCGAGCGAATTGGCAAGGGGCGGAAATCCTAAAAGAGCGCCGACAGGGCCTGACGGATATCACGGACCAGGATCACCTTCAGGCCTTTTGGAACCGGACCAGACCGCTTGGAATCCGCCATCACGCAGACCGTGAACCCCAATTTTCGCGCCTCCTTGAGCCGACCATCGTTCTGGCTGGCCGGGCGGACCTCCCCGCCCAATCCGACCTCTCCGATGGCCACGACTCCCTTATGAATGGGCTTGTCCTTGGAACTTGAGGCTACGGCCACCAGAATGCCCAGGTCCACCCCGGGGTCCTCCAGGCGGACCCCCCCAGCGGCGTTTACGAACACGTCCCGCATTCCGAGAGAGATCCCCGCCCGTCGCTCGAGCACGGCCAGAAGCATGGACAGGCGGCGGTGGTCCACCCCGTTGGCCACGCGCTGGGGGACCCCGTAGTTCGCGGGAGCGACCAGGGCCTGAACCTCTACGAGGAGAGGCCTCGTCCCCTCCAGAGCACAGACCACAGCCGATCCGCCTTGCTCCGCAGAGCGCTCTGACAGAAAGACCTGGGAGGGGTTCTCCACGCCCAGCAGGCCCTCGCCGGTCATCTCGAACACCCCGATCTCGTCTGTGGCCCCGAATCGGTTCTTCACGGCCCGCAGGATGCGGTAGGCCTGGTGCCGGTCGCCCTCGAAATAGAGCACCGTATCCACGATGTGCTCCAAGGTCCGCGGACCGGCCAGGGTGCCATCCTTGGTCACATGGCCGACCAGAAAGGTCGCCACGCCTTTGGATTTAGCCATCCGCAACAGCTCCGCACCGCATTCCCGGACCTGTCCCACGCTTCCCGGGCTGGACGCCAAGTCCGGGCGAAACATGGTCTGGATGGAATCAACGATCAGGGCTCTCGGGGAAAGCCTCTGGACATTCTCCTTGACCGCCTCCAAGTCGGTCTCGGCCAGAACAAAGAGGTTTTCCGAGGACGCTCCGAGGCGGCCGGCTCTTAACTTGGTCTGCTCGAGGGACTCCTCGCCCGATACGTACAGGGTCACCACGCCCTGCCTGGCGACCTGCTCTCCTAACTGCAGGGTCAGGGTGGATTTCCCGATGCCCGGATCGCCCCCGATCAGAATGAGGGAGCCCGGAACGATGCCCCCTCCGAGAACCCGGTCCAGCTCTCCGATCCCGGTCAGGAGCCTCTGAGAGGAGGAGGACGCGATCTCAGAGAGACGCTTGGGCTCGGCATATCCTCCCGACGGAGCACGGGATGGAGAGCGTTTCTGGGGACGGACGACTTCCTCAACTAAGGTGTTCCATCCCCCGCAGGACGGGCACTTCCCCAGCCACTTCTGGGAGTCGTGCCCGCACTGCTGGCAGATGAACAGGGTCTTCTGGCCCCGAGGGATCACGGCTCCTTACCCCTCAGTTACTTCCCAAACACGGTCAGCGAGAAGTACTTTTTGGGATTCGCCTTCACGTCCTTGACCAGGTCATCCACGTCGGCAACGGTGCGCTTCATATCCTCATAAAGCGTCTTATCGTTCAGGAGCTTTCCCATCGTGCCCTTATCGCTTTGGGCTTTGGCCATCAGGGAGTCCAGGCGGGACGAGGCTGATTCCAACCGGGTCAGGGTCGTCTCGATACGCGGCTGGCTTCCCTCGGCGATCTTGCGCATCGCCGAGGAGGCGACCTTGAAGTCCTTGACCGAGGTCCGGACGTCGCCCTGGTTCTCCTCCAGGAGCTTGCGCAAGTCCGCGGTCGCCACCTGGAGATTGTCCAGGGAGGTGCGCACGGACTTCACGTTTTCCTCGGAGATCACCTTCTCCTGGAGCGTAGCCAGGATCTCCTCGGCCCGGACCGCGACCATCCCGAACCGGGCGATGGTTTCGGTGATGCCCACGCTAAGGGTGCCCTGGATGGGCTGCCCCGGAGGCAGAGGGTCCGGACTCGAGCCCGGGGTTATGTACATCCGTTTGTCGCCCATCATGCCTACGTCCACGATGAAGGCCCGGGCATCCTTCTTGAGCTGGATGTCCCTTTCGATCAGCAGGGTGATCTCGATCTTATCCTTGACTAAGCGGATGCTCTGGACCTTGCCCTTGCGCACCCCGAGGACCGTGACTCCGTCCCCCTCCCGCAGCCCGCCGGTATCGTTGAACAGGGCCTTGACCTCGTAATGTTGGCCCTTGAACCGGGCTTCGGAGAGCCAGATAACCCCGAAGACCGCGATCAGGATGGCGATGACGACCACGGCACCCACCTTGACTTCGCTACCACGCTCGACCATAAGTCCTCATTCTCAAGGGTTCGCTTTTGAAATGATCTGTGGCCTCAGCCAGCCTCGATCGGCCCTGAGGACTCCCCGCGGATGAACTGCTGCACGATCGGACTGGCGCTGTCCTGTATCTCCTGGGGTGTGCCCAGGAAGATGATCCTGCCCTCGTAGAGCATCGCGATGCGGTCCGCGATCTTGTAGGCACTCTGCATGTCGTGGGTCACGGCCACCGAGGTGATCGAGAGGTCCTTCTGGAGCTGACGGATGAGCTCGTTGATCTTGTCCGCCATGATCGGGTCCAGGCCCGTGGTGGGTTCATCGTAGAGCACGTACTGGGGGTCCATGGCAATGGCCCGGGCCAGGCCTACCCGTTTTTTCATCCCCCCAGAGAGCTCCGCCGGTTTCATGGACTCGACCCCTTGAAGGCCGACCATCTTGAGTTTCCGGGCCACGATCTCTTCCACTTTGCCGTTGCCCATCCGGTGGTGCTCCCGCAGAGCCAGGGCCACGTTCTCGCCCACGGTCAGGGAGTCGAACAGCGCGGCCCCCTGGAAGAGCATTCCGAAATGTTTGCGCAGATCCTTCAATCCCGACGGGCTCAAGCCGCCCACGTCCTTTCCCTCCACCAGGACCTTCCCCCCGTCCGGCCTGAGAAGCCCGATGATATGCTTGAGGAGCACGCTCTTCCCGCAGCCGCTCCGTCCGATGATCACCATCGTCTCCCCGGTTTTGATCTCCAGGGTAACCCCCTCGAGGACCCGCTGGCGGCGGAAGGACTTGTACAAATCCTGAAGTTGGATCATGTCCTGAAGATCGTGGTCGCCACGAGGTAGTCGCAGACCAGAATGAGGAGCGAGGAGGCCACCACGGCCCGGGTCGTGGCCCGGCCCACGCCCTCGGCCCCGCCCCCGGTGGTAAACCCGTGATAACAGCCCATCGTGGCGATGATCATTCCGAATACCGCGGACTTGAGAAGCCCGCCGAAGATGTCGCGCATCGAGAAATACAGCCTCAAACCGTCCAGGTAGACTTGGGGCTCCACGCGCAGGGTGAGCACCGCGACCACCCCTCCGCCGACGATGGCCACGAAGTCCGCGAACACGACCAGGACAGGAAGCATGATCGCTGCGGCCACGAAACGCGGCAGGACCAGAAATTCGATCGGGTCCAGGGCCAGACTTTCCATGGCATCGATCTGCTCCGTGACGCGCATCGTGCCCAGCTCCGCTGCAATGGAAGCGCCGACCCTGCCGGCCACGACCAGGGCCGTGAGTACCGGCCCGAGCTCGATGATCACAGCCTTGCATACGCCGTATCCCAGATAAATGACCGGGGTCTTTCCGGCGATCTGATACATTGCCTGCACCGAAGCCACCATGCCGGTGAACACCGAGGTGAAGGCCACCAGGGGCAGGGAGTTCACCCCGATGATGCTCATCTGCTCCACGGTCAGCTTGAAGCGCTTGAAAAGGGAGGGCAACGCGGCGTGAATCCGGCCCAGGAGAGTGAAAACCCCCCCCACATAGGTCAGGCTGTCGTAGACCTGCTCCCCGAGGACGGACAGGTAGGCCTTCAAGCCGGTGTCCCTTCTTCCTCGGTTCCAGCCTCCCATTGGCTGGGGAGCGCCAGGTCCCCGAACCGGGAGAGCTCGCCGGTGAACTGAAGGTCGAATTCCCCGGTAGGCCCGTTTCGCTGCTTGGCGATGATGCCCTGAACCATGTTCTCGAACTCCGGTCCCTCGTCCTTGCGGGAATGGAGGAAGAAGACCACGTCCGCGTCCTGCTCGATGGCCCCGGACTCGCGAAGGTCCGAGAGCACGGGTCGGCTCCCCTTGCCCCGCTTCTCCACATCCCGGGAGAGCTGGGACAGGGCCACCACCGGGATGAAGAGCTCCTTGGCCAAGGCTTTGAAGGACCGGCTGACTGAGGAGATCTCCTGCTGGCGATTCTCGGCCCCCTGCGGCCCCTGGACGAGCTGCATGTAGTCCACGATGACCATGCCCAGGTCGGCGACCTCCGCCTTCAGGCGCCGGGCCTTGGCCCGGATCTCCAGATGGGTCAGGGTGGCGCTGTCGTCGATGTACAGCGGGGCCTGGGCCAGCTCCCCGGCGGCCTGGGTCAGGTGGACCCAGTCTCGGGGATTCAAGCGCCCAGTGCGCATGTCTCTCCCGCTGACCCGGCCGTGGGTGGAGAGCATCCGCTGGACCAGCTGGCCGCTGTTCATCTCCAGGCTGAATACGGCCACTGGTATTTTGTTCTTGACTGTGGCGTGCAGGGCGATGTTCAGGGCAAAGCTCGTCTTTCCCGTGGAAGGCCTGCCGGCGATCACGATGAACTCCCCGGGTTGGAGCCCGGCGGTCAGCCCGTCGAACCCTTTGAACCCGGTCTCCAGCCCGGTCACATCCTTCTTATTCTCGTGAAGCCTCTCCAGATGGGCGAAGGTCTGCTCCAGGATGCTCCTGACCGGGACGAATCCCTGCCGGAGCCGGGATTCCTTAATCCCGAAGATGGCCTGCTCGGACCAGTCCAGGAGGTCTTCCACCTTTTGGCGTCCTTCGTAGCTCTGGGCGAGAATCTGGGAGGCGGCCGTGATGAGCCTGCGGAGCACGTACTTCTGCATCACGACCCGGGCGTATTCCCCGATGTGGTACGCGGTGGGAACGCTGTCCATCAGCGTGGCCAGATAGGCCCTGCCCCCCACTTCCTCCAATTGATTTCGCCTGAGGAGCTCCTCGCTCGCCGTCAGGAGGTCCACGGCCTGGTTCCGCTCGTAGAGGCTGATCAGGGTCTCGTAGATCTTCCGGTGCGCCGATTCGTAGAAAGCCTCTTTGGTCCCCAAGGCCTCGATCGCCGCCCCCACGGCTTCCTTTTCCATGAGCATCGCGCCCAGGACGGCCATCTCGGCCTCCAGGGACTGGGGAGGAACTCGTTCTATGGAAGGGGAAGTCTGGGCCATGGATGATAAGCTCTAAGCGTCGTTGAAATCGCTGCTGACCTCGCGGTCGTATTCCCGTCTGAGGAGCTGGATGTCCTCCCACACGAAACGCTTCCATCCCGGGTTGCGCAGGAGCGCCGCGGGATGGAAGGTGGGAATGACCTTGATGTCCTGGTAATAGTGAATGTTACCCCTCAAGGTCGAGATGGGAACCTTGGTCCCCAAGAGGGTCTGGGCCGCAAAAGTGCCCAGGGCGCAGATGACCTTGGGGCGGATGATGTTCAGTTGTCGGATGAGGTGCGGCTCGCACCGCTCGATTTCATTTGGCAGGGGATTCCGGTTGCCCGGGGGGCGGCACTTCAGGATGTTGCCGATGAAAACCTCCTCGCGCGGCACCTTGAGCCCGTTTTCGATGATCTTGGTGAGGAGCTTTCCGGCTGCGCCCACGAATGGTCGTCCCTCCAGATCCTCGTCCGCGCCCGGAGCTTCGCCGATGAATACCAACTTGGCCCCGGGATTCCCCTCCCCGAACACGAAGTTTTTGCGCGTCCGGCAGAGCGGGCATTTCCGGCAATCCTTGATCTCGTTGAAGTAGGCCTTGAGATCCCTCTCTCCTGAAATGCCGTACGCCGGAGCTCGCTCCCGGACCCCCGGCGTTTTCTTCTCGGCAAAAGGTTCGGCATTCTCCGAGGAATGCCGGGAAATCAGCAGGTCGGCCTTGGGGATCCACAACTCCCTTTCTCCCTGCTCCGCCAGCTGGGTGAGATAGGCCCTGGCCAAATCCAGAACGGCTTGCTCCTCAGGTTTCATCTCGAAAGAAGCTTGGCCAGACGGTTAAGGATGCGCTCGGCCACCAGGGCTTTGCTCATCTCCGGAAGAGATTCGCTTCCCTTGAAGTCAATCAGTGTGACTTGGTTGGTCTCGGAATCGAAAGCCCGCGGTGCATTGAGCGCGACCAGATCCAGCTCCTTCTCCCTGAGCTTGCGCCGGGCATTGGCCATGCAGTTCTCGGTCTCCAGGGCAAAACCCACGATCCTCTGCCCAGGCCTTCTCTTCTTCGCCGCCTGGGAGAGGATGTCCGGAGTCTCCTCCAGACTCAGGGTCAGCCCTCCATTCTTTTTCTTAAGTTTCTCGCTGGACGCCTGCTTGGGTCGGAAATCCGCCACCGCCGCGACCATGACCAGAGCGTCGGTCCCGGGAAAACGGTTCAGCACCGTCTTTCTCATTTCCTCGGCGGTCCGTACCCGGCAGACCTCCACCCCTTCCGGCGGAGGCACCGAGGCCGGTCCCGTGACCAAGATGACCCGTGCCCCTCGCTCTGCGGCGGCCCTGGCCAGGGCATACCCCATCTTCCCGCTGGACCGGTTGGAGATGAACCTTACGGGGTCCAAGGGCTCCTCGGTTCTGCCAGCGGTGATCAGCAGCGTTTTTCCCTCCAGGTCCCTCTTCCCCAGGAGCAAGGCTAGAACGGCATCCAAGATCTCTTCGGGCTCAGCCAGCCGGCCCTTTCCCTGATAGCCGCAGGCCAGAGGCCCTTCCCCGGGCTCCACGAAGCGATAACCCCTCTCCTTGAGCCTCCTCACGTTCTCCTGCACGAAGGGATTGTCCCACATGTGGACGTTCATCGCCGGGGCGAACAGCACCTTGGACTTGGTCGCCATGATCACCGTGGACAGGAGGTCGTCCGCGATCCCGGAGGCCACCTTGCCTAAGAGGTTGGCCGTGGCCGGTGCGATCACGATGAGCTCGGCCTCGTCCGCGAGGTCGATGTGCTCCAGAGCCCTCCCTCGCTCGGGACCGAACATCGCCCTACCCACCGGGTGGCCGGTGAGCGTCTCCAGGGTAAGGGGGCCGACCAGTTCCGCGGCCTCGTCGGTCATCACGGGCCAGACTTCGGCGCCTAATTGAACGAGCTGGCTGGCCACCTCGCAGGCCTTGTAAGCCGCGATGCTTCCGGTAAGGCCCAGGACCAGGGTCCGCCCGGCCAGTGGCTTACCGCTTTTCGGCTTTTTCACCATCTTGCGAAATAGTGACCTTGCCTTCTGCGACCCGCCTCATGGCCAGGACCGTGACCCTCATGGTTCCATACTCCCCGCGATCCTCTTTAGGGATCCTGTTGATCCGGCGCGCCTCCCGGGCGGCCATCATGACGGCCTGGTATTTGTTCACGTTATGTCTGATCAACGTCTCGATCGGCATGAAGTTCATTGAAAATTCCTCACTCCTTTAACCTGTTCTATGAGGTGAACTTTGCGCGTTGGGGGATCCGGGAGCGAAGGGCCCGGAGCCGTTCCACGCGGACGATGGCCTCCAGTTCGGAGGTGGCCTTCTCCAGCTCTTGGTTCACGATCAGGTAATCGTATTCCCGCCAGGCCGAAAGCTCTCGCCGGGCGTTCTCCATCCGACGGGCAATGGCCCCCGGAGAATCCATCCCCCGTTTGCGAAGCCGGGCGCGATAGGTCGCCAAGGACGGGGCCACCACGAACACGAACACCCCCTGGGAATAAAGGTGCCGCAGGGACCTTCCGCCCTGAACGTCGACGTCCACGATCACGTCGGTGCCCTTGGCCAGCCAGCGTTCCAGCTCCTTGCGGGGAGTCCCGTAAAGGTTGCCGTGGACCTCGGCCCACTCCAAGAAAGCTCCCTCCCGGATGCCTTTTCGGAAGTCCTCCGGGGAAAGGAACGAATAATCCCGCCCGTCCCTCTCCCCCGGCCTCCTCTCCCTCGTGGTCACCGATATCCCGTAGTGCAGCCCGGCGATCCGTTGGGCCACCCTCTTGCAGAGCGAGGTCTTGCCCGCCCCGGAAGGCGCCGAAACCACGATCAGGAAAGGCGTCCGCTTCCCTTCGGGCTTATTCGACATTCTGGACCTGCTCCCGGGCGCGCTCCAGTTCCTCCTTGGCGTGGACGACCTTCTGGGCGATCCCGGCGTCGTTGGCCTTGGAGCCGATCGTGTTGGCCTCCCGGAACATCTCCTGGAGCAGGAAGTCAAGCCGCCTGCCGACCCCCGACTTTTCGGGGCTTTTCAGGTAGCTCTCGAACTGGTCGCAGTGGCTCCGCAGGCGCTGGCACTCCTCGGCCACGTCGTAGCGGTCGGCCAGGAGTGCGGCTTCTGACAGGACCTTCTCCTCGGCGACCCGACCCTCCCCCAGGAGGGCGGTGATCCGTTTCGCCAGCTTCTCCTTGGCCAGGGCCGCCCGTTCCGGGGCCCGCTCCTCGATGGCCGAGACGATTTTTAGAATAGCCCTTATTCGCTGGGTGAGGTCCAGGGCGATTTTCCTCCCCTCCCGGGCTCGCATCCGGACCATGTCAGCCAGGGCCCGTTCGAAGACCGGCCTCACCCGCCTCCAGGCCGCGTCCTGGGACAGGGGCTTCCGCTCTTCGTGGAAAAGGTTGGGAAGTCCGGCCAGGAGCCTGAGGTCCGCCTCCCCCTTCAGGCGGTGCTTTCGTTGCAGCCGGTGCAGCGCCCGGAGATAGGCCTCGGCCGCCCGGTCGTCCACCCGCAGGATGCTGCCCCCCCCCTCATCCCCTTCCAGGGTGACGTTGACCGAGACGTGCCCCCGCTTCACCCGGAACTGGACCAGGTCCTTGACTCGGCTATCGGCCCCGCTCAGGACCCTGGGCAGTCGGGAGGTGACCTCCAGGAACCTCTGGTTGACCGAGCGGACTTCCACCGCAGCTGAGAAGCCGTCGGCTACCTTCTCCGCTTTCCCGTACCCCGTCATGCTTTTAATCATAGCTTCATATTATATTGCAATTGAACGGATTTGTCAATGCTCCCCTCGCCTATTTTCGATCTGTGGATTTAATAAATGAGGGCGAGGCATTTCCTCCTCGCTCCCTAAACTTATTTTTGATGGGCTTTCTCTCTTTCCGCCCCACGCCTAGTCGCACCTTTGGCACCTCCCTGCATTCCCCAAAAACAGTAGGGCGTCCTGCCTCTTGGCAGGACGCCCTACCTAGATCTACATCTTTAACTCAACTCTTTCCCGAACGCTCCCTCCAGGGATACCTTCCCCGGCCCCCAGAACACGAGGGCCAGGCTCAGAGCGATGAGAGCCAAGGGGTACTCGAAACCGCCCGGACTGAAGAACCCATTCTTAGCATGGACCAGAACGATGGCCACAACCATGGTAGACGTCAAGCCCAGGGCCGCCCATCGGGTCAGGAGGCCGAACAGAACGCCCATCCCTCCCAGGAACTCCGTCAGGGACACGATCCAGGCCCACAGCAGGGGCGGATTCATGTTCAACTGCTTCATGAACATCGAGAAGCCAACCACCCCGGGGCCTCCGAAGGCCCCAAATAGCTTTTGACTACCATGGGCAATGAAGATGATGCCCAAGACGATCCGGATGACCAGGGATGCCAGCTCCTCGGCCCTTTTAAACCATTTGGATAACATTGCGAACTCCTCCTTTCAAGTTAAATCCTTACAAAATAAAACAGGATTCCTCCCTGGAAAGTTCCTTTAAAGGGGAGCGAGGCCTGTCTCGGCCTCGCTCCCCTCCTAATCTCTTAATCCATAATCCCTGCCCTGAACTGAAGTGGAACCCCTGGGATGGGTTTCTAAAAGGCCACCCTCGCCCCCACGTTCAGCCCGAACTGATGGGTGGTGCTTGAGGGTTCATGAGCCACGTATTGGTACGGGATCCCATTTCGATAGACAATAACTGGGGTCCCATCTTGATAATATATACGTTCCTGATTGCTCTGAGCGATGGCTGAATACTCGTACCAGGGTGCGAATACCCAATACCGAAAATACATCGGGGCCTCGACCCGAAATCCCGGCCGGTTGCCCAGGGTCAGATGGAGGTCTCTCCATCCATTAGGCAGATCCGAGAGGAAAACATCTATCGTCCCGCCAAACATGAACCGGACTGAAGCATCCACGGCCCCACTGACCTCGCGGTTCGCCCGATAATCCAGCCGTAACCCGGCCGGAACATACCGCCACGAATAGTGCTCCCTGTACCCCCCGGTCCCGCCCAGACCCCGTTCCCAGAATCGGTATCCTATGCCTGTGTAGGCGGTCAAGGCTCTCGGGGGATTGGAAAGGTTCGTAAAGGTGACTCCGATGCTCCCCGAGACGTTGAGGAACGTGTTTTCGGTGGTGCTGAGGTAGGGGAAAACGTTGCCTAACGAATCCTGGGCGGAACCGTCGTAGGTGGTGTTGGCCCGGGTGAAATCGAACGCAGCCCGACCAAAAAGTGCTGGGCTTGTTCCCTGACGGCTCAACGCTAAATGGAGACCTGGCAGCCAGCCCCCCTCCGTGCTTTTCAGGGGAGGAACCAAACCCTCTTTGTAGTCGAAGCGGTAAAGGGAAAAGGCCCCCTCCAAAGCATGGGGCTTCCCGGACGGGAATAGACTTCCGGTGAAAGGCCTCTGGGCCTCCGTTTTGCCGTAAAAGGATGCGATTACCCCTGCGATCATCAACCAACGTGTGACAATTTTGTTCACATTTACCTCGCCTAAATGTTCAATTTCGAATGCGACTCCCGATCATTGTTTTGTCTTTGGTCGGTTACGGAACTGCGAAAGCCTTTCTCTGGCCTCAACCGACAACCCTTCTTCCCTCAGTTTTACGGCCAGTTCTTCGATCCGCGAACCGAGGTCCGGGAAGCTCGTCTCCCGCCCGGAGAGAAAGGCTTCCAGGAGCAGGTTCAGGGCTTTCAGGTTACGGGGACGGCTCTCCTCCGGCCGGCCCTGGCGTTCGTAGCACTCGGCCTCCTCCCGGAGCAGCCCGGCCATCACGATGGCCTTGTCCGCGTCCAGGGCCCGGCCTGATTTCATCAGGCCCAGAAGGTCCTTCTCGGATAAAATGAGGACGAATCGGGAATTGACCCCGAAGAGCTCCTGATAGGCCTGGTCAATGGCCTCCAGGGCCTGGGGATACTGCAGAGCGTTCTTGAAGCCCGGGATCCGGGCCAGGGCGCTGGTGAACTGCCGGATCAGCCTGACCAGATAATCTTCTTCTATCATTTACCGGCTGCGTTCCTTGAAGAAGTCCCATATCACGTCCACCGCCTTAACCTTGTCAGAGCCCTTCCCCGCGATCTTCTCCGACAGCACCTGCTTCCCTCCCGGCCAGGCGTGCCCCATCCCCTCGATGGTGTAGAAGAGGACCACGGCCCCTTCCTTGCCCGGTCCGTAAGACAGGGCTTTGACCCCGTCCCGTTCGCAGACGACCCTGGGTTCCAAGGTGCAGTCCAGCATCTTCGCCCAGGCGAGGATGGATTCCCTGATCGGGGGCTTCTTCTCCGACCTTCCCCAGGGCGTCTTCACATCCCCGCCCTCCAGGGGGTTGAACGGGTCCAGGGTGCCGATGATGTACAGCATCGGGACCGGACGCTCCGGCTTCGAATCTCTGAGCCAGAGGATCCCGGACACCGGGGCGATGGCAGCGATCCGCCCGGAGAGCTCCACTCCCGCCCGGAAAGCCATGGAGGCCCCGTTGGAGAACCCGGTCACGTAAATCCTCTTCTCATCCACCGGGAATCGCGCGATGAGGTCCTCGATCATGCTCCCGATGAACCCGGTGTCGTCCACATTTCCTCTTCCGGCGTGGCCCCGGCCGGAGCCGTCGTTCCATATCGGAGGGTTGCTCAGGAAGCTCGCCGGCCGGGAAGGATCGAGGCGGGTGGCTTCCGGGAAAGCCACGATGAATCCGGCCTCGTCAGCCTTAACAACCCAGCCCGTGGAAGTCCTGGCGGTCTCCGCGGTGCCGCCTCCCCCGTGGAGCATGATGACCACCGGCATCGGAGACTTCCCGTCGGAGCGGAGCGGAATGTGAACGAGATAGCGCCGTTCCAAGCCCCCTGCCTTGAGGGGAATACTATGGTCGCCCGGGCCGAGACGGTCGGGCGTAGGGCCTTGACCTGCCGTGGCGAGGGACAGACTGAAAAGAAACATGGCGATAATCAGAGTTTTCTTTTGCAGAGGCTTGACGTCCCGGCGGCCCATCAGGCCCTGGAGACCATCTCGA
>CAYGWX010000026.1:0-27547 GCA_964353855.1 uncultured bacterium | reverse complement strand
CGATCAGACCACCGGCCAGGGTATCGTTCTTCGGGTCAGCGAGCATCCGGATCAGGGTGTCTCCGGCTCCTTTGATCTCCAGCTTCCCCAGGAAGTAGATGGCGTTCCTCTGGATCGTATCGTTCTTCGCGCCCAGGCCTTGGAAAAGATAGGCCCCGGCGGTGTCCTTGTAGGCCTTGAACAGATCCTCGATGGCCTCGAAGACCAGGCCGTCCGTGGTCACGAACTTGTGGTTGTAGACCCAGCCCACGGGCCTGGCCCCGAATTTCTGCCTGAGCATCCGGCGTCCGGTCCTGACCTTCCCAATGTCCGCCCGGACCTGCCAGAGCGAGGCGTAGTGAAACAGGCGCGCGATCTTGGCCGTATCGGTCTTCATCGTATCCAGCTCCGGGAAGACGGCAGTGGTATCCTCCCACTCCTCCTTCTTGGGCGGCAGGGCCTCAAGGTCCATGCCCAGGGCCGTAATTCCCGATGTCCAGACATGGTTGTTGGCCCCTTTGCCCTTTTCGGCGTAGCGGTCGTCCCCTTGCAGGTCCACGAACAGCCCGATCCCGCCTGTCCCCCGGGCCGGGTTTGCCCCTCCTTCGCTCAGGGCCTCGCGCGAGGCGTAGTCGTCGTTCCCCCGGGTGTCCACCAAGATGCCGACTGAGTTGGTCAGGCCAATGCCCTGGCCTCCCGAGGCGTAGTAGACGTCGTCACCGTCCCGGTCCCATAGCCAGCCCACGGAAAGGTCGTGTCCCTCTCCCTGGGCCGGGCCGTAGCGCGAGAAGTAGTGGTCGTCTCCCTCCAAGTCCAGGAGTCCGCCCACCGAGAGGTGGATCCCCGCGCCCTGATCGTACTGCGCCGCGCTGTACAGGTCGTTCCCCTGATCGTCCAGGAGCATGCCCAAAGCGAACCAGTAGGACGTGGCCTGTCCGTAGACCTCGGAGAGATACTTGTCGTTGCCCTCCCGGTCGCACAGGAACCCGATCCCTCCCGAGCAGGAGACGTCGCGCCAGCCGAACCCGAAGCCCTGGGCGAAGGAGCGGTACTGGTCCGGATCCAGGGGCATGTGCAGGTATTTCCCCCCTGCATAGTAGGTGTCGTTGCCCGCATCGTCGGCCAGAAGACCGTACCCCCAGGGCCCGCCCATCCCCTGGGTCCAGCAGAAGGAATGGTAGAGGTCATCCCCCTTGCGGTCGAGGAGGACTCCCGAGCCGAAGTTCCCGGCCCCCTGGGTGAAATACCCGCCCCGGTAGGAGTCGTTTCCCTGCTCGTCGATGAGCATGCCTGTTCCGAACAGCCCGGCCCCCTGGGCGATGTGAAGCGCCTCGTAGGTATCGTCCCCCGCGAGGTCCCAAAGCAGGGCCGCTCCGAACAGGGCGCTTCCCTGGTTGACTAATTTCTCGTGGTTACGGTAGACATCGTCCCCGGACAGGTCCAGGACGAAGCTCACCGGGGTTCCCAGTTCTCCGACCGCCCCCGCGGCCCGTCCCAGATATAGGTCGTCCCCGCCGAGGTCTATGATCCCTGCGAAGTCTTCGGTATAAACGTTCCGTCCCGGCCCTCCAATCACGACCCGCCTGTTCCCGGGAAGGTCGTACACGGCATAGATATCTCCTTCCACGCCGTCCACGTGGATCGGAACGGGCTTTCCGTTTTTCAAAAGCTCTTTGGCCAGGGGGATCATCCGCTCCACCCCTTCGGCCAATGACGCTCCGGCCTGGTGAAGTTGGACGATGTCAACTCTCTTGGCCAGCTTCAGGACCGAGACCAGCTTGAGCGAGTCCCCGGTGTCTTTCCTGCCGAACTCCTTCTGCAGGGCCCCGGCATAGCCGTGGACCAACGAATCGGCTTCATCGGCCCATAAAGAAGGAGCGGTATAGGTGAGGCTGTCACGCTCAGCCTTGGACAGTTTCCCGAAAGCCCTGTCCAGGTGGCCTTGAGTCAGGGTGAAGGTTTCTCTGACGAGCCCCTCCAAGTCCCTGGCCTTGAACGCCTCGGCCTGGATGGTCATCTGCGTGATCTCCCGGCAGGTGAAGCACGCATAATCCGCGGCCCGGGTGCACTTCTTGACCTCCCGCCCGGAATAAAGCACGTAGTCCGGCACCCACAGGGGATGGTCCAAGAGGTCGCTCACGACCTTGAGCCGGAAGGAGTCCGGAATCCACTGTTTGTCGTACTCCAGGTCCGCCGGCGTGAGGTTCATCAGCCTCAAGCCCTCCATTACATACTTACACTCCGTCTGCCAGAGGCTGTCCGGGGGATGGATCTCAGTCAGCCGGCCTCCGGCCGGAGGGGCCGAGATGAGGAACAAAGACAGAAGGAATGCGGTCATTTAGGCTCCTTTGATTTTATCTTTAGCAGGTATTCTATCAGATTGGGAAGGAAAAATCAAGAAAGAAAGGGGCGCCCCCAAATTGCGCCCCTTCTCTCCGTCACAGGAGAATCCTTCATCTCATGAAGTCATAGAAATAGAGATCGGCGTAGCTGGTGTCGGTCCCGTGAATTGCCCGCCATAACACCCATGGCTTCTTCGCCAGAAACCAGTCTCCGAGTTGGTCGAATTTCCGGCAGGAGGTCGTGATATGGGTTTTCCACAGCGTCCCAAAACGCTGCTTCCTCTTTTTGCCGTAAGCTTTCAGGCGTATTGCAAAATCCACATCCTCGCCTACGATCCGGCTTTCGTCGAATCCTCCGATCACTTCGAAAACACTTCGCAGGCACCAGAACAGGCCGGCTGAGATCCCTGGCGGCAGGAAGGACAGGATGAGCAGGCCGCTGACGACGAGCCCCAGGGAAAGACGTTCCGGATGGATGGGCACTCCCCCGCCGATGTATTTCCCCGTGACCAGTTTCCGGTCTATCTCCGCGAGCATGTTGGGGGTCATGGTGCTGTCCGCGTCAATCGTGACCAGGATCTCCCCGGTCGAAGCCCGGGCTCCGGCATTCCGGAGATGGGCGAGGTTCTTGGCGTCATCGGAGATGACCTTGGCTCCGTACTCCCTGGCGATCCGTTCCGTGCCGTCCGTGCAACGGTTGAGCACCACGACCACCTCGACCTCCCCGAGATAGGTCCGGGCCGCGGCCCGGACCGAATCCAGGCAGGCTCCAAGCCAGAGCTCCTCGTTTCGGGCCGGGATGATGATCGAGAATTTCATGCTTTTATGGCGCCGTCTTGATCGCCGCTGAGGTCCCGGCCAGCCATCCGCTGGAGAAGGCCCACTGGAGATTAAATCCACCGCAGGGTCCGTCGAGGTCCAGGACCTCGCCTGCGAAGTACAGCCCTTTGACCAGGCGGCTCTCCAGGGTCTTGGGGTTGACCTCCTTCAAGGCGACTCCCCCGGAGGTCACGATGGCCTTGTCGAATCCCTCGGTGGAGACGACGGTCAGCGGGATCTCCGCCAGCCACCGGGATACGCGGTCCCTTTGGTGGACCGTCAATTCCGCAGGCCGGATGTTCGGCTTGCATGCGTTCTCCGTACAGGCGGCTTCAGCCAGGGAATGCGGCATACGGCTGGCCAAAAGGGTGGTCAGCTGTTTCTTCCCTTCCTCTCGCCTCCAGGAGTCCAGACGTTCCTGCCAGGCCGCCGCATGAGTTCCCGAAAACAGATCGAGACGCAGGGGAACGCTTTCGCGGTCCAGGAGCAGCCGGGCTACCCGTCCGGATAAATTCAGGGCGGCCGGCCCGGATACTCCTCGATGGGTAAAGAGCAGCCCCCCGCTGGAGCCCGACCCTGAGCCGTGGGCATGGGCGATGCTCAGGACCACGGCGGGGAACGAAACTCCGGCGCAGGTACGCGGCCAGGGTTCGCGCGTCACCAGCGGCACCAGGGCCGGAACCGGAGGGACCAGGGAATGTCCGGCCTGTAGGGCGAGCCGGTATCCTCCGCCGGTTCCCCCCAGCTCGGCATAGCTCTTCCCCCCTGCTGCGATTATGACGCGTTCTCCGGGAATGGCTTTTCGATCCGCCATCACCCCCCGGAGTCGGCCGTGTTCGAGGATCAGATCGGTCACCCGTATCCCGGTCTGGAGGTCCACGTTCAGGCGTTCGCACTCTTTGAGGAGCCCTTCCAGCACGTCTGGCGCCCGGTTCGATTTCGGGTATACGCGTAGCCCGTCCGGGGCCTCCGTGGGAACCCCCAGCGCCTTCATGAAATCCCTCAGGCCGGAGGGGTCCAGGGCTTCGAGCGCAGGCAGCATGAAGCGTCCCTGCCGTCCGAACCCGGCCGTGAACTCCTCCCGGGGCAGCAGGTTCGTCAGGTTGGCGCGTCCCCCGCCTGTGACCTCGAGCTTGGCCCCGGCCCGCTCGAGCTGCTCGTATACCGTGACGCGCCCTCCGGCTCGCGCTGCGACGATCGCCGCAGTCAGGCCGGCCGGCCCTGCTCCCACGATGACCAGGCCGGGCCGGGGATCAGACCGAGGGTGCATCATTTGCCTGAATCCTCATACTCTGTATCATAGCCTTTGGGTTTACGCGATAACCCGCTACACTTGCTTCTCTGTCCTCTTCAATAATTCGTCCATTTTCCCCTCCAGCCTGACCAGGCGCTTCTCCTCTCCCGCCAGGTCCTTCTCCACGAACCAGGAGGCCAGGCTGGCCGCGAAATAGGAGAGCAGGCTGATGCCCAGGAGCATGAGCACGACCGCGGTGACCTTCCCCGCAGCGGTGAGGGGATACATGTCTCCGTAGCCCACCGTGGTCATGGTCACGAGGGTCCACCATAGGCAATTGCCGTAGGTGGCGAAAAAGGGGTTCGCCGGAGCCTCGGCCAGATGAACGAGGATCGAGCCGGACCCGACCGCGGCGGCGTTCAGGACGAGGAGGTAGTGGAACTTCCTCTTCCGGAGCACGGACCAGGCCTCGCGAAGGGTTTCGCCCAGGATGGCCGTGCCCCGCAGGATCACCAGGACCCGGCCCAGGCGCAGGATCCGGAACGCGGGGAGGAGGAGGATGACCAGGTCCAGGATGTGCTCTCGGACGTAGCGCCGCCGGTCCTTGGCCAAGACGAGGAACATGACGTACTCGGATAGAAACAGAGCCCAGATGGCCCAGTCCAGAAAGAAGAGGGACTGCTTAGCCGGATGGGCGGGTCCCAGGGTGAACTCCAAGCCGATCGACACCACCCAGACCACGCCCAGCAGGGCCATGGGCAGGTGGAGCCGGGCCCGGAGGAAGGCGTAGCGGTCTTCTTTTTCGGGCGGGGTCATGGAGGAAATCATAAATTAAACCGGGGGGCAAAGTCAACCCCCTTTTCCGGGGTCTCCCTTTCCCGGCGCCCCTTGACTCTCCTTTTCAAACATGGTATGATAATCATATCATGCAGAGGCCCGACCAGATCTCTCACGACGCGCTGGAGCGCTACACCGGAAGCCCGGTCGCGGATTTCGGGAAGTACGTCCTCCTCACCAACTTCGCCAAGTACGTGGAGGGGTTCGCCGGGCTGGCCCGCACCGAGGTCAGGGGCTTCAACTGGAAGGCGGCTCATTGGAAGGAGAAGAACCTCACCATCCTGGACTTCGGGATCGGGTCTCCGGTGGCCGGGATGGCCATGGACATCCTGTCGTACACCGACCCCACGGTGGTCATCATGCTGGGCATGTGCGGGGGGATAGACGACGGGTTGGAGGTCGGGGACTACCTCATCCCCACGGCCTCCATCAGGGACGAGGGAACCTCGCACCATTACCTTCATCCCGCGGTCCCGGCCCTGCCCTCCTTCCGGGTGAACCGCTACCTCAGCAAGGAAGTTCACGAGCTCGGGCTGGAGTACAAGACCGGGATCATGAAGACCACGGACTACCGGATGTGGGAGTTCAACGAAGCCTTCATCAAGGAGCTCAGGGAGCAGCGGGTGATCGCCATCGACATGGAGACGGCTACGCTCTTCGCCGCGGCCTATGCCCGGGGGGTGCGCATCGGGGCCCTGATGCTGGTCTCGGACCTCCCCTTGCGTCGGGAGGGGATTAAGACCAAGGAGAGCTCCCGGGAGATCTTCGACCGGTTCAGCCAGACCCACCTGGACATCGGGATCAAGACCATGTTCCGGATCCAGGCCGAGGAGGCCAAGTTCCTGTCGCGGGTGCAGGCGGAGTGGTAACCAGAAGGGAATACCAAGCGAGCGGAGATAAGAAAGGACTCATGATGATGCGCGTAAAGTGCGGGTGGGCGGTTGCCCTGGTCCTGATTGCGCTGGTCGGATGCCGGCCGTCCAAGCCTCGGAACCAGGGAAATGATACGACGGGGACGTACGTTCCTGAAATTCCCAAGAGCGTGCAGATCGCCTTTGAGAACGAGAAGCCCTACGGCCTGGATTTCGAGCAGGGCTTCGCCGCCGAGGGCGAGACCCTGGCCTATGAAGACACCAAGGCCGGCCTGGAGTCCGACATGCTCACCGGTTACTTCATCAAGGCCAAGCCCGGAAAGGCCGCCCTGCTCTACCTGAGGCACGAGGACACGCTGGGCGGGGACGGCACGCACGTCCTGTCCCTCCAGCTCCCCGGGCTCGCCGCGGGCACGGACTCGATCTCCAAGGAAAAGTTCAAGGGCGTTCTTTTCATCTCCTACAACACGCCCGATGCGGATTTCTTTCAGGCTCGGAGGGGGCAGGGCGTGGTGGTCTTCGAGGCCGCGACCCCGGACAGCGTGAAGGGCACCCTGGACCTGGCCCTGGTCGGCAAGAGGGCGGCCGGGAGGGTGGCGGATTCCCAGCCCAAGGAGATGAACCTCAAGCTCTCCGGCCGGTTCGCCCTTCCCCGGAAGTCCTCCAGGGACGTCCTCGCCCTGCAGAAGGCCCGCGAGGCCCAGACTTCCAATCCCTACTACCAGCAGCGCAATCCCTGAGCCCGTTGACAAGGAGAAGCGGAGTCTGCTATCATTGAAGACGAGCAAAGAACCTGCCTGAGATGAGCCGAAAGAAAGGAAACCCGCCCAACAGCCCGAGGTCAAGGCCCCGGGCCAAGAACCCGGTCCGGCCGATCCGCTACCGGGACAGCCAGGACTACGAACTGGAAGGACAGAAACTCTGGCGCTCGGGGAAGTTCTCCAAGGCCGTCCGGCTCTTCCGGGAGGGCCTGGCTCTGCACCCGGGGAACCCGGATCTGCTGGCCGGCCTGGGCCACTCCTACCTCGGTCAGGAGGAGTATGTCCTGGCCCATCAGGCCTTCGGGCAGGCCTGCCGCCTGGCCCCGGAATCCGTGGAGATCCTCCTGGGCCTGGGGGAGTGCCTGCTCAACTTCTCCCGCTGGGGGGAAGGCGAAACCCTGTTCCGGCGGATCATGGACCGGAACTACGAGGAGGACCCGATGGTGGGCGTGGCCATGGGCCGGGCCCTGGTACGGAACGAGCGCTGGACCCTGGCCCGGGAGAACTACGGCAAGCTGGCGTCCATGGGATACGAATCCCCGGAGATCGAGCTCGGGCTGGGCATCTGCGAGCAACACCTCGGCCTGGCCGGTTTCAAGAAACACCTGGAGAAGGCCCTGCGGATGGCCCCGCGGTTCCACGAGGCCCGTTCCTACATGGGGAACGTGCTGTTCGACGAGGGGAAATACGAAGAGGCCCTGGAGTGCTTCGACAAGGTCCCCCTGACGCGCCACCAGGACCCGGCCAGCCTCAAGCGGGCCATGCTCCTCTCCCTGGACCTGCGCGAGGACTTCGAGCGCGCCTTCCAGTACGCCCGCCGCCTCTCCGAGCTCTACCCCCACTTAGGGACCGTGGACGAGGTCATCCAGGACATCCTGAAAGAGGACGAGGAAGAAAAGAAGTAGACCTTACTCAGCAACTCTACGGGGCACCTTTTGGTGCCCCTTTTCTGTTCCCCGGGAGACAGAATGCCATCCCGGACAAACGGTAAACAGGCATAACACAATGATTTTCAAACCCTTGCGCACTCATTTCTAATAACAAGCCCCTCCCAGCTCATCCCCCGCTCAGACATAACCCACGATACAGCAACAGACTATAGGAACACCTCCCGCCCTGTTCCCGCCGAGTTCCCGCCATGTTCCCGCCAAGTTCACACTAAGTTGTGTCTAATTTAACACTAATTTAAGTCTAATTTAACACTAACTTAACACTAACTTCACGCCAACTTCGCGCTAATTGTGAGCGCAGGCATCGGGGACGGGTAGGGCGGGATTCGGGGAAGGAAAAAAGGAACCATGGATTTCACGGATTACACGGATCAACCCCCAAGACACGGAGGCCGATAAAAAAGACAAAATGAGTGCTTGACAAAAACCGGGCCAAGCCTTATAATACAAGGGTCTTTAGGAGCAGATACAGGAGTGCTGTTCAAACCCATAAGCACGGAAAGGAGGAAGCGATGAAATATCTACGATTCATCTTGATCCCGGCCGTGCTGTTTTTATTGCCCGGACTCGGACAGGCCGGCTGGTTCTGGCAGAATCCTCTGCCGCAGGGGCATTCATTGAGGGGAGTCTGTTTTATTGACCCACTTACCGGCTATGCAGCGGGAGAGTACGGGACCATTATCAAGACCACCGATGGCGGAAGAAATTGGATGATTCTAACTTCGGGCACGACGAAAACCCTAATGTCCATTCATTTCCCCGTAGACGACCAGGTTGGCTATGCAGTTGGCGATGGCGGTTTAATCCTGAAGACCACGGATGGCGGGTCACACTGGGCAGGGCTGTTCTCGGACCCCCTCCAATGGTTCCTTGCTGTCCATTTTCCGGTGGATGCCCTGACCGGGTATGTAGTCGGCCAGGGCATTCTGAAGACCACGGATGGAGGAGGGAGTTGGATCAGGCAAGACTCGACCCGCCACCTTTACGCCGTACATTTCCCGGTAGACGCTCAGACGGGTTACGCAGTTGGAGAAAATGCGGTCGTCCTAAAAACCACTAACGGAGGAACGACTTGGGCAATACAAGATTCGGGAAGAACCTCCTGGTTCTCCTCGGTTCATTTTCCGGCGGATGCCCAGACGGGTTACGTGGTAGGTTGTGCAGAATGGCCAAATCCGGCAATAATTATTAAAACTACGGATGGGGGGACGACATGGGTGAACCAGAATTCGAGCTGCCCTCGCCCTCTAAATTCGGTCCAATTTCCGGTGAATGACCAAACCGGCTACGCTGTGGCAGACATGGACATCGTCTTAAAAACCACGGATGGAGGGACAACATGGGTGAGGAAAACCGTGGGTACAAATGGGCAACTTTATTTTGGGCATTTCCCCTCTGGGGAGCAGACGGGCTATGTCGTTGGGGGATTAGGAAGTATTGCAAAGACAGAGGATGGAGGGGAAACCTGGGAAAACCTATCCCCCGGCACCCGCCAAGACCTCTCCGCCCTTCATTTTCCAGTTGATGATCAGACCGGGTATACCACAGGCGGAACGAGCACTATTATTAAAACTGGTGCTATTTTAAAAACCAACGATGGAGGGAAAAATTGGGAAAGCCAAATTTCAGGGACAAATGACGCCCTTAATTCAGTTTATTTCCCAGGGAATGTCGACACCGGATATGCTGTCGGCGGGACCTGGTTTATTTCTACGAACACTATAATAAAAACAACGGACGGCGGTGTCACTTGGACAAGGCAATATCCAGGAGTAACCCCTGTTTTATGGGATGTCCATTTTCCAGAGAACGCACAGACCGGTTTTATCGTCGGGGATTCGGGTACCATACTAAAGACGACGGATGGCGGAGCGCAGTGGGCAAGCCAGAACGCAGGGACAACGGATAACATCGTCGCGGTCCAATTCCCCGTAGACGCCCAAACCGGCTATGCCCTCGGTAGGTCCATTTTAAAGACGAGCGACGGAGGAGACCATTGGATTAGTCAAGCTTGGGATACAACGGTTTTCCCTCGCAGAGTTCAATTTCCAGTAGATACCCAAACAGGTTATGTGATCGGGAGCTCTAACGGCGGTGTCATTCTGAAGACAACGAACGGCGGCAGTAGCTGGGCCAGACAATTCTCAATCTCAGAAACCTCTCTTTTTTCTGTCCATTTTCCAGCAGACGCACAAACCGGTTACGCTACAGGAAGACAGGGACTTATCTTAAAAACAACAAATGGCGGAGAAAATTGGGAAAGAATGCTATCAATCACATTTAATTGGCTTTATTCAGTCTACTTTCCCAATAATGACCGTACCGGATATATTGTTGGATGGGGCGGTACAATACTGAAAACCACGGACGGAGGAGTGTGGGTGGAAGAAGCCCGGAATGCGGAGTTCGGAACGCGGAATGCGGCATTACGAATAAGCCCAAACCCGTTTGGTGAGAAAACGCACATCAGCTACCAGCTTTCATCTCCTTCCCCAATCAGCCTGAAGGTCTACAACATCGCTGGGCAGTTATTGAAGGACTTGGGGAAGGCGCACGGCCGTGCACACCTACAGCCTGCGGGGGTCAACCAAGCCGTCTGGGACGGAAGAGATGAGAGGGGTCGGACTGTCCCCGCAGGGGTGTATCTGATACGGCTGGAGGCCGGGGAGCACCGGGAGATGAGCAAGGTGGTGCTGATAAGATAGTAAGAAGGAACGGCGTTAGACGGTTAGACGGTTGGACAGTTCGACAGTAACGGCGGTTAAGCAGAACAGATAAGTTAACGGCTTCATCATCCCAGTCAAGCCTTCCCTATAACAAGGAAGGCTTTCTTATCGTTATAAATAAAGGGGTTAGCCAACATCCAAGACCCCGGCTTGTGAAAGGGGGAACGAAGTACACGCATTTTGTGTTCCAAAACCAGCAAAAAAAGTTACAAAATTATCATTTAGCCCCTTGACTTTCACCACAATATATCGTATATTATATACCCCCTAACCACTACGGGTTGTTGTTTGACATTTAAATCAAGGGGAAGGAAGAGAGGGGGAAACGGCGAGATTGCTTCGTTGTCCCGCGAAACGCGGGACGCCTCGCAATGACCCCGGTTTGGTTTCCCCATTCTGTAATACGCTCTAACAGCGTCAAACGCTTAACCTATAAAGACCCATAAAGGAACACATGCTCACGCTTTCTGAAAATGCCAAGGTCGTCCTGGAGAAACGCTACCTCACCAAGGACGACAAGGGCGACGTCGTGGAGACCCCGGAAGAGATGTTCGTGCGCGTGGCCCGGGCCATCGCCGAGCCGGAACGCAAGTTCGGCGCCACCCACTCCGAGGCCAGGAGACTGGAGGCCGAGTTCTTCGACCTCATGACCACCCGCGACTTCATGCCCAACTCCCCCACCCTGATGAACGCCGGGAGGCCCCTGGGCCAGCTCTCGGCCTGCTTCGTGCTCCCGGTGGAGGACAGCATGGAGGGGATCTTCTCCTCCATCAAGAACGCCGCCCTGATCCACAAGTCCGGGGGAGGCACGGGCTTCTCCTTCTCCCGCCTGCGCCCGGCCAGCGACGCGGTCTCGTCCACCGGCGGGGTGGCCTCGGGCCCGATCTCGTTCATGCGGGTGTTCAACGCCGCCACCGAGGCCGTCAAGCAGGGGGGCAAGCGCCGCGGCGCGAACATGGGGATCATGCGGGTGGACCACCCCGACATCCTGGAGTTCATCACCTGCAAGAAGGACAAGGTCTCGATCACCAACTTCAACATCTCGGTGGCCGTGACCGAGGCCTTCATGAAGGCCGCCCTCTCGGGCGAGGACTACGAGCTGGTGAACCCCCGCACCCGGGAAGCCGTGAAGAAGCTCTCGGCCCGGAAGGTCTTCGACCTGATCGTCAACCTGGCCTGGCAGAACGGGGACCCCGGGATCGTGTTCATCGACCGCATCAACTGGGACAACCCCACCCCCGCGGTCGGGGAGATGGAGGCCACCAACCCCTGCGGGGAGCAGCCCCTCCTGCCCTACGAGGCCTGCAACCTGGGCTCGGTGAACCTGGCCAACATGGTCGTGCCGGGGAACGGACTTCCCCCGGCCGTGGACTGGGTCAAGCTGGCCCAGGTCACGCGCCAGAGCATCCACTTCCTGGACAACGTGATCGAGGCCAACCAATATCCCTTGAGGGAGATCCACGAGATCGTCATGGCCAACCGCAAGATCGGGCTGGGCGTGATGGGCTTCGCGGACCTTCTGATCGAGCTGGGCATCCCCTACAATTCCGAGGAGGCCGTCCGGGCCGCCGAGGAGGTCATGGCCTTCGTGGAGGAGCACGCCAGCGAGGCCTCCCAGGACCTGGCCGGGAAGCGCGGCCCGTTCCCGAACTATCCCGGGAGCGTGTTCGCCCGGCCCGAGCTGGCCAAGGAGCGGAACGCCTTCCGGCACATCGGCGGCAAGCTCTGCGGCAAGCCCCGCAGGAACGCCACGGTCACCACCGTGGCCCCCACCGGGACGATCGCGATCATCGCCGGCTGCTCCTCGGGCATCGAGCCCCTGTTCGCGGTGTCCTACGAGCGCAAGACGCCCACCTACCACCTGGTCGAGACCAACCCGCTTTTCGAGGAGGTCGCCCGGAAGCAGGGGTTCCACTCCGAGGACCTGATGCAGCGCATCGCCCGGAGCAATTCCATCCAGAACTTCCTCGAGATCCCGGAGGACGTGCGCCGGGTCTTCGTCACGGCCCACGACGTGTCCCCGGAGTGGCACGTGCGCATCCAGGCCGCCTTCCAGAAGTACACCGAGAACGCCGTATCCAAGACCGTGAACTTCCCCCACGACGCCGGCCCTGAGGACGTGCGCCGGGTCTACCTCCTGGCCTGCGAGCTGGGCTGCAAGGGCATCACCATCTACCGCGACGGCAGCCGGGACGTGCAGGTGCTCACGGTCAAGAAGGAAGCCGAGGAGCAGGGGGACAGCGGGGCAGAGGAGCAGCCCGCGGCCCAGGGGGAGGTCCAGTCCCGGCAGATCGTGCCGCGCGACCGGCCGGCCCTGACCTACGGCGTGACCGAGAAGATGGAGACCGGCTGCGGGAACCTTTACGTGACCGTGAATCGGGACACGAGCGGGCTCTGCGAAATCTTCTCCACGATCGGCAAGGCGGGCGGCTGCGCCTCGGCCCAGTCCGAGGCCATCAGCCGGCTCATCTCCCTGGCCCTGCGCTCCGGCGTAGAGGTGCAGTCCGTGGTCAAGCAGCTCAAGGGAATCCGCTGCTCCCTGCCGGTGTGGAAGGACGGAGAGCTCATCCTCTCCTGCCCGGACGCCCTGGCCAAGGTCCTGGACCACCGCGTGATCGAGATGGGCGGGAGTCCGGTGGCCACCGAGGACAAGCTGAAGGGCGAGGACGTCCTTCCCGCTTCCTTGGGAGCGGGAAGGGTCCTGTCTCCGGGCGTGCCCTCCCTGCCCGGGGGCCGGGGGGTCCGGATCCTGGAGACCACGCTCGCCGGGACCTGCCCGGACTGCGGGTTTCACCTGGACCACGAGGAGGGCTGCGTGGTCTGCCATTCCTGCGGATTCTCGCGGTGCGGGTAACCTGATAAAGGCGACCTGGCACAGTAGACCATAGACCATCAAATAAAGAGGGCCCCGAAGGATCGGGGCCCTCTTTATTTTGGGGGGGGTCTACTTCTGAAACAGGTCGAACCCGGCCTCCCGGAGGGCGGTCAGGATCTTCCCGGGGTCGGTGTGGTACTTGGCCCACTTGCGCGAGATGTGCTCGCACCAGGAGTAGGTGTCGAAGGTCTGCGTCTCCGGGTATCCCTCCGGGGGAGGGACCATGGCGTTCAGCTTGCGGTAGTAGTCCTGGGCGAGGTAACCCTCGTCCATCGTCTTCATGGCCTCCTCCAGCTCCTCGTCGGTCAGGCTGTAGACCTCGTCGTGGAGCACAGCCTGGACCGGAAAACGGGGCCGGGGTGGAGGGGCCTCCCTGGGGTATCCCAGGCACAGCCCGAACAGGGGGAAGACTTTGGGCGGCATGCGATGCAGGATGCGCAGGGTTTCGGCTTCCTCGGGGAGCCCCCCGATGAAGCAGGTCCCCAGGCCCTCGGCCTGGGCCGCGAGGTCCACACAGGCCGCGCACAGCGAGGCGTCCTCGATCCCCAGCAGCAGCTGCCAGAGGGGATGGCTCTTCATCTTCCATCCCTTGCGGGCCAGGATGCGCTCCTGGCGGTGGTGGTCCAGGCAGAAGATGAGGAAGGCGGGCGCGCCCCAGGGGATGTGCTGGCGCTGTCGGGTGAGGACGATGGAGGTGGTCTGGGCCGCGAACGGTGCTCGCTGGCCTGCGGCCACGATCTTCGCGATGAGATCTTCGGGAACGGGCTGGTCCAGGTAGGCGCGGACCGAGGCCCTTGAGCTCAGGAGTTCGAAAAGGTTTTGGCGGGTTTCCATAGAGGTCTCCGGGGGTGGGTTTGGCAGTCAGTTTACAGGAAAGGGGGAGGGAAAGTCAAGGGGAGGGTGGCCGCATCACCTGAAATTGCAGGGCCGCCCCGTGGGTGCGGGGCGGCCCTTGGCAGGAAAGGAGGTTACAGGAGATGAGATCCCGATCAGCTGGGTCTCGTTGGCGTTGCACTAACTAAGATGCGTTTTGGTATTGCGGGGTTGCCTGAAAAAATACGAAATCGGCTTTTTTCATAACATCTTGTTTTGTAATCTGTTGTGAACGCTGGGCTGAGATGATGATATCTGTTTTTTAGGGCACTTCCACAAATGTCCCGTCCAGCTTGGCGAAGTAAAGGGCGACTTTGAGGTCCGGGAACCGGGACTGGACGAGGCTCCGGGCTGCTCTGAGGTCCCCGGAGTGGGTCTCGAACTCGTGGGGGGAGCCGGAATCCAGCGTGGGCCCGTAGGCCCCGCAGTTCTGATGGTTGATCAGGACGACGCGCTTGATCTCGTGGAGCTTGCTGGAGAGCTCCACCTGCTTCAGGAGGGACTCGAAGGGCACGTGGCCGGGGGCCTTGACCAGGTCCTTGGCGCTCCCGGCGAGCGAGACGTGGTCGTAGCTGTTCTCCAGTCCCAGATCGCGGGTCAGGAACTTGCGGATCGCTGTGTGGAACCGGAAATCCATGCAGGTCAGGACCAGTGCATCGCAGGTGTGGGCCATAGTCAACTCCTCTTTTTTGGTGGGTTACCGGGTTACAGGCTTAGCAACTGATCCTCAGCGGATCAGCACGACTTTCTCAGTGCAAACGGATCCGGGAGCGTCCAGGCGATAGAAATACACCCCTCCCGGCAGGCTCCTTCCCCGGGAGTCCCTGCCGTCCCAGAGGTATTGGTGGAAAGCGAGCGGGGCGAGGGTTCTGACCCGGCGTCCTGTAACATCGTAGAATGATAGGGGGGTCCGTGAACGTTTTTGGGCTTCTGCCTCAGCCATCGAGATGATGACGTTTGTCCGGAAGGGATTCGGGTAGCTCGTAAGGAGCGGTGCAGAAGGCTGCGGTACCTCCTCCACGCCGACAAGGTGGTTCAGGGCCACCAAGGCATCCAGATCATAGCCGGCCGTGGCATTGGCGTTGTTCCCGTGGCCGAGGTCCCGGATGCGGACGTAGCGGGCGAGGCTGATGCCGTGGCCCGCGAGGTCATACTCCGAGGTCCCGACTCCGTTCCCCAAAACGGTCCAGGGCCCGTTCCAGGCGTTGCTGATCGCCACCTCGATGGTGTCGCTGGCGCTGGGATACTCCACGGCCCTGAGGTCCGGGCCCGTGCCGTCTACGACCTCCGTGCCCTGCCCCATGTCCAGGAAGATGCGTCCTCCGTAGCTCATCGAGAAAGCTTTATTGTCCGGGACACCGAGGACCCAGGGCGTGAGGCTCGGGTTCAGGTGGGCCGTGGTGTCGGCCTCCTGGACTGCGACCACCCGGAAGGCGGTGTAATTGTTTCCCGGGGTCATTTGGACGTTCACGGTCACCGGGTTCACGGTGTCCGGAACGACGACATTGGAGATGACCGTGTCCCGGTACCCGTTGGCCGAGAACGCGAGGCTGTAAGTCCTGGCCTGAACGGGCCGGTGGAAGTCCCCGTTCTCTTTGGACGAATACAGAAACCAGTCCCGCCCTCTGGAAAGGGGATAGGGCCGGATCAACGCCTGGATCGGCCTGCCGTTTACGATATCCGTGACGGTCCCCTGGACCCCGGTTCTCCCCTTGTTGAGGGTGTAGATCACTCCCTCCTTATTGCGCAGGCACACGGCTTCGATGCTCTCCGGGGGCGGGTTGTTCGCCCCGCCCTGGAGCCAGACCTCGATGATCGTCTCCAGGTTCCCGTGGGTTCCGTAGGCCGCGTCGTGGGACACCCCGCTCACCTGATACCAGCGGTGGCTGTTGATGGTGTCATACCCGCTATGGGTATGGAAGCCCCAGGCGAGCTGCTTGAGCAGGCCGTCGTCCTGCGTCAGGAGGGAGGTGTGCCCCCACATGTAGCAGACGTAAACGGCTCCGGAGTGGTAGGCCAGGGACAGGGCGTACTCGTGGGCCTCCTCCTCCTGGCGAACGAGCCTTGTCTCGGGCTGGGAATAGACCTCCGGGCTGTTGCCCCAGCCCAGCCACATGTACCCGTAATCCCGGTTCAGGTCCACGTTGTTGGCGTTGGTCCTCACGTTGTTGGTCGCCCCGTCCGGGTTCTGCATGGGCAGGACGAAGATCTCGTTCTCGTTCACGACCTGGGTGATGCGGGACGAGATCCCGTAGCTGTCGGCGAGCATAGAGGCCATGTACAGCGAGACCTCGCACCCGATGTGCTCGTTCCCGTGGATGTTCCCGGTGATCCTGAACCTGGGCTCGTTCTCCCGCACGGCCACATTGTCCGAGATGCGGATTCCCCAGAGCACGCGGTTCTGAACCGAGACACCCAGACTCTCCACCCGGCAGATGATTGGATGCCGTAGGGCTAATGCCTGGAGGGAGTCCCGTACCTGGGCGTAGGTGTGGTAGAAGTTCCAGCCCTGGGTTCCGGCCTGGGCCGGGACTCCCATCGGGGGATAGCCCCTCTCCTCGAACTCTTTGGAATAATCCTTGAGCAGGACCTCCACCGGAAATCCCATAGCCCGGACCCGGGCGAGCTGCTCAGGGGTGGCCAGGGCTTTGACGCAGCTATCCTGGATGTCCACGATGGACATGCCGAGCCGGTCGAAAAGCCGGTACTGGTCGTGGCTCTGGGTGACGATCTTGACCAGGCTCTGGCTCGGCTCCCAGGAAACCTTGGCCCCGATAGCTTTCGGGGCCAGGATTGCGAGGAGCAGGAAAAGGCTGAGCGAGGTTCTCAAAGACATCAAAGGGCTAACGGATTAACACGACCTTCTCGGTGGCTGTGTATGGAGGGAAAGTCAGACGATAGAAATACACCCCTCCCGGAAGGACCCTTCCCTGGGAGTCCCTGCCGTCCCAGACATACTCGTAAGGCGTAAGGCGTAAGGTCTGAGGCGAAAGGATCCTCACCAGGCGGCCGGAGATGTCGTAGATGGAAAGGGGTCGGGGATGACCAAAGCTCCCGGCAGGACAGGATAACGAGATGGTCGTCCTGACCCTGAACGGGTTGGGGTAACTGGTCAGAGTTAAAACGTAAGGAACGCTTCCCAGCGGGCCCTGCTCCACCCCCGTAGCGTGGTTCAGGGCTTCCACGGCGTCCAGGCTGTATCCCGAGGAGCCGGACCTGAGAAGGACGTAGCGGGCCAGGCTGATCCCGTGCCCGGATAAATCAAAGGAACAGGTTCCGTTCCCGCTTCCCAGGGAGGTCCAGGGTCCGGTCCAGGAGTTCGAGACCGAACACTGGACGGCGTGGCTGGCATTGGGGTATTCCGTGACCCGGACGTCCGGACCCGTGCCATCCACGATCTCAGTTCCCTGGCCCATGTCCAGGATGATGCGGCCGCTCGGGCCCATGGCGTAGGATTTGGTGTCCGGCATCCCCAGGACCCAGGGGGTGAGCGTGGTATTGGTCTGGGCCGAGGCGTCATCCTGCCGGACCGCAACCACCCGGATGGCTGCATAGTTGTTGCCCGGGGTCATCTGGACGTTCCTCGTCACAGGGTTAACGGTGTCCGGGACCACGATCCCCGCAACGACCGTATCTCGGTAACCATTGGCCGAAAGCTTCAGGCTGTAGGTCCCATTCAATACCGGACGGTGGAAGTCCCCGTTCTCATTGGAAGCATAGAGAAACCAGTCCTGTCCCCGGGAAAGGGGATAGGGCCGGATCAGAGCCTGGATTGGTCGGCTGTTATTGATGTCCGTCACAACTCCGTGGATGCCGGTAGAGCACTTCCTGATTTGGTAGAGGATGGCCTCCTTGTTTGCCCGGCAGATCGGCAGGATGCTGTCCGTGGGCGGATTGTACCCGTTTCCGTAGAGCTCGATGGTGGTGTCGAAGTCCCCGTACAGGCCGTAGGAGACATCGTCGATGTCCCCGTTGGTCTGGTACCAGGCCCAGCCGTTTGTCGTATCGTAGTGGGTGTAGACATCGTAGCCCACTGAGATCTGCTTCAGAAAGGCATCATCCTGGGTTAGGACCGGAGTGTAGTTCCAGAGGTAGTTGATGTACCAGGCCCCGGAGTGGAAGGCGAGCGAGAGGGCGTAAGCATGGGCGTCGGCGTCGGCCTTCAAGGCCTTGTTCTCAAGCTGGGAGAAGAACCCGGGGCTCGAACCCTGGCCCAGCCACATGTAGCCGTTGTCGCGGTTCAGGTCCACGCCGTTGGCGTTGGTTCGGGTGTTGGCCGTGGCCCCGTCCGGATTGGCCATGGGAATGATCATGGTCTCGTAGTTGTCCACGATCTGGGTCAGGCGGCTTGAGACCCCGTAACTGTCGGCCAGGATGGTGGCCATGTACATCGGGGGCTCGCACCCGATGTGCTCGTTGCCGTGCTGGTTGCCCACGATGCGGAACCGGGGCTCGTTCTCTCGCACGTTCACATTGTCCGAGATACGGATCCCCCAGACCACACGGTTCTGGACCGAGAGCTCCAGGCTCTCCACCCGGCAGATGGCGGGGTGGCGAAGGGCGATGGCCTTGAGGGAGTCTCGAACCTGGGCGTAGGTATGATAGAAGTCCCAAGCTTTCGTGCCGACCGTGCCGATGGGCGGGTAGCCTTTCTCCTCAAACTCCCGGGTGTAGTCTTTGAGGATGATCTCCACCGGAAAGCCCATCGCCCGGACCTGAGCCAACTGCTCCGCCGTGGCCAGGGCCTTGACGTAATTGGCCCTCACGTCCACGATGGGCAGGCCCATCTTATCGAAGATGCGGTACTGGTCGTGGTGGCTGACCGTGATTTTGACCAGGCTCTGGACCGGCTCCCAGGAAGCCTGGGCTCCGATGGCTATCGGGATAAAGAGTAAGAAGAGCAGGGTGAGTTCAAAGCAATTCTTTTTCAACATCTTTCCTCCTTAAGCGGCATTGGGTAATTATTATAGTTTACTCCGAAAAGAGGGGAATTGCAAGCAGAAAAGAATACGGGGCGCGTTTCCGCGCCCCGTTTCAGGCTTGTGGTTTTATTTGATCACGACCAGTTTCCGGGTCAGGCTTCTCGCCCCGGCCTTGAGCCTCAGGAAATAGACCCCCGGAGGCAGCCCGCTCAGCCTGAGGGCCCCGCTTACGGGTTTCGGATGCCGCGCGACAACCCGTCCGGTGACATCGTAGACCGCCAGCTCAAGGTCCTTCAAGCCCTCCGGGAAGCGGATCTCCACCTTCCCACGCCCGGGATTCGGGTATAGGGAAAGGGTCAGGCTGGGCAGCGGACCGGCCGGCCCCGAGGCCACCCCGGTCTGCGGGATGTCGTAGAGGGTGAGCAAATACATGCTGTTCGGGGGCATCGCCAGGGAATAGAGCGAGTCCGTGACCTGGATGGTGTCCCGGGAAAGGGACTGGTCGGCGTAGAGATAGTTCACCGCGTCCTGGCGGGTGTAGCCCGCGTTCAGCAGAGAGTCGTACTCCGCGATCACGTTGTTGTGCGAGGTGTCCACGATGTACATCGTTCCCTGGTAGGTTCCCTCCAGCCCGGTGAATCGGAGATCCAGGGGGCGGGGGTTGGTGAAGAAGGGGACCGACCAGGCGTAGGCCGCGTTTGCGGCCTGGAAGGCCTCCACGATGCGTGGGGGGCCGATCGGCGGGTAGTACCCCATGATCGTGCTGTCCACCTGCCCGTTGCGGGAGTACCCGGCGTTGACCAGGTCCAGGTTGTTGATCTGGCGTCCCCCGAAATACAGGGTGTCGTAGCCCACCGCAAGGGGATAGGCGATGGCATTGGCCAAAAGCAGACGGAGGGTCGTTCCCTCCCGGCTGGTCCAGGCCGTGATCCGCCCTTCGGTCGCGACCGGCAGGAGGCGACTGTTCTTCTGGAGGCTGTCGATCAGGAGGATGGCGTTGTAAACCGGCTTGCACAGGCCCCCCCGGCTGAGGCTCCCGTAGTCGCGGAAGAATTCGTAGTTGGGGTCGTAGCTGAAATCCTGGTAGGTGGCCATCGCGTGGGCGTCCACACCGGCCCGGACCATGTGGTCGTAGTACCGCGCGAAAAGCGGGGGCTGGATCATCGTCTCCCGGGTCGAGGCGGTGGCGTTGTACTCGGTAATGAACAGCTCGGCACCCGTCAACCCCCGGGAGTCCAGCTTCCGGCGGTAGAAATCCGCCGAGTGGTCGATCATCCCGGGATAGGTGCCCATGAACAGGTGCCAGGAGACGAAGTCCAGGGGCGTGCCCGTGTCCGCGCAGGTGTCGATCAGGTGGGCCGTGGTCGAGTACCGCTCCACCAGGGAGTCCGGAATGTAGCCGATGACCCCCGGAGAAGGGTCCACCCCCTTCCACCATCCGTTCGTCGCCACTCCGCCGATCTTGGCGTCCGGATCAACGGCCTTGATCGCGTTCGCGGTATGGCAGTAGAGCTGGATGAGCTCGCTCTCGGGCCCGTTCCAGTAGAAGAGGTCGGGCTCGTTCCAGAACTCGTAGGTGGGGACGAAGCTCCAGGTTGAGATCTCTGCGGCCATGTCGGTCATCAGGGCGTCCCAGACCTGGAGGTCCTCGGGCCCCACGGTCATGAAGTACCGCCAGTTTTCCCCCACGATGGTCGAGTCCTTGGACCGGCTGCACCAGTAGGGCATTCCGGCGAGCTCGAGGACCATCCGGTCGGTCTTTCCGGCCCGTCGCTCCAGGTAGGAGCGTGCGCTCCGGACCCGGGACAGGAAGTCGCTGTGGCTGGTTGAAGTGCGGAGCCACCACTCCAGGTCGGCATCCCGGATGCAGTGGTACCGGATCGGGGCGGCGTTGAAGACCGCGTCGCCTGCGGGGTTCACGGCGCAGTAATGGAAGCCCGGCTTCAGCTGCTCCGGGGGCTGGATCGTGGGGTCGTCGGGGTTCACCCGGATGGTCTCGGCCCCATTTGCGATGCCGGCCAGGAGCGCAAGGACTATGAGCAAGGTTATTCGTCTAGTCATTCCCTCCCCCTTTTTTTGGGGCACTTCTAATCATCGTAACCGCACCGCTCTCCGGATCGCCCGGTAGGGTCCGCATTGGAAGGTCAGGAAATAGACCCCGTTCTTCGCGGTTGTCCCTTCGTTGTCCCGCCCGTCCCAGCGCAGGGTCCCCTGCCCGGTCCCTTCGGTGTCCCCTTTCAGGGTCCGGACCAACCGCCCCGTGATGTCGTATACCCGGAGCACCGGGGTCCCTGGTTTCGGCAGGGTATAAGTCAGGGTGACTTCGTGGGAGAAGGGATTGGGGAAAGCCGGGCTCAGGGCTGGTCCCGCCCGGAGGTCTCTCTCCCCCGGACCGGACCCGACCCCCAGCGTGATTCCCCGGTCCAGTAGCCAGTCGTCCTTGTCTAAAACCACGGAGTAGGGCTCCTCGGACAGCCAGAACTCGAACGTGTCCGAGGGGTCTTTCACCCAGGCCCACTCCTCCCGCTCCCCTCCGGGCGTGTAGATCGTGGTCTGGATGGGCATCTCGAACAGGGAGTCCTGCTGGTCCACCCACATCCGCAGCCGGACCGAATCGCTGCCCTGGCGGAAGGCTTGCCAGGAATAGGTGTATCTCGGGGCCCACCGCCGGTAGAGCCATTCGTCGAAGAACCAGCCCAGGCTCCTTCCGCTGACCTGCTCCGCGGTCTGCTGGAACATCGCCACGGTCACGCTACTGTCCAGGTAGGTCGTGGCGTAGGTCTTGATCACGTTGAAGAAGGTGGAATCCCCGAGCACCCCGCGTAGCATGTGCAGGACCCACGCCCCCTTGTTGTAGACGATGGTGAAATAGTACCGCGAGGCGGTCGGGGCCGGGACGATGGGCCGGTCCTCTGCCCGGGGAACGGCCAGATACCTCCAGGCCATGGTGTCCAGCTCGGCCCGCCGGACGGCCCGGCCCAGGGAGTCCTCCTGGAACAGGATCTCGGAGTAGGAGGCGAACCCCTCGTTGAGCCAGACCTCCGGGGAAGAGCGGAGGCAAAGCGCCCCTCCCCACCATTGGTGGGAAGTCTCATGGGCCAGTCCGAACAGTTGGAAGGGTAGGGGCATCATCACTAGGGTCGAACCTGCGAACCCGTAGATCTGAAGGTTCTCAATATAGGCCAGCTTCTCCATGGGGTGCGGACAGTAAACCCGGTTGAAGTAAGAAAGGATGCTTTGCGCACTGTTGAAGACGGGCTCCGCGTAGGTGGTATCGAAATCGTAATAGCGGAGCGGCATCCCCTGGAATTGCCTGAGGCTCAAGAGATAAGGACCGGCAGCGAAGCTGATGTTCGTAACGCCCACAGCGGTCCCCCAAGTATAGGTCTGAGTGGAATCGGTGGCCGAGGAGTCCTGAAGCGTACCCAAGCTCACGGCCCGCCAGGAGAGGGGCACGGTCAGCGTGACCCGGCAGGCATGCTTATCGTCCCGCCGGGTGCCGTAGGAATGGTCGTAGGGGGCCGGATACCATACATAGGGGGTGATGGTGGAGAACCCGATGGTCCCGTCCAGCCGGCAGTAGTTGGTCAGCGCGCGGGAGAGGTCCGGGGTGATGTATCCGCTGTAAGCGATGGTGACCGTGTCCTCCTGACCCAATCCCAAGGTGTCGTTCAGGAAGACCCGCAGGACCCAGTAGGTGGGATCGTAGGCCCAGGACAGGGTATCGGACCCGCTCGTCACGGAGAGGACGTTCAGGGTGTCGTTGTACAGCACGAAATCCGCTTCGGCGAGCTGTGGGACCTTGCTCCGGAAGATGACCCGGGCCTCCCCCTGAAGGAAGTGGGTATAGGGGTAAAGCCGGACGTTGATGTCGTAGTCCACCAAGTCCACGGCCCCGGTATCGTAGGGGACTGCGGAAGGGGAGCCGAAACCCACCTTGGGCTCGGGCCTCTCCCAGGCTGCTTCCTCCAGGGAAATGGCGGAGGCCTCCCTGAGAGGGAGGAACCCGGAGGCGAGGGCGAGGGCGAAGAACATTCCGAACCGTTTGGTCATCCTGACTCCTTATGATAGCAATGGGGGATGATTATAGTTTACTCCGGAATGGGGGCAAATGCAAGTAGGGGCTCACGGCCGTGCGTCCCTTTTCTATCTATCCGCCTGCCTTCATGACTATCTTACCTTGACAACCTTCAACGGCCTCGAAAACCTATCCGCCTCCCCCTGGAGAAAATACACCCCCGGAGCAAGCCCCTCCCCGATCCGGTCACCTTTGTACGCTCCCACATGTCTTCCGGAAACGTCATACAGGGCGAAATCTTCCCGCTCCCCTCCCACAACCCGAGCAAAAGAGGTGAACGGGTTCGGCCGGGCCGTTATCCTGATCCCTAACCCCTGACCCCTAACCCCTGAGGTTTTTTCCACCCCGATGTTCCCGGTGGGATTGCGCTTGTAGAAAATCTCGGGGTTCCCGCTCCGGACGTCCTCCCAGACTGCATGAACCTTGGTTCCTGAAGCCGCCACCGATGGAAATCGGGAGTAATCCGGGGCATTGGTGAGACGGACATCCGCCCCCCAGCTCCCCCCCCGGTCCGTGGAGCCCTTGTAGTAAATCTCGGCGTAACCGTTCCGGCCGTCCTCCCAGACCAGATGGGCATTAGGCCCTGAAACGGCGACCGAGGGATGCTCCGAGAAGGAGGAATCGCTGGTGAGACGGACATCCGCCCCCCAGCTCGTCCCCCCGTCCGTGGAGCGTTTGTGGTAGATCTCCTCGTTCCCGTCCCGGTCGTCACACCACACGACGTGGACATCGGTCCCCAAAACCGCCAGCGAGGGATACCCTGAAACCCCGGGATCATGGGTAAGACGTTCATCCGCCCCCCAGCTCGCCCCCCGGTCCGTGGAGTGTTTGTGGTAAACCTCCTCGTTACCGTCCCGGTCGTCAAACCAGACGACGTGGACATCGGTCCCCGAAACCGCGACCGAGGGATACCCCGAGGCCCCGGGGTCATCGGTAAGGCGTTCATCCGGGCCCCAAGTCGTCCCCCGGTCCGTGGAGTGCTTATGGTAAATCTCCCAGTTGCCGTCCCGATAGTCCGCCCAGACCCCGTGGACGTCCCCCTGCGTGGAGACCGCCAGGGCGGGATACCCGGAGTAATCCGGGGCGTTGGTGAGCCGGGAGTCCGCCTCCCAGCTCGTCCCTCCGTCCGGAGAGCGCTTATAGTAGATCTCGTAGTTCCCGTCCCGGGTGTCCGCCCAGACCACATGGACATCGGCCCCGGAAGTAGCCAGGGAGGGGTACCAGGAGTTCTGCGCAGCTGTCGTGAGACGGGCGTCCGCGCTCCAGCCGGTTCCCCCGTCCGTGGAGCGCTTATAGTAAATCTCGTAGTCCCCGTCCCGATCGTCATGCCAGACCATGTGCAGCGTGTCTCCGCTCGCGGCGACGCACCGGGCGTTATTGACTGGGGTGCGGGAGTTTCCGCTGTTGTAAGTCAGCCTCCTGTCCGGCTCCCACTGGGCCAGGAGGGGGGAGACGGCGAACAGGGAGGCGAGGAGAGTGACAACGAGATGGGTTCCTCTCAGCATTTTTTACTCTATTTCATGGCTCAAGGGATGGTTAAAGTTTACTCTGAAAAGGGGGAAATTGCAAGCGGGAAAGGATCAATCCTCCGCGCCGTTGGTTCTGAAGTCATTTGCTTCTCGAGGCGGGAATTGGTATAATATATGGCGATGCCTATCCGATTCATTAGCGACAGGAGGAACCGTTGACCTCGCACAAGAAGCTCGACCAGTGGGTCCGGGAGATGACCGCTCACATGCAGCCGGAGGCCGTCTACTGGTGCGACGGCTCCTGGGAGGAGTACGACCGGCTCTGCGCCCAGATGGTCCGTTCCGGCACGTTCACGGCACTCAACCCCGGGATGCGGCCGAACAGCTTCCTGGCCCGCTCCAATCCCGGGGACGTGGCCCGGGTCGAAGACCGGACCTTCATCTGCTCCCGCTCGAAGGACGATGCCGGGCCCACCAACAACTGGCGTGACCCCGGAGAGATGAAGCGCACCCTCCTGGACCACTTCCGCGGGGCGATGCGCGGGAGGACGATGTACGTCGTCCCGTTTTCCATGGGGCCCCTGGCTTCGCCCTTCGCCCAGCAAGGGGTCCAGCTCACGGACTCCCCCTACGTGGCCGTGAACATGTGGATTATGACCTGGATGGGAAAGACGGCCCTGGACCACCTGGGAACGGAGGGCTTTTTCGTCCCCTGCCTGCACTCCGTGGGGATGCCCCTGGAGAGAGGCCAGGCGGATGTGACCTGGCCCTGCAACCCCGACCACAAGTACATCGCCCACTTCCCGGAGGACCGGGAGATCTGGTCCTACGGCTCGGGCTACGGGGGGAACGCCCTGGTGGGCAAGAAGTGCCTGGCCCTGCGCATCGCCTCGGCCATGGCCCGGGACCAGGGCTGGATGGCCGAGCATATGCTCATCCTGGGGGTCACCTCCCCCCGCGGGGTCAAGCGCTACATCACCGGGGCCTTTCCCAGCGCCTGCGGCAAGACCAACCTGGCGATGATGATCCCGAGCCTCCCGGGCTGGAAGGTCGAGACCATCGGGGACGACATCGCCTGGATGCGGTTCGGACCGGACGGCCGGCTCTACGCCATCAACCCCGAGAGCGGGTTCTTCGGCGTGGCCCCGGGGACGTCGATGCATTCCAATCCCAACGCCATGCTCAGCATGACCAAGAACACCATCTTCACCAACGTGGCCCTGACCCCGGAGGGAGATGTGTGGTGGGAGGGCATGACGGATACGCCACCGGAGCGGGTCATTGACTGGCTCGGCAAGGAGTGGACCCCGGACTGCGGCCGGAAATCGTCCCATCCCAATGCCCGGTTCACGGCCCGGGCCAAGCAGTGCCCGGTGATCGATCCCGCCTGGGAGGACCCCCGGGGGGTTCCGATCTCGGCCATCCTGTTCGGAGGAAGGCGGGCCGGGGTGATCCCCCTGGTCCACCAGGCCTTTTCCTGGCAGCACGGGACCTTCCTGGGCTCCATCGCCTCCAGCGAGAAGACTGCCGCGGCTGTGGGCAAGGTCGGGGAGCTGAGGCGTGACCCAATGGCGATGCTGCCCTTCTGCGGCTATCACATGGGGGATTACTTCGGCCACTGGCTTTCGATGGGAAAGCGGACCGCGGAGCGGAACCTGCCCAAGATCTTCTACGTGAACTGGTTCCGCAAGTCCGCGGACAACCAGTGGCTCTGGCCCGGATACGGGGAGAACAGCCGGGTGATCAAATGGATCTTCGAGCGTATCGAGGGAGAGGGGGAGGCTGTGGAGACGCCCATCGGGTATCTCCCCGCGCTCACAGGAGTTGACCGCAGCGGGCTGGAGGTTACAGATGAGGCGATGCGGGAGCTCCTGAAGGTGGACAAGGAGGAGTGGCTGAACGAGCTTCCGAGCATAGACTCTCACTTCGCCCGGTTCGGGGACCGCCTGCCGTCAGGGCTCCGGGAGGAGCGCGCAGCGTTGGAGAAGCGGCTCCGGGCCTGACCCCTTAATATCCTTATTGTGGAAAGCCCAGACTGAAGGTCTGGGCTTTGTTTTCTCTAACTTCTAACCTCTTACCTCTAACCTCTGTTGTTATAGAGGGCGGTTTTGCTGTAATGAATTAAGGGCTCACGCTTCATGCCGTCATTCCAGCGCAGGCGGGAATCCAGTCCACTTTAAGCTGTCGTTCTGAGCATTGTGGAAAGCCCAGACCTTCAGGTCTGGGTATTTGTTTTCTCTAACTTCTAACCTCTTACCTCTGACCTCTGCCGTTCCCGCGGGCGGTTTTGGTTTAATGAATTGAAGGCTCACGCAGGGCTCGTCATGCTGAACCATGCCCTGAACTTGATTCATGGGTTGTTTCAGCATCTCTCCTCCCGGCGTCATTGCGAGGAGCTTACGCGACGAAGCAATCTCAGCCTTTCATCACCCCCTCTCCTTTTCTTTTTTTTAGGCTCTTAGACAAGCAATTAGGAACAATGAAAGGGCCGCCCGCAAGCGGCCCCTCTTGGTATCTTTTTCCAGTCACTATTCGCTAATCACCAGTCACTATCACTACTGATTGCTTAGACACTTAAGGTCAGTCGTAAATCATTTTGAAATTTAAAATGCTAATTTTGCATTTTGCAATGATCATTTATCTTATCTTCACAACCCTCACCGGTGCCCCGCTCCCCTTCTCCTGCCGGAGGAAGTACACCCCCGGCGAAAGCCCCTCCCCGACCCGGTCGCCCCGATAGGTCCCGACCTTCCGTCCGGAGACGTCGTAGAGGCTGAACCGCTCGGCCTCATGCCCGGGAAGGGTGGCGA
>CAYGWX010000025.1:9406-28021 GCA_964353855.1 uncultured bacterium | reverse complement strand
AGTGGTGCACGGATAGTTCTCTCCGGGTGGGAATCCACCACCAGTTCCGTGCGGCCTAAAAAAGCCGGGGGCGACAGGGATCATGCTGAAATGTCCCCAAACAAGACCCACTCGTTCGTATCGAACTTCCACACGCTGAACATCGCGTACTGCCCTGCGCTTTTCAGGCCAAGCCCGGTTCGGTAACGCACAGTGACTCCCGTGTCCCCTTGGATAGTGAGAAGCCCGCTTCCATACTGGAAGAAGTGAACTAGCGAACGAACCGGGAAAGGCTGGTTCGCGTTTGTTGGAACGGTCACCGTGGTCGCACTTCCGCTCGTTGTCTTTATGACGTAGTGCTCGTCACCAACGGAAAGAGTGTCTGTTGTTCCCGTAACGGTTCGTTGTCTTAGCCGCAGGTAATCTCGAAGTTCGTATCTAAGGTCGTCCGGGCCCCACAGGTACAACCTCTCATCACGCACCGTGCCGGAAAGCCGTTCACGCTGAAGCTCAACATCCCCGAGCTTGCGTGATCGCCGAAACTCCTCGTCGATGACCTTCAGAAGCCGGGACTCCCAGTCCTTCGACCACTGGTCTGGTGCGACGGGCAGCTTCACCGCAGGCCCCCGGCAACCAGCCTCAGACGCGGCTGGCCCCACCTCCAGTCGGTGTTCCTCGCCCCCGAGACCACCATGCTCGCCTGGCGGCCGGTGAACCGGACGCTGGTCGGCGCGGCCATCGTGTAGGTGCTGGTGGTGTACTCAGTGCCGTTCGGGTAGAAGCGCGTCTTGAACTGCACCGAGCAGTCTGCCGTCGTCTGCTCGTCGGGCACCAGCTGGGTGACGTGCATCACCTGGTCGCCGACGCCGATCTGGAACGGGCCACTCTCGGCGAACGGAGTCGAGCCACCGTAGGCCCAGCCAAACTCGTGGTCGTAGACCACCCCGTCGGTGCCGACCATCATCGGGTACATGTACGCCCCGCGATCGGCGCCGCACGTGCGGGCCATCGAGCCCACCGTCCAGTGGTTTTCGAGGAAGTTGTACGCCACGTAGCTGTCGCACTCGACCGACTCGCCGCTCGCGTACTGCC
Source organism: uncultured bacterium (assembly GCA_964353855.1). Classification (GTDB taxonomy): domain Bacteria; phylum Edwardsbacteria; class CAYGWX01; order CAYGWX01; family CAYGWX01; genus CAYGWX01. The sequence goes on along the minus strand of CAYGWX010000025.1, from coordinate 26,950 downwards.
ACCAGATTTCACTGTTCACCGAGTTGATGAACGCGTAGACCTTGTCCCTCTGGGCAAGGTTGATGTCCGAGAACACGTAGTCCTGCACGTCGCTGGGTACCTTCTTCACGGTGCCGTCGAAGAGGTAGAACGCGTCGCGGCCCATCCACATGCAGTAGCCGTCGAAGGTCGCCGCAGCATTCGGGCCGATGATCCCGCACGCCGAGCCGACCTGATCGAACCCGTACACCAGCGGAAAATTGATGTAGGCCGCCAGATGCGCGTCAACGTCGGTGTGGATGAGAGTGCCACCCTTCACGCGCTTGCCGCACTTGATCGATCCGCTGGTCTGCAGGTACCACGCCCCGGCGCGGTTCGTATCACTCGCAGTCCAGTCGGTGAGGTCTTCCTGGTCGCACCACTTGATGTAGCGCGGGTTGCTGCTTGCTCCGAGGGCCATCAGGATGCGGTCGGCCGTGACCACGAGGGCCTTGCACCCGGTGGGCGCGTTGGTGACCGCGGCGGCATCGGCGCCCGTGTCCCCGCTCCACTGCAGGATCTTGCCATCCGCGGTCGAGCACCCAACCAGTGTTTCTCCCCACGTGTCAAGCGACCAGGTGGTGGCGGGGGTAACCGTGCCGGTGTCGGGCCTCGGCGTGCCGTAGGCCCCATACGAGTAGAGGTATGCGCCGAATCCGGTGTTTGCCGTCGGACTGTCCACGCCGGCAGTGAACGTGCCCGGGGTGATGTCGGTGATGGTCGCCGACTCGCTCACGTGGTAGAGCTTGCTCGACGTGCCGACGGCGATCATCCTCGTGCCGTCGTTCTTGCGCCACGTGATGATGCCGCGGGCCTTGCCTGTGAATGCGCTACCCGTGCGCGCCGTCCAACCCCCCATTGGGCGCATCACCCCCTGCACCCAGCGAACGAGGTTGGCGTCGTACCAACGGCCGGCGGCCTGGTACTGCGTGCCGTTGCGCCAGACGCCGGGCGGGATGTTGATGGGGGCGAGCATTACGTTGCGCCAGGGGTGAACCAGGTCGCGATCCAGTTACCGGTCGAGTAGTAGACGCAGAAGATACCGCCCCAGCTCTCCGTTCCCCCGGTCACCGTCCAATCGGATGTGGCACCGTTGATGTTCTTGCCGCTTCGGCCAGCGGTCACGCTGCTCCCGGTAGCCAGCAGAACTACAACGTCTCCCACGGTGGGAGAGGCAGGCAGGTTCACCGTTCCTGACGTGGCCACATAAACTTGGAACCGTGCAGCACTGAGTGTCGTTGCGCCGCCGGTAGCGAACACGTTCACCGGCTGCTTGGCGGTCAGCGAAGTAGATAGGTTCTCGGTGAGCCCGGTCAGGTAGCCCAGCTCCGTCGCCGTGATGGCACTCGCCGCCAGCTCACTCGACGCGCCCGTGACCACCGCTCGAGAGGCCGTCAGGGGGGTGGTGATCGTGCCGCTGAAAGTCGGGCTGGCCTTGGGCGCGAAGCTCGTGGCCACGAAGGAGGTCGTTGCTATCTGGGTGGTGCTTGTCCCGCCCGCGGCCGTCGGCGCCGCCGGCACCCCCGTGAACGTCGGGTCGGCAAGAGGGGCCTTCGCGGACAGCTGCGTGGTCAACGCGCTGCCCAGCCCATCGAGGTAGCCAAGCTCGGCGGCGCTGATCGTCTTGCCGTCGGCGGTGATCGTGCCCGTCAGGGCCAGCGTGCCGGCCATCGTCAGCGTCTTGCCGGCGCCCACGTTCATGCTGACGCTGGTGCCGTTGCTGGCGAAGATGCCGTCGATCGTGTCGAGGTCGGTGTTGAGCTTGGTGCCCCACGTGTCCGAGGAGGCATTGACCTCGGGCTTCGTCAGCGACAGGTTGGTGGTGGTGCCGTCAGCCATTCTTCACCTCAGTCATGCGGCACAACCCGGCCGCTCGTTTGCTTGTGGCGCATCTCGCGCAGAAGGGCCGCCTTCTCCTGCACCTCGATCATCTCCATCGTCTGCGCGCTGGCCGTGTCGAAGAGGGCGTGCAGGTACAGCTCCTTCTTGGCGCGCGCGCGGATGAGGGCCTCGGCACGGGTGCACCAGGTCTCCTCGGCCACGTCGGCGTGGTAGCGCAGGTCGATCGTGTAGGCCGCGTCCGGGCACGGGTACAGGCGCAGTGCCTCGGCGCGCCAGGCGTACCAGATCGGCCGGCTGGTATAGGTGGTCGACACGTCGTTCGCGTCGATCGTCTCGAAGGTGACCGGCTCGAGCAGGTACCGGTTCGAGTTGACCGTGATGCGCGCCGTGTCGATGTCGATGATGTCCGACGGCAGGTCGTTGGGTGCGACCGTGGCCGTGCTGTACTCGGCCGTGCCGGCTACCGTGACCAGTGTGTCGGTCGACTCGTTGAAGGCGAACCGTGTCGACTTGTACGCCTTGACCGCCGTCGAGATCGCGAGCGCGATCTGCGAGGTCATGTCAGTGCGGTTTATCTCGTCCGCGATTCTTGCTTTCAGGTCTGCGAGGGCTGTCATCGATCACCTTCGGCAATGAACCGTTCACGCGTAGGGGAGGGGCCGGTGCTACCGGAGGAGGGGATACGGAGGAGACAGGAGGGTTCTCCGCAGCACCGGCTTGTTCAGGCTGGGCGGCCTTGGCCGCCCAGATTTGACGACGACGCATTAGCCGTCGGTGTCCGGGCAGTACGCGATGATCACTTCCGCGGAGCCCGCTGAAGCCGCCGTGCCAGTACGCATGTGCGTGCAGAGCACGTCGATGTCCGCGGCGACTAGGTGACTTGCCGCCGCGTCGAACGGAACGAAGCCCGCCGTCGCCACAGATGCCGAAGCGTCCCACAACGCGTCCGACCCGGTCACGCCGATCTTGACGAGTTTGTTGGTCGCGTCGTTGAACACCGTGGTCACGGCCACCCCAGACATTGCGCCGATGACGACTGCGCCTGCCGGGAGCTTGCCCACGGTGATGATTGCCGACTGCCCGTCAGCGAAGGTGATGGTCTTGCGCAGGAAGTGGACTACCTGCAGATGAGATTGACGACCGCCTGTTGCCATGTTCTTAACTCCTCACGCGTCCGAGTCGGGCGCGTAGCAGATGATGATTTCCGCCGCGCCAGCCGAGGCCGAGGCGGTTGAGGTAACTGCCGCTTGAATCAACACGTCCGATGCCCCGACCAACCCGGACACCGCTTCGTCGATGGGGACAAAACCAGCCGTTCCGAGGGCCAGATCGGTGGCGTAGTTGTTCGTGCCCGAATCGGTCGACAGGCCGATTTGCAGCACGTTCGATGAGTCCCCATTGAATGCCGTGGTGACGGCGACCCCGCTGGCCGGTTTGATGATGGTCGCGCCCGCCGGCAGGTAGCCGACATTGACCGTCTGCCCGTTGTTGGCGTAGGTGATCGACTTCCGAAGGAAGTGGACCGCTTGGATGTCGAGTTGACGTCCTGTTCCCATATCCTGATCTCCTGTTGATCGGGGGAGGGATACCCCTCCCCCTATGGGTTATCAGGCCGCGTAGGAGCCCAGCACGATCGTGCCGAAGTCCTTCGAGTTGAAGGTCAGCTTGGTCAGGCCGGCGATCATTCCCGCCGACACGCCCAGCTGGTTCTCGTAGTCGAACAGCTCCTCGACCCAGCTCATCTCGGTTGCGCCGTTCTTCTGGCCATACGCGAACCCCGCGGCCTGCGCGCCGCACAGGACGGCGCGGTAGGTGTTTGCGGAGGCGGACGGTACGCGGGTCGACTCGAGCAGCAGGCAGCCGTTGTAGTAGCCGACCATCGAGCCGCCCTTGAAGATCGGCGACTCACGCTCGTCCTTGAAGCCGCCCTCGACCAGCGCACGCTGGATGTCCAGCCATGTGTTGCCCGATGACGCCTGCTTCAGGTACTTGACCTGCTTCGGGTGCATGAACAGTACGTAGCACTTGCGGCCGCGCACCGTCGCCGGGCGCATCGTCGGCGAGTTGGTCTTCGCCAGAACGACGGCCGAGTCGATGTAGGCCAGCGACAGGAGGTCATCCGAGTCGTAGGTCGCGTCGGTCGAGTGGTCGGTCGAGCAGTGGACGTAGTTGGTCGTCGCCGTCGGCGCCACCGTGGCCTGGTTGCCCGTGTAGCGCGTGTCGGTGACGCTGGTCATGCCGCAGGCTTGGTTGAAGAACCACGTGTCGAGACGGTCAGCCCACCAGTCCTGCAGGCCCATCTTGGCCTCGTTGCGGACGCTGAACGGAACGCGCTGCTCGGACATCTTGCCGGCCGAGCGCACCGCGTGGCGCAGCTGGTCGATGAAGACATCGTCGTAGTACGTGGTCAGGGCCTCTTCGTTGCCCTCGAGCGTGCCGTCGCCCTGCACACCGTCGCCCGACAGCTGCATGCGCAGGCCGACCCGGATGCGGTCGCCTTCGCTCTTGCCGGTTTCGCTCTTGATCTGGATAACGGAGTCGGTGCCCGTGCCCATCAGCTCGCTGATGAACGTCTCTTTGAGTGCGTCAGCGAAGAGCTTTTTGGACCAGAGTTTGACTGCGAGGTCGTTGTTGACCCCGTAGGAAGTCGTTGCCATGTTGATGCCTCACGTAAAAGTGGTCGATGAAAAGCCTTGCGCTCAGTAACGCCGAGTGCATGCGTCATCGCACTTTTACGTGGGTGCGCCACGGCACGCAGATTGCCCGCTGCGACGGGTCCAACAGCGGGGGCGCTACGCGGCCCCCTCGCGAAGTGTCAGCCGCCCATGAGCTTCTGCCACTGGGCCTCGCTCATCTTGCCGAGTTCCTTGTAAGACAACCTTCCGGCGTCCTGCAGGGTCAACTCGCCGTTTGATGCCGGTGCGCTGGACCGCGCGCCCCGGGTTGCCGCTGCACCCTTCGCTATCGTCGATAGTCGTTCTGCATCAGCAACGCGCGAGCCATTGTATCCCTCTTCCTTGGCCAATTGGAAGAGCTTCTCGGCCGGGTTCATGCCGGCGCGCAGCGCGCGCAGCCCGAATTGCTGCAGGTCGCGGCCGACGGCGGTCGGAATCTGGTCCTTCGGCACCCCGAGGACCGAGAACCGGCGCGCCAGCTTGTCGCGCATGTAGTCGACCGCCTCGTAGTAGTCGGGGGTCTTCTTGGCGAACTCGGCCTCGGTGTAGGTCACTGCCTGGGTGGCCGCCTGCTGCTGTTGGGCGACCTGCTGGGCCTCGGCCTGGTCGCGCTGGTGCTGCGACATCTGACTGAGGACCGACTTCAGCGTGTCGACCTGGTGGCGCAGGTGGCCCGCCGGGTCGGCGTCGAAGTCTGGCACGGGTGGCGCCTGCTCGGCCTCTTGCTGCGGTGCGATCTGCTTGCCCAGCTGCTCGAGGTAGCCCGCCAGAAGACGCTGGTGCTGGGCCAGCTGGTCGATGCGCTGCTCGGCGGCGCGCCGGCGCTCGCGCTCCTCGCGAAGCGGCACGCGTAGGTCGCCCTTCGGGTTGTCGAGCGGGTCGGCGTTGGGGTCAGGAACGGGCTCCGGGGCGGCCTCGGCTGGCGGCTCTCCGGTTTCCTCGTCGGGCAGGCCGGTCTCGGCCTCCTCGTCGGCGCGCAGGAGGTCCTCCACCTGCTGCATGCTGACTTCGGCGTTGGCGATCGTGGGTTCCGGCGCCGGCGCCGGCGGCGCGGCTTGCGTTTCGGTCGTCATATCCAATACCTCTCTCTGGCGGCGAGCATCAGAACGAGGAAGTCCTCGTCGTCGAGTCGCCTGCGGTTACGCTGTCCCTCGTAGGCATCAAGGGCCCACGAGACCACCTCGAGCTGGTCAAGGACCACCTCGAAGTTCAGGCGCAGGAGCGACCTGCGCTTGACCGAGTCGGCCTCTACGAGGCCCTTCCTGACCCGCTCGGCGCGCTTGGCTACCGTCGGGTCCTTGTCCTTCTTCAGCGCCTCCAGCGCCCGCTCGACACGCCGCAGGAAGGTCTTCTGATCGATGATCGGCAGGTCTTCGAGGACATCCCTGCGGATGCGCGATCGCCACCGCCGGATGGGCTTTCCGCCCAGCTCCTCGTAGGCCTGGCGCCCGAGCCCAAACGAGACAAGAACGGCACCCTTCGCGGTGCCGTCCCGTCCGAGTCCGCGCGTGACCAGCATCAGCTAGGGGGCTCGAGCCTGTTCCTGCGCTCGATGCCCTGGCCGCGGTATAGGGTCGTGCCGGCCGCATCCTCGTACACGTTGCCCGTGTAGATCACGGTGGTGTCGTCGTCGTCGTAGATCGTCATCAGGCCCGTGGCCGGGTCGGTGATCTGCTTGTTCAGCATCAGCTTCAGGAGCAGGTCGCACTTCTGCTCGAGCGTCAGCACCACGTCCGAGGTGCTGGTCGCCGCAGCGGTAGACGTGCCGGCGGCCGAGCCGACAGAGGCGCGAAGCGAGGCGCCAACGCCCGCTGCCGTAGCAGCGCCGGATGCAGAGGCGGCAGCGGCCCATAGCAGCGACCCGACCGCAGCGGCCGTCGACGCGCCTGCAGATGAACCAACAGCAGAACCGGCGGCAACGAAGTCGCCTATGGCCGCTGCTGTCGCTGCGCCAGCCGAAGAGCCGACCGATGCAGCCGTCGAGCTTCCTGTCGCCGCAGCGGTGGCGGCACCGACAGAAGCACCGACACTCGCGTGCAGGCTCTTTCCGGTCGCCGCAGCGGTGGCTACGCCTGCCGAAGTGCCAGTCGACCCCGTACTCGACGTGCCTGTTGCAGTAGCGGTTGCAACTCCGGCAGATGCGCCGGCAGCGGCACGAAGACTCGCGCCGGTCGCTGCGGCCGTCGCCACCCCGGCAGATGCGCCTGCTGTAGCGCGGAGGCTTGCGCCGGTCGCTGCGGCCGTCGCCACCCCGGCAGATGTGCCTGCTGTAGCGCGGAGGCTTGCGCCCGTGGCGCTTGCTGTCGCCGCGCCAGCGGCAGCCCCAACTGCATCAACCGCCCCGCCCGTTGCGGCGGACGTTTCGTTGACGAATGGCCCGCCAGGTATCTGGCGTTCGTTCCCGTCCGTCTCGTTGAGAAACGGACCACCAGGAATCTGCCGCTGTGCGGCCATTTACGCCACCGTCAGCAGCGGGTCAACGTACACCGTTGCGCTCGCCTTCGCCAAGCAGACGACGGCATGGATGTAGCCCTTTTCCTGCGGGGTAAAGGTCACCTCAAGCTTCTGCGTGTCCCATCCGGTAGAGTCTCCAGTCCACGTTGCACTGCTGGTGGTTTGCGCGGCGGCAGTCGCTAGTACGTCAGCCTTGCAATCGGTGATGAATGATCCGAGCGGTCTACCGCTAGTACCTAGATATTGCACCTCAAGCCAGATTTCATCGTCGTTTAGTACGCCGTTGGTGCCGCTGCCTTGCGAGTTGTGAACGATCTCGACCGTGACTGTCTTGCTGCTTCCGGCGGTGTCGTTCCAGGCGACGATTTCAGAAGAACGCAGAATGACAGCCGGGTACTCCGCATTGGCGTTGGACACCATCTTCCAGCTAATTCTCGTGGTTCCGTCAGTTGCCCCGGCGTCGTTGTATATGCCACTGTCACTGCGTATAGAACCTCCTCGCTGCTCGACCCAACTTGTGTAATTGGTATCAGCGTTATCGCAGTTGTGCATAGCAAATTCAATTGCATAGGTTGCTGGCTTGGTTACAGCAAGTTCTCCCGACCAAGAGGCTGGCAATTTGCAATTCTTTATGACCGAGTATCCGGCAATGCCAGCGCTACCAGCGCAAATCGCGGCGGATGTCGGAAGGTTTGAGAAATCGAACCCGCTTATAAAGCACCTATCTGCCACGAACGATGTAACACTTCCCTGCCCTGAAAGAATCGACCCGCCGTTGATCTTCAAGCCAGTTCCACTTAACATCGGTGACGAAGTGTTGGCTGTCTTGACATTACAATTAACCAGAAAATGTCCGGCCCCAGAAATTCCTACGATGGTCGTGCTGTTACCAACAATCAGGCCGCATGAGTCATAAATGATTTTTCCAGATCCCAAATTCAAACCGTTAAATCCGCCATTCGATCCAGATCCAGCCGTAAACGTTATTCCGTATATATATCCGGTTCCGCCAAGAGTTATGCCGTTGGCTCCAGTAGCGGCACAGGTCGCAGTTGTTGCTATGGCCGTAGGCGGCTCCGCAGAATCGTTTGCACAAATTATCCGTGTCGGACTGGCTTCGGTTCCCGGCAGCGTTATGGTTACGGCCCCCGCAGTACTCTCTGCGTGATTTTGACTTACATAAATCGTATCTCCCGCTGATGACGCAGTACACGCTCCACCAATTGTTGCCTTGGCAAGCGCCCACGTTGAACCATTATCACTGTCACTTCCATCTGTCGAGCGAACGTAGAAGATAGCCATTAGAAGCTCACCGCCGCAAGGTTGTTCTTCATCGTCACGACGCTAACTCCTGCTCAGCAAGCAGTGCCAGGTAGCGATCCTTGATCGGAGCCATCCGAGTCGTAACAAACGAGTTCCATTGCGCGCCGCTTGTGTACGAGGTGCCGAAGAAGGAGTTGAATGACACGCGCACTTGCTCGTTTGTAAGCACCCCATCCTGCACCCACTTCCAGACACGCCAGACGAGCTTGTGGTAGGTGAGCTTGTCGCCGTTCTGATACGCGCTCCGCAGGATCGCCCAGAAGGCGGCGGCGAACTGAGCAGGCGTTTGCTCGTTCAACGAGATCACGCCCTTGTCGAGCAGATCGTTGACCTCTTGCGCCATCAACGCGGCGTTGATTCTCGGCACCCGCGCGTTCATGATCGACTGGTAGTCCGCGCCGACGGCAGCGAGGTAGGACTTGATGACCGGCGTGCCGACGCTGCGGGTATGAGTCTCGGTGACGTAGCGCCGCCCGTCCGCTTGCGCGTGAGCGTCCACGACGTAGCTACTGTTTATGACCGGCATTCAGTCACCTCGTTTGATCGTCCCGACGTACCAGACCTTGTGGATCGCCGCGCGCCAACCTGTCCGTGGATCGAGCGGCTCATAGTGGATGAACCGTAATTTCCTCGGCTTTGCAACGGCGATAGATGGCGGCGGTTTGTAGCAAACGCCCCAGTGCCACCCGGCGATGTGATGGCTCTCGCGCACCCACCAATAGGCCCCACGCTTGCGCCACCGCCACCATGCCAAGAGGGCGAAGAAGAAGCAGTTGCTGCGGCCCGCCACATCACCACTGCCAATGCTTGTGCGCGGCGAGCCACCGGCCCAGACGGGTCCAGATCTCGCCCAGCAGGTTGTGGAGCCAGCGTTTCACGCTAGTCCTCGGTGATCGCCGTCACAGTGGTCAACTGCGGTGTGACGCCTGCGCTGATGCTGATGTTCGGCGTGATCGCTCCCCAGTACAGGAGCTTGCCCGCGCCAGACGAGGCAACACCGACTCCGAAGTGCGTCGCGGTCTCCGTTCCGACCGTGCAGGCGCCGAAGGAGATCGTGGCCGCCGGGCTGACCGAGTTGTTGGTCACCGTCCACCCAGAACCGCTACGAGCGACGGCGACACGCGCGTATCCGGTGTAGGTGCATTCGCTGGTCGTCTGCGTGCTGGCGTCGTCGAGCGTCGCCGTGTGCAGGCTCACGTACAGGCTGCCGGCAGTGGCCGAATTCTGCAGGCCCGCGGCGTCGCCAATATCAGCGATGTCGCTGTTGTTGAAAATGTGGAGAAGCAGTTCGTTCTCGAAGGTGTTGCTCTTGCTGCCCATTTACTGGACTCCTTGGATGTTGCCGTTGCTGTCGCGAATGACGCGCAGGGGCGGTTTAGGACCTGCAACGGCCTGCTGCAGGGTCTGGACTGCGGTGGCCATCTGCTGGAGGGCGGCCGCCTGCATCTCCGAGGCGCCGTTGTCCTGCATGGGCATCGGCATGGCGATCACGCTCGGGCCCTTGTTGGCCTTCTCGGCGCGCTCGACCTGCTTGTCGGCACTTGCGCGCACCCTCGAGGTGGCGTCGATCAGCTTTGACAGGCCGTTCAGGCGCGCCTCGAGCATCGCCGCGGCGCTCTTCGCCTCGTTGGCCTGGGCATTGATGATCTGCGACTGCTCGTTGATCGCCGCGCGCAGCTGCTCGGCCTGGGCTTCCTGGATGGCCTTCTGGCCGGCCAGGTAGACCTCGCGCTTGCTGTCCATGTCTGCCAGCAGCCTCTTGGTGGTGTCGACGATCTTGGCCTTCTCCACTTCCGCGGCAGCCTGAATCTGTGCCTTCAGCACCTCCGGGGGCGGCTGCGGCGGCTGGGCCATCTTCTGCTGGATGGCCTGCTTCCACTTCATCACCAGCGACTGCGGCAGTGGCGTGTAATCAAGGATCTCGGGCGGCGTCGGGAAGCCGCTCTTCTCGAGCGCCGGGATGAGCGTCGACATGATGGCGAAGGTGCGCGCCTTCTGGTCGGGTGCGTTGCTGCTCGAGTCGACCACCACGTCGTAGTCCATCGTCTCGGGCATGCGCAGCAGCGGCACTGACTGCTCGGTGCCGTCGCCCTGCACGATGCGGATGAGCCGGCCGTCGCTGATGTACCGGATGATCAGGTCGGCCAGCACGCGCCCCTGCTCCTTGCGGTACCTGCGAAGCGAGTTGAACAGCGGCGCGAGGATGGTCAGCGCGCTCTCGCGTCGCTGCATCTCGAGGACGCCCGGCTGGTTGCGGTCGGCCAGCCCGAGCGCCTCGAGGTTCACGCCGGTCACGTCGCGGATCGAGCTGATGCTGAACTCGAGCAGCCTCTCCGGGCCTTGCGGCAGCGGTGGAGCGGTCTTCGGCTGGATCTTGCCCTGCGACAGCGCGCCGTCGTTCACCACGATGACGCTGTCCTGCTGGGCCCACTTGTTCTCGAGTTCCTTGAAGTTGTTGGTCGCGCCCTCCTCGACCAGCAGCCCACCTTTGGCGTTGCTGCGGATGATCGCCTCGAGCTGCGAGAGGTACTTGTTGGCGAACCGCTGCGGGTCGCGCATCGGCCTGACCACCCCGTACCAGCTGTTGCGGTTGCGATCGCGCCGGCCGGTGATGAAGTTGATCAGGAAGCCCTTCTGCGTGATCGACTCGCGCTCCTCGAGCAGCACGTTGTCGCAGATGAACGCCACCCGGTAGACGCGCTTCTTCAGCTTCACCGCCTGCCCTGGGGGCTGCGTCAGGCCCACGGAGGCGGCCTGCATCACGCGCTGGTAGTCCTCGTCGGGCAGGTCGGTGATCTGGCCCGTGGTGGGGTCCAGCACGCGCCAGAAGGGCTTCGTCTCGTACCACTCGTGCATGACCACCGTGCGGAAGTTGCGCTTGGTGTCCTTCTCGGACTGGTCGCGACGGTAGAAGGGTGCCTCGGTGGCGTTGTGCGGCTCCTCGTCCTCTGCCGCGCTGAGCGACGCCGAGTCGACGTTGGCCGCGGTGACCTCATCGGCGGCCTCGGGCCACTGCTCGCGGATCTCAGCGAGCGTCATCTCGAGGTCGAACTGGTGCCACGTGCGATCGGCGAGGTTGCGCTTGCGCGCGGCCGGGTCCCAGCGCGCCTTCAGCGGGTCGATCCGGTCGATGACGATCTCGCCGTCCGGGTTCTCGTCGTAGTCGAGCTGGGTGCGGGTCGCGCCGACGCCGCACGAGAGCATGTCGACGAAGGCGTCGGACTCCTCGTCCTCGGCATCGCAACGATCGCGCACCCAGTCGGCGGCGTTGGTGAGAAGCTCGTTGACCTGGGCGTCGATGTTGGGCTGCCTCGGCAGGTACTTGACCGAGGTGCGGTTGTTCACCTCGTGGCCGGCGATCGACTCGATGGTCGGCTCGATGCGGTTGAACACCACGTCGATACGAGACAGCTCGGTGAGCTTGTTCCGCTCCTCGTCGGTCCACTGGTCGCCGGCAAGGAACGCGAAGTCCTTGCGCGCCTCGGTGCGCCAGTGCGACTGCGAGGTGCCCGCAAGCCGGCGAAGGCGGGCGACCTTCTTGACGAGGCTCTCGGCCTTCTCGTCGACCGACTTGTTGTCGGGCAGGCCCGTGTCCTCGGCGTCGTCCTCGTCGAAGTCGTTCAGCACGTCACTCATTTAGTTCACTCCACAGGTGACGATGATCCGGTCACCCGGCATGGGGTCGCCGATGATGGTGGGCTGAATCCACGGCGTCGGCGAAGTGTATGGCACCCAATACGGCTGGGGGTATGTCACCAGCGGCCGCGCCTCCAGGTCTGACACGCGCTTCTCCAGCCACTCGATGCGCCCCAAAAGCTCACGCTTTTTCATATCGCCGCCCACGCGCTAGGTTTTGCGCGATGCCTGTTCGCATATCGGTCCTTCTTCTCGTCCTCGTCGATATCGCCTCGAGGCCAGACGATCGGCAGCTCGGGCTCGCATAGCCGCGACAGCCCGTCGAGCGAGTCGTCGTGCCTCGAGCCGGGGAACGGAAGCAGCTCGTCCTCGATGAACTGCTCGACGAGGTTGCGCGTGACGCCGTCCCACTGCGTGCGGTGGATGGTGTGCGGGAACCACAGGCGGCGCTGCTCGAACAGCGGCAGCAGGCGCCTGATGCGCGTGTCCTTCTCGACCGTGCCACCCACCTCGGTGATGGAGAAGCGATAGTTCTGCTGCCGCTGGCGCTCGCGGATGAACTCGATGTCGCCCTGCATGCCGATGTGCTCATACCGTACCTGGTATGGCTTCCACTTGCGGTGCAGGCGCATCAGCGTGTCGGCGCGCTCCGTCAAGGTGAGCTTGTCGCGGATCAGGTCGAGCACGTAGTGGTTGCGGTCCTCGGCGCAGCCGATGACCCACATGCTCGTGAAGTCGTTGTTCTTGTCCTTGCGGCGGCCGCTGGCCGGGTCGATCAGGACGTACTTGTTGCAGTTGCCCCCGACCGTCTCGGGCTGCTCGTCGTACCACTCGATCCAGTCGCGCTTGAACTCTCCACCGCCCGCGGCCACCGGCTCCTGCATGTACAGCGCCGACCACTGGCGCGTGTCGGTGTTCATCTTGATTCGCTCCAGAGCGGCACGGTCATACCTGGCCGGCCAAGGAGGATTCTCGGTGTCTGCCGCGAGCTTGACCACGTCCCACTTGTCGCCGCCTTCCTTCTCTGCGTCGAGGAGCCGGCCAACGAGGTCGTTGACGTGCATTCGATGCTGGATGACGACGATCGCGCCGCCGGGCCTGACCCGGTTGTAGAAGGTGCCCGTGTACCACTGCCACACTCGCTGCTGCTCGAGTGCGGACTGTGCGTCTTCCCATGTGGCGAACGGGTCATCGATGACTCCTATCTCCGCGCCGCGACCCATAAGCGCACTACCGATGCCAACAGCGTGATAGCCGCCGCCTTCACTCGTGGTCCAACGTCCCTTGGCCGTCGTATCCTCGGACAGCTTGACGCTAGGGAACAGTGTCCGGTACTCACGCGAGTCGACGCAGTTGCGAACCGCGGCGCCAAACTCTTCGGCGAGGGGCCTAGTGGCCGAGGCACAGATGATCTCCCAGTGCGGCCTCGTGCCGAGCAGGAACGCCGGCACGCGCCGGCTGGCGATCGTGCTCTTGCCGTGCTGGGGCGGGCACAGGAGCATGAGCCTGTCGACCTCGCCACGCGCGACTCGATCGAAGGCCGTGCATATCTGGTCATGGATCGGCCCGCTCGTCCAGCGAGGGGTCGTCCACTGAACGAAGGCCTTCAGAGACTGCCGCGCTGCGCTGCGCCTCTGCAATAGCTCGGCGGCCTTCAGCCACGATTGCGGCGAGTTCCGCGTCGGTGTAATCGTGCTCATCCCGCTCCCGTTGGCCGACATTCAGGTCGAGCTTGTCACCGTAGCGCCTCGGCAGCAGCTTCGACAGCAGCCACTTGCGCGCGTCGATGCGCACCTGGCGGTGGCGCGGGTCGGTCTTCTCCTCGGCGATCTCGATGATCTCGTCGGCGAGCTTCTCGACACCGAGCGTGCGCGCGGCCTGCACGGCCGCCCGGAACTCGACATCCTCGGCGTGCCACTTCCAGAAGACCGACTCGCTGACGCCGCACGCGGCGATCGCCTTCGGCACGCTCCGGCCGGCCGATACAAGCCCGCAGAGGGCCTCGCGAAGCTCGGGGGTCAGTACCCCCCGGGGAACCGCGGCGCGCGGCTCCTGGGCGCCTTCTGGCCCGTCCTCGGGCCAGTCAGCAGCCACGCTTGCCCCCGCCGCCACGCTTCGGCATGGGCTGGGGGGCGGGCTTGCTGGGTTTCTTGGCCATGACCGGCTCCAGGTGCGCGGACGCGCCCGCCGCCGGGGTGGCCACGGGCACGCTAGGCGCAAGGATACGGCACGGGGTATGGCCGGGTCAACGGTGCGTCACGGCGCAGACTCTTCCAGCTCGTAGTAGCGCCAGCCCTCCTCGCGCTTCACGTAGATGTAGGGCGGGTACTGCTTCCCGGCGCGCGGCACCATCACCGCCTCGGCCTCGGGGTCAAGCTGAACGGCGACCGAGATCGCGCCCGTCATGTCAGTGCAGTTGAAGTCTGGCAGGTGTAGCGTGACTTCATGGTTCCCGAAGTCCACCTCGACCCGGCTGACCTCGCACCGCAGCAGCGACCAGTCCACCGCGCCGCCCGACTTTTTCGTGGCACGCTCGAACGGCACGGGGGCGCCAACCAGCACCGCCTTGTACATTTTCGACTCCATCGTCCTCTCCTGTTCCAGAGTTACTGAACCCGCGTCGGGTGTGTTACTCCGTTACGGGACTAGTCCCCCGTAACGGAGTAACACATCACCCGCTTCGCCTCTAGGTGTTACTGCGTTACCAGTAACACCGAGTAACAGGGTAACACCTAGTCCCACGGATTGTCTCCAGGCTCTTCAGTAACACCTGAAGGGAGGGCGTACCCGTCCTGCTTTCCGCCCGCCCTGACCAGCTGCCCGCGGTCGAGCAGGCTCCTGATGGCTGCCAGAACGTCGTTCTGGCTGACCCCGATCATCGGCCGTATGGCCCGCACCGAGGCAACCTTGCCCTGCTCCCGAAGCTCCCGCACCGCTTGAAGAATCCTGTCGTCCATCACGTCCTCGTTGGTCAGTTCATGCACGCTGGGTTCCAGAACCAGCGACCGCACCTCTTCCACCTCGCCAAACTCGTCCACCTGCCGGCCCATCGAGACCACCCGAGCAACGAACTGCGTGTTCGGCATCTCGCTGTCGTCCTTCATCTTGGTGCTGTGCAGGGTCATCTGCATCGTCCCCTCGACGCGCTCGCACTTGTAGTCCGCGTCGATGTCGCCCTGCAGGACGGTGCTGCCCCTCTTGCCCCCCTCCTTGTTGGCGTGGTGGACGAAAACCACGGTCGACTCGGGGAACGCCTCGATGAGCGCCGTGGCCGCCTTGATCATGGCGCCCATGTCCTGCTGCGCGTTTTCGTTTCCCGCCATGTTGCGGGCCACCGTGTCTATCACCCACAGCTTCGGGTGCTTTCCCGCCGCACGCACCTCCTCGATCAGGTCGCCCACGCGCTCGCTGACCACGGTCTCCTTGGTGAGCGAGATGGCCCGGTGGCTGAAAGCGATGCGACCGTCGAGGGGCTCATCAAGAAAACCCCGCGCCGTGCGCCACGCCCTCGTGCGTCGCGTCAGCCCGCTGTGCCCTTCGCCCGCCACGTACACCACCTCGCCCGTGTGCACCGGGTTTCCGTTCCACGGCACCCCGTAGGCGATCGACAAGGCCCAGTCGAGCGCGAGGAAGGACTTGAAGCTGGCCGGCTGGCCCCACACCACGGCTACCGTCCCGCGCTCGAGCACGCCCTTGATGAGCCACCTCTTGGGCTGTGGGGTGTCGTCCTGCAGCCAGGCGAGCAGCGGCCCCCGCTTGCGCTTCGGATCGGGCGTGCGCTGGGCCTCGGGCTCGGGCTCGAAGGCCATCGGCTCGGGCACGCCGGCCATGACACGCAGCGCGTGCTGGCCGCCCGATCGATCAGGCTGGAACGTGTCCCACCTCTCCTCGTCGCCAGGCTGGTAGGCCGGCGACCGCCGGCTCCACTCTAGCCACGCCTCGTGTGCCCATCCTGCGCCGATCGCCTTGAGGTGGTGCCCGACCGCGATCCACTGCTCGCGCGGCGTCGGGTCGAGCACGTCGAGCGCCCGCCAGAGCACGTCAGGCAGGCCCTCGACGTGCGGCATGGGGGGTAGGCCACGTGCCGTGGCGATCGCCTCGCCTGCGGCCTTCTGGACCGCCGCGGGCACGTGCTCGAGCAGCTGGTAGCCCCGCTCGAGCAGCATGTCGACGATTCGCTGGACCAGCCCACGCGCCTGCTGGATGTTGGTCACCGGAAGGTTGGCCAGCGGCACCGTGCCGAGGTCGCCCGCGCCGTTCCATCGGTAGGGCTGCCCGGTGTCAGGGTGGATGCCCTCCACGATGACCTGCTGCCCGTCGGCGAGGAACTCGATGCGGTCGTGGGCGCCGCCCGGCGCGCGCAGGTCGACCGTGATCTTCCTGAAGGGCGCCGTGCCGGCACCCAGTTGGAAGGGCATGGCGAAGCCCTTGCGGCCGTACCTGACCGGGGCCCCGCGCGGCAGCAGCGCCCGCACGGCCTCGGCGTCCGCCGGCTCGGTGATGTCCACGTCCAGCGTGGGCGTGAACTTGGTCAGGATGCCGATGTTGTGGTCGGCGTACTTCGTTGCGTCGGTGGGCTTGTACTGGTACCCGGTCCAGTCCTTCAGCAGCACCCGCTTGCCCAGCGCGGGCACCACGTGGTAGCCGTTCTCGTCGAGCAGCCTCGACCTCTTGCCAAAGGGCCCCTTGCCTGTGCTATCGTTCACGAGTTCGTACCTCCTCTCCGGGTGGATGGGACACTGAGCCCCGCAGGTCACGCGCCTGCGGGGCTCTTTCACTTCTGGGGAGGGGGCAGCTTACTCGGGTGCCGTTCCCGTGGCATCCTCGAGGATGAGCCTCGCCATGTTGCTCATCTGCCGGCGCTGGTCGGCCGCCATCGTCTTGAGCGCCGCGTAGGTCTCCGGTGACATTGTGACGTTCACCTGGTGCTTCGGGTACGTCTTGATACCCTTGGGGGTACTGGCTTTTTTCGGACGGGGCATAGTGATTCTCCTGTGGGTTGATGCGTGTAGTTGACACGCGTGGAAACTGTAGCGCAGAATCGGGGCCCCATCAACGTGAACCCGGAGAACCCGATGCAAGTCATCGTCAACGGTACGGACCAGCTCGAGCACCTCATCGCAGCGCGCCACGTGATCGAGGAGCTGATCGCCAATCGGCAGATGAACGCTCCCGCACCCACACACGCCATCCCGCAGGACAAGCAGCCCGCCCCGCCGGCACCCGCCCCCGCACCCGAGAAACCCAAGAAGCCGAAGGTGGTCAAGGCCATCAGCGCCGACGAGGTGCGCGCGGTGATGGTCGAGAAGGCCAAGGCCGGCAAGGACGCCGAGATCCGCGCCATGCTCAAGGAACAGTTCAGCGTCGATCGCCTCTCGCAGGTGCCGATCGAGCAGCTGCCCGCGCTCAAGGCGATGGTGGAGGCGCTGTGAACTGGTCGGGCGACTTCAGGCAATGGCCGCTGGGCATCAAGCTGACCCTGCCGCTGTGGCTGCCGGTGTTCCTCGTGCTGGCCACGCTCTTCTACACGTTCTTCGGCGTGATGTACTCGATCAACCGAGTGATCGACGAGGCCGAGAGGAGGCTGCCCCGATGA
>CAYGWX010000025.1:4502-9306 GCA_964353855.1 uncultured bacterium | reverse complement strand
CACCGATGGATGCGCTGCCCGGGCAGCGTTGCGCTGTGCAGGGACATCCCCGACCGGTCCAGCGCGGCAGCCGACGAGGGCACGCTGGCCCACCAGATCGCCTCCGAGGTGCTCGTCGAGAAGGAGCACAGCCACCGTGTGGCCAAGCACCCCGCGGCCGCCGACCTCGGCGCGGAGAACTGGCCACCGCTGCAGTCCTACGTCGACTACGTGCGCGAGCGCGCCCACGGCAACATGCTCTACGTCGAGGTGCGCCTCGACCTGCAGGCGTGGCTGGGCGAGGGCGGATTCGGCACGGCCGACGCGGTGATCTACGTTCCCAAGTCCAAGCAGCTGCAGGTCATCGACCTGAAGTTCGGCCAAGGTAACGTGGTCTACGCCAACGCGAAGGGCGAGGGTGACACGATGACCCTGAACCCGCAGCTGGGCATCTACGCGCTCGGCGCACATCGGTTTTTCGAGTTCCTCGACATCGACGACATCGAGGTGCACATCGTGCAGCCTCGGCGAGAGCACGTCAGCGTCGCGGCCGCCACGCCCGCGCAGCTGATCCGGTTCGCCGCCGATATATTCGATGGCGTCGAGCAGGTGAAGAGGAACCCATCGACCTACGTGCCCGGCGAGGCCCAGTGCCGGTGGTGCCCGGCGCGCGCGACATGCGACGCTCGCGCGCGATGGCACCTCGACAGCTTCGCGCGAGAGGTGGCGCTGCTCCAGCCGGCCGAGGTGGGCAAGATGCTCGCCCAGGTCGGCGACATGCGCCAGTGGTGTACCGACATCGAGGAGCACGCCATGCAGCAGCTGACCGCTACCCCCGGGAGTATCCCCGGCTGGAAGCTGGTCGAGGGGCGCAGCGTGCGAACGTGGACGGACAACGCCGCGCACGTGCTGATCAACAAGTGCGGCATCGACCCCTACGAGCGAAAGCTGATGGGCATCGGAGCCATCGAGAAGCTGCTGGGCAAGGACCAATCGAAGGAGGTCATGCCCATCATCACCGTCAAGGGCAAGGGCAAGCCAACGCTCGCGCCCGAGGCGGACCCCCGCGAGGCCATCAACACCGGCCCCGCATTTGACGTTGAACCCTAGAAACCGAGGATCACCATGAGCACCGAAATCAAGCTGAAGAACGTCCGCTTCTCGTACTGCCACCTGTGGGAGCCGCGCGCGGCGCCCGGCTCGCAGGAGAGGAAGTACAGCGTGTCGCTGATCCTTCCGAAGGACCACCCGCAGGTGGCCGAGCTGAAGGCCGCCATCAAGGCCGAGGTCGAGGCCAAGTGGGCGGACCCGAAGAAGCGTCCGAAGAACCTCCACAACCCGCTGCGCGACGGCGACGCCGATCGCCCCGACGACGAGGCATACGCCAACAGCTACTTCATCAACGCCAGCTGCGGCGAGAAGTACCCGCCCAACGTCTACGACGGCCAGCAGCGCCCGGTCGAGGACAGTTCGTTCTGGGTCAGCGGTGACTACGGTCACTGCATGTTCGACTTCTTCCCCTTCGACACGGTGAAGACGGGCGTGGGCGCGGGCCTGCGCCAGGTGATGTTCGTGCGCAAGGGCGAGCCTCTCGGCCGCAGCAACGCCAAGCCGGCGTTCGAGGTCGAGGAAGTCGAGGACGGCAGCGTCTTCGACTGATGTCCGCCTACTCGTACTACAACGAGTTCGAGCCGTTCGCAGCCGAGTGGCTGCGGCGGCTCATTTCCCGCAACCTCATCGCGCCGGGAGATGTCGATGAACGATCGATCACCGAAGTCCACCCGGACGACCTCCGCGGATACACCCAGTGCCACTTCTTTGCCGGCGTTGGGGGATGGAGCCGGGCCCTGCGACTGGCCGGATGGCCAGACGACCGGCCCGTCTGGACCGGCAGCTGCCCCTGCCAGCCGTTCAGCGCCGCCGGCCGGCAGAAAGGCTTCGACGACCACCGCCACCTCTGGCCCGACTTCCATCGGCTCATCAGGGAGTGCCGCCCTCCAGCAGTCTTTGGCGAGCAGGTTGCAGGAGCGGCTGGACTCGCTTGGCTCGACCATGTTTGTTTTGACCTGGAAGAGTCAGGCTACTCCGTTGCGGCGGCAGATTTGCCGGCTTGCAGCGTCGGGGCGCCGCACAGAAGACAGCGGCTTTGGTGGGTGGCCCACCACGAAGCAGGACGATGGGGTGAAGTCGATACGATCATTCGACGGTGCGATGAAAGAGGCGATTCGCAAGGGTGCGAACGACTTGAACACCGCAGCGATGATGGCATCGTGGGCAACGCCGACCACGCGGGACTGGAAGGACGGAGCGACTACTCTGGAGAACACGCCGGTCAACAGTCTGCTGGGCCGTCAAGTCCTTGGCGCGACCTCGAATGGCTCCCCTGCTCCGACGGAAAAGCGCGGCCAACTCAACCCGGCCTTTTCCCGTTGGCTCATGGGGTACCCGGCAGAGTGGGACGACTGCGCGCCTACGGCAATGCCATCGTCCCGCGGGTCGCGGCAGAGTTCATTCGTTCCTTTGTGGATGCGGAAGGAGATGCCGTTCCTCGACTAGGCTTCCTCGACTAGGCTTCCTCGAATGAAGCTGCACCTCGACTTCGAGACGTGCTCTGATGTCGACCTGCGCGAGGTCGGCCTGATGAACTACGTCACTCACCCGAGCACGCGCGTGCTGCTCGCGGCCTTCGCGGGTCCTGATGAGTACATCCATCAGCTCAGTTACGAAGAGGACTTCGACACACTGCAGGGCCTCGTCTGGATAGCCGACGAGATTCACGCATGGAACGCGCCCTTCGAGTGGGCCGTCATGCGATACGTGCTCGACTGGCCCGTCGACCTGCGCAAGATGCACTGCACGATGGCCCACGCGCTCTACCGCGCCTTCCCGGCCAAGCTCGACGCGTGCGCGAAGGTCTTCGGCCTTCCGGGCAAGCCCGCCGACGCGACTCGCCTGCTGAACCTCTGGAGCATGGGCAAGGGCAAGGCCAAGCCCGGTGACTGGGACCGCTTCTGCGAGTACAACATCAACGACGTGGTGATGGAGCGCGAGATCGCCCGTCGCCTCGAGGCCTACCCGTGGCCACGCCACGAGCGCGAGGTGTGGCTGATGGGCGAGGAGATCAACTGGCGCGGCGTGCGCGTCGATCTTCCGGCGGCGATCAATGCCTGGTCCTTGCACCAGCAGGTAACCGAAGAGGCCCTGTACGAGATCAAGCGACTGACCGGCGTGGCCAACCCCAACAGCCCCTCGCAGCTGGCCAAGTGGCTAGGCGTGAAGTCGCTCGACAAGAAAGAGATGCCGGCGTTGATCGAGGCCGCCAGCGGCGAGCGACGCCGCGTGCTCGAACTGCGCCAGCAGGTCGCACTGACCGCGCCGAAGAAGTACGCCGTGGCCATTGCCCAGCAGCACAACGGCCGCATGCGCAACATGCTGCAGTACTCCGGCGCCGGCCGCACGCACCGATGGAGCGGCCGCGGACTGCAGCCGCAGAACCTTCGCCGCGGTTGGAAGGACGACGACAAGATTCGCTTGGCGTGGAAGGGCATCACGATGGGCATCGGTTTTGCTGGTGACCCGTTCATCATGCTCGCCGACCTCGTGCGCACGATCATCATCCCGACACGCGGCCAGCTGGCGGTGGCCGACTACTCGTCGATCGAGGTGGTGATGCTGCACTGGGCCGCCGGCGACGAGTCCATGCTGCAGGACCTGCGCAACGGGCTGGACCCCTACAAGCGTTTCGCCTCGAGCTACTTCGGCATCCCGATCGACCAGGTGACCAAGGACCAGAGGACCTTCGCCAAGCCGGTGGTGCTCGGCTGCGGCTACGGCCTTGGCCCGGTGACGCTGGTCGAGTACGCCGCGGGCATGGGCGTGCAGATGGACGAGAAGCAGGCCCTTCGCGCCGTGCGCAGCTACCGCGAGGCGAACAGCGACGTGGTGTCGTTCTGGTACGGCCTCGAGAGCGCCATGCTCAAGGCGATCAACAAGCCCGGCAAGAGGTTCGCCTTCGGCCGGTTCAGCTTCAAGGCGGACGGCACGGCCTGCCTCTGCCGGCTGCCGAGCGGCTCCGAGATCACCTACTGGGCGGCGCGAGTCGAGGACGATCGGATCGTCTACGACGGCGTGAACCAGGTCACCGGCCACTGGGGGCCGATCAGGACGTGGGGTGGCAAGCTGGTCGAGAACGTGGTCCAGTCGATCAGCCGCGACGTGCTGGTCCATGGCCTGCAACGGGCCGGCGAGGCGGGCCTGCAGACGGTCCTGCACGTGCACGATGAGGTGGTGGTCGAGGACGCCGACGAGGACGCCCTGCAGGCCCTCCTGGGCTGCCTGGTGGCCCCCGGCTGGGCCGAGGGTGCCCCGATCAGGGCGGCCGGCTTCCTCTGCCCGAGGTACCGGAAGGACTAGCCGACGAGCGGTCGGTGGGCGTGTCAAAAACCGTTTGACAGGCTCCGGGGGATCATTAACATCGGGGGTGAGCAAAGAACCAACCCCGACCGAGACCCAGATGAAACGCAAACCCCTCCGCGACTACACGATCACCCTGCAAGACAACGCCGGCCGGATCGTCGCCCTGTCGATCAACGCCGACTGCATCACCGAAGCGATCGCCAGCGGCTACAGCTTCGAGCAGGCTCGCGAAGAAATCGAATCCAACGCATTCGGCAACGCGATCGACCAGAAAGAGATCGGCGCCGAGGCGTGGCTGGTTTCCCGCTCTTGATTCACCCGGGAGAGGCACAGGCGCATAGGCACCC
This sequence comes from uncultured bacterium, assembly GCA_964353855.1. GTDB lineage: Bacteria > Edwardsbacteria > CAYGWX01 > CAYGWX01 > CAYGWX01 > CAYGWX01. Next base: position 4,564 of record CAYGWX010000025.1, on the reverse strand, counting down.
ATGACCGGCGGCCGCCTTTCAGGACCCGACCTCTCCCGACCCACCGACAACCTGATCAACCC
>CAYGWX010000025.1:3335-4402 GCA_964353855.1 uncultured bacterium | reverse complement strand
GCGGCCGCCTTTCAGGACCCGACCTCTCCCGACCCACCGACAACCTGATCAACCCGGAGAAACCGATGAGACTCGCGACCAATGAAGAACGGACTCAGGCAGCCCTTGCGTACCTGCTCGAGCTGATCGAACGCGGATGGGAGTACCCCGACGCGCACTCGAAGGCCTCGGTAAAGTTTGGCGTCAACCCCAGCAGCCTCCGCGACGCCTACGACGAGCGGCACTGACAACCCCCACCACCCGGAGAAACCGATGAGAATTGAACTTAGGAACATCAAGTACGCGGCCTTTGCCAGCGAAGAGACATCGTGCTTCGAGGCGACCGTCTACGTCGACGGCAAGAAGGTCGGAGAAGCGCACAACGATGGACACGGTGGGTCGACTCTGATCTTTCCGCGCGAGCTGGAGGAGCGGATCAACGCATACGCCAAGACGCTGCCCGACGAAGTGACCGACTTACCCGACCCTCATGACGAGTCCAAACCGTTTGTGATGAAGCAGACGGCAGAGTCGATCATCGACAACCTTCTAAACGACTACCTTACGCGCCGCGACCTTCAGCGGCTCCTGTCAAAGCGATTGGTGTGGAAGTCGTCTGACGGGAAACTTCGCGAGACGGCGAAGGTGATGGACAAGGCGACGCTCGCCAAGTATGTCGCTCTCGGCGACTCCATCAAGCAGAAGTTGCGCGACTGCGTTGAGTGCCTCAACGTGATGCCCTTCGACAAGGCGTTGGAGTTGTACAAGCAGAAGTGATCAACCCGACCCACCGACAACCTGATCAACCCGGAGAAACCGATGACACTCGTAACCGTCAACATCCCCGCCATCGTCGACCGACTCGGCAACCTGAAGGCCGTCGCCGCCGACATCAGCACCGAGCAGGACACGCTCAAGGCCGACCTGATCGAGTACGCGGCCGCCACCGGCGAGCGCGGCCTCGAAGGGCAACTCTTCCGCGCCACCGTCAGCTTCGCCAACAAGTCGAAGACCGACTGGTCGGCAGTGCTCGACGACCTGTGCGAGACCTTCGGCATCGACGCCTCGGCCTGCGGCCGCATCGTCGG
>CAYGWX010000025.1:0-3235 GCA_964353855.1 uncultured bacterium | reverse complement strand
ACGACCTGTGCGAGACCTTCGGCATCGACGCCTCGGCCTGCGGCCGCATCGTCGGGAAGCACACCGAGACCGCCGAGGGCGTGCCGAGCGTGCGCGTCAGCGCGCGCAAGGCCTGATCAACCCGAGACAACCCGGAGAACACGATGTCATTCAAACCGATGCAACTGGTGCAGGGCGAGTGGAGCAGCAACGCGCTCCGCTTCGCCACCGAGGAAGAGGCGCTCGCGAACGCCAAGGACCTGTTCAACCGCTGGACCCTCTCGTCTGACTTCCGCGTCGAGGAGAGTCCCGACCCGGTCAACTACCGCTGGGTCGAGGGCGCGCTAAAGGTCATTCGCGATGAGTGGGTCGACCCGGAGACCGGATCGATCGTGCGCTGGTGGAGTAAGGACGGCGCGTGGCACGCGTGCGTGCCCGAGGCCGACGGTGCTTTGCGCTGGCAACCCGACCAGTTCAACGCGCGCGACAAAGCGATCGCTTTCGCCAAAGCGTGGAAGGCCTGACATGTCAGCCGACTTCACCATCATCGGCAAGGCCACCGACACGGTCTTCCTCCTCCACCCGCGGAGCCACGAGGCCAAGCAGTGGGTCGAGGAACACCTCGTCGGCGAGATCACCCGCTTCGGCAATGGCGTGGCGGTCGAGCACCGCTACATCGGCGACATCAGCGGCGGCATCAAGGCCGCCGGCCTGACCATCAATTGGAGGCCAGCATGATCGAGGCAACATTCATCGGGATGCGCGGCGAGTCCGCGACCAGCAACATCGACAACTTGGCCGCTCGGCGCTTCGCCGAGCAGCAGAACAAGCCCTTCACCCGCGCCAAGATGCGCGAGTGGCTGCGCTGCTCGGTCGAGCCGTGGCGGCTCTACGGTGCGCACCGGCCCGACGACATGCCGCCGAAGGGCGGCGACCCGGGGGCCCTGCGCACGCTGCAGGCCCAGTTCGGTGCCGACTACGAGGAGGTGCTGTGAGCGCCCCCGAGTCGACGCTGGAGCGCCGCTGCGTCAAGGCCGCCAAGGCGGCCGGCGGCGAGCTGATCAAGCTCCTGCCGTGGGCCCTGCGGGGCCTTCCTGACCGCCTGCTGGTCATGCCGGGGGGTAGGCACGTGTGGGTCGAGTTCAAGGCCCCAGAGGGCCGCCTGACGCCCCTGCAGCGGTACTGGTACACGAGGCTGGAGAACCTCGGCTGCACGTACCAGGTCATCGACACGTTCGAGGACTTCGAGCGGCTGCTAGCGGCCAAGCCATGATCCCCTTCACCCCCAGGCACTACCAGCGCACGGCGATCGCCGGCATGTGCAGCCGGCCGGGCTACGCGCTGTTCTTGGACCCAGGCATGGGCAAGACCAGCAGCACGCTGGCCACGCTGTCGATGCTCAAGGACGAGGGCGAGATGCGGGCGGCGCTGGTGATCGCGCCGATCCGCCCGGCGCGCAACGTCTGGCCAGCGGAGGTCGCCAAGTGGTCCGACTTCTCCGACCTTCGCGTGTCGCTCGTGCTGGGCTCGGAGAAGCAGCGCCTGGCCGCGCTCGCGGCCGACGCCGACATCTACGTGATCAACCCCGAGAACGTCCCGTGGCTGGCCGGGGATCTCGATCTGGATTGGTACGCCGACGTGTTGGTGGTCGACGAGTCGACCAAGTTCAAGAACCCGCAGGCGAAGAGGTTCAAGGCCCTTCGCACGATGCTGCCCCGCTTCCGCCGCCGGTACATCCTAACTGGCACGCCGGCCCCGCAGTCGCTGATGGACCTGTGGTCGCAGACCTGCATCCTCGACAACGGCGAGAGGCTCGGCCGGTCGCTGACCGCCTTCCGCAAGCGTTACTTCGACGAGCGGCCGCAGCGCGGCGGCTACTCGCTGTGGGAGATGAAGCCCGGCGCCGACAAGGCCATCTTCAAGGCGATCGCCGATGTCAGCCTGCGCCTCGACGCGCGCGAGCACCTCGACATGCCCGACAGGCTCGACAACGTCATCCGCGTCGACCTGCCGCCCGACGCGGCCAAGGCCTACAAGGAGATGGAGCGGTCGTTCCTCCTGCAGGTTGCCGGTGGCGTCATTACCGCGGCCAACGCCGCGGCGGCGTCGATGAAGCTGCGCCAGCTGTGCAACGGTGCCATCTACGACGCCGAGGGCGAGACCCACGAGTACCACGAGGCCAAGCTCGAGGCCCTGCGCGACCTGGTCGAGGAGCAGAGTGGCCAGCCGTTGCTGGTGGCCGTCAGCTTCCAGTCCGATGCCGACCGCATCCGCGCGTTCCTCGGCGACCCGTCGATCCCTTACCTCGGCGGTGGAATGACCAGCAAGTACGCCGACGACGTGATCGCGCTCTGGAACGCCGGCCGGCTGCCGGTGGTCCTTGCGCACCCAGCGAGCGTGGCACACGGCCTGAACCTGCAGAGCGGCGGCCGCGCGCTGGTGTGGTTCGGATTGACGTGGAGCCTCGAGGACTACATCCAGATGAACGCCAGGCTCTGGCGTCAAGGGCAAGAGCACGCCGTGGTGATCCACCACCTCGTCGCCAACGGCACGATCGACGAGGCGATCATGGAAGCACTCAGCACCAAGGACGCGAGACAGGAAAGCCTGTTCGCGACACTCAAACGCTACGCCGAGGAGAAGACACGATGAACGCCCTGAAGCGCGCGATCAAACGATCGGGCATCAACCAGTCCACGCTCGCCGAGAAGATGCGCGTGACCCGACAGGCTGTCAGCTACTGGGCGCGGGCCGGGGTGCCCGCCGAGCGGGTGGTCTCGATCGCCAGAGCACTCGGGTGCAGCGTGCGAGAGTTGCGTCCTGACCTGTACCGCGACATCGACTCGAGGAGGTGAACATGCATTGGATTCTGCGGGCCACCCACTGGTGGAACACTCACTGCGAGAGCGTGATCTCCTGGGCGTGCATCTTCGTTGCCGGCATGATCGTTGGGTCCTGCACGGGGTTCGCACAATGAACGCGTGCAACCAGTTGGCGCAGATGATGATCCGACAGTCACTGGCAACGGGGCACGGTGACACGGTGGCCGATCTCATACGTGAACTTGAGCCGCAGATCGAGCGGCTGCGTGCGCAACTCCCAGACGGCATGAAGGATTGCACCATCGTCTTCAAGGAGTGCGAGCGAGGGCACGGGACGCTGACCGCAACGAACTGGGTGCAGCATGAGTGCCAACAGTGCGAGATTGAGAGGCTGCGTGCGGAGGTTGCCGCAGAGAACAGGCCCATGCTGGCCG
>CAYGWX010000024.1:0-28334 GCA_964353855.1 uncultured bacterium | reverse complement strand
CGATCAGCGCCGCGAAGGCTGCAGCAACGGCAACCTCAAGCATGAGCCGCCTCCGATACCCGTTCCGACTGTAGCATGAGGAGCATGGCTTCCTGAGAGCGCTTTACGCGCCTGCCGCACTTGGAGGTTTTGTCATCCGAGGGTTGTCTGGTGAAGCCGGGAGGTCCACGGTGACTCCGCCAAATATCTGTCGGAGCAAGGATCGGCACTGCTGGAATATCTGGTCTGATATGGTTCTTTGCTTGCGCATGCTTGAACCTATGCTTCAGCGAGTGCTTGCCTCCCACACGGTCCACCAGTCGACCTGGGCGTCCGCCAGTCTCATCCGCTTCTGGTCGGGGAGTCGGTCGGGTACAATCAACTTTGGTGAAGAAGCAACCCCCATCCCTCGAGCTTGAGGGCTCGTATCGGGGAGTCTCGCTGATACGGCGCACCGTCGGTGGGTTCACGCCAGAGATATGGCGCGAGGATGCGAGTTGAAGGGAACAGCCAAGAGAATTCTGCGGCGCATTCCTGGCGTTACCGGTGCCTTGCAAGCCTACAGCTTTTGGCGCCAGTGGTTTCACCTCCGCCGGTTCAAGAGCACACAAGATCTTTTCACCTCGTACTTCAGAAACAACGAGTGGGGATGCGCCGAAAGTCTTTCGGGGCCTGGATCCACAATCGCCTTTACCGAGACCGTGAGAAAAGGAATAGAAGATCTCATCGGACAACTCGCCGTGCGCATCATTCTCGATGCGCCATGTGGGGACTACAACTGGTTTCGGCTGATCCCCAGGGAAGAGAACGTGCACTACGTTGGTGGGGATATTGTGGAGCCCCTGATTGAGAGAAACCGCTCTCTTTACGGCACCAACAATACCGCCTTCGTCAAACTCGACATTACCAGGGACAGATTGCCGGGGGCCGACATGTGGCTTTGCCGCGATTGCCTTCCCCACTTCTCCTACAAGCACATTTTCCAAACGATTCACAACTTCTTGCGAAGTGAGATCCCCTTCCTGCTAACGTCAACTTGGACAGAATGCACCGAGAACACTGACATGCCAACGGGATCCTTCCGCGCGCTCAACCTGGAACTTCCCCCGTTCGACTTCTGCAAACCTCTCCTGTACATTGATGACTGGATCGAAGGGCACCCGGTCAGGAAACTGGGCTTGTGGGAGAAACAAGCCCTCACCCATGCCCTCGCGGCCAATAAGAGACTGCAGCAGAGCGATCGAAATTACCCCTAAAGCCCAGCCAGGCGACAGTGGGCAGGCAAAACAATGCTCGCCTAGCGGCCCGCGCCAACAAGACCACGAGGTAGTGTGTGGGTCGAGGTCCAAGCGTCACAAACGCATCCAAGGTACGACAGTCGTGCGACAACGCATCCCCCTTGGCTCTCAGGCCTGCCACTCTGAATGCGGACTCCGCTCGGGCAGGGGAAGTGGCTTCAAGTACAACCAGGACATCATTCCTCCTCGCCACTCACGCATGCTTCGGAGGAGCCACTTCGACAACAGCCACCTAGATGCTCGAGGCAACTCGAGGGGAAAGTCAGCCAGGGTGCGGTGTGCGGAGCGAATAAGGGTCATGTCATGGCTATCCTTGAAGCGAAGGCGAATCAGGTTTTCAATCCCTGGAACCACCAAGTCGTGCAGCTCAACCAGGATGTGACTGAAGCGAAGCTCCGCAACCATCAAGGGGTCCAGCAGCGCTCCTTCGCCACCCTCGATGTCCATCAGGACAAAAGGCCGGGTAGCACCCCGAAGGCTGCCCGCGAGCGCCTCAGCGTCGCAAAATCCGCGGATTGCCAGTCTCTCTCCCACTTTGTTAAGACCTACAAGCTCCTGCATTAGCTGCCGGCCACGTTGCGTGGCTTCAAATCCTATAACGCGTGCCTCCGGTATCGTCAGAGCCAGACCCACAGCGTAATAGCCCTCTGCCGCGCCCACGTTCACGATCACATCTGGCGAGACACTCCGCACCGCTTCCAGGACATCCCAAAGCTCCTTCTCGTACGTGCCGAGCAGCTTCGGGTGGTATGCACCTCCGAAACTCGCACCAACGTAACTCATCCCTGAAAACGGTCCCCCAATAACTTGGCAGCGTGTGCGCGTCTCAAGGTAGCGCAGAACCCAGGTGTAGGGGCGGATAGGATCGACGATGCGCTTGAGTACCACCCTCATCCTCCCTTGCAGCGGTGTCACAGATGCGACAGGCACAATCCGGTCCCCAAACAAAGATGACTGTGCCCCTAGGTAAGGTCGAAACGGATTGGTTTTCTGAAAAGGCCAGCCCGCCTGAGTGCCTGCTTGGCCAGGATCTTGGCGGTGTTGTAGTAGTCCCACCGGGGTTTGTAGTCCATGCAGGCAGTGACCCTTTCACCCAAAGGCATCGAGCCCCAGCGCGCATTGAATCTCCTGAAGGACCGCTCGAATGCCCTCTTAAGGACAGGGTGGCAGTAGTGATAGACAATATCGCTTGCCTCTCGGAGTTGCAGACTCCTACCAAGGACCGCAGTGAACGAGTATTGCTCAACGTACCAATCCCGGATGCTATCGAACAGTGCGTCACTCAGCGCCAAAACCTCCGCGACCAAGCCTGCGTTGGAGGGGTCCATCCCGATGACGCCGGCGTTCCACATTGGGCTGTTGGCGGATAGAACATACGTGCGTACTCTGGGATCGAGTTGGGCCTTTTCCGCCAGCAGCCGTGTAGGTTCAGCTAATCGAATAGGTTCTACCCGCTCCATGAGGGCACGCCCCGGCCCAATCCGCTCGAAGAGCTCGCTAGGCGAGGTCTTGAAAAAGGTGTCCGTATCCAAAAGAGCAGTGGCTTCACCGTACCTATGGAGCGCATCATCCAAAGCAAGAATCTTTGCTCTGAAAACGTACCTGCCTCCGGCGGTCCACCGATAAACCTCATTTTCACTTAGCGTCACGAGATCATCTACGAGCCCCTCAGAGTCTATTGGCAAGTCCGTGTAAAGGGTAATCTTTGGCACCGACAAACCCTGCGTACAGTATCGTCGTGCCGAGAGGATCGAGAAGATCGCCTGGTCAAGATACGACGTTGGCCCAAGAGCTAGATAGATAAGACGTGCCAAGGCCCGAGTCCACCCTGCTGCAAAGAGCCACGTGAGAATGCCTGGGAGATTTCCCAAGTCGGAGTATAGCCGGCACCATTCGCGGGCCTCATTCGCGGCCCCTGCCTTGAATAAGGACTTGAAAAAATCCTGCTGTCCCTGCTGCAATTGATGGCCAGCTCCGCTCCGCAGTGACCTCCATCGCCCGTCTCTTCATCGCAAGCCGGAGTCCTGGAGAATTTGCTAACACAACTATCTTCTCGGCCAGTGCCAAAGAATCCCCCTGGGGAACAAGCGCGACGCCAAAGTGGTCCTCGAAATCCGGCGGGTTCCCGTGACCCTTTGTAGCGACAGTCGGGAGACCGTGAGCCAGCGCAGCCATCATGCTCCCGCTGTTCTCACCAACGCCATCCAGGAACGGATAGGCTGCGACGTCGGCACAGCGGAGTAGTTCCGAAGCTCGCGCTGGCGGTGGGGCAGTAATGATTTTCACCCAGTCTGATGCCGGCTTCTTGCCGATTTCGACTTTCATCTGCTCCTGGTACCCGCGGTTCACACCGTCCTCGTGAAAACCGCCAATGGCCAGGAGCACCGCGGATAGGCCGAACTCCGTCCTCGCCAACTCAACCGCCTTCACCAAGTGGTGAAAGCCTTTTGATCGCCCGATTCCACCGAAGAAGGCGACGACCACATCCTCTTCGCCAAAGCCCAACTCCCTTCGTAGCCGCCGGCGTTCTTCCACCGTAACTTCTACTGGAGGTATGTTCCCAGCAATCGGAATGAACCTAAGCCGCGACGACCCGTGCCCACCGTACGCTCCCAGAAGCCTTTCGTTCTTGCGGTCGACGAAGATCACCCCGTGGGCCAGGCGCAGCATCGGCAGGGCCCGCAGCCGAAAGAGCACTCCCTGCTCGCGGAAACCGTGCATCGTGACAACGACCCTCGCTGCCGGGCGGACCATCCTTATCAGGCCTGGCAAAGCGTTGATCAGCATTCGACGGCCGTAGGTCCCCGGGCAGTGATACTGCAGGTTGAGAATGCACCTCCGACTTAGGCGGTCGGCTACCGTGAGCACCTGTCCGAATTCCCTCAGTTGCCACCCTGATACGACAGGTTCGACGACTACCGAACTGCCCCCTAGGAAGTCGCCCCCGGTCGCCCCAACAGTTGTCACCACTCCAACCTTATGCCCGAGTTCACCGAGGGACCGCGACACGTGTGCGCAGTAGTCACCGACACCGCTTAGCATCGGTGGAAAATCTCCACAGACCATGACGACAGAGAGCTGATCTCGCGGGCTAGCGGTGGCGTGCACAGAAACAACCTCGAGAGGTCCTCACGAATGCCAACTTCGCGCCGCCGGCACGATACCGGAGGAATACAGCGCCGGTCTCCAACGCTTTTCGAAAGCGTTCCTTTTCCTTGATCCTAAATGCATTCCGAGTGAGATCCTGCCTCACGTCTTCCTGCGTGAGACCGTCGAGAAGCGGTTCGCCAGCGACTGTGTTGCCTTGGCCAGCAGATCCAAAGGCCTGAGAACCTGCCGCCAAAGGTAGCCGGCCCTCGATCTCTGCTGGCCGTAGATCTTGTCAACCTGCGCCCTGTTCAGGAACAGGGCGTGCCACAGGGCCCTGGCCACAGCGACTGGGCGGGGAAGGTGGGAAACCCTCCCCAGGAACGCAGAAACCTGAAGCGATTCGACATACTTCTGGTCGGTTGCCCCAGCTACAAGGTGGCGAAGGAGCAGGACTTTCGGTTCGGCCCGCGAGGCTTGGGCGTACAGTTCCTCGTCACCCACTGACAGGCCAGCGCATAAATCTCGAAGTGCCTGCATCTCCTCGAGACTGACTTCCCGTTCTAACCATGGTGTGACCTGGTCCAACACTTCCTTGCCATCTTCCCTGGCAAATCTGAGGTCGATCAGATCGGCAACCATCCGGAACAGTGGGTACTCCTGCGGCTTCCTTCCGTGGTGAGCAATGCCGTGCGCGATGGCGTGGGCCGCCAGAACCTGTCGATTCGGTATGCTGCAGTCGCCTGGGACCTGTGGCACCGGTACCAGGTGCCCGAGCGCAGCCAGCTCGCCGGCAGTCGCGAAAGTCCCGTTCCGCCCAAGGCGCACCCCCTGCACGTAGCTGTGAACCTCGACGATTGCACCAGAGGCATTCTGGAAGGGGGCCAAGTGCTGATCCGAATCAGGCACGCCCGATATCGTGAAACCCTTTGACAACAATCCAGCTGCGAATGGCTCGGCGTCCCCTGGGGCCACCAACACGTCGAGATCGGCAACCGACCGCGAACCGGCTGTCACCGCCCCGGAGAGGTACAGCGCAACGAACTTCAGAAAGACCAGCGGCACGCCGGTGCCGGCCGCAACCCCAGCCACCTCGCGGGCGAGCCGCACGATCCGCTTCCCCTGGGCTTCCGCGGTGGCGCTCGCGATTACGAACTGCCGTGCCGTGTCAGCTCCCAGCTCAGCGCGCAGGCGGTCCTGCCCGATCCGCGAGCCTGTTCGCGGACCCAGATCAAACGCAGCCGCCAGAGTCCTCACCGCTTCCGGCTCCACCGTGCCGGGAAACGGCTCCTCCGGGAGACCGAAGCCGCGAAGAAGAACCCAGCGCAACTCCGGCCCAAAAGTGAACTCAGGAGGCCGAAACCGCAGACCGCGTTTGGTCACTGAGATGACGTCCGTATGGGTTGGGGCTCTGGAGCCAAGGCCTTAGGCGTCATGCTTGGCGAGAAAGCTGACCATGTGGATGCCCGGGACCGGGCGAGCGTGAAGGGCACGATCGGTGCTTGCTAAACATCGGTGGCTACTCTCCGCCGAGCCATCCGTTCCCGCACCACCAGCCACAGGAAGCTTGGGGCCGAGATCAGAGTCCGTCGCCACAGCCGTTGCGGCTCCCACAGCAACCTGGGTAGCCATTCCAGCCCCGTGCTCAGGGCCCACTCAGGGGAGCGTTTACGGGTGCCCGCGTAGAAATCAAAAACGGCGCCGATGGCGCCGATGACCTTGACGTTCAGCCTGCGCCTGTTGCGAAAGACCCACTTCTCCTGCTTGGGCGCGCTCATCCCGACCCAGAGCACATCAGCCCTGCCGGAGTTGACCGCCGCGGCCATCTCGTCGTCCTGCGCGGCCGTGAACTCCTCCACGAACGGAGGCGCGTGGGTGCCCGCTATCTCAATCCTTGGGAAGTCGGCACCCAGCCTGCCGGCAATTCGCTCCAGAGTCGACCGTGACGAACCCAGGAAGAAGTAACGTACACCCCCCCTTTGGTGCGCCAGGTGGCCAACCGCCTGGAAGATGTCACTTCCAGTGACCCTTTCCTTGATCGTACCGCCAAGAATCCGCGACGCGAGCACAATTCCGGCGCCATCCGGCACCAGGAGGTCGGCACCTGCGAGGGCTTCGCCAAACAGGGGGTCACGCCTGGCGATTACCAGAGAGTGCGGGTTTGCACACGCGAGAAACTTCGGCGGCTCCGGCAGTTCTTCCAGCCAACCCACGACCTCCTCGGCGCACCTCTCCTTGGTGGCGTGTGCTACTTCGTAGCCGAGAATGGTTTCCGACTCACACCCGGTCATTGATCACGAACCAGCCTGTCAGGAATTGCGTTCGCGGCGGGCGAGCCTCGCCTGCCTTCTCGCGATGGCTCCATCGTAGATCCTCATGAGGGTCTCGTGGTTGAGATCGGCGGTGTACTTCGCATCGAACGTCGCCCGAGCCCCCAAGCCAAGTACCCTCATCTGGCCATCGTCGGACCAGACACGTCTCATGACGGAAAACAGGTCAGCGGGATCCCCGGGTTCGAACAATGCGCCGTTGACGCCTTCGGCGACCAGCGTTTGGATCGACCCGATGCGCGACCCCACCACCGGGACACCGAGGGCAAACGCCTCCCGGATCACCAGTGGGAATCCTTCGTACGAGATTGACGGCACGACCACCGCCTTTGCTCGTCCCAGCAACTCCTGGCCCTCGTTGAAGGGCAGGCGTCCCCTGAACACGACGCGGTCGGCGATCCCGGATTCCTGTACAAGGCCCCTGAGGTGGGTCTCCTCCGGCCCCTCTCCAATGACCTCGAGCAGGGGTGCCGAGTCTCCCCACAACCGCCATGCTTCGAGCAAGAAGGACACGCCCTTCTCAGGGCCCAGCCTGCCCAGGAAAACGACCCTGTCATTCCGGTCCGCCCACGGCCGAGGCGAAGGGGCTTCCAGGTAGCAGTGCGGCTTTACAGATAGTATCTCTTCCGGTAAACCCGCTCTGGCCATCAACTCGAGCTGGAAGTCCGAGAGACAGACAAAGGCGTCAACCTCCCTCTCCCAAGTCCCCATGGTCCGGTGCAGGGCCACCGACAAGGACAGCGGAAGCGTGGCAACACGGCTACCGCGGTAGCAGCCGTACCTGAGCGCCGGCAGCGAACTGTGCTTTTCGAGACACTCGACGCAGGGACGCCCATCCCTGAGCGGAACGCCCGCAGCGCAAAAAATACGGTAGTTGTGGAGGGTCAGCACCGTCGCACATGGAAGACCGCGCGCGGCATAGAACACCGACGGGGACAACAGAGGGAACGTGTTGTGAACGTGGACGACCTGAGGCTGTTCCTTTTGGAGGATAGCCCTCAAGCGCGATGCCGCAGAGAAGCTCCAGGGTGCCGCAAATGCCGCCCTCAGGCCGCCTTTCCACCTCGAGCCCTCGAGATCGTCGTTGCTGACGGTGAACTCGATCACCTCGTGGCCGTACTTCCGGAGCAGATCACGCTCCTCCTGGTAGGTGAGGTTCTCGCCGGATGGTCCCGACGAGCGCAAGAAGTTGTGGACGAGGACGACCTTCACACTGGTAATACCTGTGCCCGTTTCCCTGGCAACTGGCCTTGGCGAAGCTGAGGCGATGCTACGAAGTGTCGCCACCCTTCAAATCGTTGATGTCCCCCGCGAGGCGCCACCTGAACCGGTCGAGACGGTCCCAGAACTGGTGATCAGGGGCCGCTCCTGCTTGGCCACGGGGGGGTGACACTGGCGCCGGTGGCGTCCGGCCTCCCTCCTTTCTTCGGCCCACCGAGCCGTACGCCAGGCCCAGCAGCGCGAACTGCAGGTTGCCGAAAAAGGCCGCGTACAGGACGATGTTGTCGGTAAGCATGAAGATCGACAAAACAACAAAGGAGGAGACCGCGCAGACGAAAAACACCTTGGTCAGACCCTGGGCACCACGCCCAGCAAGAAAAGCGTGAAATACCTGCGCAAGCAACGTCAGCGCAAACAGTGCAGCCCCGAGGTAGCCGTAGTCGTACAGCAATCGGAGCCAGTCGTTGTGCGGATGTTCTACACCCTCGGCTAGCACCCTGGCGAAGCGTTCTGATGCATTGGCGCCATGGCCAAACCATGGCTTTCTCTCAATCTCCTGAGCAAACTCCGGCCACATCGTTGACCTGCCGCCCGTCGCAAAGTCCGGGTTGTCGAAGGACATCTCCGAGATCGTTCCGGACCCGGAGTAGAACATCCGTGTCTGCATTCGTGGTGTGGAGAAAATCAGAAGCCCGCCGGCACCGATGAGCGCCAGGCTGAGGAGTCTTTTCCCGACCTTGATCGGGCCAAAACAGAGGGGAAACGTGAGGGCGGAGGCAATCATGCCGGTCCGCGTGAACGCAATCAACGGAACGAGCTGCATCACCCCCCACCATCCCAGGCTCGACCGCCGCCCGAACGAATACTCGGCGGCAAAAACCGTGGCAAGCAGAGCCGCGGTCATGACGGAGGCCGCGAACGCACCGTACTCCGGCAGGACACCGGTAAAGAGAAACCCCGTGTTCCAAGCAATTGCTGCAAAAAGGGCAACCGCCAAGACACGAAGAAACCGCAACGTCGCCAGGGCGGACGCAGATGAAGCCCTCGCCGTCGAAGCGGCCATCCCCACGACAACCGGTGAGATCATCATTATCGTCCGTTGCAGGGCGTGCGGGGCTCGCGCCTGCGTGAGATACAGAACGAGGACAAGTGTCCATGCAACCCAAATCCACCAGGGAAACAGCACACGGCCGGGGTGGCGCAGCAGTATCAAGAGTGCTGCCACCAATGGCACGACCCAGGCAAAACCGGACACACTGAAGCCGAGAACCTGGAAGCCGACGGCGGCAGCAGCAAGAGCCGCCAAACCCGTCAACAAAACGAGAACGGGGGCTCTCCAAAAGTTCACGACGCAGCCTCCAGACCTTCAGCCCGTCTAGCGGAATGCATCACTTGGACCCCGTGCCACTTTCCCATTCGTGTTGATCCCCGTTCGGTGTTCCGAAATAGCGTGGTTTCCGAGGGGTTCTGCAGGACTCCGGACGTTCATTCTGCGGCTTGTGGATCCATACGCAGTCCCCAGGAGGGCAAACTGCAGATTCCCGAAGAAGGCGGCGTATAGGATGATGTTGTCGGTGAGCATAAAAACGGCTAGGACGATAAAGGACGAGGCAGCACCGATGAACAGCACGCGAGCCGGATCTGGCGCACGTCGTGCGGCAGCAAGAGCGTGAAAAACCTGGGCAAGGAGAGTGACCACGAAAAGGAAAGTCCCCAGGGCCCCATGGTCATAGAGGAGTCGGAGCCAGTCGTTGTGCGGATGTGCCAGCCCGGGTCGCGTTGTGCTGACATATGTCTCCGACGCGTTGGCACCGTGCCCAAGCAATGGGCGCTTTTTGATCTCTTCAACCAATTCTGGCCACAGCGCCGACCGGCCGCTCGTCGCGAAGTTTCGATTCTGAATTGAGACGTCGGAAAAGGTGCCCGAGCCGGAATAGAACATTCTTGCCTGCATCCTGGGCGAGGAAAACAAGGCGATTCCACCCAAGGCGATTGCACCGAGCGAGATGAGCCGGGTCCGAAGCCTCAGACGCCCGAGGCAAAGCGGCAGGGTCAGGGCAGAGGCAACGATACCAGTCCGCGCGAGCGCGATGAGAGGGGCAAGCTGTATCGCTGCCCACCAAGCCAGACTCACCCGTCGCCCGGAGGAGTACTCCGCCGCAAACACGGCACCCAGGAGAGACACCGTCATGACCGAGGCCGCGTATCCACCGTAACTGGGGAGGGTGCCCGAAAGGAGCAACCCGGTCCCCCACACGAGGCCAAGCAACAAGGCCACAGCCAGAGGTCTCACGAAGCGGAGTGTTGCCAGAGCGACTGCGGGTGTTGCCCTCACGCAGGAGGCCGCCATCCCCACGACCAACGGGCAGAGCATCATGACGGTCCGCTGCATCGCGTGGGGTTCCTCGGCCTGGGTGAGATAGGCGAGCAGAAGGAGTCCCCATGGAATCCAGATCCAAACGGGAAAGCGAACACGGGTAGGATGACGCGCCAAAACCAACAGCGCAGCTACGAGCGGAACCAGCCACGCGTAGCCCGACACACTGAAGCCGAGAACCTCGAAGTCCCCATTGGCCGCGGCAAAGGCCGCCAGCCCCGTCAACCAAACCAGGAACGGCACCTTCGGCCAGCTCATGAGTGCCTTCGTAGATCGAGTATCTGTGTCCCCACGCCTACGGGGTACAGTTCATAGTCTTCGAGCTTTAGCAGCAAGACTGAGAAATGGGCATTCCCGGGTTCGCCGCGCTCGCGGAAGTGCGGCAGGAGGACCGAAAGCGATCGAATGCCAGTGCTGGCCATCAGGACCCCGTTTGTGATGCCTCAGAAGCTTCTCGCCGGGGCGTGTCAACCAGTAGTGTAGGGCCAATGTAGGCTCCACCTTCGAACCTCGAATGCTCGCGCAGGTACATGTCATAACACTTGAGCTCGTGATCAACCAAGAAGCGCTCGAAATCGGACGCGCCGTAGCCGAAACGTTCCCAGGCGTAGGGATGAACCTCACAGTAGATCCTGCCGATGCCGACCGAGCCCCAAGGAAACCCTCTCAGCACAAGCAGTTCTGCGCCTTCAACGTCCACGAGAAGCAAATCTACGCGCCGGATAGACCGCCTGGACAACAGCTCCTCGAGTGTCACCGCCGCAACGCGGTAGCCACCCCCACGCGACTCAAGAGTGATATGGCTTTCCTCCCCCTCCATCACAAGACAATGCTGCCCCGGCTTGTCCAAGATGGCAACCTCTTCGCAGGCGACGGTCGAATCCAGCCCATTCAAGTCAATATTGCGCTTCAGCATTGCGAAGGCTTGCGGATTGGGCTCGACCGCGACGACCATCCCACCCAGCTCCCTGGCTTTCTTTCCGAGTAGGACAGCATGCGCACCGTGATGTGCTCCGACCTCAACGATCGTGGGCGCTGTGCGCAATTCCTCCAGGTACATCATCACAGAGTGCAGTTGGACGTAGTCGACGTAGCGCACTATCTCGGATTCACATCCCCCCTTTGGCAGCGGAAACTTGCGATAGTGAGGGAACACCGTTTCCGGTGCAACGACAATCTTCAATCCGAAGACGGTCAGGTGCCTCCCGCCGCGCACTCGCCACCACGATCGGGCAAGGCCGACAGCCGCTTGGTAGCAAACCCGATTCAGCCGCATTCCGCTCCGTACTGGCCAGGGAAAGCATTCAAAGAGTGACTCCAAGGGACCTCATCTACTGACTCCAACAGCAACCAGGGAGTAGGCGAGGCCGCCCTTAACGGTCGTCACGCCGCGTAGCGCCGGTAGGCTGACAAGATCAGGGAGCTGAATGTCTCCTGCGAAAATCTTGACTGCACGATTCTGCGCCCTGCCTTGCCCATTTCAACAGCACCCTTGCGGTCCGTGATCAAGCCCACCAGCGCTCCCGCGAACGCGCTGCGGTCCCAGGGGGGAACCAGCTTGCCGCTAACGCCATCGACCACAATCTCCGTGAGGCCACCGGTTGCAAAGGCAACCACAGGCCGGGCAGCCGCCATTGCCTCCACCGCCACAAGGCCGAAACCCTCGAAGAGCGATGGGATCGCGACAACGTCCATCACGCCGTAGAGTCCCGGGAGCTCCTCCGACCTCCTTGCTCCCAACCACACAATATGGCCATCAAGGCCAAAACCCCGCGCCTGCTCTTCCAGATGGGCGCGTTCCTGCCCATCACCCACCACAACCAAAGTGACATCGGGGACTGACCGGACGACCAGCGACAATGCCTCTAGCAACGCGGCGTGCCCCTTCTCGCGCCTCAGGCGCCCAACGACCCCCACTACCGGGTGGCCGGCCAGGCCAAGCTCCTCGCGGATTGCTTGAGCGTCAGCCTGGTCCGCCCCATGGGCGAATCGCTCGACATCTACACAGTCGTACAGCGTGAAGTGGCGACGCTTGCCGACGCTCGAGGGATCGAACAGGGCGCTGTCACCGAACCAAGACTGTTCGACAGATCGTGACACACAGAAGAACGCGGTGCTCAGTGCGGCGGCCAATCGGAGAGAGAACATCGCCATGGGCCCATAGGGCTCGCCAGGTTGGTGGACCGTCGCAAGAACTGTAGGCACTCTCGCGGCCCGCGCGGCAAGGACAGAAACTAGCCCTGGAGCCAAGTACTGCACATGCACCACATCTGGCCGGACTCGGCGCAGATGCGTGAACACCGCCCGCCCAACCCTGAGCAGGCTTTTCAATCTGTGCGTCTGGCCGCTTGAGCCTAGCCTAAGCAGGCTGAGTCGCGTGCCTTCTCTCTCAAACGTTTGGATAACGGTTTCGTTCGCCTCAAAGTAGCAACAGATCCCAACGGGATAGCCCGCGCCCCTCAGTGCGCGCACGAGGTACAAGGTTTGGGCCTCTGTGCCTCCCGCCAAAAGAACAGGAATCAGCACCTCGACTTTCTTACTACCGGCCTCTTTATTGCTGGCCGAGATCATTCGTCGCCAGTCCCGATCAATCGCCCATCTCCTGCAGTCACTAGGGGCAGCTGCGTCCTTATTTGGCGCCCCGCAATGCCGGCGCAGTCGCGAGGCAGCAGGATTCCCGCAAGCTAGGCCACACGCTCAAGGCTCGTCAGGATCCTTTCATACTGCTCGCAGATGTTCCGCCAACGAAACACGTCGCGAGCCTTCAGTGCGTTTCTAGACAACTCCTCACAGCTCGCTTTGTCACCGATCAACGAGCAGAGCAGTACCTCCAGCTCCTTTTCGGTCTCGTACAGGCAGCCCGCCTTCCCGTGGACGATAACATCCTGGGCCACGCCAACCGGCCTCGACACCACAACCCTGCCAAGGACCAGCCCTTCAGCTATCGCGAGGCCAAAGGTCTCAACGCCGGTCGGCACGACAACGAACTGACACTTCATGTAGAGATCGAGGAGCTTTTCTCTATCAAGAAAGCCTGGAAAGACGACCGCATGCCCAATCCCGAGCCTCTGACAGAGGGCCTGACATCTCTCCAGGAGAACACCGGTTCCAGGCAGGTAGAGCTCTATGTTCCCGCTCCCCAACCTCTCAATAACCTTTCCAACCGTACGAATCAGGTCCTCGTGCTTTTTCCCCTTCCGGAACTCAGCCGGGTAGATGATCCGTGCGGGCCCTTCCCGGGATACCACGCTCCCACGTTCAAAGTAGCGGTCATCCACCCCGAGGAAGAGCAGACTCGACTTGTTGTCCACCATGGCGAACTTACGCCTGAGGAAGGAGGAAGGCACGAGGACCCAATCTGCCCAGAACTTCATACCGATGCCTATCGCCAGTCTTGCAACGAACGAACGGATCCTGTGGTTGTGCCGGTAGCCGTGGATCGTGCTCACAATCGCGTATCCGTGCCCAAAAAGCCTCCTCGCCACCGCAGCGATCGCTAACTGCCAATTCGTCTGGACATGAACGATGTTTGGAGAGAACTCTTGCACCTCCGTGTTGAACGCCCGTACGAGCCGGAAGAAGCCGCCATGGTCGTCAAGACCAGGAATGGCGACGTGTCTGACTTGGTGCCTTTGGAGCTTGGCGAAAAGGCCCGGGAACTGCTCTCTTTCTCCCGAGACAAACAGGAACTCCGAACTACCAAGCTCCTTTAGTGCACATGCCTTTTCTGCGAGGAGGGCGGTCAGGCCTATCCCGTAGGAGGAAGCAAAGTAGATTACGCGCGCCATGTCACTAGAGCCGTAGCCTCAAGGGAGGAGCCCTATCTTCGAAGCTTTGCTCAAACCTCGCCCCACGATGCGACGTTGCACATCGTCAGCCAACGACGAAGGGAACAGGGCTGGGATCCTCAGTGGATTCTTCCACCACTCTGGAGACATGCAGGTGCGAGGTCCGCCCGGTACTCGATGAAACGACTAGCCATCTTGCCCCGCGAAAGAGGATCGCCACTACAGCGCAGCAAGTCTGTCTGCGATCTTTCTGCAGTAAGGATCAGGGAAAAACAGCCCCTCAAAGCATCGGACGGCATTCCGGCTTAGCTCACCGTACCGATTGCTGATTCGTGGGAGCAGGGTTCCGACACTGGCCGGATCGTCAAAGCAATAGCCACAGCCATATTGCTCGATATACCTTCGCACTGTCGGAACGTCCGACGCCACAAGAGGAAGTCCGCACCGCAGGTATCGGGCGATCTTCCCTGAAGCCAACCCCATCAGCGCAACTCGATACCCAGCGTCTTTGAGCGAATAGGTTGCAACCCCGACATCCGCCGATACCACCAGTTCATCTACGACAGCAGACGGTACAGGTTTGAGAGAGAAGAAAACGCGCTTGCCAGTTGCACAGGCCTGGAGCCTGGCCAGGTACTCGTCACCGCCTGCCTTGAACGAGGAATGGATCACCAAGCACCAACCCTCCGGCCAGCTTTCCACACCAGTTACCAGGCGGACAAGGTCGAAGTTGGGACCCACCCCCCCAAAATGCAAGACGATCCGGTTGCCGGCAGGTATGCCGAGCCTTTCGGCCAACCATCGCGTCTTGTGGCGTGGCCCCACACCTCGTGGTGCGTTGGGGAGGATCTCAATCTTGCTCCTAGAAACCTTAGCAGCCGCGGCAATGAAATCAGCACGGTCGTGATCGTGGGCGATTACAAGATCAGCGGTTCTGATCGCCAACCGCTCTGCCAAATCTGCAAGCCTCAACTTTTCAACCGTCCCGTCCGGAAGCCCCGGACTCGATTCGTATGACTTGACCGTTGGGAGTTCAAGGGGGTGGTATACACGCCGCACGCGAAATAGCACTGAAACAACGAAGGCAGCAAGACCACCAAACGCGCCACGGCTCAGAATCAAAGCCGGCCGCCTTTTGAGGCATTCGCGGATGCCACTCACCACGAGTGCGACGGTGCAAGGGATTCTGAACTTGAACCCGAGGATCGCTGCTCGATCGGCTACCGCGCGATATTGGATTCGATGATCCTCGCTCATCGCGATAAGAAATCGGGGGTCTGTCGTACACAGGACAACTACTTCATAGCTCTCCTCTGCAAGAAAGCTCACCAACGAAGTCAGACTGGGCATATTGTCCACGTGAGGCTCTCGCACGAAGCAAAGAATCCGTTTCGCCGGCCGGGTCCTCCCCTCCTGCTTTGAACTTGCGGTCATTTTGTCGTGAACTGACAAGCGGTAACAGGAATTTGGTGGGCCGAAAGGGCCTTGCCGCGCCTCTTGGATGTCAACTGTGACTCGTTCCTGAGCACGCATTCCACTATGGACTCCCGGGCACCCCAGCCATCAGTGAGCGCAGACAATCGCCGGTCTTGCGCAGCATTTCATCCTCGGTGAACTGCCGAGCATTCTCTTGTGCTCGATCTCCGAGTGCGCCGCGAGCAGCCGGATTCTCTAAGAGGTAGATGATCTGCCTTGCAAGCTCATCCGGCTGCCCAGGGTGAACGAGTAGGCCATCACGACCGTTTCTTACAATCTCGTCCACACCCTCGACGTCGCTGGCCACGATTGGCAACCCGGCAGCCATCGCCTCAATGACCGATAGAGGCATGTTCTCCGAGAATGCCGGATGAACAAAAACCTCAGTCGCAGCAAGAATGGCCGCCACGTCCTCGCGGTAGCCCAAGAACATAACGGATTCACCGACGCCTGCCTCCCGTGCCAATTGCTCGCATTCCGATCGATATGCCGGATCGGCTTCGCCCACCAGCAAGAAACGAGAACCGGGGCAGCGTTCAATGACCGCGCTCGCGGCACGCACCAGCACAGACTGACCCTTGATTGGTACGACCCGAGCGACAGAAGTGACAAGGCGGGCCTCAGGCGGCACCTCTAGCTCCTTGAGCAACTGCGCCCTCAGCCTGGCGCGCTCGCCGGGGCCCGGCGCATAGCGTTGCCATTCAATCCCGTTCCTGATGAGTGACACCCGCTCCACATCTATCCCAAACAACATCGCTACTCTCCGCCGAACATGCTCCGAGGGGCTGACCCACGCCGTCCCAGCCGATGTTAGCCTCTGGTATGAGCGTCGTTCGACCCAGCGCACTGTTGTACCTGGAGCCGCCCAGTGAATTGTGGCAGCAGAGGGGATTGCGGCCCGCCTGGCCTCGAGCATGAGATGGCGGAGCGCCGTCAGGAAGTGGAGGTTGAAATGAACCACGTTCGGTCTTGTCGCACGGAACACCTTGGAGAAGCGCAGCCTGGAAGTCATTTCAAACGGCAGTGCCAGCACTGGCCTGGTGCGTTGAAAGCGCCCCAGGAAACGTGGTTCGCGTTTCAGCCTCACCGACAAGAAAGGGATGCCTGAAACGCCGAGCTGCTCCCTGAAGCCCTCGAGCCGCGCCGAATCATCGACCACCGCGGAAACGGTCCAGCCCAGGTCAGCCTGGCAGTACCGGATGAGGGTGAGGAGGTAGTGATCCGCGCCGCCAAATTCCTGTGCCTGGCTTACAAACAAAACTCTAGGCTGCCTGAACGTCCCGTTCTCGCTCCTCAAGCGGGGCATCTCTCTCCCGATCGGGCGATCACGACACTCCGACGACCGCGAATCGGGTCTTTAGCCGGAGAAAAGGTTTCTCGACCAAGTAGTACGACACCGAAGCGAGACCGAAGGCGATAGTCACATAACTCACGCTCGTCCAAGGTATGCCGGGGTTCTTAGGCAGGTGGCCTGCGAACCTCCCCGCTAGGGCCAAGGCAACCGTGTGCCAAAGGTACAGACTGTAGGAGAGCCGCCCCACCCATTGTAAGGGTGGCAATGCGAGCAGCTTGCCGTACAACAAATGCTCCTGGAAAAGGGCCGCAACCAGGAGTATGCCGGCTGATAGTGCAATCAGTGAATAGCCCACGGTATTCATGAAAAACGGCAATTGCATAGAAACACCAATGCTAGTAACGAGGAGACCAATACCCAGCGGAATCGCCAGACCGCGTCGTGCCCAGGTTCGGATGAATTCACCGTATCTCGGCTCGTTAATCGCGAGCGCCAGCAGGCACCCGACAAGGATCGTATCGAAGCGCGTGTCGGGCCCGTAAACGTAGCGATGAGAGGGGCCACTCGTGCCGATCGCGAAAAAAAGCAGCGTTCGATAGACTGGTGCGAGGACCACCAGAGCGAAGGTCACGACCAGCAGCGACTGCTTCTTGAGCGCAGCGGTCAGCCACGGCCAGACCGCATAGAACTGCTCTTCCGCACTGAGGGACCACGTATGGTCAAGGATCACCGTGCGATCGAACCACGCTCTTGCCACGTTGGTGGTATAGGTGACCGCGATGAGAAGTGATGAGAATAGCAGGGGCTTGAGGTCCCTGAAGACAACCATGCAGGCAGACGAATAACCAACCAGGAAAACCACAAAGGCGGGGACAATACGCAGGAACCTACGCCAATAGAACTTCCTGATGGAAAGCTGCCCGGTCTTGTCCTTTTCCCTGACAAGAAGCCACGTGATGAGGAAGCCCGAGATGACAAAGAAAAGGTCGACACCCCGCCCGCCCCCGCTGAAGCCTGGCCAACTCGCGTGAAAGCCGAGCACACCGATGATGGAAACTGCGCGCAGGCCATCAAGTGCTGGCCATCGATCCTGGTTGCTACTCTTGAGGGCGGTCACTCGGAGTCGTTTTCCGACTAGTCACACTGGCAGGATCCTGCATGAGTGGACAGTGCGCCACTGGGGCCCAAAGGCTCGAAGCAAGACACCCGACCGGTGACCCAGGACGCACGAGGCACCGAGGAGTCGACAAGGTTCCCCTCCGAAGCGAGCCCTCGAAACCCGCTCTTCCCTAAGGGCCTCCTGCCGCTGGCGCCTTGGGAGCGTCTCGCCACACGCAACTTTAGGCACTTGCGAGCCAGAATATGCGGTACACCCGTCAACAGTGTCGCAACGCGCCAGCCCGTGAAATCTGTGGGGCCAGCTCAATCCGCGCGCCAGATAGCTCCCCTTCGCCTCCGCGCCGCATCGCGATGCGCGTCGCCCGCTGGGACATCAACATCAACGTACGGTCCACGCGAAAACGTAGGGCCACTTGGATCTTCCTCGCCAAACGCCCCACCCCTTTTCTCGGTTCTAGCCTGTTTCATTTTTCTGCACACACTCTCTCCCTCAAGAGAGCTCCTCCAACCCGATCGATGAACCCTCGGATTCTGTGCTTGAGCGACTTGTGGGGACTGGTGGCGACGACACTTTGGAAGGTCAATTCCGCTCGCCCCGTGACTTCGAAACGCCCCTGCCGCTCATATGGCTTCAAATAGCCAAGTGCCAATCCACCCCACAACTGCCCTCGGCATGCCGGAGCGGGATTCACGGTCCCCGGGACAAAGTCAAGTTCTACTGCATGAACGTACACGTTCCCGGCCCAGTCGGCCGATTTCAATCCTTCCCGGCATTGGGGGTTGAAGCTGTCATGCATCACGATGAACATTGGCACAATCGGGACGAAACGCAGTAGGTGGTTTATGTCTCGCCTGACCCCTACGGCTGAGTGATCACCATCAACGAGCGCAAAGCCAAGTTCCGTTCGGTTCCTTTGTAGCTGGTCGATGAGTGGTGGCAACGTCTTATCTGATGGCCCAATAATGAACTCAACGTTAGGGAACCTCCCCTCCAGCCGCCGAGGTACATCAGGATCAGTGTCGAGCGAATAGACTCGGCCGCAGCACTTCGAGATGATCTGAAGGCTCCCCCCGAATCGCGTTCCTATCTCTATGCCAACCTTGGGCTGAAGGTGTTCGAGGAGGTAAACGAGAGCTGCTTGCTCGGCCGGCGACATCATCCAGTACAGCGCTTCATCCTGTCCCAGCACCTGGGAGATCAGAGGTGCTAATGCCAAACCATGCCCCGCCGTTTCAGGATTGGGATCGTCCGCGTAATACACCTTGAGATCGTCACCCACAGCCTGGCCGAATTTCAACTCTTCCGGCATCGACATTGCGGACTCCCTAAAGGGTTCCCCTACCACCGACTCACCTTGTTGAACTGTTGAACCGGCGAGCCAGTGCGGCCCAGTTGGCCGGACATCTGTGCGGAGCGTATTCGCTTGAATCGGCCAATGGGGCGCGGGTTGTCATCGTTACTGTTTTCCGACGGCCACTAGGAGAAGGCAAGCCCTGTGGCTCCGAACTCCATGGCCAACCAATCGGGCGGGCTTGCGCGAGCTGCACAATCCGCATTGGCCTTGCACCGGAGCGGCTGCTGGAACCAAAGACGGCGCAGAAACCGTGTGGACCGGCCGGGCTGCCAGCAGGCCATCCGTATAACCAGTGCTGGCTGGGGCCTCTCAGCCGGCTTGATCTGGAGCGTCGAGCGTAAGTCACTTCTCAGATTCCAAGGTCCACCTGTCATGTGAGACATGACGGCTGGCTTCTTCTTGTGTCGCTGGAGAGAGGAAAAGCGCGTCGCAAAGTTCTCATCCTCGCATCGCCAAGACCACGAATCCCCCGCAGCCGTATCGACACGAACACGCTCGCTAGCCGATCGTGCACCGTTCCTGGAGGCGCTCAGGAAAAGAGCCTTGACCCCAAAATCTCCACAGAATATGTGCCCAAGAGGTTTCCCACAAGCGTGGGCTCCCGGAGGAAAGTCTCGCGCACCCGAACGTTGCCCCTTGGCGTTAGAGGTGCAGCGTGCGCTAGACTTCGCGCCATATGGGGCCAAAACCATTCCTTGTCGCACAGCGACTCGCAACGCTGCGCGCATTCCTCCGAGTCAACCGCCAGTTGCTCTCGGGTCGTATGCCCCTATTCCTGGAATATGGGTTCTCATCAAAGGCCCGCTACGGTCAAGGGAGGCCCTACGGTGACGGGCGAAATCCCCACAAAACTCTGTACGAGATCCTTGCGTTGCGTCGCAGCAGCTACGAGGTGAATATCCAGACCATCTTGGATTACTCCCGTTACCTGGAGGCGATTCCTCTCAAGCCGTCGGCTGATAAACCTTTCGAGCCTCACTGGCTCAACGGATTCCTGCCTGAACTTGACGCCGCAACCCTGTACGCCTTCCTCGCCGCTTTTCGCCCCTCGCGGTATCTTGAGGTCGGATCTGGACACAGCACCAAGTTCGCCAGGAAGGCCATGAATGATCACGCGCTGAGTACTACTCTGATCTCGGTAGACCCAGACCCTAGGGCCGAGATTGATTGTCTTTGCGACCAAACGATTCGCGCACCTTTAGAAGCTTCAGATCTGGAAGTGTTTAGGAAACTCCAGCCTGGGGACATCCTCTTTGTTGATGGCTCGCACTGCGCTCTGCCCAATTCCGACGTCGTTGTGCTCTTTCTCGACATCCTGCCGAGTCTCCAGGCAGGTGTCCTAGTGCACCTCCATGATATTTCGCTGCCGTACGACTACCCTGACGAGCAAATCGCCCTGGGCTATTCCGAGCAATACATGCT
Source organism: uncultured bacterium (assembly GCA_964353855.1). Taxonomy (GTDB): domain Bacteria; phylum Edwardsbacteria; class CAYGWX01; order CAYGWX01; family CAYGWX01; genus CAYGWX01. The sequence continues at coordinate 7,588 of CAYGWX010000024.1, read as the reverse complement.
GGCAACCCTGCTCTTGGCTAACAGCTACCCCTTTGAGGTGATCCAATCGAACGCCTTTATTACCAACGAACCAGACCTGCAGGAACGCTTCGTACCCTTGTGGGACAGAATTGGCTTAGGAGGTAGATTCATGAGCGGTTGCTCACTGTGGATGAAAAAGGTAATGATTCATGCCAGCACGCCTCCTAATACAGTCGGCGGTTTGGGCGCATAGGCGGTCAGGAGACGGAACAAAGGACGCAGCCAAGATGAAGCTCCACGGCAAGCTTTCCCAGGGCATGTGCTTTTGACTCAAAGGCGCACGGTTGCTGTTTCCAGGGCAGTGCCGCCCCGGTCAAGGACACGTTGCACCGCAGCACCTACCTGCTCTACAGAGATAAGTTCCATGCACTTTCGACCGAAGTCACACCTGTTCCACTTCCAGCATGGGGAGCAGTCGACAAAGCTGTCCAGATTCTCGTTGCAAACATAGCCACTTTGCCAGGAATGCTCACGTCCGCCATAGATGATCACAGAGCGGCACTCCACGGCCCGAGCAAGGTGCATCAGGAAACCCGCCGTACCGATGAAGCACGCCGACTGGCTCAGGATCCCTGCTGTCTCACGGATATTGGCCTTGCCCCGGAGATCAACGACCCCATCTAGGCGCACGTCGCCGCTGCCGCCGACTTGAATCACCTCAACCTCACCACGGAAAAGCTGTTGCAGTCGGTTGATTACCTCTTGAAAGCGTTTCGGGTTCCAAAGTTTGTTGAGCATCGCGGTGCCAGATTCTGGCCCTATGCACTGGACCGTGATTTGGGTTTGCGCAAGAGCCCCCGCTCTCCTCTCGTCGTTTGTCAGGGTCAAATACGGCCTAAGCGCCACTTCACCTCGGAGGCCGGCATTCCGACACATCGCGGCAATGATGTGTTCCGTCGGTGGTACATCCTCACCCGAGTTGGACCCTGGGACGCGCTCCCTGGTGTATGCGAGGAAGAGGCGTCGCGACCGGATGGATGGAGCCTCCCACAGGTGCCAATGGTCCAGGGAAGAAACCCTTGAGAAGAAAGACATGTGGTCGAACAGTTCCGGGGAGCGCGTGAGCATCCATATACGGGCCTCGGGTTCTCGGTCGCATATTTCCTTCGCCACGGAAGCGCACAACAAGTCGTCCCCTATGCCGCCGAAGTACCTTACAAGGTGCGTCGGAAGTCCATACTTCAAGCAATCCCTTGCGGTAAGGAATTCAACCTTTGCGGCTTGCGCAACCCAATTCCGGAAATCTGAAAAGCTTCTTGGAACCTTCCGCCTTGGGCTCATGGGCATATTCGCGGGACCGTACACGCGGCCACCTAATCAAGGAGGAGAACTAGTTGGACCCGTTGACCACGTGCACCCCCGTCACGTGAGTTGCAGCAAGCGGGTGCCGCCGGCTCGATTCCTTCACGCCAGGCCGGGCCCGAGAACACCCTGTTGATCACCAGTTGGTCTGGTAGATCGCAATGTCCTTCGCACCGATTCCAATAGGGACATCGCCATCGTGCTTTACGCTGAAAACCTTGCAGAGGGTTAGACCCGGGGGCATTGCGTCTTGACCATCTCGCACGAACCACGCCGGGTAGTAGACAACGTATTTGACTCCGCTGCGCCTTAGGACAGGGAATAACGCGGTCCAGTCCGGGTACAGCCCCAGGCACTCCGGACTCGTCAAACCAACCACGTCAATCGTGCGCCGCTGACTATACGTATGGATCGACCCTGCCATCTCGACCGCTACTACCGTCACCTTTGGCGTGTGCTCCCTCAGCCAAATCCCCACCGCTACATCGCTCTCCATTCTGTCGTAGACGAAAGTTTTGTAGCGCTCGACCCCCGCGAAAGCCCTCTCACTCCCAATTGCCACCGCTAACACGACGACACCAACACGGTACGCCCTGCGCAACCCGGGCCCACCACGCAACCATTGGCTATCAAGCGCCTTCCGCAAACCGAGGAAGACCCAGCCAAGCCCAAATACAACGGCCACCGGTGTCAGTGAGACCATGTAGCGGTGTTCCTGGCCAAGCCAAGGAAGAATCTTCACCTTTGCAAGGAAGAAGAGTGCACTCGGCAGCACAGCTATCAGCCATTTCTCTCGCGGACCGCCCCTTGCCAGCTGAATTAGCGCGCTGACGGCGACAGCGGCCCAGCCAACCCATTCGTATGCTGTAAGCTGCCCCAAAAATAAGGGTATGCCATCAAGAATCGGCACCCGCCCGGCTTTTGCGTAGGCGCTGCTTGGAAAAACATGCCTTGTCTGCCAGAGGTAGATCCCCATGACGATGCCTACGCCTACCGCACACAAACCAAACATGCCAAGAATGCGCCGCGCTCCCAGTGCCCCGTTGCCTTTGCCCGCCTGCCGTGCCACAAGTGCCATGCCTGCCAGGATGCCACCGACCCAAAGGACCATCTCGGGCCTACTGGAGTAAGCAAGCACGCACAAAACAGAAAGGACCAGAAAGCCTCTCTGGCGGGCGCGGCCGTTGGGAGGGCCAGGCCCCATCGTCGCTAACGCACCCCACAAGCTTCCGACCACGACTACAGTGGTCAGAGGCGTTTCCATACCCGACAACCCGGCCCAAAGCAGCCTGGAGTCAGCAACCACAGCGATCCCTGCAAGCAGAGCCACCAAGTCCGAAGCAAAGACACGCTTCGCCACAAGGAATGTCAAACCTGCTGTTCCTGTCATGCACAGGGCTGCCAGCAGATAGAACGTGAAATGCAGCGCAGGCAAAGTTTCGCAGACAAGATTCAATGCTCGATAGACTGGAACCGCTAAGACAAACCACAAGAAACTGGTGATGCCCCCTGACTTTTCGCCCAGGTTGTACTCGAACCAATGGCCAGACGCAGCGTTCACAACGTAGTTTCCATAAATATAGCCATCATCTAAGGCTAGATTCAGATCCTTCGAGGGATTTTGAGAAAGGTAGAACACCAGAAAGATTAGCTGTAGCGTAACAAGCAGAATCAGAGGACCGCTCTTGGCGATACGCAGTTCTTCCTGCAGCCTCATCCAACGATCCCTGAATCTTGGCTGTCAACGGCCACGGGTGATCCTACACCGTCGGGGGCCCATTAAATGGCCGGACGGGCGCCAGAAGTCCTTTGTCCCGGTACCGGGGGCATCCCTGCAACACTCTCAGCCCAAGCTCAGCTTCTTCGGTGCGAAGATGACAAACAGCCCTCGTGAGAGCTCGAAATCAAAGAAACCTGCGCCGGCTTCCCTGGCCAGCCGCATGAGGTCTTCTCGGTACCTCCGGTGGGTCGCCTCATCCGGATACAAGTCAAGGCTCCTGGTACGCTGACACGACGTATCGTGAAACACTGCGATGCCCCTCAGGGCCTCTCGCTCCCGGCAAATCCTGAACTCCTCTGCCCTGATCTCCACTTGACTATCGAAGAACGCAAATTCGAAACAAAGAGGGGTCTTCCGCAGAAACTCACGTGAATCAGCGCAGTACACCTGGGCAAAGGGTGAGAGACGCGCCTTGGCTAGCCGTTTGGTCACGAGCGCGCACAGGTCCGCATCGATCTCCACAGCATGAACAACGCCAAAGCCATTCGCCCTGCAGGCGCTCGCCAGTGCGAGTGTCCCGAGCCCTTGAAAAGCTCCAGTCTCGAGAACATGCTGGGGTTTCACAAGGCACACGGTCGCGTAGAGCCAATTCAGGATCTCGATCTCTGTTGAACCTGCGTCGTAGGCCAGAAACAAGTGTGCCCTCTCCTCAGCAACATGTGGGTGCGCGTCCTGCTCAGACTGGAGCTTCACCCAGGAAGGAATCCAGGAGGGGCGCCACGGCCTTGGCGCTGTGTGCCGCCTACGGACAAGAATCTTTAGAGCCTTGCGGAAATTCACGCTAAGCTGCCTAGAGTGGCTCTTGGGTATGCGCAGCATCCGGTTCGAGTTCAAACGCTACGTTAGGGACCACGGCACCAAGGAAGGTATCGACCCTCAGCTCCGCGGACTTGCTCGACGGCACTATCTCCAGTTCGAACGCTTCTGGCAGGTAGTCCTCGAAGCCCAACGGCGAGCGGATACCCAGTCCAAATCGGTACAAGCCGGGGACGAGACGAAGGTCCAAGTACCTGACGCGCACTGTGTGAAGGCCCTTTGTGATTTCACCCACACCAAGCGTGAGGCCACTCGCGCACGACGCAATTTCGAACCCGCGGGGCGACACCACCGCCACTGCAACCTCCAAAGCCTGTAGGCTGCTGCCTGCCTCAACCTCGAGCTCAAAACAGATGTCCTCACCAAATGGCAGCTTCCAAGGGGCTGGGCGGGCGCCACTCACCATCCGGACCGACACGATCTTGGCCTGGCTCCTGACGGGTAGCGGACGCGAGACCGCTCGTAGGCTGACACGCTCGACCTGGTTGATTCCAGCTCTCAGGTAGGCATTAATGACCGTGGCTACATCGCCACTGCATAGCACCCGACCATTGTCCAAGAGGAGGGCTTGGCGACATAGCCGGGCAATCGCGTCCATGTTGTGACTGACAAAGAGGACCGTGCGGCCTTCGCCTGCGGCAACGCTCTGCATCTTCCCCAGGCATTTCTTCTGAAACTCAGCATCACCTATCGCCAGCACCTCATCCACTAACAGTATCTCGGGCTCGAGGTGAGCCGCCACAGAGAACGCCAAGCGCATATACATGCCGCTCGAGTAGTGCTTCACCGCAGTGTCGATGAACTTCTCGACCTCGGCGAAGGCGATGATGTCGTCGAACTTGCGGTCGATCTCGGCCCTCTTCATCCCAAGGATCGCCCCGTTGAGGAAGATGTTCTCCCTTCCGGTCAGTTCGGCGTGGAAGCCCGTGCCCACCTCAAGGAGGCTCCCAACCCGCCCGAAGAGGTCCACCTCTCCTTCGGTCGGCTCAGTGATGCGCGACAGCACCTTGAGAAGGGTGCTTTTCCCGGCGCCGTTGCGGCCGATGATTCCGACGACCTCGCCCGGCATCACGTCGAAGGTGACGTTCTTCAAGGCCCAGATGGTTGGACGCTCTTGACCGCCTCTCTTAAGGAGGACCCGATACGGCTGCCGTCCCCACTCCGTGAGCGACTCGCGCAGACTGCCGTAGCGTGCGCGGTGCGCACCAATACGGTAGCGCTTGGAAAGCTCCCTCACTTGGATGATGGGCTTCATGAGCTCACACGATGTCGGAGAACTGTCGCTCCGTGCGACGGAAGTAGAAGGCCGCGTACAGCAGAAAGAGAATCGCTATCGCCGCTGAGTAGCCGAGCGCGCCCCACATCACGGGCCTGCCGAGAAGAGAGGCGCGGTAGCCCTCGATGATGCCCGTGAGTGGGTTGACCGCCAGGACCCATCGCCATCGTTCGGGCATCAGGCTCGAGGGGTAGATGACGGGCGTGGCGAACATCCAGAGCTGGAGGAGGAACGGTAGCGCATAGCGCACGTCGCGGTACTTGACGTTGAGCGCCGACGTCCACAGACCAACACCAAGAGCCAGCAATACCGTCAGCACGACGAGCACCGGGAAGAGCACCACACCCCATGTGAGCGAGTAGCCGTAGTAGGCGAACAGCCCGACGAACACAACGAACGCGATGCTGAAGTCCACAAGAGCTGCAACAACAGCAGCACCTGGAATGATCAGCCGTGGGAAATACACCTTGGTTATCAGGTTAGCGCTGCCGACCAGACTGTTGCCGCTGCTCGTGACCGCGTTCAGGAAAAACATCCAGGGGAGCAGCGCCGCGTAGCTGAAAATGGGGTACGGGATTCCATCGGAGGGAACCTTGGCGAGCTTGCCGAAGAAGATGGTAAAGATGAGCATCGTGGCGAGTGGCTGGATCACGGCCCACGCGATCCCGAGCACGGCCTGCTTGTAGCGGACCTTGACGTCTCGCCAGGTCAGGAAGTACAGCAGCTCCCTGTAGGCCCAGAGCTCCTTGAGGTCGAGGGCAGCCCAGCGGCGGCTGGGGCGGATCCTCACGAGAGGCTCGTCGGGGAGACTCAAAGCAGACAGGGCACTCTCGGGCAGTTGCGCTGAAAAGGATTTCCCAGTTGGGGATGCGCCAATTTGCATCTCGTCAGGCATCAGCACCCCGGTTCAGGCAAGAGACATCCACGATTCTCAAGTCGGCTCACCGCTGGCGAGGGCGGGGGTAAGCACCGCCCCTACCCCAGATAGAGTCGTAGGAGACGAGCACGCGCGGAGCGCGTGCCCCACAGAGACAAAGACAGGCGCGGGGCGAGGGCGTGATCGAGTGAGCACGCGCGGAGCGCGTGCCCCACAGAAACGGTTGCAGGTGCGGTGAGATCCTTCGTCCCCTTCGCCTTCGCACCGCGAAGGCTCAGTGTCCTCAGGATGACAGGCACTGCGATCATTTGTTGGTCGTCGGCGAGACATGCAGGAAATCGGCGCAGGCGGTGATGATGCGGCCGGTGGCCTTGCCGTCGCCGTAGGGGTTGTGGGCGCGCGCCATCTCGTCGTAGGCCGCCTTGTCGGTGAGAAGCCTACTGGTCTCCTCGATGATCTTGCCCTCGTCGGTGCCGACCAGCTTGACTGTGCCGGCGATGACGGCCTCGGGGCGCTCGGTGGTGTCGCGCATGACCAGCACGGGCTTGCCCAGGCTCGGGGCCTCCTCCTGCACGCCGCCGGAGTCGGAGAGGATCACGGCAGCGCGGTTCATCATCGCCACGAACGGAAGGTACGGCAGCGGCTCGATGAGGTGGATGTTGCTCGTGCCGGCGCTTCGGAGGATCTGGTTGACCGGCTTACGCACATTCGGGTTGAGGTGCACCGGGTAGACGAAGGCGGTTTCCGGGAAGCGGCGCGCCAGCTCCGCGATCGCCTTGCAGATGGCCTCGAAGCCGGGGCCGAAGTTCTCACGCCGGTGGCCGGTGATCAGTACCAGGCGCGGGCCGTTCGCGGCTGCCAGGGCTTCCGGTAGCCCGGGAATCGCCGGAGGCTTTGCCTTGATGATATCCCGCGCGAGGAAGAGCGCGTCGATGACCGTGTTGCCGGTGACGAAGACGCGCTCCGGCGCGACCCTCTCCTTGAGCAGGTTCTGCCGGTTCAGCTCGGTGGGCGCGAAGTGCAGCGTGGTCAGGCGCGTCGCGAGCACCCGGTTGGCCTCCTCAGGCCACGGCGAGTCGAGGTTGCCCGTGCGCAGACCTGCCTCCACGTGACCAACAGGGATGTGGTGGTAGAAGGAGACAAGTGCGGCGCAAAAGGTCGTGGTCGTGTCGCCCTGGATGAGGACAAGGTCGGGCGTGGACTTCGCGAGGAAGCGGTCGATGGCCTCGACTGCGCGCGCGCTCAGGCCGGCCAGCGACTGGTTCGGCTCCATCAGGTCGAGGTCCACGTCCGGCTTGATGCTGAAGACATCGAGGACCTGGTCGAGCATCTCGCGGTGCTGGGCGGTGACGCAGACCTGACAGGAGAAGCGCGGATCGTTCTTGAGCGCGAGGATGACCGGGGCCAGCTTGATGGCCTCGGGGCGCGTGCCGAAGATGATGGCTACTTTGCTCACTTCGCTCGCAAAGTGAGTGAAGAGTTAAGAGTGAGGAGTGAAGAGTTCAAAGGCATGAGA
>CAYGWX010000023.1:0-28923 GCA_964353855.1 uncultured bacterium | reverse complement strand
TTCACGGGGACTCGGCCTCGATCTGCACCAACGGCTGGCTGGCGATCGGTCGGACGACGCTGTCGGTGTACTCCAACGCGGCCTTGCCTTCCGCGAGTTTTGTGCCTGGCGGTGTGGCGGGAATCTGGGACGATCTGACCATCTCCGGGACCGGGACCTGCTGGTACCGTGTGGATGCCAACCAGCGTTTCATCGCGCAGTGGGACAGCGTGCCCACGCTGGGCGGGCAGTACTGCGGAACGTTTGAGCTCATCGTCATGGACACCAGCCTGACGCCATCCACGGCCAACACGCGGGACTCCGAGATCATCCTGCAGTGGAAGAGCGTGGGGACGATTACCTCAGCGACCGTTGGGCAGCAGAACCAGGCGATGAGCGTGGGGTTAAATTGCTTTAACAACGGGACTTACGATCCCATGATGGCGCCGATCACAGGCGGGCGGGCCACGAAGTTCACGACCGACCCGCCGCGGCTGCGGAGCGGGGTGGAGTTGTTGCCGGTGAGCCTTGGGCTGCCGATGCGGTTTGCGCTGGGCCCGGCGGTGCCGAACCCCTCGAAGGGGCATTTAGCCATCTCCTACGACCTGCCAATAGAGACCCGGGTGTCCTTGAAGGTCTACAACCTTTCCGGCCAGCTGGTGAAGACGCTGGTGGCCGGGAAGGAACAGGCCGGGTACAAGCAGGTCTCCTGGGACGGGCGGAGCGAGAACGGCACGCGGACGGCTTCGGGGGTGTATTTCTACCGCCTGGAGGCCGGTTCGTTTGCGGCCACCAAGAAGCTCGTGGTCGTGCGTTAACTTTCACCAAGCGAAAAGAGAGCCCCCCGATATCTCGGGGGGCTCTTTCGTATTAAAAGGCTGTTGTTTTACGCGGCCACCTTCTCCAAGATCCGGCTGGTCAGGGTGAAGAGCTCTTCCGGCGTGAAGGGCTTGGGCATGTAGTCGTTGGCCCCGCGCTGTACGGCGTCCACAGCGGTGTCGATCGAAGCGTAGCCCGTGACCACGGCTACCGGGAGGTTCGGCCAGTGCTTCTTGAGGGTGGAGAGCAGGTCCAGGCCGTTCACGTCCGGGAGCTTCATGTCCAGCAGGACGAGGTCGAACTTCTGGGAGAGGATCTGATTCAGGGCGTCCTGGCCGGTGAACGCGGCCTCCACGACGTAATCCCGGCGGGAGAGGGTTTTGCGCACGCTGTTCACGACCACCGGCTCGTCGTCCACGACCAGGATCCGGCGGGCCGTGGGGGACTTCTTCCGGAAGTACCAGTATCCCAGGGTGGGCATGTCCGACCGTCCGAGCGCGGCCACGTAGTCCTCGCTGGTCGCCTCGGCCACCTCTTTGGCGCTGAACGGCATGTCCACGTCGATTGCGTCCGCGGTCAGGACCGAGAAGTCCGGCTTGCGGGCCGCGGACTTCTTCCTCTCGGCCACGATGATCGGGCACTCTTCGCTCTGGCAGATGCCTTTTTTCTCGAACTTCTTGCAGCTTCTCTGGCCCAGGGAGCAGAAGTCCTGGGGCAGGATCACTTCTTCGATGGGGTGGGACTTGGGGATGTCGGAGTGGGTGAGCTGTTCCACGTAGCCCGCCGAGGTCGCCTGGGCCACTTCGCGGGCGCTGAAGGGCATGTCCACGTCGATGATCCCCTCGTCCAGAAGGTCCCGGGGATCAGCCGCTTTTTTTGGCTCGGCCCCTTCCTCGCGGGTGAAGGTTCCCTCGATGATCTTATCGACGGAAGTCGCCAGCTCATCCGGGGTGAAAGGCTTGGGGAGGTAGTTCACGGCCCCCTGCCGGGTGGCCTCGACCGCCGAGGCGATGGAGGCGTAGCCCGTGATCATCAGGACCGGCACCTGGGGCCAGCGGTCTTTCACGATCTTCAAAAGCTCCATGCCGCTCACCTGGGGCATCATCAGGTCGGCGATGATCAGGTCGTATTCGTTCGGGGCCTCGATCATCTTCAGGGCATTCTCCACGGAGAGGGCCTGGTCCACTTGGTGGCCCTTGCGCGTAAGGATCTTCTCCACGCTCTGGCACACGGTCTTTTCATCGTCCACCACCAGGACCTTGGTCTGCTTGTTCTGAACTTTTTCCATTTCTTTTCCTGCCTTTCTTAAAATTAATAAATTTGGGTTTTCAATGAGTCCGCTTTCCACTATTATCTTAATGCAAGCCTCGTGCCACAATTCACAAGGTGTTTATATTTAGCTTGTAACCTATTGTTAATAATGACATTATATTGTAATATTTTTATTAGTGTTTACAGTATTTAAACCAGGGAGTGTATAGATATGATATGCACTGAAAAGTAGTAATCAGCAGGAAACCGAGAGATTGATAATCTGTAATATATGATTTAATAAATAGTTACGCCATTATTTCATTCCATGTATATCAGCGATATACACCAAGAAGGCAAAATATGCACCGGTCTGAAAATGATTAATATATTGATATTAAAGAAGTTAAAAGGAAAGCCCCCCAAAACATTGGGGGGCTTTCCTAAGGGTGGTTTACTTTAATCTTTTTTGTCAGACCTGATCTCGTGCTTGCGCATCAAGGCTTGGAAGTTCGGCCGTTGCATCCCCACGTCCAGGGCCGCCCGGGTGACGTTCCAGGAGTTCCTCTCCAGGGCCTCCAGGACGAACTCCTTTTCCAAATCAGCGACGGCCTTCTCGCGGATCGTTCTCTTCAGGGCCACGAACTCCCGGTTGGTCCTCGGAATCGGAATGTCGCCGGGGAACTCCCGCTTGGTTACTGCCGGAGGCAGGTGGCGCGGCTCGAGGATGTCCCCCTCGCAGGAGATCACCGACTGCTCGATGACGTTCTCCAGCTGGCGGACGTTTCCGGGCCAGTGGTATTCCCCCAGCAGCCTCAGGACCCCTTCGGAGATCTCGGAGACCTTTTTCCCGCTTCTCTCCATCATCGTGTGGAGGAAGTGGTAAGCCAGGAGCGGGACGTCCTCTTTGCGCTCCCGGAGAGGGGGGAGATGGATGGGGAAGACGTAGAGCCGGTAATAGAGGTCTTCCCGGAACGAGCCCTCGGCGACCAGTTTTTCCAGGTCCCGGTGGGTCGCGAAGACCAGGCGGACATCCACCGGGATCAGTTTCGCCCCCCCGAGGCGGCGGAAGGCCTTCTCCTGGAGCACCCTCAGGAGGTCCACCTGGGTGGCCAGCTTCATCTCCCCGATCTCGTCGAAGAAGAGCGTGCCCCCGTCGGCCAGCTCGAACCGTCCTTTCTTCTCGGAGACCGCTCCGGTGAAGGCGCCCTTCTCCTGCCCGAAGAGCTCGGCCGCCAGCAGGGTATCCGGGATGGCCGCGCAGTTGATCGCGACCAGGGGCTTCTCCTGGCGCGGGCTCAGGGCGTGGATGGCCCGGGCCACGAGCTCCTTGCCGGTGCCGCTTTCACCGATGATGAGCACCGTGGTCGGGGTGGGAGCGACCTTCTGGATCAGGCGGTAGACCTCCTGCATCCTGGGGGCTTTCCCGATGAGCCCGGCGAACTCCGAGAGCCTCTCGCCCTCGGCCGCGGCCCTGGCCTCGAGGATGAGCTGGCGCTTCCCCCAGGCTTTCCTGGCCACGGCAGCCATCTCGTCCGGGGTGAAGGGCTTGGGCAGGAAATCGTAGGCCCCGAGCTTCATGCTCTCGACCACCGAGGGGACGGTGGCGTACCCGGTGATGACCACCGGCACGATGTCGGGATAACGGATGCGCAGGGTCTCGAGGAGCTCCATGCCGCTCATCTCGGCCATCTTCAGGTCGGTGAACAGGAGGTCGAAGGGCTCCTGGGCCAGGAGGGAGAGGGCCTCCCGGCCGGAGAGGGCGTACTTCACCTCATAGCCCTCGCGGGCCAGGATCTTCTCCGATCCCTTGCAGATGGACAGCTCGTCGTCCACGACCAAAGCTCTGGGCTTGCCCATCTATCCGTCCTCCGGCTCCTTGCTTTCGGTGGGCAGGGTGATGACGACCGTGGTCCCCTTTCCCGGAGCGCTCTCCACCTTCAGGGTCCCGCGGTGGCGCTCCACGATGCCGTAGGCGATGGACAGGCCCAGCCCGGTGCCCGTGCTCTTGGTGGTGAAAAAGGGCTCCAGGATCTTGTCCTGGACGTCGGGCGGGATCCCCGGTCCGGTGTCCTGAAAGCGGACCTCCATGGCGCCTTCCCGGGGAAGGTTCCGGGAGGTTATCCGGAGCTGCCCCTGCTGGGGCATGGCCTCGGAGGCGTTGAGCACGATGTTCAGGAAAACCTGCTGGATCTGGTCCTGGTCGGCCAGGACCGCGGGCGGGTTCGGGTCCAGGTCCGTGGAGATGGCGATGTTCCGGAAGCTGGCCTGGTTCTCGATCAGGGAGAGAACCCGCCTGACGACCTGGTTCAGGTCCAGGAACTGTTTCTGGGGCCTGGTCTGGCGGGCGAAGTCCAGCAGCCCCTTCACGATCTTCCGGCAGCGCAGGGTCTCGTTGACGATGGTCTGGACGTCCTCCCGCTTGGGGTCCTCGGGAGGCAGGTCCTCCAGCATCAGGCTGCTGTTGGTCAGGATCCCGGTCAGGGGGTTGTTGATCTCGTGGGCGACCCCGGCGGCGAGCTTGCCGATGGAGGCCAGCTTCTCGGCCTGGAACAGATGGGACTGCATGGCCTTGACCTCCTCGGTGCGCTCGGCGACCTTTTTCTCCAGGCTGGCGCCCCACTCCTCGATCTCCCGGTTGGCCCGGGCCAGCTCCGCGGTCATCCTGTTGAAGCACTCCGCGAGGTAGCCGAGCTCGTCCCGGGAGGTCACCCTGACCTTCTGGGAATAGTCCCCGTCGGTGACGCTCCGGGCGGCCCGGGCCATCTGGCGGATGGGCTGGGACCAGCGCTCGGCAATGGCGATGGCCACCCAGCTGACCAGGGCCACCCCGACGAAGGCGATCCCCAGGAAAACCCAGAGGGTGCGCCAGAGGCTGTCCGTGAAAGGGCGCTCCAGGATGCCGACGTAGAGCATCCCGATGGTCTTGCCCTCGATGTCCTGGATGGGCTTGTAGGCCGCCAGATACCAGTCGTTCACCACGAAGGCCCGGCCCCGCCAGATGCGCCCCCGGTCCAGGACCTCGTCGGCCACCTCGGCCGAGACCCGGGTGGTGATCGCCCGGCTGCCGTCGGCGTTCTTCACGTTGGTGGAGATGCGCACGTCGTTCTGGAAGATGGTGACCGTGCCCTGCTCCTTGCCCTTGTAAGTCCCCTCCTTGAACACGGTCAGCTTGATCTTGTCCACGATGTCGTCATTGCGGTTCAGCAGCACCCCGCCGTACAGGCCGCCCAGCAGGCGGCCGTCATAGGAGTACACCGGGGCCGCGGCCATGAGCATCAGGCCGGAGGTCTCGCGGGTCGCTTCCGTGGGCCGGGCCCGGGGCGTGGGGGTGAACTCCATGTAGGCCTGCTTGACCAGGTCCTCGGATTCCCGGGCCAGCTCCTCCTGGGACGCGATCACGGTCCCCTCCTTGGGCTGGCCGGAATGCAGGGCCTGGAACAGGAGCTTGTTCCGGGACTGGTCGTCCCCCCGGACGGCCGGGTTGCGGACCCGGTAAAGGGCCCGGCCCGAGGCGTCGGTCACGGTCAGGACGTCCAGGTGCTCGGCCCAGCGGATGCGCTCCATCTCCATGGAGAGGTTGGTGGTGTCGCCGTTGGAGAGGAACAGGATCAGGGTCCTCCGGGTGGCGTTGATCCGGACCGCGTCCCGGATCCGGTCCAGGGAATTGGTGTAGATCTCCCGGGCCGAGCTGAGGTCCGAGGTCACCTGGTTCTGGGCCTGCTGGATGACCTGTCTCTGGATCATCAGGATGCCGACCAGGGAGATGATCAGGGAGGGGATGAGGATGACCAGGGAGAAGCTGGTGATCAGCCGGCTGCGGATGGTCGGCTTGATGGCCACGGAGACCGTGGATTTCAAGCCGGAGACCCGGGACAGGGGAGCGGAGGCATCTCCGGGCGATGCGGGTTCAGTCGAGGCGGGCGTTGAGTTCATGGGGGAATAGGCTGGTGACTTTGGGAATGGGCTTATCATATCATAAGACCGAGGGTTGCGTCAAGGGGAGCCCGATCCGGAAGGGGCACTTGACAGCGGGCCCTGAAATGAGCTAAACTAAGGCACTTTGATTTCAGGACTTCACGATCGGAGCATAGCGGAATGACCCCCCTGCCCAGGCTGGAGCGCAAGGCGCTTGTCGAGGCGATGGAGAAGGCCCATGCCGGGTTCATCCACGCGCTGGAGGGCCTGACCCCCAGGGAGGCTGCCCAGGTCGGGGCGACCCCGCTGTGGTCCCTGAAGGACCTCCTGGCGCACATGGTGGGCTGGCATCACGAGGGCCTGAAGCGGGTTGCGGAACTGGCCGGGGGCGCGAAGGGGAAACCCTACGGCCCCGAAGAGATCCAGGCGATGAACCGAAAGTTCGTGGATCACTTCAAGGAAATGCCCTGGGGGCTTCTCCTCAAGGACTTGAGCAATCTTCATTCCGGCCTGGTCGAGATGGCCAAAGAGGTCCCGGAGAGGTTTCTGGACCCCGGGAACGGGGTCTACAAATGGCTGAACCAGGTGGGCTGCGGGCATTACCGGGAGCACATCGAGGCGGTCGAAAAGCAGGCCGCGCAGCTTAAATCCCAACGCCGAACACAGGGGGTAAGACCATGAAAATCGGAGCACGGAATCAGCTGGTCGGCAAGGTCACGGCGATCCAGAAGGGCGACGTGATGTCCCACATCAAGTTCACCATCCCCCGGGAGTCCCGGATGGCCGCGGTGATCACCACCGAGTCCCTGAACGAGATGAAGCTCAAGAAAGGGGAGCAGGTCCTGCTGTTGGTCAAGGCGGTGCACGTCCTGCCGGTCACGCTCAGGTAAGAGCAGGCTCTTTTCCGCAAGGACCCGAGGGAGGCCCGTCTTGAAGACCGGGCCTCTCTCTTCTTTTTTCCGTTTCCAGCGAGCGAAGCGATCCGCCGTAGCCCTGCGTTCCACCGTTTCAACCGTAGCGAAGCGTTCAACCGTCTCTACGGTAGTGCAGCGGTCCACCGTCTCCGCCGTAGCGAAGCAACCCATCGCCCTTCGGCGTCCTTCGGCCCTCTTGATTTTAACGCCCCGTTGGGGTATAATTCCGCCATGATGTTCAACCCTAATTTCCGCTACACCCACCGTATCGTGGGCTCTCTCGCCCGCATCAGCGCGGCTCGGGAAGTGATCCTGGCCTCGCCTTTGATCCCGAAATGGGAGGTGGCCTTGAGGCGGGAGGCGCTGATTCATTCGGCCCATTCCTCGACCGAGATCGAGGGGAACCAGTTGTCCCTGGAGCAGGTGAGCGACCTGGCTCAGGGCCGGGAGGTGATGGCCCGGCGCAAGGACAAACAGGAGGTCCTGAATTACCTCAAGGCTCTGGAGGATCTGGAGCGCCTGGCTCCCGGGGGCAAGCTCCGCGAGGAGGACGTGCTTACCCTGCACCGCTGGGTGGCTCAGAAGACTTTGGAGCATCCTCGGGATGTGGGGCGGTATCGCCGGGTCTACGTGGTGGTGGGGAATTCCCGGACCCGCGAGGTTTCTTTCCGGCCACCGCAGAATGCGGAGGTTCCGGGCCTGGTTCAGGACCTGGTGGCCTGGATCAATTCCCCCGGGGCCAAAGAGCTGGACGCGGTTCTGGAGGCCGGGATCGCGCATTACGAGTTCGTGAGGATTCATCCTTTCGTGGATGGGAACGGAAGGGCGGCCAGGGTGCTGGCGACCTGGATCCTTTTCCAGCGGGGGTTCGATGCCAAGCGGTTCTTCTGTCTGGACGACTATTACGATTCGGACCGTCCGGCTTACTATCGGGCTCTGCGGAGCGTGGATTCAGGGACCCGTGACCTGACTTCCTGGCTGGAGTATTTCGTCTCCGGGGTGGAGACGAGTCTGGGGGCGGTGAAGGAACGGGTGGTGAGGCTCTCCAGCGAGAGGCTGAGGAGGGTGGAGAAGGGGCAGGTGGCGCTGTCCGAGAGGCAGATGCAGGTGGTCGAGGTGATTCTACGGCAGGGGAGGGTTACGAATCGAGAATTGCAGGCGCTGTTTAAAATCTCGGATCGCGCGGTTTTGAAAGAGCTTAGGAAGATGGTGGAGATGGTGGTGATCAAGCCGCAGGGAAAGGGCAGGAGCTTGCATTATGTCCTGGCTTAAGGCGGTTCGGGATTAGGTTCGGGATTAGGTTCGGGATTAGGAAATGCTCGGGAATGGGGCGGTGTTCGTCATTCCGGACCCCGATCCGGAATCCAAGGGCTTTTTTTGGCGTTCCGTCTCTACCGTAGCGAAGCGTTCCACCGTTTCCACCGTAGCGCAGCGGTCCAGCGGTTGTTCAGGGAGGGCCGGGGGCTTTACTATGAGGTTGATGATTAGCTTGATGATTAGGTTGATGATTAGGGGGAGTGTAGGAGCGACCTTCCGGTCGAGATGAGATTGAGATATTGAGGCCGGTTGCGGTGCTGGTGGACAAGGGCCGGGGTGCGCATTATGTGCTGGGGTGAGGGGGGTTGTCGATTAGGTTGTCGTTGGGGTTGTCGTTTAAGCAGGGTGTGAGAGGAGTTTTTCTTTCCGGCCCATCCCGGTACAATACCCTCTAAAAGCGAAAACAAGGCCTCTCAGAGGCCCTCAAAGGGTGGAGACGGGGAGAAACCCCTCCCGGCCCCAAAATCCGCCCCACACCCTCCAAGCTACCCTCCCCCAAAGGGGGAGGGTAGAAGCGTTTTTAGGGAGCCATCAAGCCAGGAACAAGCCAGGAGCAACCCGGAACCAAGCCAGAACCAAGCCAGAACCAAGTCGGTTTGCACACGCCCCTGTGTAGCTCCACGGTAGCCCCTCTGTACCGCCCCCATAGGGACTCCCCAGGGTCGCAAGACCCGGTAGGGAAGGGATAAGGGGTAAGGGGTAAGGAATCAGGGAAAGACAGGGAAGTAAGGGAGCCGAGAGCCTCCAAGAGCCTGGGACCACGAAGGGCAGGGATCAGGGGTTAGGGGTTAGGGATTAGGGAAAGGCAACGAAGAAAAGAAGCCGGGAGCACTCAACACCGTCAGAGCCCCAAAGGATCAGGGGTCAGGGATTAGGGGTTAGGGATTAGACATTGCAACGCAGGAAGTTAAAGCGAAATTGACAGTCTTTCCCCATCCCATTTCACTAAAAAATCCCCAAAAACCAAACCCGGCCCTTGACCCAAAAGACGGAATTTATTATAATGAAAACGCTGGCAACCGCGCCCTGGAGACGGGGTTGCGGTGGGTCACATGTACCCAGCATGTGGCTCAGCCAGCATTTTCCTTTCGCCCCCCATTGACAAATCCCCCCGCTTGCTGTATAATCCTGACAGATTCAAGCACATGGCAACACCCCCCGGGGTCACGCCGAGGCCCCGTCCTCGGCGTATGCTTTTTATAGTTTTAACCTTTCAAAAAGCAGAAATACTTCGAATAATTATGGATGAAGAGCAAGACAAAAAATTAGCCCTCACTGGAGATCCAAAGCGACAAGCAACAGCAATAATAAGTGGCTATGCTTATCAGATATGGCAAAGTGTACACGCCTGGTTGGACCTGCAAGACGAAGATTTCCTATTCTTAGAGGGTGCCGAAGACTTCGAGGTTATTGAACCAGAAAAGGCGACAGCAATTCAAGTTAAGAAGAGGACAGGAACTATCTCTCTGGGCACAAAACCCGTAATAGAGGCCATAAATCATTATTGGAAACTTCGCACTGCAAACAAAGGTAGGAATGTTTCGTATCGCTACCTCACAACCTCATCTATCTGTGTTGAAAAAGGTAACCCCTTTGGAAAACAAGAGGCTGGTTTAACACTCTGGGAAAAATGTCAAAAAGGAAGAGAAGGGGTCAAACCTCTGAAAGAATTCCTATTAGAACAAGAGAACCTTTCAAGTGAGTTGAGAATATTTTTAAGCCAAGCCAATGAAAACTCAATCCTTGAACAGCTTGTCCAACCCATGACATGGGAAACGGAAAGTGAAGATGCGAGCTATGTAATAGAATCAATTAAACGAAAACTTATCGTTATCGGTGAAAATTATGGCATAATATCCTTTGAAGTAACCAGGGTGGCCGAAAGATTGTTTTCGGAAGCATTAACTACCGCATGCAGTAGAGACAAACGTCTACTTGATCGTGCATTGCTTCTCCAAATATTTGGGGATGAAGCAACAATGCGCGTACCAAAAAATAAGGTCTTTGAGTTAATCTCTGCTTTACAAGGCGGGAACCTATTTTCTGCCGTTTTCCCCTCTGAAGCTACTAGTATATCGTTTCGGCCTGCGCCTTTATTTCAAAAGGGCATTCCACCTATCCCAAGGAACGCTGATAATCGTGATAAGCTCGTTGC
Organism: uncultured bacterium; assembly: GCA_964353855.1. Lineage (GTDB taxonomy): Bacteria > Edwardsbacteria > CAYGWX01 > CAYGWX01 > CAYGWX01 > CAYGWX01. The sequence continues at coordinate 18,570 of CAYGWX010000023.1, read as the reverse complement.
GGAACTTGGCGCCATACTTAAAGAAAGTAACATCTTGGTACTGGTTGGCCTTGCGGGAATGGGAAAAACTACACTGGCCAAATTGGTTGCGAATAAGGAAGGGGGTAACTGGTATTGGGTGAATTTATCAATCCAAGAAACTGCTTTAACAACAGTAATTCTACGCCAACTTGTGAGCATAATCGAACAAAAACGGGAATCATGCAATATTGTACTGGATGACCTCGATCTAACCCCAGCACCAGCGCGCCAGTATGAAGACTGTCTTGGTGGTTTGCTCTATACTCTCAAAGAGCGCAACAATCAGGTTATTATTACTAGCCAGAAATCCCCGCCCGACCGTTTATTAAAACTACTCAGCTTAGAAGCAACAAGCCTCCAACAGGTGCCACAATTCGGAGAAGATGAAATAGTCCAGTTTGCTCTCAATCTCGGTTGCCCTCGGGAAAACTTAGCTCAGAACTGGGCCAAGGTTATCTCGCTACAAACCTATGGACATCCACAGTTAGTACATGCCCGCTTGATTAAACTACAAAATGATAGATGGCCTATTTGTAGGTTAGAAGAGCTGCTCGAAACTCCTCCGGAAATAGCCCGGGTGAGGACAGAAGCACGAGAAGTACTCATAAGGCAAGTCCCAGAAAATCATCGTGAACTTATTTACAGACTAAGCATCGTGGCGGGCTATGTTCGGAGAGATCAGGCGATAGCTATCGGAGAATTCCCCCCTGCTGTATCTTATCCTGGAGATGTATTTGATTGGTTGGTTGGTCCTTGGATCGAATCTATTGGGGGTGATTACTTCAGGTTATCACCCCTTTTGAAAGATGCAGCCAAACAAGTCTGGCCAGGGGAGAAAATAAAACTACTAAATGGTATCGTCGCTAAAGCAATACTAAGAACAGGTCGCTTAACCACTTATGAGGCATTTTCTATTTTTATCCATGCCTTTGCTGGTCGCTCAAGCGAAGCGTTAGTTCCCGTTATCTACGGTATACTCAATGCACCTAAAGAAGTATGGAAATCTATCTCAAAGGATTTATCTTGGCTTATTCACGTATGTATAGAACCCCCAAGTCCCATTTTCCCTGAAAGTGCCTTAACAAATTTCATATTACGCATGTTTCAGTTTAGAATTGCTGTCGAAATTGAGCCTCAGACGGCCTCCAGGATCGCTGAAGTATGGGACCAAGAAACCTCACTGCGGGAACCAAGGAAAGCCTTCCTAATGAAACGGTTTATGCTTGCCTCCCACGTAATTACGTATTATCAGGCAGAAATTGCACCACGTAAATTGTTAGCGTATTTATTAGAAATGACAAATATACAAGAGGAAATGGCTGAAATCAATGAATTATTAAAACATTTAGAAAAAAACGGACGTACGTTATCCAAAGGTGAAAACATAGAGTTTTTGCCATTCTTCTTTGTTTTTATTCTACCTAGATGTAATGGGATTGCATTCCTTGATGAATTAATGGAAGGACTAAAGGACACACCACCTACCTTTCGAGAACGGGTAGTAGCAACTTTCAAAACAATGGAAACTCAGGCCATTTTCCTAATTAATAGAGTTTGGATGAGAGAGGTCGACAGCAAGGAACATAACTGGGCGGGATGCATCAGTGTTTTTCAAAATACTATGGAACTTGCTATTCAATGGGGAGTACCTGCCCTCGCGAGTGCGGCGGCTAGAGGCTCTGCTATCATATACGATGAATATTTACAAAACCCCTCACAAGCTCTCGCTGTGTTAGAAATGGCAACCGAACAAATAGGCCCACACGTATATTTAGAGGATGAACGGGCAATAATTATGTCTCGTCAAAAAAGGCACAAAGAAGCCCTCACAATTTGGGAAAATATCTTGTCCAAGTGGCACCCTTCACCTGAGAAGGCAGAAACGTTACCCATATTTTCATGCCGTAATGCTGGTATTGCTGCTGCTAACACTGGAGATTGGAGGAGGGCCGCCAATTTGTTTCTTGAGGGACACCGACGGGCAAAGGAGGTCAATTACCAGGCATTAGCTACGGGGCTTCTTGGTGATGCCGGTTTTGCATTTTATCAGGCACATGAATACATGGATTCGGTTAATAGTTATTTTGAACTTTTATCAGGCCAAGAAGGTCTGCCCGATCCAGACAAGGAATTCAACACTTTTGCGGCGATAAAATTTGTAGGGCATACACTTGCGTATATACAAACTATTCTCACGGGGGAACCACTTGGTAAACTAGGTATACCAACACCCGGTATGTGTAGTAATACCGATTACGATGAAAAACTAAGGGAACTACCAATATTGCCAATTGATTATTTTTGGTTCATGCTTGTAGAAATTGAATATAATTTGGACACGGGATCAATTGTTTATAACTACGTTTACCAACATTTGAGAGATTCTAAATATCCTGAATTGCGCCTTATGTTAACGAGGTTTGGAATTGAAAGATCATTTCGAATTCAAGAATTTGAAAGCTTACCTACACAAAGTACAACATTGTCTGCAACATATAATTTAGCGCGTGGCCGCTATGCTCAGGGGAAACAACTATGGGAACCGGCAGCGATAAATGGAAAGTTAGAAGCAGAAGAAGCAAACGGATCGGAATATAGCGTAAGTCTTTTATTAGGTGCATTAGTAGCTTTAGTGAGTGCTAATAAATATTCATTAGATATATTCAATAGCTGGCGGAAGCAAACAGAGGCGGGCCCTTTATCAGAAGCTACTATAAAATTTATCGATTTAGCAGAAACAATACTGTCACGCGAGATTTCAGGAGCAATAACAATCATGTTGGATAACCGACAAGAGATTGAGATTCGTACTCTTGCTGCACTCAGGGTATGTTTAGAAGAAACTGTAAATCCGGACCCCCTTTTCTATTCCCACATTATGCTGTCAACTAACTTGAGGAAATTTAACTGGATTAGTGATGTTGAAAATGCTCTAGCAGAACTCATCAGTAAGCAATGGTTGAGTAAAATAAATTTCCGCGCTGCTTTACGATCACCACAACTTACTATCCCCGAGATTGAGAAAGCCTGTCGTAATGACACCAAGGGATTACAAAAAGCGGCCATGGTACTATTGGCTGTTTCGAATGCTGTATCTGTATGTCTTCCAGGTCGTACTATAGAGGAGTTAAACAACTTAGTAAAGGGTCAAGGAACGACACTCGGAATTTAATTATTGATTGGCAAAGCCCCCAAGACCGCCCCCCTTCCTTAACTAACGCTGGATCGCTGCGCTATGGGGAAGCGGTTGACCGCTTCGCTACGGTTGAGACGATTGAACGCTTCGCTACGGTGGAAACGGTTGATCGCTTCGCTACGGTAGAAGCGGTTGAACGCTTCGCTACGGTTGAGACGGTTGACCGCTCATTGACCTCCCCGCCTGCTTTATGTTAAAATAACCCCGATTCCATGTTCCCAACCATCTTCCATTACATCCACACCTACGGCCTGATGCTGGCCATCGCCTTCCTGGTGGGCATCGGGTGGGTCTCCCGGGAGGGCAAGCGGGAGAACATCCCCCCGGACAAGGTGATGGACCTCGGTCTGTGGGTGCTTTTCGCTTCCGTGATCGGGTCCCGGATCGCCTACGTCCTGCCCCACTGGAACGAATTCGCGGCCCGGCCCCTGTCCGTGCTCGCGGTCTGGGAAGGCGGACTCACCTTCTACGGGGGAGTGCTCCTGGCCGTGCCGGTGGGCTTCCTGTTCATGTGGAAGAAGCACCTGCCCATCTGGCGGACCTCGGACCTCGGGGCCCCGGCCTTTGCCCTGGGGGTGTTCTTGGGCCGGGTGGGGTGCTTCCTGAACGGGTGCTGCTTCGGGAATCCGACCGGGGTTCCCTGGGGCGTCACCTTCCCCGAGAACTGCCCGGCGGGATACCAGTTCGGGGACGTGGCCCGGCTTCACCCCACCCAGGTTTACGAGGCCCTGGCCGGGCTGGTCATCCTGGGGATCCTCCTCCTGGTCCGCAGGAAGAAGCCCTTCCAGGGGGCGATTCTCTGGAGCTTCGTCCTGCTTTACGGAACCTGGCGGTTTCTTTCCGACACCTGGCGCTATTACGACCCGCAATCCACGGTCCTGTGGAGCCGCATGGATATCCCGGAGAGCCGGGTGGCGAGCCTGGCCCTGGCGGCCCTGGCGGTCGCCTTTCTGGTCATCCTCGGAATGCGGGCGAGAAAAGCAGAGAGTAGCAAGTAGAGAGTAGAGAGTAGAGAGTAGAGAGTAAAGAGTAGAGGGAAGCGAGAAGGTCAGAGACCAAAGCGACTGTAGACTGTGGACTGTAGACTGTGGACTGAAAACGGAGCTATCGGCTTTACCCTAAATATGAGTGAGAACCTTGAAAGGAGAGATGGGATGAGGAAGATCTATCCGGTCATTTCAGCCCTTCTGGCCACGATCCTGCTGTCCGGCCTTTCCGCCCGGGCCCAGGTCGTGGACCTGAGCGACCTGGCCAAGGAGAAGGGCCTGGAGGAGGGCAAGAAGCAGGCCTTCGGCCTGACCTCGGGCCTGGGGTTCACCACGATCGATGGCGTGCTGCACTACCGGGTGCGGGCCGTGCCCGAGCTGCGCATCGCCAAGTTCAGCGCGGGGATCAACGTGGACCTGCTGTGGAACTCCAAGACCGGGGCCATCCGCCCGGCGGACAAATACGACGGCAAGCGTTTCGGCCGGATCATCGACCACATCGGGTACGGGGGCTCCAAGGACCTGGTCGAGGCCAGGGTCGGGGCCATCCAGGACTACACCCTGGGCCACGGGTTCCTGATGAACCACTATTCCAACCAGACCGACGAGAACTACCGCAGGGCCGGGCTCTACGGCCGGGTGGGCTTCCCCATCGCCGGAGGGCAGTTCATGACCTCCAACCTGGGCCGGTTCGAGATCTACGCCCTGCGGGGGTTCGTGCGCCCGCTCTCCAGGATGGCCCTGCCCATCGTGAAGAACCTCGAGGCCGGGCTCTCCTGGGTGGGAGACATCGACCCGGACCAGACCCGCAGCACCGCTGACGCGATCTCGGCCTGGGGCTTCGACGCCGGGCTCCCCATCGTCAAGTCCGAGGCCTTTGAGGCCGACCTCTATACCGACTTCGGGAAGATCAACGACCACGGGGCCGGAGGCGCGACCGGGATCGCGGCCAGGGTCCAGGCCACGAACCTCTTCGCGGTCGGGGCCAAGTTAGAGGAGCGTTTCCTGGGCAAAGAGTTCATCCCACGCTACTTCGACGGATTCTACGAGGTGGAGCGCTACCGGGACAGCAGCGGGGTGCCCTTGCGCAAAGCTTTCCTCCTGGCCACGGTGGATACCGCGGGCAAGAACGGCACCTTCGGGGAGCTGGCCGGCTACGTCCTGGACAAGGTCACGCTCCGGGGGAACTACCAGCATTACTCCAAGCTCAAGCACAGCGGCATCCTGCACCTCACCGCCCTGGCCCCCAAGCTCGTGCCCAAGACCGACTTCACCCTGGCTTACGACCAGAAGAACGTGGAGTCCACCCGGGACCTGTTCAAGACCAACGAGCACACCCTGGTCACGATCGAGGCCGGACGGGAGGTCTATCCCCATTTCATGCTCTACCTGACCTACCAGAGGACCTTCGAGTACCGCGAGGCCGGAGCGCAGGACGAAAAGGGAAACACCGTGGCCAGGTCCGGTTACTATGCCATCGAGAAGTTCTCCCCGCGGGTGGACTTCAAGCTCAACTGGTAGAAAGCCGGCGTCGGGTGCAGGGTGTCGGGCGCTGGGGGTAGGGAAGACCCAAATCAAACGCGGCCCTGGAGCCTTTTGGCTCAGGGCTGGGAGGCGGTGCTGGATCTCCTCTACCCGCCTCTCTGCGTTTTGTGCCGTGAACGCCTGTCGCGCGGGGAACGGGTGGTCTGCTCCCGTTGCTGGGCCAGGGTGGAGCGCTGGGACGGGGAGGCGGCCCTGGAGGCCTGCAAGCTGGTCCGGCCGATCTACGCCGCCGGCCTTTTCAAGACCCAGGGCCCGGAAAAGGACGACGACCCCGACCCGATGCGCGGGATCATCCACAACCTCAAGTACCGCAACAAGAGATCCCTGGCCCGGCGGCTGGGGGAATGGATGGCCGGGAGCCTGCCGGGCGGAGCGGGCTTCGACGCGGTGATCCCGGTCCCCCTGCATTCCGCCCGGAAGCGGGAGCGGGGCTACAACCAGAGCGACCTTCTGGCCCGGGAGGTCGCTGCACGTCTCGGGATTCCGATCCTGACCAGGGCCCTCAAACGAGTCCGGAACACCCGCTCCCAGACCGGCCTGAAGAAAGAGGAGCGGCTCGCCAATGTCCGGGGGGCTTTTCGGGTGAAGGATAAGCCGGCCGTTTCGGGCAAGGCCGTGCTGTTGGTGGACGACGTGACCACGACCGGGGCCACCCTGGAAGCCTGCGGGGAGGCCCTGATCCTGGCCGGAGCCGGGAAGATCACGGCCGTGGTGGCCTGCTGGGCGCAATCCTGACCGGGAGTATAACCTCCCGAGCCGGGAAGGCTTAGGGCGCACCGGAAGGATCACGGAAAAGGAACGGCGAAAGGACCTTTTTTGAAATATTATCGGATAAAGCTCTTGCCATCCTGAGAACGATTTTGGTATAATAATCAGTTCTAACCTGTCTGCTCAAGGGAGGTCTATGAAGATCGGAATTTTGACCGGGGGCGGGGACTGCCCGGGCCTCAACGGAACCCTCCGGGCCGTGGTGCGCCGCTCGGCGCGTTACGGGCATGAGGTCAACGGCATCGTCGACGGCTGGAAGGGGCTCCTCGAGGAGCGCTACATGCCCCTCACCGTGGAGGGCACCTCCGGGATCCTCTCCGTCGGCGGGACGATCATCGGCTCCAGCCGCACCAATCCCCTCCGCGAGGCCGGAAACAAGGAGAAGCTGGTCCGGCACTTCAAGAAGACCGGCTTCGACGCCCTGGTGGCCATCGGGGGCGAGGACACCCTGGGGGTGGCCAGCAGGCTTCACCAGGAGGAGGGCATCCCCCTGATCGGGGTGCCCAAGACGATCGACAACGATCTCTCGGCCACGGACTTCACCTTCGGGTTCGATACCGCGGTGAACGTGGCCATGGAGTCGGTGGACCGGCTGCAGACCACCACGGCCTCGCACCACCGGGTCATGGTCGTGGAGGTCATGGGGCGGTACGCCGGCTGGATCGCCTTCTACTGCGGAGTCATCAGCAGCGCGGACGTGACCCTGGTCCCGGAAAAGCCCTTCGACATGGACGACGTCCTGCGGCACGTCAAGAGCGCCTATCTCCGCAAGCATTACGCCATGGTCGTGGTCGCGGAGGGGGTCAAGTTCCCGGAGACCCATGCCGAGGTCTGGAAGGACGTCCGCCTGGACGAGTTCGGGCACGCCATCCTCGGCGGGGTGGGGGACGTCCTGGCCCGGTGGATCGAGAAGGAGTCCGGGATCCAGGCCCGCTCCGTGACGCTCGGCCATACCCTGAGGGGGGGGTCGCCCACGGCCTTCGACCGGATGCTGGCCACCCGCTTCGGGGTCGCCGCCGCCGACCTCGTCGATCACCGGGATTGGGGCAAGATGGTCGCGCTCAAAGGCAATACGATCGTGAGCGTCCCTTTGGCGGAAGCCGTGGCCACGCTCAAGACCGTGCCCCCGGAGCTGTTCGAGGTCGCCGAGACGTTCTTCGGATAACCTTCAAGAAAGGCGAGCCATGACGATCATGCAATTCGTGCTGTTGGTCTTTGCGGTGCTCGCTGCGGCGTTGGTCGGGTACCTCATCCCGGTCCTGATTCAGCTCAAGAAGACCCTCTCCTCGGTGGACCGGCTGGTGGAGCAGGCCGGGGGGGAACTCCTGCCGCTGTTGCGCGAGCTGGGCGAGACCGCCTCCCATGTGCGCCACATCGCCACCCAAGCCGACGAGGCGGTGAAGAACCTGGGGAGCGCCACGAGCTCGATCCGGGGCGCGGCCGAGAAGATCGGGCTCCTGGGCCAGGTCCTGGAGAAGCAGGTCATCCCGAGGGTGGCGGTGATCTCGGCCCTGGCCTTCGGGATCAAGAAGGGGATAGGGTTCCTGCGGAAAAGAAAGCAGGAGCCGCACGGCTGATCGGTTCAGCGAACCCATAAGCAAAGGAGGATGAAATGGCGAACGGAAAGGATTTCGGGGCCGGGGCGGTGGTCATCGCCTTCCTGACCGGGGGGATCATCGGCGGCGTTCTGGCGCTGGTCTTCGCGCCCCAGTCCGGGGAAAAGACCCGCAAGCTGATCCGGGATAAAACCGAGGACCTGGTCAAAAAGGGAGAGGAGCTCTACGGAGAGGCCAGGGCCAAGGGGACGGAATGGATGGACAAGGGGAAACACTACGTGGAGGAAAAAAAGGAGATCGTAGCCGCGGGCGTCGAGGCGGCGAAGGAAAGAGCCAAGAAAGCCTGAGCGCAGCTCCCGCGACAGACGCATCGGCGTTCCCAAGGACGCGAGGGCGAACGCCCTAACGTTAAGCGCTCATCCCGAGCCCGGTCCGGGGGGTTCGGCTTTCGCGCATCCATAGAACCATAAGGAGGAGGAAGATGGCGATCAAGGTTGGGATCAACGGGTTCGGACGGATCGGAAGGAATTTTCTGAGGGCGGCCCTGGGCCATAAGGGGATCGACTTCGTGGCCGTGAACGACCTCACCGATGCCAAGACCCTGGGGCACCTCCTGAAATACGACTCCGTGCACGGGACGTTCGATGCCAAGGTGGAGGTCACCTCCGACGGCCTGGTCATCAACGGAGATGCCCTGAAGGTGCTTGCGGTCAAGGATCCCGGGCAGCTTCCCTGGAAGGATCTGGGCGCGGAGTACGTCATCGAGTCCACCGGCAAATTCACCGACGCCGAGAAGGCCCGGGCGCATCTCACGGCCGGGGCCAGGAAGGTGATCCTGTCGGCCCCCGGGAAGAACGAGGACGTGACCCTGGTCATGGGGGTCAACGAGGCCAGCTACGACCCCGCCAAGCACCACATCATCTCCAACGCCTCCTGCACGACCAACTGCCTGGCCCCGGTGGCCAAGGTGCTGTTGGAAAATTTTGGGATCAAGCGCGGACTGATGACCACGATCCACGCCTACACCAACGACCAGGTGATCCTGGATTTCCCGCACAAGGACCTCCGGCGGGCCCGGGCCGCGGGCGTGTCCATGATCCCGACCACGACCGGCGCGGCCAAGGCCATCGGGCTGGTGATCCCGGCCCTCAAGGGCAAGATGGACGGCATGGCCATCCGCGTGCCCACGCCCAACGTCTCGGTGGTCGACCTCGTGGTCGAGACCGAGAAATCCACCACCAAGGAAGAGGTGAACGCCGCCCTCCAGAAAGCCGCCTCGGGAAGCCTGTCCAAATACCTGGAATACAACGAGATCCCCCTGGTTTCCAAGGACTTCAACGGCAACCCCCGATCGGCCATCTTCGATGCTCCCATGACCAGCGTCCTGGGGGGAACCCTGGTGAAGGTCATGGCCTGGTACGATAACGAGTGGGCCTATTCCTGCCGCCTGGTGGACCTCCTGGAGTACATCGCTGGCCGAGGTTAAAGGAGCCCTGGAAAGGAGAATGCGGTCATGAAGCTCGCCGTGTCCGATCTGGAGGTCAAGGGCAAGCGGGTGCTCGTGCGGGTGGACTTCAATGTCCCCCTGGACAAGAAAAGCGGGGCGATCAGGGACGATACCCGGATCCGGGCGAGCCTGCCGACGATCCAGCATCTGGTCTCCAAAGGCGCCCGGGTCGTTTTGATGTCGCACCTCGGACGTCCGGACGGCAAGGTGGTGCCGGCCATGAGCCTGGCTCCCTGTGCCCAGCGGCTTTCGGAACTTCTCAAAAAGCCCGTGGCCATGGCCAAAGACTGCATCGGGCCGGAGGTGGAAGCCCAGGCTGAGGCCCTCCGGGATGGCGACATTCTGCTGCTTGAGAATTTGAGGTACCATCCCGAGGAAGAGGCCAACGAGGCCGGCTTTGCCAAGCAGCTGTCCAGCCTGGGCGAGCTCTATGTGAACGATGCCTTCGGCACGGCTCACCGGGCCCACGCGTCCACCGAGGGCGTGACCCGTTTTCTCTCGCCCTGCGCCGCCGGGCTTTTGATGCTCAAGGAAATGGAGTATCTCGGCAAGGCCCTGGAAAGTCCCGAGCGGCCCTTTGTCGCTATTCTGGGCGGGGCCAAGATCTCAGGCAAGATCGACGTGATCGAGAACCTTCTGGATAAGGTGGATACCCTGCTCATCGGGGGAGGGATGATGTACACCTTTTACAAGGCCAAGGGCTTCGAGGTGGGCAAGTCCCTTCTGGAGGCGGAGAAAGTGGAGTTGGCACGATCGGTCATGGAGGAGGCCAAAGAAAAAGGCCGGAGGTTTGTGCTTCCCGTGGATGTCCTGGTGTCGGATTCCCTGGAGCCCACCGCTCAGACCAAGGTCGTGGCCGCGACGGCGATCCCCGAGGATTGGTACGGCGTGGACATCGGCCCGGAGAGCATCAAGGCATTCTCCGTGGAGATTCAGAAGGCCAAGACCGTGGTCTGGAACGGCCCGTTGGGGATTTTCGAGACCGAGGCGTTTGCTCAGGGAACCCTGGCCATTGCTAAGGCCCTGGCCGAGGCCACCCAGAAGGACGTCACCACCATCGTGGGCGGAGGGGATTCAGCGGCCGCCGTGGCCCAGGCGGGCCTGGAGGACCAGGTCTCCCATGTCTCGACCGGAGGCGGGGCTTCGCTGGAGTTCCTGGAAGGGAAGACCCTGCCCGGGGTGGCGGCTCTGACGAACAAGTAGAGAGCCCGGTTTAAAATTAAACTGCAAAGAAACCTTCTCAACCTATGAACTTCGGCGTGCCCAAGGAGATCCGGGATCAGGAGAAACGGGTGGGGATAACCCCCGCCGGTGCCCATGCCTTGGTTCGCCATGGTCACAAGGTCTTCATCGAGACCCACGCCGGACAGGGAGCTGTTTTCTCCGACGAAGATTACCTCAAAGAGGGGGCCCAGGTCGTCTACTCTCCGGAGGAGGCCTGGGGCCGGGCTGACGTGGTCCTGAAGATCGCTCCGCCTCAGCCTGTGGAATACGAGCGCCTGGGCGAGGGCCAGGTCCTGATGGCCTTTCTGACCCTGGTGGTGGCCCCCTCGGGGCTGATCCAAGCCCTCCTGGAAAAGAAGATCACGGCCATCTCCATGGAGAACATCGAGGACGGAGAGGGGGGGTACCCGGTCCTGGCCGTGATGAGCGAGGTGGGCGGGCGGATGGCCCCGATCATCGCGGCGCAGTACCTGCAGAGCTCCTATGGCGGGTTGGGCATTCTGATCTCCGGGGTGGCCGGGGTCCCGGCCGCCGATGTCGTGATCCTGGGCGGCGGGACCGTGGGAAAGAACGCGGCCCGGACGGCCTTGGGCCTGGGGGCCCAGGTCACGGTCCTGGACGTCAACGCCAAGCAGCTCAAGCACCTGGACGAGGCCTTCTCCGGAAGGGTGACCACGATGATCGCCAATCCCTACAACATCGAGAAGGTCCTGAGATACGCCAACGTCCTGATCGGAGCCGTGCGGGTCCACGGGGAACGGGCCCCGGTCCTGATCACCCGGGAGATGGTGCGGAGGATGCGGAAACGCGCGGTGATCGTGGATATGTCCGTGGATCACGGGGGCTGCCTGGAGACCACCCATCCCACGACCCATGCCAATCCCGCGTACCTGGAGGAGGGGGTGCTGCACTACTGCGTACCCAATATCCCGAGCAACGTGCCCCGGACCGCGACCCATGCCCTGACCAACGTTGTAGTGCCCTACCTCGTAAAGATCGGTCGAGTGGGACTTGCCCAAGCCCTGTTCACCGATCCCGGCTTTTCCCGGGGGGTCAACCTGCACAACGGCCGGGTGGTCAAGGAAGCGGTGGGCCAGGCCCATGACCTGACCTCGGAACGTCTCGAGGATCACCTCGGATGAGCTGGGTGGACGACCTCAAGCGGAAAACGGTCTCCGCGGAGGAAGCCGTGGGCGCGATCAAGTCCGGGGACCGGGTGCTGATCCAGGGGGGCTGCGGCGCACCCCAGAACCTGATGAACGCCCTGGTCTCCCGGGCCGTGGAGCTGGAGGGCGTGCAGATCGTGCACCTGTTAATCGTGGGCGAGACCCCTCACATCCGCCCGGAGCTGACCAAGAGCTTCCGCCACGTGGGCTTCTTCCTGGGGGCGAGCACGAGGAAGGCCGTGGCCCGGGGCGAGGCGGATTTCATCCCGATCTATCTTTCCGAGATCCCCGACCTGTTCAAGACGGGGGAGATCCCCCTGGACGTGGCCCTGATCAACGTCTCCCCCCCGGACGAGCACGGATTCTGCTCCTTCGGAGTAGACGTCTCGATCACCAAGACCGCGGCCCAGCACGCCCGATCGGTCGTCGCCGAGATCAACGAGCAGATGCCCCGCACCCTGGGGGACTGCTTCATCCACGTCTCCAAGCTCCAGCGCGTCGTGCGCACCAACACGCCCCTGCCCGAGCTTCCCCGGGGCACGATGACCGAGATGCACAAGGAGATCGGACGGCACGTGGCCAGCCTGATCGAGGACGGGGCCACGCTTCAGATGGGCATCGGGGCCATCCCCGATGCCATCCTCCTTTTCCTCAAGGAGAAGAAGGACCTGGGCGTCCACACCGAGATGTTCTCGGACGGGGTCAAGGAGCTGGTGGAGAGCGGGGTGATCAACAACGAGAAGAAGACGATCCACACCGGAAAGGTGGTGACCAGCTTCATGCTCGGCTCTCGGAAGCTTTTCGACTTCGTGGATAACAACCCCTTGATCGAGATGCACCCCACGGAGTACGTGAACGACCCTTTCATCGTCAGCCAGCACGAGAACATGGTGGCGATCAACTCCACGCTTCAGGTGGACCTCTCCGGGCAGGTCTGCTCCCACTCCCTGGGCGAGCTGCTCTACTCCGGATTCGGCGGTCAGGTGGACTTCATCCGCGGGGCGGCCCGGTCCAAAGGCGGGAAGCCGATCATCGCCCTCCCGGCCACGGCCGAGGAGGAGTCGATCTCCCGGATCGTCCCTCAACTCACCCCCGGGGCGGCCGTGACCACCAATGCCGGGGACGTGCACTACGTGGTCACGGAATTCGGAGTGACCTACCTCCACGGAAAGACCCTGAGGGAGCGGGCCAGGGCCATGATCGAGATCGCTCATCCCAAGTTCCGCGCGGAGCTTGAGGAATGGGCCGAGAAAACAAAGAGGATTTAAAAATGCGTAAGCCGATCGCAGCGGGAAATTGGAAGATGTATAAGACCCGGGCCGAGGCCAGGGCCCTGGCCGGGGACCTGGCGGCCCGGGTCGGTTCCCAGGAGAAGGCCGAGGTGGTTCTCTTTCCTCCCTATACGTCCCTGGAGGCGGTGGGGGAGGCGATCTCAGGGACCCGGATCGCCCTGGGGGCTCAGGATGTGTTCTACGAGAAGGAGGGGGCCTATACCGGGGAGGTCTCCTGCATCATGCTTCGGGACCTGGGCTGCCGGTTCGTTTTGGTCGGCCACTCCGAGAGACGACAGCTTTTCGGGGAGACCAACGAGGGCGTCCACCGCAAGGCCAAAGCGGCGCTGGAGGCCGGGCTCATCCCCATCGTTTGCGTGGGCGAGACCCTGACCGAGAGGGAGGAGGGCAGGACGTTCAAGGTCCTGGATGAGCAGGTGCAGGCGGCCTTCGCAGGCATCCCGGCCGGGCAGGCCGGCCAGGCGGTCATCGCCTACGAGCCGGTTTGGGCCATCGGGACCGGGAGAAACGCCTCACCGGAACAGGTCCAGCAGGCCCACCGCTATCTCCGCAAGCTCATCTCCAATCAGTACGGGTTCGGCGTTTCCGTTGAAACGAGGATCCTGTACGGCGGCAGCGTCAAGGCGGACAACGTCGCAACCCTGGCCGCCGAGCCAGAGGTAGACGGAGCCCTGGTAGGAGGGGCCAGCCTCTCCGCAGATCCGTTTGCTTTCATCGTGAACGAAATCGCAAAGGCAAAGGGGTGAGATCATGCTGTATGTTTTGGTTCTGACAATTCATGTGGCCATCTGCCTCGGACTGATCATCGTGGTGCTGATGCAATCCTCAAAGGGCGGGGGGCTCTCCGGGGTCTTCGGCGGGTCCAGCCAGGCGGTGTTTGGGGGTCGGGGGGCTGCCCCGGCTTTGGTCAAGGTGACCAGCGTCCTGGCGATCACCTTTGGACTGTCCTCCCTCTCTATGGCGTTCCTGGCGACCAAGCAGCGGGTGGCCAAGACCGCGATCCAGGAGGAAATCGAGAAGGGCACGAGGACGCCATCCCCTCCTCCCGGGGCTCCAGGTCAGGCTCCCCAAGGGCAGCCGCCATCCGGGACACCGCCCGAAGGGCAGCCTTTCCCCGGCGGCGCATCCGTCCCAGGGACAAGATAACTAATGACCAGCAACGTGGGGAGGGATTGAGGATGTATGCGATCGTGAAAACCGGAGGAACCCAGCTCAAGGTTTCTCCTTTTGATGTGATCAGGGTTCCGAAAATGACGAACCCTGAAGGGGAAGAGCTGAAATTAGGCGAGGTCTTGTTGATTCGGAGCCAGGAGGGCGTTATGATCGGCCGGCCTGTGGTCGAAGGAGCTGAGGTCAGCGCCAAGGTCCTGGGCCACGGGCGTTACCGCAAAGTGAGGGGATTCAAGTTCAAAAAGCGCAAGAAATACCGCCGGACCTGGGGTGCCCGCGAAGCCTACACCGAGGTCGTCATCACGGGCATTTCCGCCCCTGGCCTCAAGCCCGAGGTTGAGGAGAAGGCTAAGGCGAAACCGAAAGGAAAGAAACCACTAGCCAGGAAGGCTCCTCCCAAAAAGGACGAGGCACCCAAGGAAAAGGCCGAGCTCAAAAAAAAGAAAAAAGAGACAAGAAAGCCCGGGGCGAAGCCTTTCGTGAAAGGTTCAAAAACGGAAAGAGAGGTGGGGTGAGATGGCACACAAGAAAGGGATGGGCAGCACCCGCAACGGGCGGGACAGCTCCGGGCAGCGCCGGGGAGTCAAGGTTTTTTCCAGCCAGGCGATTCGGGCGGGCGGCATTCTGGTGCGGCAGTGCGGGACGAGAATCTACCCTGGCGAGAATGTCGGAGTGGGCCGCGACTGGACCCTCTTCGCCAAGGTCACTGGGGTTGTTTCCTATGAGCGGATGGGCAAAGACAAGCGCCGGGTGAGCGTCCGAGCCCTGCCAGCCTCGTAGCGCGGCGACCGCGATCATTCACGGGAAGGAGGACACTGCGATGCCTGTGACGGTTGAAGAACTATTGGCCAAAGCCAAGAAGCCGGGCAAGGATGCCATGAAGCTTCACCCCTTTTACAAGGGAAAGATTTCGGTCATCCCCAAGTGTTGCATCAGAGACTTCCAGGACTTTGCCATCTGGTATACCCCAGGTGTGGCCGAGCCCTGCAAAGCCATCCAGGCCGATCCCGAGGCCGTGTACGAGCACACCAACAAAGGGAACACCATTGCCGTGGTCTCGGACGGTACCCGGGTCCTGGGCCTGGGGGACATCGGCCCGGCCGCCGGGCTTCCGGTCATGGAAGGAAAGGCTATCCTGTTCAAGTACCTGGGCGGTGTGGACGTCTTCCCGCTTTGCATCGGGACCAAGGACCCGGAGAAGGCCATCGAGTGGGTAAAGTTGCTCGAGCCCTGCGTGGGCGGGATCAACCTGGAGGATTTTGCCCAGCCGAAGTGCTTCCACATCCTGGACACCCTGCGCAAGGAGATGGGCATTCCGGTCTGGCACGACGACCAGCAGGGCACGGCCACGGTAATCTGCGCCGGGGTGATCAATGCCGTCAAACTGGTGGGGAAGAAGATCGATGAGGTTCAGATCGTGCTCCTGGGCGCCGGGGCCGCCAATATCCGCACGGTGTTCGTGCTCGAGACCGCCGGGGTTAAACGCAAGAACATAGTCCTCTGCGACAGCAAGGGCATCCTGCACCGCGACCGGGAGGACCGCGTGAAGTTAGAGAAGGAATTCAAGGAGAAGTGGGATATGTGTCTCACGACCAACGTCCGTAACCTGAAGGGCGGTCCCGAGGTCGCTTTCAGGGGAGCGGATGTGTTCATCGGAGCCTCGACCCCCGGCCCGGGGACCTGCAAGCCGGAGTGGATCAAATCCATGGCCAAGGATTCCATCGCCTTTCCCTGCGCCAACCCCGTTCCCGAGATCTGGCCCTGGGAGGCCAAGGAGGCCGGGGCGCGGGTCGTGGGCACGGGCCGCTCGGATTTCCCCAATCAAATCAACAACTCCCTGGGCTTCCCCGGGATCTTCCGCGGGACCCTGGACTGCCGGGCCAAGACGATCACCGATGAGATGTGCGTGGCCGCGGCCCGGGAATTAGCCCGTGTGGCCGAGGCCAAGGGCCTGCGCGATGACTACATCGTGCCCTCGATGGACGAGTGGGAGGTCTTTCCGAATGAGGCTGCGGCCGTGGCCATGAAGGCCGTGGAACAGGGAATTGCCCGGAACGTCAAGACCCGGCAGGAGTATTTCGATATGGCTGCGGAGCGGATCAAGGCCACCCGGGATATGATCCAGCACCTGATGAAGGATGGTTTCATCCCCCCTCCGCCTCCTGGAATGTTGGAATAAACGCCACAGAGATTGTGATGAGAGAGCTTCCAGCGAGTCTGATTACCCAAGCCATCCGGGAGATGGCCATGTCCTCCAATTACCACATCGGGGAGGATGTGCTGGAAGCCCTGAAGAAGGCGGTTCACACCGAGGAGTCCCCCACCGGCCGGGAGATCCTGGAGCAGATCATCGAGAATGACCGGATCGCAAGGGCCGAACAGGTACCGATGTGCCAGGATACGGGCTTCGCTGTGATTCTTCTGGAGGTCGGTCAGGACGTGCACATCCAGGGCGACCTCCGGGAGGCTGTGAACGAGGGGGTCCGTCAGGGCTACAAGGAGGGTTATCTTCGGAAGTCCATCCTCGGGGACCCGATCAAGCGGGTGAACACCAAGGATAACACCCCGGCCGTGATCCACGCCGAGATCGTGCCCGGGGACGTGGTCACGGTCCGGTTCGCGGCCAAGGGCGGGGGCAGCGAGAACATGAGTCGGATCAAGATGATGCCCCCTTCGGCCGGCGTGGAGGGTGTGAAGAAGTTCGTGGTCGAGACCGTGGCCGAGGCTGGCTCAAACCCCTGTCCTCCCATCCTGGTGGGGGTCGGCATCGGAGGGACGTTCGAGCAGTGTGCGCTCCTGGCCAAGAAGGCCCTGTTCCGCAAGGTGGGGGAGAGGAATCCGGACCCTTATTACGCGGACCTGGAGCGGGAGCTTCTGCTTCTGGTCAACAAGACCGGGGTGGGTCCCCAGGGGCTGGGCGGTACGACCACGGCCTTGGAGGTGTTCGTTTTGACCTATCCCTGCCACATCGCGAGTTTCCCGGCGGCTGTGAACATCCAGTGCCACGCCGCCCGGCACGAGGAAAGGGTGCTTTAAATGGCTCAGACGATCAAGCTCAGGACGCCTTTGAAGGACTCGGACCTCGTTTCCCTGAAGAGCGGGGACAAGGTGCTGATCACCGGAGAACTTCTCACGGGTCGCGACGCGGCCCACAAGCGACTTTATGACCTGGTGAAGGAGGGAAAGCCTCTGCCCGTGGATGTAAAGGGCCAGGTTATCTACTACGTCGGCCCGTCCCCGGCCAAGCCCGGAGCGGTCATCGGCTCGGCCGGCCCGACCACGAGCTATCGCATGGACGCCTATTCCCCGACCCTGATCGAGCTGGGGCTGAAGGGAATGATCGGTAAAGGAGCCCGGTCCAAGGAGGTCCGGGAGGCGATGGTCAAGCACAAGGCGGTCTACCTGGCTGCCGTGGGCGGGGCCGCGGCCCTGATCGCGAAGACGATCAAGAAGGCCCAGATCGTGGCCTACGAGGACCTCGGGGCCGAGGCCATCAACCGGCTCTGGGTGGAAGATTTTCCGGCGATCGTGGTGAATGATGTTCATGGGAATGACCTTTATGAGCAGGGGGTCAAGCAGTACAAGAAGGTATAGCAAGCATTATCTCCTTTTAATTTTAAAGGCCCTGTCGCAAGCCAGGGTCTTTTAATTTCTTACACCCCCCAACTTAAAAAAGGATTCAATTGGGTTGTGAAGTTTTCCTCTAGGGGGTGTGTAAAAATGACGTATTTTTGGCTTTTTCCCAAAAATCTTCGGTTCAAAAAAATGGGAATCGGGTGGGGAGCGCGTGAATACGGCGTGAATATCGCGTGAATACCTCGGAAACCCTTCCGGATTTCGCAGGCCTTTTGGAGGTCCCCTTTCCGGGAAGGTTTTTTGTTTAGGGCACGTAAATGAGCCTTGTCGAACCGACTAATGCGAAAAAGTGGAAAAAGGGGTCTTATCCAAAGTAGGTTATCAGGGCACACCCTTGCATCAGGGCACCTTTTTGGTGTATAATCTTGGCGTCTTTATTAAATATTTGACCTAATGAGCGGAGGTTTAATGCAAACCAAGCGCGGGCTCTGGGCCTGGTTCCTCCAGCGGATCACGGCCCTTATGCTCACGGTCTTTCTCTTCATGCACGTCCAGGCCCTGCA
>CAYGWX010000022.1:24245-30379 GCA_964353855.1 uncultured bacterium | reverse complement strand
AATTTACTAAAACAAACGTTTCATTTAGGTGGCTAGAATACGACTTTACCCTAAATTAATTTGTTTGCAGGATTAGGAAAAACTCTTACAATTTCATTTTTCACAGGAATAATTTGCGGTGGATTTATTTCTACACCAACAGTTAAGCTGTCAACATAATTTTTCATATCTAATTTGTTTATTCCGTCTTTTTTTGTTTTTCTCAGTAAATAACCCATAGAGATATATGCTTTGTCTTTCGGCTGAGGTAAAACATTAGTGGGATCTGAAAAACCTGATGGTGAATAAGTTGTTACATGAAACCCGGGAGCTGTTGTTGCATGAAGAAAGAATTCATGTAAATCTGTAACCATATCTGTTGTACTTAATTCAATAACTGCCCTATAAATAGAATCCCCGTTTGTTGCAGTGCTTGTCCAATTTCCAGCTCCAGGCCTAAAATATATAGATCTTGTTGTATCACTTCCTTCTATGTATTTTATGAGATTGACTGTATCTATGTTTGCATTCAACCATCTTATTGCAGTTCTTATATTTGCAGTATCTATAGATGAGAACCTATCACTTATAGTATAAGGAATATCTTTTCTATTCCACAAATAAGGATTTTTTCCAACCCTTATATGAGGATCTTTCAATTCATTAGTTCTAACTCTAGCCACACTATTGCTAGAATCGCTATTTACAAAAAAAGTATCCGGCAAAACAGCAGGAAAATCAAGTGTTCCGCCTACTAAATTCAAACTATCCTGTCTTGCGCACCAATTAGCATTAGATAAAGGTATAAGATAAATTGATGCATTATTTCCGTCAGGAACATTACTTATGCTGTAATTTCCATTTGCATCCGTAGTATCCCTTAAAATTACTCCATTTTGCACAGTAACTTCAACATTAGATAAAGGATTCCTGTTAAGATTTCTCACTGTTCCTGAGACTATTGTATTTGCTATTGCAACAGTAGGAACTAATAATAAGCCTCCTGCTATTAATTCAAGCTTGCTTGGTGTTTTCATGCTAAGATCGATCCTAACCCGAAAAGGACATACGCCCTACTCCTCAACCCCCAGCGCCTTCCTCGGCTTCCAAGTCGCGGAGGCCGGCTTCTCCCCGCGGGCGTATGTTCTGCATGTCCATCTCCGGCCCAGCCATCTGTTAGCGCCCTTTCACGATACGATCGTATTCGTCGTGCGATCCGATCCACACCCAGACGAGGTCCTCTCCGTCTTCGACGGCGAGTGCCCGGTGGGCGAGATCGACCCTTGCGGACCAGAGGATTCCGATCTTCTTAAACTGCAGCGAGGGGTGTCGGGTATCGGACTTCAACAGGGCAAAGGACTTATCGGCCCGTTCGCGGACCTCCGAGGGAAGGTCGTGATACCTCCTCCAGAACTGCTCTGTGGCGCGATGTCTCACAGATCCTTCAGTGTCCCCTTGGCCTTGGCCTCCTGAGCCTCCCTGACGAGGAAGTCCAGACTTCCCGCTTTAGAGTCGGCCTCGATCTCCCGGTCCCACTTCGTCCAGTCCCGTTCCAGGAACCAGCGGCGGAACTTGCTGTAATCCTTTTCGGGAAGCGAGTCAATCGTCCTTTCGAGTTCCTTAAGCTTGCTCATATCGTCCCTCCTATTACATAGAACTCATCTTTATTAGTCGCTATAACCGCACATAATTAAGGCTGTTAAGAAATGGTATCTATGGCACAATGTTCCCTTTAATTCAGATAAATCGTGACCTCCGAGGGCAAGATGGCGGCGCTACGGTCGCTTTTTGCTACTCCTCCACCCCCAGCGCCTTCCTCGGCTTCCAGGTCGCGGAGGCCGGTTTCTCCCCGCGGGCGATCTTCTTCTGAATCAAGAGCAGCCCGTGGAACAAGCCCTCCGGGGTAGGCGGGCAGCCGGGGACGTAGACGTCCACAGGAATAATCTCATCGATCCCCTGAACCACGTGATAGGCCCGGTAGAACCCGCCTGAGGAGGCGCAGACCCCCATAGCCATCACCCACTTAGGTTCCGGCATCTGGTCATAAATCGTCTTCAGGATCGGGGCCATCTTGTCCGTGACCGTGCCCCCGATGATGAGCAAATCGGCTTGTCTGGGTGAATAGCGAAGAACTTCTGAGCCGAAGCGCGAGATGTCGTAATGGCTCCCGGCCGCGGCCATGAACTCGATCCCGCAGCAGGCCGTCATGAACGGCATCGGCCACAGGGAGTTCTTGCGGGCCCACTTCACGAAGAAGTCCAGCTTGGTCGTGAGCCAGTTCTCCGGGATGCCCCAGTCGGTTCGCTCCGGGGCCGGTTTGGGGGGTCGTTCGGATGATCCCATGGACATTCCTTTCTATGAGGCCGGAAGGGTTCCCATCACGCAGACATTGCGGCCATTGCTCTTCGCCCGGTAGAGGGCATCGTCCACTGTAGAAAGCAGTTTGTTAATCTCCACCTGCTGCCCCTTAGCCAGGGTCACGACCCCCGCGCTCAGGGTGAGATTGAGGGTCGGCCCGGAGGTCGGGATCGGCGTTTTCTCGAACAGGCAGCGGATGCGCTCCGCCAGGTCCATGGCGCGGTCCCCGTCGAAGCCCGGAGCGATCACCAGGAACTCCTCCCCCCCGTAGCGCCCGACGGAATCGTAGGAGCGCACGGCGTTGCCGACCCGCTTGGCGACCTCCCAGAGGACTTCGTCCCCGATGAGATGGCCGTGGGTGTCATTGATCCGCTTGAAGTGGTCGAGGTCGATCATGACCACCGCGAGCGGGTTCTCCTGCCTCCGGGCCCGGTCCAGCTCCCGGCCGAGAGTCTCGAAGATGGCCCCCCGGTTCCAGAGGCCGGTCAGCGAATCGTGCGTGGCCTGGATCCGCAGGACCTCCTGGGTAGCCAGAAGCTCCCTCTGGAGGTCGATGATGCGTTTGGCCGCCCGGATCCGGGCATTGAGCTCGTTGTTGTGCACGGGCTTGATGAGGTAGTCGTCCGCCCCGGCCTCGAACCCCTTGACGACATCGTCGGGCTGGTCCCGGGTGGTCAGCAGGATGACGTAGATATAGGGCTCGTTGAACCGCTTCCGGATCTCCCGGCAGAGCTCGATCCCGTCCATCCTGGGCATCATCCAGTCCATGATCGCCAGCGGGATGGTCCGCTCCCGCTCCAGGATCGCGAGGGCCTCCTCGCCGTTTCCCGCGGTCACGACCTCATACCCCCAGCGGACGAGGAGGCTCCCCACCAGCCGGGTGTTGACCGGGTCGTCCTCGACGATCAGGATGGTCATCCTGGCTCTTGGGGAGCCCGGGGAACCCTCAGCCCGGGCCGGGGCCTCAACGCCTTCAGCGTTCGCCAAGAAAGGCCTTGATCTCGGTGACGGTACGCTTCTCGAGGTCCCAAATCCGTTCGAGGAGTCCCCCAAGGTCCCCGACATCCCCGCCCGCGGACCGCTGTTCCAGCTCCTGGAAGGCCTCCCGCAGGGCGGTCGCCGAGATGTTCGCCGACATGCCTTTGAAGTAGTGGGCTGCGGACCGCAAAGGGCCCGCGGGGTCCCGCTGTTTCAGGGCTCCGTTCACCTTCTCCTGCGCCTGGGCGATCTCCTCGAGAAAGATCTGAAAGATCTCCCGGATCACTCCCTCATCCCCGGCCATCCGGCTGCGGAGGTCGTCGAGGGCAAGGAGCGGAGCCTCTTCTCCTGCCTCTTCTTCTCTTGAAGCGGGGGGGCTTTCCCGACTCGGGGTCGCATGCCGGGGAGCGTATTTCCGGACCATCAGATAGAGCTCGTTCGCGGAGAGGGGCTTGGAAAGATAGTCGTCCATGCCCGCCTCCAGGAAACGCTCCCGGTCGCCCACCAGGGAATGCGCGGTCAGGGCGACTATCGGGACATGCTCCCCGGTCTTTTCCTCCCGTTCCCGGATCCTTTTCGTGGCCTCCACGCCGTCCATCTCGGGCATCTGCACGTCCATGAGGATGAGGTCATAGCGCCCCTGGTCCAGTGCCTTCAGGACTTCGACCCCGTTGACCGCGGTCTGGGCGGAGAGTCCTATCTTGTCCAGGAGGCGCGTGGCCAGCTTCTGATTGACCGGGTTGTCCTCGGCGACCAGGACCTTCATGTCAGAGGGCAGGGCGGCAAGCTCCTCGGGATGGGCTGCCTCCTGGGGCTTTTCTTCCTCCCTTTTCTGGCTCAGGTCCAAGGCCTGGATGATGGCATTGAACAGGGAGGAGGGACTGATCGGCTTGACGAGGAACTGGGCCACCCCAAGGCCCCGGCAACGCGCCCGGTCTCCCTGTTGGTCCAGGCTGGACAGCATGAAGATGATGCAGCTCCGGCATTTCCCCTGGCGTCTCAGGGTTTCGATCACTCCGAAGCCATCCAGGTCGGGCATCATGCAATCGAGGATCATGAAGGGAAAGGGACGGTTCTCCCGCTCCGCTCCCCGGATCTTCTCCAGACCGTCGAAGCCGTCGGTTGCCTCGGCGACCTCCATCTCCCACGACTCCAGGTACTTCCGCAGGGACATCCGGTTCACGGCGTGGTCGTCGACCACGAGCACCCGCTTGCCCCGGAGATCGGGGATGCGCTTCTGCCGGGCCTCGGCCTTGCGGTGGCTCCGGCGGAATCTCGACGTGAAATGAAAGGTGCTCCCCTCCCCCGGGCGGCTCTCCACCCAGAGGGTCCCGCCCATCATCTCCACCAGGCTGCGGGAGATCGTCAGTCCCAGCCCGGTCCCCCCGTATTTGCGGGTCATCGAGGATTCACTCTGGGTGAAGCTGTCGAAGATGAGGCGCTGTTTCTCCAGGGAGATGCCGATGCCGGTGTCGGTCACGCTGAAATGGAGCTTGGCGACTCCCGGCTCCCACTCCCCCTCGGCCTGGGCCTTGAGGAGGATGTGCCCCTTTTCGGTGAACTTGATGGCGTTCTTGAGGAGGTTGATGAGGACCTGCTTGAGCCTCAGGGGGTCGCCCCGCAGCACCGGCGGGACCGCGGGGTCGATCTCGCAGACGAACTCCAGCCCCTTTCTATCGGTCTCCACGCCCAGGAGGGGCAGGATCTCCCCGATCACCCCCTCCAGCTCGAAGTCCACATCCTCCAGGTCCAGCTTCTTGGCCTCGATCTTGGAGAAGTCCAGGATGTCGTTGATCAGCATCAGGAGGGAATCCGCCGAGCTCTTGGCCAGCACCAGGTATTCCCGCTGCTCCTCGCTGAGGGAGGTGTCCAGGGCCAGGTTCAACATCCCGAGGATGCCGTTCATCGGGGTCCGGATTTCGTGGCTCATGTTGGCCAGGAAGTCGCTCTTCGCCCGGTTGGCGGAATCCGCCTCTTCCTTGGCCTGGTTCAGCGCCACCTCCAACTGCTTGCGTTCGGTATTGTCCCGGATGGATTCGATCGCCCCGACGATCTCCCCCTCGAAGTCCCGCAACACCGAAGCCGTCGCCGAGAGATGTACCCTCCCGCTCCGAAGCTTGGGGGTGTACGCCTCCCCCATCAGAATATCCCCATGCCGGGCGATGGTCGTATACCGTTTCTCCATCTCGGGATCGTCCTGCAAGGCGAGGTCGATGAGGATCGGACGCCGTTCCCCGTAGAAGGGCAGGGCGTACTCATAGTTCCCCTTCCCGAGCATGTCTTGCGCCTTCACCCCGCTGAGCTCCTCGATGGCCTGGTTCCAGGCCGTGACCCGGCCCTCGCGGTCGATCACCATCGTGGGGTCCGGGAAAAACTGCAGGATGTCCGCCAGGCGGTGCTCGGACTCCCGCAAGGTTTCCTCGGCTTCCTTTCGCTCGGTGATGTCCCGGCAAATGGCCATGACCGCCGGCTCGTTGTTGAAGGTGACCAGCTGGGCATTCACTTCGGTGGGGATGGAGAAACCGTCCTTGCGCCGGTGGGCGGTCTGGAAAACGATCCGCCCTTTCTCCAAGAGCTCGGATATCCGCCCAGCGACGTGGGCCGATTGCTCCGGAGTATCCACCACACCCGGCCCCAGGGACATCATCTCCTCCAGGGAGTAGCCCAGCCGTTCGCAGGCTACCCGGTTCACGGCCAGCATCTTTCCGGCCGGGCTGTGGATGAAGATCGCATCCCCGGCGTTGTCGAACAGGAGCCGGTATTCTTCCTCGTTGCGCCGCAGGGCCTTCTCGATCTGTTTACGCTCGGTGATGTCGCGG
>CAYGWX010000022.1:8546-24145 GCA_964353855.1 uncultured bacterium | reverse complement strand
TTCCTCGTTGCGCCGCAGGGCCTTCTCGATCTGTTTACGCTCGGTGATGTCGCGGCCTTCGGGGAGGAGCAGGATGATCTTGCCGGTGTCGTCCCGAACGGGCTTGAGGGAGAAATCGACGAAGTGGAGGCTGCCGTCCTTCGCGGGATGCGTGGCCTCGAATCGGACGAAGTCTCCGGCCGCCACCCGCTTCACGGCGTCGCGAACTTTGGCCTGGAGCTCCGCCGAATGGGTCCACCAGGGCCCCTCCCAGAAGGGTTTGTCCAGGACATCCGACTTGGCGATCCCGCTGAAGGAAAGCGCCGTCTCGTTAACATCGACCAGGACCCCCTCGGTTGTCAGCAGGCCGATGAACTGATAGGTTTGGTCGATGACGGCCCGGAACCGCCGCTCGCTCGCCCGGAGCGCCTCCTCTGCCCGCTTGCTCTCGGTGATGTCGTGGGCCAGCCCCTCCACCCCGACGACTTGCCCGGCTGTGTCGCGCACCGGGGACTCGCTCACCTCCAGCATCCGCCGGGATCCATTCTTATGGAAGATCTCGACCTCATAGGGAGGCTGCTGGATGCCCTGGATGCTGAGCGCCGACCGACGGTGAACCTCCTCATTGACGGGGCTGTCGGTCAGGTATTCCCCAAAATGGGTGAGAAATTCCTCGGTCGTATACCCAAGCATCCCGGTGATTGAAGGGCTGACATAGGTGAAGACACCCTGGGTATCATGCCGGTAGAAGAAGTACTCCTTCCCCAGGTTCTCGACGAGCCTGCGGTACTTCTCCTCGATCTCCTTGCGCTCGGTGATGTCCCGGACCGTCGCCTGGAGAACGGTCCGACCCTCCAGTTCGAACGCGGTGAGCCAGACCTCGGCCGGGAAGTTCTCCCCATTCCTCCGGCGGTGAACCCATTCGAACCGGTGATGACCGGTCCTGAAGGCGTCCGCGATCTTTTGGTTCGCTGCGGTCCGGGAGTCCGACCCATCGGGCTGGCTCGGCGGGGATAGTTCGGCCGGATGCAGGGAAACGAACGTCTCTTTGTCGGCCACTCCGAACATCTCAAGGGTCGCTTGGTTGCAGTCGAAGAAGCCTTTTTCGTCCAACAGCATGATCGCGTCCCGGGAGGCCTCGAACAGGGCGCTGAATTTCTCCTCTTCAGGGGAAGGGAGTATTTTCTTCGTGGGGTTCATGCTTTTCCTTTGGGAATAATAGACTTATAAGTATACTATAACTTCTTTTCCAATTCAAGGCTTCGGGGAGTGGGTTGGCGGGCTTACCCTTTCCGTTTACAATGCCATTCCATCCAGGAGAAAGCGAACGGCACCCGCTCCGTGCAGATGCCGTTCGTTGGTTAGGAAATCCGGACGTTGACGGTTCGGCCTTACAGCTTCTCCAGCTCCCGGAATAGGATTTCGTTGTCCGGCTGGTCGTTGAGTTCGTGCACGTCCACGTAGCGGATCACTCCCTTTTTATCGATCACGAAGATCGTCCGCTCCGAGAACCCCTCTTTCCGCAGCACCCCGTACTTCCCGGCCACCTCCCCGTGGGGCCAGAAGTCGGAGAGGAGAGGGAAATTGTCTATCCGGCCCAGGCTCTTGGCCCAGGCCCGCTGACAGTCGGTGGAGTCCACGCTGATACCCAGGACCTGGGTATTTTTGCCCTCGAACCGTTTCATCTGGTCGCGGTACGAGGGCATCTGTTTCGTTCAGACCGGGGTGAAGGACAGGGGGTAGAAGGCCAGTACGACGTTCTTCTTCCCCTTGAACTGCGACAGGCTCACCTCGTCCCCGAGGTGGCTCTTGAGTTTGAAATCCGGGGCCACATCGCCCGCTTTGAGCGCCATGAATCCTTGCTCCTTAAGGTTAAAGTTTCTTCAAGACTTCCAGGGTCACCACGTTGTCCGGGACTGTGGAGCGCTCCTGGTCTTGGATGAACTTCACGAGGCCATCTTTGCCGATCATGAAAATGACCCTATCATTCAGCCCGTCCTCCTGGTAGATGCCGTACTTCCCGGCCACCTCTCCCTGGGGATGGAAGTCCGAGAGAAGGTGAAAGGTTATCCCTTCCAAGCTGTCCGCCCAGGCTTTCTGGGTGAAGCTGGTGTCCGTGGAGACCCCCAAAATCTGGGCCCCGGCGGCCTCGAACTTGGCCAGATCGTTCTGGTAGTTCTTCATCTGGGTGGTGCAGACCCCGGTGAAGCAGGCCGGATAGAAAGCTAGCACCACGTGCTTCCTGCCTTTAAAATCCGAAAGCTTCACCTCTTTCCCGTCATGGGACTTGAGGGTGAACTCCGGGGCCTTGTCACCGATTTTGAGATGCGTCTTTCCCATGGCTACCTCGCGAGCTTCTCCACCCACTTCATCCGCTCGTTGACAACGTCCCAGCTCACGTTCTTGAGGAACGCGTCCAGGTACGGGGCCCGCTTCACCCCGTAGTCCACGAAGTAGGCGTGCTCGTAGGTGTCCAACACTAAAAGCGGGATGCACATCACCGGAACGTGAAAGTGGTGGGTGTCCAGGGTGTAGTTGTGCAGTTTGTTGTCGTAGAGCGAATAGGCCGAGAGGACCCAGCCCCGGGCCACGATCCCGCAGGCCTTGAAGTCCTCCAGGAACTTCTCCCAGGTTCCGAAGTCCTTCTTCACCAGGTCCCCGAACTTGCCCGCGGCCGGGCCGCCCTTTCCGCCGAGGTTCCCGAAGTACAGCTCGTGGAGCACGGTCCCGTTCAGGGCGAAGGTCTCCTCCCGCTTCATCTCCCCGAAGGCGGAGTACACCCCGTTGGCCTTGGACCGGTCCGCGGTCTCGAGCCCGGTCTCGATCTCGTTCAGCTTGTTCACGTACCCGGCGTACAGCGTGTCCCAGTGCTGCGAGAGCTGGGAATCGCTGATCCCATCCAGCTTCCCTTCCAGGGGGAACTTCTTCACCTCATGAGCCATGACGACCTCCTTTTATTGGGTGTGTTTCCGTAACGACTTATCATATAGTATCTTGCGTAATATTAAAACACGCCTCTCCGCGACAAAGTTCCCGCCTCTCCAACCCGGAAGGCAGGAGGTCGGAAGCCTCCCGGAACTACGTTTTTTAACCCTTCCTCACTACCAACGACGATCCCGACCCAAGGGGGTCGGGACCTCTTTTGTCCAATCCGGCAATAGCCTTTGGCCTTTGCCCGGGGTTATGAGGCTCTTTCCATCTCGAACGTCCCGTCCCTCCAAGCGAGCATTTCCTCCAGGGCCGTCCAGTTGTTCCCCCATCCGATATCGGATTCCACGGGCTCACCCTTCTCGAACCGCAGCCGGCCTTTCATCTCCCGGGAGCGGATCTCGATCCGGCCGCTCCACTGCTTGACATAAAAAAGGTCCAGCAGACTGTACAGGGACGTGTCGCTGAGGCTCCCGGAGTGCCCGGAGTCCGGCAGGGTGGCCAGGCGGTCGCGGGTCCCGGCATCCGCCAGGGCCGCCTGCACGGCCCCCAGGACCTCCTCCTTGGTAAAGGGCTTGGTCAGGTAACGGTGGGCCCCCAGGCCGAAGGCCTTGGCCTTGTCCGCCCGCCCGGTCTGGGCGGTGACGAAGATGAAGGGGATCCTCCGGGTCATAAAATCGGCCTGGAGCGCGACGCGCATCTCGTACCCATCCATGACCGGCATCATGATGTCGGCGAGGATCAGGTCCGGCATCCGGGAGCTCTCCCTGGCCTGGAACAAGCCCTCCTCCCCATCCCGGGCTCGGAACACCTCGTAGCCCTCCCCGGAGAGGATGCTGTCCAGGATGGTCAGCGCCACGGGGTCATCTTCCACCACCAGGATCCTCTTGGTCTCCGCCACTCCGACGCCTCCTAATCCCTCTTCAACTCGTTCAAACGGAATGCCGGAATCCCCAAGGGGAAACCCGTCCTCCGGTTATTTCTTCTCCGAAGGGATGCCCAAAGCCAACAGATCGCCAAGGGTCCTGGCCTTCGCCAGAACCTCCACGGCCTTCTGGAACTGATTGTCCTTCTCGAAGCGGATCCCGCTGGCGTAGGTCGCCTTGTCCCCGAACAGGTTGGACATCAGGGAGAAGCGGATCCCGAACCGGATATAGTCCTCGTTGGCCTTGAAGTCCTCGGGCGTGAAGGTCACCTTCTTCTCGGTGAGGTACTTCCTGAAGTTCTCCACCATCTCGTCCGTGACCGTGAAGTTCCGGCCTAACCCCTTGTGGGCCGAGGCATACTTCACGGCATACCCGAAGAAATAGCGGGCCAGCCCCTGGGAGAACTTGTTGAGGGTCTGGTTCTCCACCGCGATGTCCGGGGTGATCCCCCCGCCACCGTACACCGTTCGCTTCAGCCCGCCCAGCGTGTAGAAGAGGTCCTTCTTTGCCGCGGATTTATCCGGAGCTTTGGCTTGGGTCGTGTCCTCCTCTTCGCCCTGACCGTTGTCCTTGTGGATGCACCGTCCGGACGGAGTGTAATACTTGGCCGTGGTCAGCTTCAGGGCGCTCTCTTCGGGCAGCTGGACCACGGTCTGCACCGACCCCTTCCCGAAGGAGGGCTTTCCGATGATCAGGCCCCGGTCCCAGTCCTGGACTGAGCCGGCCACGATCTCCGAGGCGCTGGCGCTGCCCTGGTCCACCAGCACGACCAGGGGGTACTTCCCGTACTTCGTGCCGCGGTCGATGAAGTATTCCTTGTTGGCGTCCTGAAGCCGGCCCCTGGTGAACACCACCCGCTGGCCCTTTTCCAGGAAGTTCTCCGTGACCGAAACCGCCTGGGCCAGGAGCCCGCCCGGGTTCCCCCGCAGGTCAAGGATCAGGGACTTCATCCCCACGTGCTCCAAGCTGTCGATGGCCTGGCTGACCTCCTCCCCGGCTTTCTCCGAGAAACTGGCCAGCCGGACATACCCGATCCCCGGCTTCACGATCCCGGCATACGAGATGCTCTCCAGGTTGATCACGTCCCGGGTCAGGGTGTAATCCGAGGCCTCGGGCAACCCCTCGCGCTGGATCGAGAGGGTCACCTGGGTCCCTTTGGGCCCGCGGAGCTGCTTCATGGCGTCCTGCTCCGTGATGCCCTTGGTGGACTTGGCGTTGATCTTTACGATCTGGTCCCCGGCCAGGATCCCGGCCCGGTATGCCGGGCTCCCCTCGATCGGGGCGATCACGGTCAGGACCTCGTCCCTCACCGAAATCTGGATCCCCAAGCCGCCGTAGGAGCCATGGGTGCCGACCATCAGGTCCTTGTACTCGTCCGGGTCCAAGAACTGGGTGTGGGGGTCCAGGGTCCCCAGCATCCCCCGGATGGCCCCGAAGATGAGTTTCTGGGGCTCCACCGCCTCCACGTACTTGGCCATGACGTTGTTGAATACGTCGTTGAACAGGCGCAGGTTCTCGTAGGCCGTGTCCCGGGCCGCGTGGACCCGGTTTCCGACCCACCCGCCCAGAAGCAGGCTGGCCAGGATGAGCACGGTCAAGAGGCCTGCGAAGCGTCTCCTCGTGAACATCAAGACATCCTTTCGTGGTAATGAGTTTTCCATTGGATGATTTATCGGATCTTCGATTTAAAAGGCTATTTCCTTCCCATAGGATGCCTGCCCGGGATCCGGCGGTCATCCTCCCGCTTGATGGACCGGGCGTCGGTCACCAGGCCTCGTTGGGCCCGAAGCCGAGCCTTCCCCCAGTAGACGAACAGGACGCCGAGGAGGAAGAGGAGAAAGGCCACCAGGACCGCCCAGGGATGCTGGGCCAGGTTGATATTGAAGAAAGCAAAGATATAAACGATCGCCACGGAGATGACGACAACGGCCAAGAGCCCCACAAACACCATCAGCAGGATCGGCATGGCTCCCCTCCCCTTTTTAGCTCATGATTTCGCTAACCGTAAAGCGACTTGCTCGCGAATGATCTTCTGAATCTCCCGAATCGGCCTGGTCCCTTCGAGGATTACCGTCCTGCCCCGCGAGTTATTCCCCAGCCCGAGATAGGCCTTCCTCACCTTTTCGTGGAACCGGATGGACTCCCCCTCGATGCGGTCTTGTCCCCGGTGCCGCTTCCGGGCCCGGGAAAGCCCGACCCCCACCGGCACATCCAGGAGGAACGTGAGAGCCGGCCGGACCCCCCCTGTGGCCAGGCGGTCCATCTCCCGGAGCATCTTCATGGGATGCCCCCGCCCCCCGCCCTGGTAGGCGAAGGTGGCGTCGCTGTACCGGTCGCAGAGCACGACCTTTCCCGCCCGCAGGGCGGGCCGGATGACTTCCTCCACGTGCTGGGCCCGGTCGGCTAAATACAGGAACACTTCCGCGACCCCGGAAAGTTTCTCCCCCCGGGGCGCCAAAAGGATCGTGCGCAACGACCTGGCCCGCTTCGTTCCCCCCGGCTCTTTGGTCAGGAGGCAGGGAATGCCTTTATTCTTCAAAAAGCGGTAGAGCCGCCGGGCCTGGGTGGTTTTGCCGCACCCCTCGATCCCTTCGAACGTAACAAACAGTCCCCGGTCCGCCTCACGCCTCACGCCTTACGCCTTACGTTTCTTGCCATACTTCTTGATGAAGCGCTCGACAAGCTCCCGGGCCTGGGTGTCCGGATACTGCACCATCGGGGACTTCATGAAATAGGACGAAGGCTCAATGAGCGAGCCCGCGAGCTTGTGCTCCAGGGCCAGCTTGGCGCAGCGCACGGCGTCGATGACCACGCCCGCGGAGTTGGGCGAGTCCCAGACCTCCAGCTTCATCTCCAGGTTCAGGGGCACGTCTCCGAATGTCTGCCCCTCCATGCGCACGTGGCAGAACTTCCGGTCGGTGAGCCAAGGCACGTAGTCCGAGGGCCCGACGTGGACGTCGTCCTTGGGCAGCACGTAATCCAGCTGCGAGGTCACGGCGTTGGTCTTGGAGATCTTCTTGGACTCCAGGCGGGAGCGTTCCAGCATGTTCAGGAAATCGGTGTTGCCCCCGAAGTTGAGCTGGTAGGTCTTGAGGAGTTTAACGCCCCGGTCGCGAAACAGGCGCGTCAGGACCCGATGGGTGATGGTCGCCCCGACCTGGGACTTGATGTCGTCCCCGATCACCGGCACCCCGGCCTTCACGAAGCGGTTGTGCCAGTACTTCTCCCGGGCGATGAACACCGGGATGCAGTTCACGAAAGCGCATTTGGCCTCCAGGACCTGCTCCACGTACCATTTGGTGGCTTCTTCGCTGCCCACCGGAAGGTAGGACACGACCACGTCCGTCCGGGTGTCCTTGAGGAGCTTCACGATGTCCACCGTGGAGCCCGGGGCCTTCTCGATGATCTGGGAGAGATAATACCCCAAGCCGTCGTGGGTCATGCCCCGCTGGACCTTGACCCCGCTCTTGGGAACGCCGCAGAACTTATACGTGTTGTTCGGCCAGGTGAAGATGGCTTCGGAGAGGCCTTTGCCGACCTTTTTCTTGTCGATGTCTATCGCGGCCGAGAACTCGATGTCCCGGACGTGGTACCCGCCGAGGTTGACGTGCATCAGCCCGGGCACGAAGTCCCCCTCCCGGGCGTTGCGGTAGAAGTGCACCCCCTGGACGAACGACGATGCGCAATTGCCTACGCCGATGATGGCCACGCGGACCTTCGGCATGCTCCTCTTTAACCTCCTCGCGGGTTAATCAATGGGATGATTCCTGCCCCGCCCCGGGGGCGGGACCTATAAGTTGAACTTATCATTATATGCGAAAACCCCTGTTTAGTCAAGGGGTTTTGCTCCAAAAACCTACTTCGGCAATTTCTGGGGGATTCCAGTCAGCTTAAGGCGGAGGGTTACCCCAAGACTCCCCCTATTCCTACGGAGTAGGGAAGGAAAACGTCTGGCATCTTCAAGTCCGCTTCAAGTAGGCTTCAACTACGCTTCAAGTATGCTTGCACGCCCACTGCGGGCCCATCCCGGGACCACTTGTGGAGGACCCCGCCAGGGCTTGACTACTCCAAGATGAGGGAAGTGCGGAAGGGACGGCTGGCCTGGCCGTCAGTGGTTAACACCCTTAAAGCAAAGGAGTAATGCTTTCCTGGCTTAACCGGTGAGAACAGGTATTTGCCCTCAGAGAAGGGTACAATGGCGATTGTGGAATAAAGGCTCCCGTAAGGCCTCCTCCAGGCCTCGGTCACAGCCAGGCGGATATCCATCTTCAGCAGGGAAGCCCCTTCGCCCCCCTTCACGGGCCTGCCGAAGACCCCGGCCTCGTCCTTATCCCATTTGAGCAACAACCCCTTCCCCTTCGGGCTCAAACCCAAGGGAACCGGCTGGGGAGAGAGGCCCTTGGGCGGCAAGCGCGGCGGATCAAACCCCGCCCTCCGGCAGTGCACCGCATGGCGGATGAAGACCGAATGCCCCATCGGAAACGTCACCCCTCCGGTCACCCGGTCCACCTTCTTCTGCCTGGCCGCAAACGCCCGCCAAGCCTCCCGCTCGGGACCCTTCAGCCAGCGCTGCCAGAGCCGCATCGCCCACGAAAAAGCCGCCCGGGCCTCCAATTGCGCCTTCGAATTCGGCTGCTTCGGCTTTGTATTGCGCTTGCTGTAGGTCTTCCCGTGCCTCGTGGAGAAAATCGTCTCCTCATCCATCTTCCCAGCCACGACTTCGGAGGGGATGGGCTTGCGGGCTTTGGGCATTTAAGAGTTTTGCTCTAGAAACGTTTAAAGAGTACTCAACCGCATGCTAATATTCGAAATAAGATTATTAAGGAATACCTGCCCAAACTCTTTTTCTTTGGGGTCATCAAAATAAGAGACAAATCTATGGAAGTTAGAGAAGTCCATTTTGGGTTTACCTTCACCGAATATCCAGCTAGCGGTTGATTCGAATGCTAATATTCCGGCAACCATAGGGTTTTCACCTAATAATGGCTCCATTTTGAGAAGCGGTAGGTTGCTTTTATCAAATTGAACAAATCGGTCTGCATCTTCTCCTACCAGTCTAACCTTTTTAAGGAACGTATCGAGATTGACCGCAATAAATCCGCGTCTTCCCGATTTTTCTATTTGCATAACACCAGCTTTCACACGTTTTTCAAGTTGTTTGAGGCTTTTTAACCGTTTAATCGCAACACCTATAAATTCTTTGCCATAATTAAAGTGCAAATCGGGTTCATCAAACTTCACCAAAACACCGCCCATCATGAGCGTGGATGCCACGTACAGCTCAAATTGGGTGTCGCGGCCGTTGAGTTTCTATCCTCCTCTTCCTTATCGGCACCTCCCAGCATTACTTCGAGTTTAACCTTTATCCCTTTTTCAATTTCATTATTACATCCTGCAAAACAACGGGTAATAACATATTGTTCGTAAATTGACTTGTGGGCATCTATTATTCTTCTTTGAAGAGCCTCATTTTCTGGCCGAAGGGTAAATTTTGGCGAAATAAATTGTTCTAAAAGCTGCTTGGCTTTTTGTAAGCGGTTTCCACTATGAACCCGTACCCCCATTTGCGATAAATGAAATATGGTCCAATTCGCCCTTTGAACCATACTACTAGGTCCAAGAGCTAATTGCAAATGTACACCTTGATTTAAATCAATTTCGGGCAAATCTGAAGCTGTCAATTACCGGCTATGATCTCTTGAAGTTGGTACTCCGGGCTGCCGAAGCCGATCCTCTGGGCGTGCTCCAACTGCTCCCGGCAGGGGATGTCGAAAGCTATCTGGCCGAGGGGCTTCCCGGCCCTCTGCTCCACCAGGTCCAGGGAGGCCGCATCCAGGGCCACCGGGTCCGTGGAGACGAGGACCCCGATGTCCGGGACGATCTCGTGATAGGCGTTCGCCAGGCAGTCGCAGTCCTTGGTGATGCGGGTCAGGAAATTCAGACACAGGAGCTTCCCGGGCTTGGTCCGGACCACGCCAAAAGCATGCTCCGTGACCTTCTGCTGCAATTCGAGATACGTCGCCCCCCAGTTGTACCCGATAGCCCCGTAGCGGCAGACCGTCAGACACTCCCCGCACCCGATGCATTTCAGGGAGTCAATCACCGCATTGGCGTCAGCGAGCATCATCGCCCCCTCCGGGCACCAGGGGACGCATTCCCCGCAGGCATTGCACTTTTCCACCCGGATCGAAGGCTTGGCCGTGGAGTGCTGGTTGAGCTTGCCCTTGCGGCTGGCGCAGCCCATGCCCAGGTTCTTCAGGGCCGCCCCGAACCCCGTGGCCAGGTGACCCGTGAAATGCGAGACCAGGACCAACGCATTGGCCCGTACGATGCCTGCGGCCAGGTTGACTTTCTGGTAGAGCTTCCCCGGAACCTCCACCTCTTCCTCCTCGTTCCCCAAAAGCCCGTCAGCCATCACAATCGGCATCCCGGTATGCTCGAACCCGAAACCGTGCTCCTGGGCGTGCTCCAAGTGCCCGATGGCGTTGCTGCGCTTGCCCGTGTACAGGGTCGAGGTCTCGGTCAGGAAAGGCCGTCCCTTTTTCTCCCTCACCAGCTGGCCGAGCATTTTGAGGAAAAGGGGCCGGACGTAGCCCTGGGTCCCCTGCTCACCGAAGTGAGTCTTCAGGGCCACGTAATCATTGGCCCCGATGAAAGCAAGGAAGTCCTTTTCGCGCAGGGCCTTCTCCAGCCTGCGGCAAAGGCTCTCGTCGTCCTCCTGGTCAGCCTTTTTGATGAAGAATACGTCGGTTTTCATGTCCCAACCCTTATGTTGTCACATTCGCTCAGGACGGGATCCATAGATCCCGTCCTACCCATTCCGGCCTACCCATTATTCCGGCCCACCCACACCAAACCAACCCTCCGAAAACACCCGTTGGCGGGATCCATAGATCCCGCCCTACCCCAATCCCAGGCTTACATCATTTTGTCCACGGGCAAGAGTCCGGTCTCGTCTTTGGCATAACAACCGGCGCTGGAATAAGAATAATCCTCAGGGCGCACCACCAGCCCTTTTACCACCGGATTGTTGTGCATGTATACGAGCTTCTCCCGCAGGGTATCCCGTCCCTTGATATTGAAATCATAGAAGCCTTCCTGCCAGACCCGATAACTGATCTCTCCGTCCCTTCTCTCCGAGCGAAACTGAGATAGAAGGCCCTCCCGCCGGTCCCGCTTCCAATCGCTGAGAAACCGCTGCGAAGAACGCTTCTTCACCTCCCGCATGATCACCGTGATGGTCGCATGGCTCGAGGGAAGGATGACCGCGTGCAGGTGTTCGGGCATCACGACATAACCCGAAAGGCGAAAACCATAACGCACACGGTAGAAGCCCAGCAACTCCAGAACGACCTGCGCATTGCTGCCGTCCCTAAAAATAGGAACCCGGCCTTCGACCACGCTGGTCACAAAATGCGGAAACCCGGGGTCATGGTATTTGGGAAGGGACCTTTTCAATCTTGTTCCCTGTGGATCTTCATAGGGGTAGGCGGAATCTATGGATTCCGCCATTTCCGTTTAACCATGCTCTTCTGGGTAGGGCGGATCTATGGATCCGCTCAAACGGCTGTCATCAGGACGGGATCCATAGATCCCGGCCTACCCATTCCGGCCTACCCATTAACGCTTCATCAGCTTCCGCCACTCCTCAAGCCGCTTCCCGATCTCCGCCTCCATGCCCCGATCCGTGGGCTCATAGTAACGCCTACCCTTGAGGTTATCGGGCAGATAATCCTGCTCCACGATGGCGTCCTGATAATTGTGGGCGTACTTGTAGCCCTCCCCGTAGCCGAAATCCTTCATCAGTTCCGTGGGCGCGTTGCGGATGTGCAGGGGCACCGGCAGGTTCGGCTGTTCTTTGACGTCCCGCATCGCCTGGGAATAAGCCGTATAGACGGCATTGCTCTTGGGAGCCAGGGCCAGATACACCGCCACCTGGGCTAAAGCCAGCTCCCCCTCCGGGGAGCCGATGAAGTGATAGGTGTCCTTGGCCGCCACCGCCAGCGGCAAAGCCTGCGGGTCCGCGTTCCCTATGTCCTCCACCGCCATCCTGATCAGCCTTCTCGCCAGATATAGCGGGTCTTCCCCAGAAGCCAGCATCCGGGCCAGCCAGTACAGGGCCGCATCCGCATCCCCGCCCCGGATGGACTTGTGCAGGGCCGAGATGAGGTTGTAGTGCTCCTCCCCGGACTTATCATAGAGCATCGTCCGCTTCTGCATCGCATCCAGGATGATCTCTTTGGAGAGGTGCCTCTCCCCCTTCCCGTCCGGCTTCGTAGCCAGGGTCGCCATCTCCAACGTATTCAGGGCCACCCTGGCATCCCCGTTCGCGATGTTCGTCAGAACCGCCATCGCCTCTTCGGTGAGCACGGGCTTCATTTTGCCTAAGCCCAGATCTTCATCCTGGACCGCCCGCTCCACGATGACCCGGATGTGCTCCGGGGCCAGGGGATTCAGCGTAAAAACCCGGCAGCGGGAGAGAAGGGCGGAGATCACCTCGAAGGAAGGGTTCTCGGTGGTCGCGCCGATCAGGACGACCGTGCCCTTCTCCACGTGCGGCAGGAAGGCGTCCTGCTGGGCCTTGTTGAAGCGGTGGATCTCGTCGATGAACAGGATCGTGCGCTTCCCGTAGAGCGCCTTCTCCTTCCCGGCCTGAGCGATGATCTCGCGGATCTCCTTGATTCCCGAGGTCACGGCCGAAAACTCTGCGAAGGCCGCGCCGGTGTGGCTGGCGATGATTCGGGCCAGGGTCGTCTTCCCGCTCCCGGGCGGCCCCCAGAAGATGAGGGAGCCGATCTCGTCCCGCTCGATCGTCTCCTTCAAGACCTTGCCCGGGCCCAGGATGTGGTCCTGCCCGACCAGCTCCTCCAGGGTCCGGGGCCTTATCCGGTCCGCGAGAGGCTGGCGGGCCGGCTTTACATCTTTACGCTCCTCGGAATCCTTGCCGAAAAGGTCCATTAACTACTCAATGCAAAATGCAAAATTAACATCCTATTATTATTTCCAAATGTACGATCTTTGAAGTCTGATGAATTCGGGTTGCAATTTTATTTCCTCTGAATCCCAATGGGCACGCATTACCGTTATTTTTCTACGTTGGGTATCTATCATAAATCTAAATTCGTAAAAACAATCACCAATATCAGGATCCTGGCTTTTTAGAACCTTTCGAATAACTAACTCATCCCCAGTTTCACTAAAGGTTACATATCCTTCTCCTACCCCTTGCGCCTTTAGCTGACTGAAAGCCTCCTTAGCATCTTTAATATTAGACGGATAATTATAACTGAATATATATAGTGCAATATCAACATTTACATAATGGCCCTTGAAGTTTGTATAGCCATTCAGGAGAGCTTCCTTACAATTCTGCTGCCAGGCCAATTCGGTTTCTTTGTCAATCCCACAACCCGCAAACACAAGCCATATAACGGACAACGAGACACGTACCCAACAGAAATGTTGCCTTGTAATTATTATAAGGGGGCTTTTGAACATGTGATTGTTTATCTGTTATTCGTGATAAGGATTTTAAATTTCAAGTCTGAAATACTAAGAGCCTTTATCAACAAGAAGGGAGAATTGGCAACGAAAGGTTGAGATTCTTCGCTGCGCTCAGAATGACAGGCCAAGGTACGACCATTTTAATGAAGGCCACACTATTTAGGATGGGACTCTTCCCCCTTGGGCCAGGAGGAAGGCTTTGAGCCCTTCGAACATCGCCTTCGCGCAGCGCTGCTGGACGCGCGAAGTCCGGAGCAGGGCCTCCTCCCGGGGATTGATGATAAACGCCGACTCCGTGAGCACGGCCGGATACTGGCTGGGCCGGCACACCGCCAGGTTCTGCTGAATCACACCGTCGTCGTGAATCCTAACGTACTTGCGGTAGGCCTGGTGAATGAACCGAGCCAGGGACTCGCTCTGCGGGGTGAAGTAATAGACTCCGAAGCCCCGGGCCTTCGAGGGGTCCGTCCCATCCGGCACCGCATTGTTGTGGATGCCGAGGAAGAGGTCACAGCCTGAAGCGAAGGCACGCTTCGGACGCTCGTAGAGCGGCACGTCCTCGTCCTTGTCGCGGGTCAGGACCACCTTCGCCCCGGCCTGTTCGAGTAGAGCCAGAAGCCGCTGAGCAATCTTCCAGTTGATATCCTTCTCCATGGTCCCCAGACAACCGATGGCCCCGGGGTCCGCGGAATGCCCCGGGTCCAGACAGATGGTGATTCCCCTGAAAGGGGATCCCCTTTCGGAGATGCGGGGCTGCTTCCGGAGGGAGAAGACCATCCCTGAATCGTTGTAGGCCGCATCATAACCCCACAACTGCCCCGGAGCCAGCTGAGCCTCAAGGACGCAGGCATCGGGTTCCTTCTGCTTCCAGGAAAGACGCCTCACCGCGCTGGTGTCGGAAGGCTGCCTTAGCGCATAGGTATCCACCCCGGCACCGTAAAGCGTAAGCCTCACGAGCGAAGCCTCCGGCATATGCTCAGCCTTGAAGGGAAGCCCAGACACGCCAGCCATGAGGAACCGAACCCAGCGTTCGTCTTCCTTAACTTCGACGCTTGAAATCTTCCCTCTCGGCACAGGGGTGCCGTCCGGCAGGAATCGGAGGAGATCCTGATGAACCCAGGCGCTCTCCGTGGTTGAGAGCCTCGCACGGTACTCCTTCCCCACCCGTCCCGTGATCCGGAATCTAATCCCCGGAGGCACCGTGCTCTGGAACACCCCGTTCGGAGCGTACCTGAGCTTCACATTATCCTCCACCGTCTCGGCCACCCGCACTTTTCGGGGGTCCAGGACGAAGACCTGGCCCGGAGCTTTTGCCGAGACCGACTTCCCTGAGGAATCCGAAAGCGTGAACGTCACCGCGGTCCGCTTCATGGAATCCTTGGGCTGGATGATATAACCGGCCCGGTAGATGCCTCCGACCTCACCCGGGACCTCAACAAGCGTTACAACTTGTTTCAAACTATCAAGCTTGGCCACGGCTTTACATCCCGGAGTACCCTTGCAGGAGAGGTCCAGCAGGTCGCCCGGGAGCACTTCCACCGTGTCCGCAGGCACGCAGTGCCGGGCTTCGATGACCAGAGTGTCCCTGGAGCTTGCTTTCAGAACCTCGCCCACATGAACCTTCCGCTTAGCCATGTTCCTTCCCCTTTTCCCGACGGCCGTGCAGGTGATCTCAAAGTCGCCGGAGCGGTACGGGATCATGGCCACGAAGGCCCCGTTGGGCCGGACCCTGACCCGCTGACCGTTCACAAAGAGCCTGGCCCGGGGAATGACCGAGCCCAGGACAAAGGAGCGCGAGACCGGCGGGATCTCCTGTCCTTCCCGGGGATAGACGATGGTGATCTTTGGGCCAGTGACCTTTTTCTTTGCCTCAGCCTTCATCGGGATCACCAGAAGAAGAGCCACAAGAACATGCCATGGGTTTGCTTTCATTAAAGAATGCTAAAGATTAAATCGCTCGAAATTGTATGATATCAGCATATTTCATATACCCTACCGCCCTCGCCAAACGAAGAGAGGCCTCTTTATTGGCTCCGTACCGGCAAACCGGTACCCGACCGATATCCAGGATTGCCCGGGTCATCGAGGAGAGCACCGCTTTGCCGTAGCCCCTTCTTAGGCAGTTGGGAGAGGTCTCAACGCCCACCTCTTCGATCTCGTCCTGCATAGGGCCAATGGCCGGAGCGTCGGATACGGACATCAATTCGCCCTTAAGGAAAACGCCGAATGCGATGCCATCGGTTATGTTTCGTTTAATATCCC
>CAYGWX010000022.1:6860-8446 GCA_964353855.1 uncultured bacterium | reverse complement strand
CCCTTAAGGAAAACGCCGAATGCGATGCCATCGGTTATGTTTCGTTTAATATCCCTCGCCAGAGCATCGGCATCACAGTTCGGATTTAGATGGAGCTTCATCTCGACGAAGCGCTCAACATCGGAAACGCGAAGCCGGCGGCATTCTGGAATCTCAAAGAGGTGATGATGCTCGGGGTCACAATAAAGGACCCTTTCCAGTCTCCCGATGTCTTCCCTCCCTGCAAGGGAACCTACTTTCTTGCGCCATTTCACTGTGCACAATTCGCGCGGCGTCGGCCGCTCAGCGAGCAACCTTTTCAATGCCAAGAAAAGGTCCGGGGACACCGAGATCACGGCCCTTCCCCTAAAGATCTGAGCCCATATCGCTAAAGTGTATCCCCACCCCACCTCCGGCTTCAGCCTCCTTTTGCAGGAAACCGGAACAACTTCGCCCGGCTTCACTTGGGAGACAGGGTAACCGAGATATACGGAGAAATAGCGATCTACCGTTTCCCTTCTCCCAATCATTTTCAACTTCCTTAATCCTGATGGTCCCGTCGCTCGGATCAGGTCCCGGTTTTCTTCTTGGGGATGAAATAGACCCCCTTGGCCCCGCCCGCGATCTCCACCCGCTTGACCTTTCCCTCCCCGAAATAGATGTTGATCGAGTCCCCCCGGGACACGTTTTTCCCCTCCTTGCCCTTGTCCTTCTCCTTGGGATAATACACGCTGTAGGCCCGGCCCCGAACTTCGGTGTGCTCCAGGGTGTCGTTCACGACGAACATCGTCAGGGTGTCACCCCGGACCTCGCTGCCGCCCCGGGCCGCGGACGTATCCTTGGGCGTCTCCTTGGCCAGGGCGTTCCCCTTCACGACCACTTTGGATATCTTATTGTCCTTGAGGAAAATCTCCATCTCCTTTCCGGAGAGCGTGTTCTCACCTTCCTCGGCCACAGGCTTCCCGGTGAGCAGCGCACGATCCGCTTTGCGGAAGTACTCCAGCTGGTCGCAACGGGCCTTGTTCCCCTTGCGGGTCATCACGACATGGCCCTGGGCAAGGGCCCGATCCTCCTGGTTGAAGACCTCCATCTTCTCACTGTCGATGATGAGAGTCGTATCCCGCTTGTCGTCCCTGAGGAGGAGCCGGGGCATCCCGACCATTAAGCCGTATTTCGTCTTCTCCTCGTAGACCCCATGTGAACCGGTCACGACCGTCTTCCCGTCCTTGCTCTCCAGCCTCACCCGGCCATCGGCCTCGGCCCGCTCGTCTTCCCGGAAATAGGCCAGCCGGTCCGAGTTCAGGGTCTGGCCGCTGTCCACGAGGACCACGTTCCCCATCATCTCCGCCCGCTTGTCCTTCTTGAAATAGGTCGCCATGTCCGAGGTCAGGGTACGGCCCTTGTCCACCATCTTGACGCGCCCGGTGAGCACGGCCCGTTCGTCCATCTCATAGGCCTCGCCGTGGTCGCTCGTGATCGTGGCCGTGCCGTGGACGATGACCACACTGGAATCCAGAACCGTCATCCGCCCCTGGGTCGTGTTGATGAGCTCCACGTGGTTGGCCGTGACCGTGTAGGGCTCATCGCCCAGGTCAGAGAACTCGTCT
>CAYGWX010000022.1:0-6760 GCA_964353855.1 uncultured bacterium | reverse complement strand
TCGGATTCCAGGCCGATGCCGGTCATCACGGTCTTGCCCCGGGTGATGCGCACGGAGTCGTCGGACATGATCTTCTGCCGGGCGTTGTCCCAGCGCAGGAGGTTCGTCTCCAGCTTCGCCCCGTCCTTGGAGACCACCAGGACGTGTCCCTGGGCTACCATGTCGTTGGACGTCGTGTTCACCGTGCCCCGATCCGCGGTGAGCGTTGAGTAAAGCTCCTCGTTCACCCGGTAGAAGTCGATCTTCACCCCTTCGATCTGCACGGTCTTCTGCTTCTCATAGTTGGATGCCTTGGGGGAGGTCAGGACCCACTGTTTCTTGCCGTTCTCGGTCTCCATAAGGGAGAAGCCCTCGATGATCTGGTCCGGAACCAGGCCCTGGGGCACATCGCCCGAGGGTGGAGGGGCTTTTTGCCCGCATCCCACAAAAAACAGACAAAGGGTGAGAGGTAAGACGTTAGCCGTGAGAATTCTCATGATTCGGTTTCGTTCTCCAGCGCTCGTGCATCCAGACCCACTGGTCGGGGTGCTTTCGGATGAAGCCTTCTAATATCTCGGTGCATCTCTGGGTATGGAGGGTTAAATCCTGCTCTTCGTTGCCCGTGGACAGCAAGGGAAAGGACTCCAGGACCTCAATGGTGTGCTTGCCGTCTCCGTTGCGGTGGATGGCCATCGGAACCAGGGCCGCGCCGGTCCGCAGGGCAAATTCCACGGCCCCGGTCGGGGTGTAAGCCGGCTGGCCAAAAAAAGGCACGAACACACCCTTGACCCGGGTGTCCTGGTCGATCAGAACCCCCAGGGCCTCGCCGCGCCTGAGACAACGCAAGGCCTCCTTGGCTCCGGTATCGCGGTCGATCGTGTTGATCCCGTGGCGGCTTCTCAACCCAACCAGCAACTCGTTCAGCCGGTCGTCATAAGCCCGCCGGCCGATGACATTGATGGGATAGCCCAGAGAGGCAAAGGCGGCTGGAACCAGCTCCCAGCACCCGATGTGCCCGGTCACCACCACCACGCCCCTGTTGAGCTTCATGGCGTGGTCGAAGAGTTCCAGGCCGGAGAAGCGGACGTTTTCTTTTAAAAAACTCCCCCCGGCCGAATCCATCCTCAGGGCATCCCAGGCGTTCCGGCCCAGCTCCCGAAAGGACGCTCTGCCCAAAAGGGCCACTTCCCCTCTTCCCTTTTCGGGAAAGGCCAGAGAAAGATTCCTAATAACCTGCTCCCTGGCCTTGGGAATGAGGACGTAGGCGCATCCCCCGAGGAAACAGGCAGCGGAATACCCCGCCTCCGGGGACAGGAGTTTCATGCCTCCGACCAGGAACCGCACCAGGGCATACTGGAAATCGCGCCTGAGCTTCTTGGAAAGGCCCATAGCAGGTCTATTCTACCACGCTCAAGGGCCAGGGGTCAAGAGGGTTACCCCTTTAGAACCCTCCCTCTTGACAAACTTTTCGTAAGGGCTTATAATTTAAGCGTATTGGCACTTCATCAACCCCCAGATTAGGAGAACGGCCCATGGCCGAGGAGAAGAAATTAGCCCTGTTCATCGACTTCGAGAACATCGCCATCGGGTCCCGGGAGGCCAAGCATAAGTCCTTCGAGATCGCCCTGGTCCTGGAGCGCCTGGTGGAGAAGGGCAAGATCATGTTCAAGCGGGCCTACGCCGACTGGGGCCGCTACACCGAATACAAACGCCCGTTCCACGAGGCCGCGATCGAGCTCGTGGACATCCCCCAGCACCGCATCTCGGGCAAGAACTCCGCGGACGTGCGCATGGTCGTGGACGCCCTGGACCTCTGCTACACCCGGGCCCACATCGACACCTTCGTGCTGGTCTCCGGGGACTCCGACTTCTCGCCCCTGGTCTCTAAGCTCCGCGAGAACA
The DNA here is from genome assembly GCA_964353855.1 of uncultured bacterium. Lineage (GTDB taxonomy): Bacteria > Edwardsbacteria > CAYGWX01 > CAYGWX01 > CAYGWX01 > CAYGWX01. The sequence continues at coordinate 4,879 of CAYGWX010000022.1, read as the reverse complement.
ACCGCTACGTGATCGGCGTGGGCGTCAAGAACTCCTCCTCCGAGCTCCTGGTGGACAACTGCGACGAGTTCATCTACTACGAGGACCTGATCCGCGCCGCCAAGAAGGCCGTGCCGGCCCCGCACCTCCCCGAGAAGCTGGCCGAGGCCTTCGGCCTCCTGACCGACTCCCTGGATGCCATGCAGCGCGAGGGCCACGAGGTCTTCTGGAGCTCCCTGGTCAAGCAGACCATCATGCGCAAGAAGCCCTCGTTCAACGAGAGCTACTACGGATACAAGACCTTCTCCAAGCTCCTGGAGGACGCGGCCAAGCACAAGGTCGTGGACATCAAGCGCGACCCCAAAAGCCGGACCTACATCGTGGCGCCGTTCGGGGAAACACCTTAAGAATCCTAATTCGTAACTCGTGACGGGTCACCCATCACCCGCCGCGGCTAACGAAGAGAGGACTCCGACATTCGTCGGAGTCCTCTCCGTATTTGGTAGCGGGGGTAGGATTTGAACCTACGACCTTTGGGTTATGAGCCCAACGAGCTACCAGGCTGCTCCACCCCGCGTCAAAGGGATGAATATTATATCACGGATCGGAAACCTTGTCAAGCTTCTAAGGGCTCTTAGGGGGAAAGCGGATGACCCGCTCGTGATCCTTGATCATGCCCAGCTCCTCGCGGGCCTTGCGCTCGAACAGGAGGGAATCCTTGGCCAGGGCCAGCCGTCTTTCCTTCAACAGAGCTTCCCGCTCCAGCTTTAAGAGGGCGGCCTCCCGGGCGATCCGGATCTGCTCCCTTTCCAGGGCCTGTATCCTGAGAACCCCGTATTTCCCCCCGATGAACACATAGCACAGCCAGACGAGGACGACCAGGGCCAGGATGAAGAAGACCTTGAACCCGATCCCGCCCTCCCCGCGCCTCCTCGGCCGTGCTCCCGCCATGCTATTTGCTCAGGGCAAAGGCCTTGCGCCCGAGGAAGGCGGCATCGTCCCCCAGGGCCTCTTCGATGCGCAGGAGTTGGTTGTACTTCGCCAGACGGTCCGTGCGGGAGAGGGAGCCGGATTTGATCTGGCCCGCATTCGTGGCCACGGCCAGGTCGGCGATGATCGCGTCCTCGGTCTCCCCCGACCGGTGCGAGATGACCGTTCCGAAGGCGTTCCGCTTGGCGAGCTCGATCGCATCCAGGGTCTCGGTCAGGGTACCGATCTGGTTCAGCTTGATCAGGATGGCATTGGTGATCCCCTCCCGGATGCCCCGCGACAGCCGCTCCACGTTGGTCACGAACAGGTCATCGCCCACGAGCTGGATCTTCTTGCCCATGCGGACGGTCATCTCCTTCCAGCCCTTCCAGTCGTCCTGGGCCAGGCCGTCCTCGATGGAGACGATGGGATATTTCTTCACCCACCTCTCGTAAACGTCGATCATCTGCGTGGCCGGCAATTTCCTGCCCTCGGCCTTGAGCACGTATCTCCCGTCCCGGAAGAACTCGCTCGCCGCCGGGTCCAGGGCCAGGAAGACCTGGACTCCGGGCTTGTAGCCCGCCTTCTCGATGCCCTTCATGATCAGGGCCAGGGCCTCCTCATTGGATTTGAGGCTGGGCGCAAACCCGCCCTCGTCGCCCACCGTGGTCAGGCCGCCCCGCTCCTCGATGAGCCCGGCCAGAGCATGGAATATCTCGGCCCCGGCCCGCAGCGCCTCCCGGAAGCAGGGGACTCCCGCGGGCACGATCATGTACTCCTGGACGTCCGTGTTCCAGCCGGCGTGCTTGCCTCCGTTCATCACGTTCATCATCGGCACCGGCAGGGTTTTGGCGTTCACCCCTCCGATATAGCGAAAGAGGGGCAAATCCAGGGCCTCGGCCGCGGCTTTTGCGCAGGCCAGGGAGACGCCGAGGATGGCATTGGCGCCCAGCTTCTTCTTGGAAGGCGTGCCGTCCATCTCGATCATCTCCCGGTCAAGGCCGGGCTGATCCAGGGCGTCGAAACCCCTGAGAGCCGGGGCGATCACCTCGCCCACGTTCCTCACGGCCTTCAAGACGCCCTTGCCCCGGTAGCGGGCCTTGTCTCCGTCGCGGAGCTCCAGGGCTTCGTGCTCTCCCGTGGAAGCTCCCGAGGGAACCGCGGCCCGGCCATGAGCTCCGCAGGCCAGAGTGCAGTCCACCTCGATCGTGGGATTGCCCCGTGAGTCCAAAATCTCCCGGGCCTTGAGTTCGACGATCGCTGTCATGAAATCCTCTCCTTAGCGATAAGTGCCCTTGATCTGGCCCCAGTCCGTGGTGTCCGTCTTGACGTCCTCCCAGCGGTAGACCGCCCAGAACCCGTCCGTATCCTTGCGCATCAGGAAATGGCCCTTGCCCCGGGCGTAGAGCGAAGCCGCGCCCGAGATCCTGAGCTCGTAGTCCTGATACCAGTCCGCTGTATTCTCCCCTGTGGAGCCCTGAGGGTTGGTGAAAATGAGATTGATCGAACCCTGGTTGAAGAGCGAAGAGGTCACCTGGGACTCCACGCCGGAATTCCAATTCGCGTAGCGACCCCGCGGCGCAAGCAGGGTGTCCCGGGGATCGGCCTGAAACAGGAAGTCGGAGGTGAAGGAACGCATATAGTTCGTCAGGTTCTTCGCCTCGTAGGCGCTCCTGAAGTTGGCGAACACCCCATCCGGCGTTGTCGGAAGCTGCCAGTCGCTCCCGCCTCCGGAGGGCTGAGCCGGGTTCCGGGTGTCGAAGAAGCAGCCGGAGAGAAGGACCGTAGCCAAGAGGCAAGAGGCCGTAAACAGGAATTTCAAACGTACCAAATTGCTCATTGATTTCTCTTGCACTCTTCGTCCTTTAGGGTCAAAGTATACAACAAACACAAGGAGGTTCGCAAGGAGGCCTTCCCGGGAGATGTGCGACAACGAAGGGGGGCGGGGCTTCGCCCCGCCACCTCGTTGGTTTTCCTGGCCCGCCCTTATACGGCCTGAGAGGGAATCAAGGTCCGGCACCTCTGCGCATAAAACCTTCAACGAACGCTGCCACGCAAAATACCAAAACACCAACAATCACCCCCACTAAAGCACCGTGCCACCCTTTGCGTGCAAGCCGTTTCCACAAAAGATAGAAAAAAAGACCAGTCCAAAACATAGAGGAATATCCCGCTTGGGGTTTGACACTATGACCCGCAAAAGCGGGAATAAACATTGCTGCGTATGTGCCAACCAGTAAAACCCCTACAATAATAATCCAGAACCTAAGCCAGAATGCTTTTGGCTTCACGATATCAGCCTTATTTGCGTTAACAGCAATGTTTGTTGTTGGTTTTAATTTATTTTTCTTTCTATTTTTCAGTATTAAGTAAATTATCAGTAATATCACGAGAGGGAGGACAGCGAGCTCAAGTACCTTTTGTATCGGGTGTTCTCTCCATTCTTTATTATATTTAAGTTTATCTTGAACTATCTTTATGGTCTTTAACGATATAGAATCTTTGGAGTTTATCTGAATGGCAACTTGGAATTCCTTCTCCGCCTCTTGCAATTTGCCCTGCTGGCTTAACGCAAGCCCGAGATTACAGTGATCAATACCATTATTAGGATCTATTCGAATAGCTTCCCGCAGTTCCTTCTCAGCCTCGTCATATTTCTTTTGGTCATAAAGTAAAATCCCAAAATTTGAACGGGCTAGTTGTAAATCAGGATTTAAACGAATAGCCTCTTGATACTCACGAAGCGCCTCCTCATTTTTCCCTTCTTTTTTAAGTACTAATCCAAGACTCGCATGAGCTTCAGCTGAATTAGGGTCCAATTGAATTGCTCTACGAAGGGGCTTATCAGCTTCCCCAAATCGCTCCTCAACAACCAATACGATCCCAAGATTTAAATGACCACCAGCAAAGTCAGGACTTAATTGTGTTACCAAGATTAATGCATTTTCAGCCTCTTTAAGTTTCCCTTCTTTTATTAACATACAACCAAGATTGAAATACGCCTCTGTTAAGTTTGGGTTTAAAGCGATTGCTTCACGGAATTCCCTTTCAGCTTCCATTAAACTCCCCTGTGTGTATAATTCGCAGCCACGGTAAAAATGGACTTCGGCTTTGTTTTGGGCCGTCCCGTAGCTGGTTGTGGCAGCTATAAGGAGGTATCCTAAACATAAATATATTACCACTTTTAAATGAATAACCCTGTCTTTGCTCACCCATTTTTTACCCCAATTCAAATGCTTAGACATTTTCTCCTCCTCTTTCCGGGGGGCGGGGCGAAGCCCCGCCCGGTTGTTGTTTATTCTTTAATTTTAACTAAGAGGTGAGTCACAACTTTGTTAGCGAAATAAAAAACTGGGAATACATTATACTCATCCATTTTGGGCTTGGCTAAACCTTGTATCATTGGGTTATCCTTTGCAGGAATATCTAAAATTTCAATCTTCCCTGTCTTTGCGTCTAATTTTTTAACATTTTTCCAGATAACATCCTTAGTGATTTTTTTGATATTAAAATGAGAATATAGATTTCTAATCGTGTCTTTGAAAGAACGAAGGGTTTTTGCTAATTCATCATCAATTAGACCAGTATCTTTTGCGCGATTGATAGCCTGGGACAGGCTCATATCTTCGAATTCGTCCCATTTATTTTGATCAACCGTTAGGTACCCCCCCGCTTCTTTAATGAATGTTGCATATTTTAGTGCATATTCAATTAGGATGGCTGATAATGTAATGGCCGCACCATTGAGTCCAAAAATTATACACTCTTTTATTTCATCATAAAGGGCTTTCATCGCTGGTTCCGGCTCAGGGGGGAGCGGCGGGAACATAAGTGCTTTAGCATCAGCCGTTTGTCTTCTCGTTTGGAATAATTGATCAAGGGTAAAGTCGTATTCTAGCCACCTAAATGAAACGTTTGTTTTAGTAAATTC
>CAYGWX010000021.1:0-33269 GCA_964353855.1 uncultured bacterium | reverse complement strand
CGGCCGCAGGGCGGCCCTATCCCAACCAGGATTACGGCTGGGGCCGGTTGAACGTCTACCGCGCGCTCCTGGCCGTGGCGCCTCCCGTGCCGCACCACAACATGCAGGCCTACGGGATCGAGGTGCCCGCCGCCAGCTGGGTCCGGCAGAATACGACCATCGCCCCGGTCGCCCGGTTCCGGAACGGAGGGACGTATAACGAGACCAACATCCCGGTGACCTACCTCATCAAGATCGGGACGAACACGGTCTACACCAGCAACCGGACCATTCCCGCTTTGGCCTCCCATGCCGATACCGCAGTGGTCTTCGACAACTTCACTGTCGGTCCGGTGGGCACGCATTATCAAGCCATCGGCTTCTGCCGCCTGTCCGGGGACACCTTCGTCTCCGATGATACCACCAAGAAGAGCTTCGTGTCAGCCCGGGTGTACGAGGTGCCGCTCCCGGGCGGGAGCGCCTGGAAATACCCCAACGCGGACAGCGGGACGGTCCCGGTGCCCACCCATACCAGCTGGATTCCGGCGACCACAGGCGAGATCCAGCAGATCGGGACTCTGGATAGCAACTGGTGGGTCACCGCCGGAGCCACGGACTCGGTGCATCAGGATCTGCAGCTGTATGGCTTCCGGGTCCAGGAGCCTCTCGCCCTGCTCGAACAGGTGATCGTGGACTGGTGGGGGCATCACGGGAACCCGCCGGCCAACCGCTGCGGGATGTACTTCTGGAACCGCACTTCCGCCGCCTGGTCCCAGCGGGCCCTGCAGACCCCGGTCTCCACGGACGTGAACTTCTCCTCGGGCCTGAGCGGGGATTCCGCGCGGGTCTTCCTGGCCACCAACGGCCAGTTCTACATCTCGACCAAGGCCGATGCCTACATCAAGTCCAGCTGTCCGCTGCTCTTCGCCTGGAACGGGATGGAGAACGCCTTCGTGGGCGATGTCCTGGCCGGAGGCGACCTCGGGACCTGGCTGGGCCGGTTCGCCGGCACCAACCTGTACCTGCCACCGGACAACGACGAATACATAAAGCTCTCCGCCGACCAGCTCCAGGAAGCGGACGGGAAGTACCGACTGACGATCAATGAGATGCTTCAGGAGGTCACCTATCTCGATCAAGTCCGTCTGGTGGCGGTGGACCATCCTGCCGGGTACGACGTCTATCCCCGGGAGGGCCTGTGGTGGCCGGGCTATCAGGGCCTGACCGTGCACGCCGGCAAGGGGCAGCCGCTTCGGGCGGCCACGGACAGCCGGGGGCGGGATATCCTGCCCTCTTTGAGCGGGGCCGACCGGGCCTTTGTCCCCTTCGAGAAATCCCGGGTAGTCGGGTTTGCGAAACCGTTCTCGGTCACCCTGGATGTCGGGGATTTGGAGAAGCCGTCGGAGGCTGTGCTTTACCTCTACGGCAGCACGCGGTTCCCGGATGCCGGGGAGATCGGGCCGGTGAGCGATATCTACCAGGCCGGCCGGCAGGGGATGCTTCTCAAGTCGCCCAAGGTAGAGGTCCGGGATGCCCGCGGCCGCTGGAAGAAGGTGGCCACCTGCGGGATGCCCGCGGGCCATCAGAAGACCGTGGCCTACCCGCTGTACGACCAAACCGGGCGTTCGATCTTCGCGACCGGTGATCATCGGGTCCGGATCACGATCACGGGCGAAGTCTATCTGGACAAGGCCTGGGTCAGCTCACGTCAGGAGAACTTCCGGCTGACCGAGCTTTCGCCCTCGGCAGCGGACCTGCGTTATTACGGATTCGCAGCCTATGGGTCGGAGGACGGCAAGTATCCCGGGAATTTCAACTACTCCCAGCGCGTGGATCGGGATTTCGCCCGCGCGGCGGGGCACTATACCCGGTACGGGGATGTCGGCCCGCTTCTGGCCCGCTCCGACGACCATTTCGTGGTCATGACCTCCGGAGACGAGGTAGGGTTGGAGTTCGACGCCCAGGCCCTGCCGAAGTTGCCTGAGGGCTGGCAGCGGGACTTTGTGTTCGCAGCCCAGGGGTTCTATAAGATGGCCCGGCCCGGACGGGCTTACGCCTACTCGGTCGACCCCCTGCCGTTCCGGGGGATGCGCGGCGACCTCTCCGCGTCGGGGATCGGGTACTACCCTTACGATCCCTCGCCGAACCTCCTGGGGTCGCTCCTTGGGCGGCTGTACGCCCGGGCGGTCTGGGATTACCCATTCACTCTCAAGGACGCCCTGGCGTTGGTGAAGACGCACCTTTCGGGCAAAGTTCAGAAGGCCTATCCCGCGGATCCGGCGCTCGTCGAGTACTGCCAGGAGTGGAACACCCGGCGGGGGAGCGCCTATTATCCCGCGCAGTATGCCGACCTGCCGCCGCACGTGAATGCCGAGCGGGTGCCCCTGGGAGAGCAGGAGGGGGCTTGGCCCCTGCGCCTGGCGTCCCTGGGGATCCCCTTCGGGGACCACTCCCTGTACAGCAACTACGTGCGGGTGGTTGTCATCACCACCGGGCCGCTGGGCGTGGAGACGGAAAACGAGGCCGTCCCCGGAATGGCCTTCCGCCTGGAGGCGTGTCATCCCAATCCCTTCCGGACCTCGACCGGGATCCGCTATGCCCTCCCCCAGGAGACCAAGCTTCGTCTGGACCTCTACGACGTGAGCGGCCGGCGGGTGCGGAGCCTCGTGGATGGCAAGCAGAAGCCCGGGACCTATCAGGTCGTCTGGGACGGGACCGATGGCAAGGGCCGGAGGCTGGCCGCCGGGGTCTACTTGGTGCGGCTCGCGGCCGGGGACCGGAACGTCACCCGCAAAGTGTTGCTGTTGAAATAGGGAGTCCCGCAAGGCTACTCCAACGTCAACGGCGGACTAATAAGAAAGGTCGTTGGCGGAGTTAAAAAAGCCGTTGGATGGCTCGTTCGGGGAAGCACGGAATTCGCCTCCGGGCTTCCCCGGGGGCTCCGGGCACAAGGCCTGGTTCCCGGGGCTATCCGGTTCGTGGCCCGGGAGGCAGGAGCCGGGCGGAGGTTGGGGGCGCTAGCCTGAATCCGTAAGTGGAAGTATTTTTAAAGAAACCAGTCAGCAGCGAAAAGAAAAGGAGGGAAAGATGATTCAGAGGACCTGCATTAGAATCATCGTGCTGAGCCTGGGCGTAGTGATGACGCTGGCCGTGGGGTTGCTCGACGCCCAGTTCATCTACACCATCCGCAGTCCGGGGAGCGAGGGCTGGAAGAACCCGGCTGAAAGCCGGGCTCCTCCGTCTCAGAATCCGGGGAGCCTGGGGTGGCAGGCCGCGACCCAAGCCGAAAAGGACGGGATCGCCCTCGAGGACACCTCCTGGTGGGTCACGTACAATCCAGATACCACCACGTTCAATTCCCAACTCTACCGCTTCCGGGTCACCCAGCCCTTGAACAAAATCGGAAGATTGACCTTCCGGTGGTATGGACACCGCGAGGGGAGCTACCATCCCACGGTGCAGCTTTTCATCTGGGAACACGGCGGGATGTCTACCTATGGGTGGCTCTCGGGACCCGGCGGAAGTGGCGGTGGAGACGAATGGCTGGAAAAAACCTACCAGTCCGCCGACACCATCCGCGCGATCGTCACCGACTCCGGAGCGGTGTACCTGTCCTCCGAGACTTACAAAGGCTCCTGTCCCCTGCTTTTCGCTTGGAACGGTAAGGGCTATGGCTTCCTCGGTGACGTGCTCGCCGGGGCCAACCTCGGTCTCTGGGTGGACCGGACCTTGGGCACGAACCTCTACCTGCCCAGCGATCCGGATGAATACCTGAAGCTCTCCGGGGAGCAGTTGCAAGCGAAAGACGGCCTGCTCAGTCTGAAATTGAACGAGATGAAGCAGGAGCTGTCCTACATCGACCAAGTGAGGCTCCTGGCCGTGGACCATCCGAAGGAGGAGGAGGTCTATCCCAATGAGGCCTTTGTACAACCTCCGCCTGCGTTCAAGGTTTACGGGCTTGCCGAGGAGAGGCTTCCTCTGTCGGCAAGAGACGGCGAGGGGAGGGACGTTTCAAGCTTCCTCAAGGCAGCCGACCGGAGGTACGTCCCCAGCCCCACCAACAAGCCCCTCTCCTTGGAGCTGGACCTCGGCCCCTTGGAGAATCCCTCCCAGGCGGCCTTGTTTCTCACCGGCTCCACCCGGTTCTCGGACGACGATGTGGCCTCCGAGGTGGGGATGCGCTACCGCCTGAAACAGAGGGGGAAGACCGTTCAGTTTCCCCGGGTGGAAGTGATCGGGAAGGACGGACGCTGGCATAAGACGGGCTACTGCGGGTACCCTGCCGGGACGACCCGGACGATGGTCTATCCCTTGCAGGATTCTAAGGGGAAACTGATCTTTCCGACCTTGGACCATCGTCTTCACCTGACCTTCGACCAGGGGGTCTACCTGGACAAGGCCTGGGTGGGGGACCGGATGAGCGACCAGTATCGCCTCACCGAGGTTCCCCTGGCCCGCTCGGACCTGCACTACTACGGCTACAGCGCCTGCTACTCCGAGGACGGACAGTACCCCCCGGCCTACCACTACGACCAGAAGGTCGAGGAGGACTTCGTGTTCGTCTCCGGGAAGGCGACGCGTTACGGGGATGTGTCTCCGCTTCTGAGCACGGTAGACGACCGCTTCGTGGTGCTGCACCACGGGGACGAGGTGGACCTGGGGTTTGACCCCCAGGGGCTTCCCGAGCTTCCCCAGGGCTGGGTGCGGGACTACTTCGTCTACGCCAACGGCTTCTACAAGGAAGCCTTGCCCGGCAGGGCCTATGCCTACACCGTCGAGCCCCTGCCGTTCCATGGGATGCGCGAGGATGTGGTGGGAAAGGGCATGGGCTACTATCCCTATGACCAGAAGTCGGGGCTCGTTCAGACCCTCTTCGCCCGGCTTTGGGCCAAGAAGAACTGGGATTTCCCCTTCTCCTGGAACGACGCCAAGGAGATCATCGCCTGTCATCTGGGTCGGAGGGTGAAAGACAGGTATCCTCAGGATGCCGACCACTTGGCCTACCAGAAGGAGTGGAACACCCGGAGCGTTGCGGAATACTATCCGGAGCTCTACGCCGATCTTCCGCACCGGAACGCGGAGCGGGTGCCGCTTCTTGCGGCCTCTCCGGAGTGGGTCGCGAAGGTCAAGGAGACAAAGGCCTTGGCCGTGAACCGGCACCACAGCCTCTACTCCAACTACGTGGAATTGCTCGTGGACACAATCCTGACCGGGGTGGAGGAGAGGGGGGTACAGCCCGTGGTTCCGGAGGCCTTAGCCCTGCTCCCCAACAGCCCCAATCCTTTCAGGGAAAGAACCGAGATCGGGTTTGCCCTGCCTAAGGAAGGCGTGGTGACACTTCGGGTTTACAACGGGCTTGGGCAGACGGTGAGGACCCTCCTTTCGGGCAGACAGTCTGCGGGGTCCCATTCCGTGTGGTGGGACGGAAGGGACGAGTCGGGAAAGCGCGTTCCAGGAGGGGTTTATTTCTACGGGTTGGATGGCGGGGACCTAGGTCAGGCCCGGAGGAAGATGCTCCGTCTGGATTGAACCGGCGTGGATAGAAACTTCCTTTCCCTCTTCGTCAGGGCCGGGCCGGCCCTGGCCGGGGAGGTGCCCCGGGTGTTCCTTAAACGGGGTCTTCGCGGGCTTTGGGATTATCGCCGTTTCTGGGGCAGGGTGTTGGCCCACGAGCGGATCCTGTGCCACGAGGGGAAGTACGTCATCAATTCCTTCATTCCCACCGTGCCCTCTGCAGGGTTCCGGAAGTGCCTCCGAGCCCAGGTGAACAACTTCCTTTTCAGGGATTCCGAAGGGACGGTGCCGCACACCGCGGTCGTGGCCGTGACCTCCTCCTGTCCCTGCGCCTGCTGGCACTGCAGCTCGGCGGGGACCGAGGGCGGAGGGCTCAGTCTAAGCGATCTGCGAAAGCTCCTTTCCATCCTTAAAGATTACGGGGTCTTGCGGATCGAGCTGACCGGAGGAGAACCGTTGGTGGTTACGGGTTGGGAAGAGGTCTTGGCCGAGTTCTCTGCGGAGATGTCGTTTCTTTTAATCACCAGCGGCTACGGCCTGACCCCGGAGCGGGCGAGGGAGTTAAAGGCCCGGGGCCTGTGGGCCGTAGCCGTGGCCTTCGATCACCCCGAGCCCGAGGCCTTCGACCGGATGCGGGGGTTTCGCGGGGCCTATGAGACGGCGGTTTCAGCCATTCAGTACTCCCGGCAAGCCGGGCTTTACACACTAACCCACACCGTGGCGACCCGAAGCTTGATCCGGGAGGGGAAGCTCGAGGACCTGCTCCATCAGTTGAAAGGCTTGGGGGTTCACGAGGTTCGGCTCATGGAGCCTCTGCCTGCCGGAAAGCTCTTCCGGGAGGAGGGAGAACTCCTGACCCCTGCGGAGCGGGGAGTTCTGGCCGCGTTCAGCAAACGGTCGTATCGGGACCGGAGCCTGCCCAAGGTGACGAGCTTCGCGGACATCGAAAGCAAGGAGCGGTTCGGTTGCGCGGCCGGGGTCCAGCACGTCTACGTGAACACCCAGGGAGACCTTTACCCTTGTAATTTCCTTCCCCTCGCCTTGGGGAACCTCCTCCGGGAGGAGCCACAAGTGGTTTGGGGACGGCTGCGCAAGCACTTTCCCTTTGCCCGGAAAGGGTGTTTCCTGTTGGAGCATCGGCAGGAGCTTCGGGAGCACTGGAAGGGGTTTATGCCCTTTCCCTGTGAGCAAACCGACGAGTTCCTTTCTAACTTGAAGGATGGAGATTTTCTGAGATGGCCAGAGGCGGAGCGAGCTTCATCGCGGGAATTGGTTCCTGCCTCCCGGAGCGGGTAGTCACTTCTCTGGAGGTCGAGGAGCGGGCGGGCTTCCGCGAGAGGCTGGGGCTTCCGCGAGGAACCATCGAGCGCCTGACCGGGATCCGGGAGCGGAGGCATGTGGACTCTGGGGTGGGCCCCTCGGACCTGGCGGCTCAGGCGGGAAGGGAGGCCTTGAAAGACGCCGGGCTTTCCCCGGAGGACGTGGAGATCCTGATCTTCGCATCGACCACCCATGATGTGTTCGAGCCGGCCACGGCGGGCATCGTCCAGCAAAAGCTGGGAGCCAAAAACGCCGAGGTCTTCGACGTCAAGAACGCCTGCAACAGTTTTCTGAACGCCCTGGATGTTCTAAATGCGTTCATCGCCTCCGGTCGGTGTCGGGTCGGGCTGGCCGTCTCCGGAGAGGTCACCTCCTTTTCCATTGATTGGAATATCGCCCAAAAGGAGGAGTTGGAGAAAAAGTTTGCCGGCCTGACCCTTGCGGATGGCGGGGGGGCAGCGGTGGTTCTGCCGACCAACGGCGATGGGCGAAAGATCGTCGCCAGCAGGTTTCTATCCCAAGGGGACGCGTGGCGGCTGGCCGTGGTGGAGGGGGGCGGCAGCCTGTACCCCGATGTGCGACCCTATTTTTATTCCAAGAGCGAAAAGATCCAGCATCTGGCCCTGGAGTTGATCCCCCCCCTGGCTCGTCAAGTGATCGCAGAGAGCGGCTGGAGACCGGAGGATGTGGACTTGGCGGTTCCGCACCAGTTTTCCGTGAATATCGTCAAAAAAGGGGCGGAGTTGATCGGGGTGCCGTTCGAGAGGTGGATCATCACCGTGGACCGCTATGGCAACACCGCTGCAGCGAGCATCCCGATCGCCCTGTGCGAAGCGAGAAAACAAGGGAGGCTTAAGTCCGGAAGCAAGGTCCTCCTGGCCGGCGGCGCCTCGGGCTTCAGCGCCGGGGCGATGACCCTGGTGTGGTGAGGTTTTAGGCAAAAAAGAAGAGGCCCCGATTTCATCGGGGCCTCTTCTTTCTCAGTACTCTGCTACCCTAACTTGCCCAGCGCCTTCACCACCTCCTTCGCGGTGGTCCCGGATCAGAGGGTTCAAGGCCTGTCCGGATCGTGAAGATCCAGTAACATTGAAGCGGCCTTCGGGCCCTGATCAAGGTAGGGCCCTCCGGCCCCGCCTTGAGGTGTCTGCCCCTTGATTCAACGCCGTCTTACCTGCTATAATAAGCCTTTGAAATAAGCCCTCGATCCCTGGAGTCATTTCATTGTGAACTTTCGACCAGGAGACGCCTCGATGTTGGAACACCCGGTGCTCAAGAAGTTCAAGCCGCCGGTCGCCGTACACAAGCCGTCCGGCGACCTGTCAGCCAAGCTGCTCGTCGGCCTGTTCGTCTCGGCGTTCCTCTTAGCCTTCTGCCTGGCCCTCCTGTTCCTGGCGATGCGCGGGGTCATGGCCCTGGGGGGCATGGTCGCGAGCGGCGGGCCCTACGCCATCGCGCACCCGGCGCCCGGCTGGGTCTGGCTCTTCCCGGTGACGATCTTCCTCGGGCTGATCTCGGTCTTCGCGCACCAGATGTTCCATCACGACGCCGGGGGCCCTAGCCTTCTATTTCTTGCCTGGCCGGCGCTCTTCCTGTCCCTGGGCTACAACTTCCTGGAGTTCTCGTTCCGCCAGCCGGGCGGGGGGCATCAGATCGTCTGGGGCTGGCTGGTCTGCGGGGTCATGTTCGTGATCATGGGCGGCGGTCCCCTGCTTATGGGCCTGACCAAGGGTTCCCGGAATGCGGACCGCGGGAGCCTCCCTCCCCAGAAAGCCCCGCAGGCCCGGGACGTCTTCCTGATTCTCTTGAACCTGGCCGCGGTCGGGTTCGGCCTGTGGGGCGCGGTCAGCTACTTCCGGTTCCTCTCCCGGTAGCGTTATCCTAAGGCCAGGCCCGGAGTCCTCCAAAGGACCCCTTTCTCCGCTGGGCAGGCTTTTGTCCGATCGTTTAAACGGGTGCTCTTTTATTCCCCCGCTCGTTGAATTTTTCCCCGGGTTGCTGTATAATTCAAATCGCCATGCTGGATTATCTGGGCATCTTTAAAGCGCTTAATGCCCGCGGGATAAAATACCTGGTCGTCGGAGGGACGGCGATCAACCTCTATGGCATCCCCCGGATGACCTATGATCTCGATATCTTACTCGATCTCGAACCCGGCAATCTGGAGAGATTTTTATTCCTCGTGAAGGGGTGGGGTTTCAAGCCAAAAGCCCCTGTAGAACTGATGGATTTTGCGGACGAAGCCAAGCGGCGGGAATGGATAGTGCGAAAGCACCTGAAGGCTTTTAAACTGTTCAACCCGGCCTGGGGGATCTCGGAGATCGACGTCGTGATCGGCCCCCCCGTGGATTATCCCCGGGCGGCGAAGCGCATGAACCGCCTGGACCTGCAGGGAGTCCCCGTGCCCACGATATCCATCGAGGACCTCATCCGTATGAAACGGACCGCGAATCGGAAACAGGACAAGGATGATATTTTGTATTTAAAAAAGGTGCAGGATGTCCAGCAAAAGAGGCGGCTTTAACTACACGGTAAGCCTGAAGCGGATCCGGGACTATAGCCTGTGGCCTCTCGAGAGGCGCCTGGCCTGGCTGTATCAGGGAAATCTATTGCGCAAGGCATACCCCAAGCGGGTCAGGGAGATCCAGGATAAGTTCCGAAAGGGCCTCCTCTGATCCGGCTGTCCGGTCGGCACATAACGGGGGACCGGATTGTGGAAAAGTTGTCCCCGGGGCTTGAGAGAAGGCAGGGAAGCTTCTGAGGGTGCGATCCTCGGGTTCGGTTTCGGTGAGTTTTTCGCTCTACCACTACTTCGAAAGGGGAGGTCTTCAATGAAAGGATCCAGGCTCTTCTGGGTCGTAGGGTTTTTGCTCACGCCGCTTTGGACATCCGCCGGCTGGGTTCCCCAGAACTCCGGTACCACCCAACGGATTTACTCGGTCTGTTTTCCGGTCAACGCCACCACCGGGTATGCCGTGGGGTTCGGGGGCAAAATCCTGAAGACCGTGAACGGGGGCGCGGTCTGGGACACCCTTCACTCGGGCACCATCCAGGACCTCTTCTCCGGTCATTTCCCCGTGGATGCCGCCACCGGGTATGTCGCGGGGAGAAATGGCATCCTCCTGAAGACCGTGAACGGGGGCGCGGTCTGGGACACTCTTCACACGGGCACTACCGAGGTCCTTAATTCCGTCCAGTTCCCCTTGGATGCCACGACCGGGTATGTCGTGGGGGCAGCCGGCACCATCCGCAAGACCACGAACGGGGGCGCGGTCTGGGACACCCTTCACTCGGGCACCATCCAGGACCTCTTCTCCGGTCATTTCCCCGTGGATGCCGCCACCGGGTATGTCGCGGGGAGAAATGGCATCCTCCTGAAGACCGTGAACGGGGGCGCGGTCTGGGACACTCTTCACACGGGCACTACCGAGGTCCTTAATTCCGTCCAGTTCCCCTTGGATGCCACGACCGGGTATGTCGTGGGGGCAGCCGGCACCATCCGCAAGACCACGAACGGGGGAGCGGCCTGGGTCGCCCAGGCCTCGGGCACCACCAATTATTTATACTCCGTCTATTTCCCGGTCAATGCCACCACCGGGTATGCCACGGGGTTAGCCGGCACCATCCGGAAGACCACGAACGGGGGGACGGCCTGGGTCACCCAGACCTCGGGCATAACCGCTGACCTGCGGTCCGTCCATTTCCCCGTGGATGCCACCACCGGGTATGCCGTGGGGGGTACCGGCAACATCCTCAAGACCACGAACGGGGGGACAGCCTGGGTCGTCCAGACCTCGGGCACAGCCTATGACCTTATCGGCGTCCATTTTCCGGTGAATGCCCTGACCGGGTACGCCGTGGGCTGGAATGGCACCATCCGGACGACCACGAACGGGGGCACGGGCTGGGTCCCCCAGGCTTCCGGAACGACCCAGAATCTCAGTGCCATCCAATTCCCCGTAGATGCCCTGACCGGGTATGCCGTGGGCTGGAATGGCACCATTCTGAAGACGGTAAATGGAGGAGGGGTGGAGGGGGGATCGAGTCCAACAGGTCCGATCGGTCCCGCGGTCAAAGCGACCCCCAATCCCTTCGCCTCCTACACCACCCTTCCCGGGCATGCGGGCCGCCGTTTCGTACTCTACGACGTTTCCGGGAGGAAGGTCGGGACCTACCGGGGCGACCGGATCGGGGAGGGGCTGGCGCCGGGGGTCTACTTCCTGCGTTCTTCGGACAGCAAAGATGAGCCCCTGCGGATCGTGAAGGTGAGATAAGCCGGAGGAAAAGGCAAAGGGCCCCGATAAACCGGGGCCCTTTGTCCTTGGGGACCGGAGTGAAAGGCGCGTCGGCTTCGAGGCGATGTCGGAATGGAATGCCCCGGGAGCCTTCGTTATCCGATTTCTGCGGCTGGGGCTCTTGACACGTCCCCGGATTTCCTGTTAAAATATAACCGTCGTCGGAAGCGGTGCCTCGGAGACGGGGCTGCCGTGGTCAACATGATCCCGGCATGTTGGCCGACCGGCGACATTTGCTTTGCCCGGACCATCTCCTTTTGCTTGACAGGGTGGGGGGCGATTTGAAAACAGTTATTTTCCGGAGGTCAGGCCTTGTCGGCCACGGGAACAAACCATGCAAGAACCCGGGTTATAAGAGTGACGGACGGGATCACTCTGGAGGAAGCGTCCCTTGAGACGGAGCGTGGGAAGCCACGGCCTCTGTTGAGTTCAGGGTGCTCATCGGCCGCTCAATCAGGAAGCCGGTGACCGGAAATGAGACCGTCGTGATGGACCGCGGCTCGACGGATCCGACCCTCCCTCGTACGGCGTTCATAAGCCATTGTCTTCCGGGCCATTCTGGGATGGCATAAATCACACCGATATCACTCGGGAAAACCCCTGGTCCACGGAGCGGGTCCCTTTCCCCCCGCCCGGGCCATTTTTGTGGAGCTGTTCGAACCCCTTTAGAAAGGAGCACCCCCATGCCCGACAAACCGACCCTCACCACCTCGGCCGGCGCCCCGGTCGCCGACAATCAAAACGCGATCACCGCTGGCCCGCGCGGCCCGCTGTTGATGCAGGACTACCACCTGCTCGAGAAGCTGGCCCACCAGAACCGGGAGCGGATCCCGGAGCGCACGGTCCACGCCAAGGGCTGGGGCGCCCTGGGCGCCTTCACCGTGACCCACGACATCACCCGGTATACCAAGGCCAGGATCTTCTCCGCGGTGGGCAAGAAGACCGAGATGATCGCGCGGTTCTCGACCGTGGCGGGCGAGGCCGGTGCCGCCGACGCCGAGCGCGACGTGCGCGGGTTCGCGCTGAAGTTCTACACCGAGGAGGGCAACTGGGACCTGGTGGGCAACAACACCCCCGTGTTCTTCATCCGCGACCCCTACAAGTTCCCGGACTTCATCCACACCCAGAAGCGGCATCCCCGGACCCACCTGCGCTCCGCGACCGCGATGTGGGATTTCTGGTCGCTGTCCCCGGAATCGCTGCATCAGGTGACCATCCTGATGTCGGACCGCGGGCTGCCGATCGGGGTGCGCCACATCAACGGCTACGGCAGCCACACCTACAGCTTCCTCAACGCCCGGAACGAGCGGGTCTGGGTGAAGTTCCACTTCAAGACCCTGCAGGGCCACAAGCACTGGACCAACGCCGAGGCTGAGCGTGTCGTGGGCCGGACCCGCGAGTCCACCCAGGAGGACCTCTACGGTGCGATCGAGAAGGGCGACTTCCCCAAGTGGCGCCTCTCCGTGCAGGTGATGCCGGAGGCGGACGCCGACAAGACGCCCTACAACCCCTTCGACCTGACCAAGGTCTGGCCGCACGGCGACTACCCGCTGATCGAGGTCGGCCTGATGGAGCTGAACCGCAATCCGGAGAACTATTTCGCCGAGGTCGAGCAGGCCGCCTTCTCGCCCTCCAACATCGTCCCGGGCATCGGCTTCTCGCCGGACAAGATGCTGCAGGCGCGGATCTTCTCCTACGCCGACGCGCACCGTCACCGCTTGGGCACGCATTACGAGGCCCTGCCCGTCAACGCGCCGAGATGCCCGGTGCACCACTACCATAAAGACGGGCCGATGCGGTTCACCCCGA
Source organism: uncultured bacterium (assembly GCA_964353855.1). Classification (GTDB taxonomy): domain Bacteria; phylum Edwardsbacteria; class CAYGWX01; order CAYGWX01; family CAYGWX01; genus CAYGWX01. Next base: position 20,355 of record CAYGWX010000021.1, on the reverse strand, counting down.
ACAACCCCAACCCGGACGCCTATTACGAGCCGAACTCGTTCAACGGTCCGGTGGAGCGCCCGGACCTGGCCGAGCCGCCTTTGAAGATCACGGGCGATGCGGACCGTTTCAACCACCGCGAGGGAAACGACGATTACGGGCAGCCCCGCGCCCTGTTCAACCTGTTCGACAGCGGCCAGAAGGCCCGGCTCTTCTCCAACATCGCCGCGGCGATGCAGGGCGTGCCGGACTTCATCGTCACGCGCCAGCTCGGGCATTTCGAGAAGGTGCACCCGGATTACGCCGCCGGGGTCCGCGCCGCGCTGGCCGAGAAGGCAGGAGCGGCGAGGACGGGCCGGTAAACCCTCCCCCCGGCGTTGCGGATTGTGCCGGTGAGATAGGAACAAACCATCCATCCCAAGGGGCGCCTTTCCAGGCGCCCCTTTTTTGGGTTGCAATTCACTCCCATTTTTGCTACAATATCAGCCGGATACCCGCCCTCTCAAGTAAGGAAAAGAGCAACACCGATGCGTCATGCCTGTCTCATCGTTTTCTTCCTCGCGACCCTCGCCGGAGCCGTCAGCGCCGACTGGGTCACGGCCACCGTGCCGGCCGGCGCCGCGCCCTTTGCGGTGGCGGTCAACCCGGCCACGAACAGGATCTACGTGGCGAACCATAACGGCACCGACGTGACGGTGATCGACGGCGCGACCAACGCGACCACCACAGTCCCGACCGGATCGTACCCGGCGGTGATGGCGGTGAACCCGGCCACGAACAAGATCTACGTCGCGAACTGGATGAGCGCCAGCGTCACGGTGATCGACGGCGCGACCAACACCACGGTCACGGTGGCCGCGGGCTCGGGGCCCTATGGGGTGGCGGTGAACCCGGTGACGAACAGGGTCTACGTCGCGAACAGCGGCAGCGATGACGTCACGGTGATCGATGGGGCGACCAACGATACGACCACGGTGGCGGTGGGCTCGGCGCCCTGGGCAGTGGCGGTGAACCCGGTGACCAACAGGATTTACGTCGCGAACCGCACGAGCGACGACGTCACGGTGATCGACGGCGCGACCAACGCCACCACGAGGGTTCCGGCCGGCCGGATGCCCTATAACCTCGCCGTCAACCCGGCCACCAACAAGATCTACGTGGCGAACCACGACGGCGCTGACCTGACGGTGATCGACGGCGCGACCAATGTCGCGACCTCGGTGCCCCTGGGCGCGAGTCCCCGGGCGGTGGCGGTGAACCCGGCCACGAACAGGATTTACGTCGCGAACTGGAGCGGCCACAGCGTGACGGTGATCGACGGCGCGACTAACGACACGTCCTCCATTGCCGCCGGCGCCTACCCCTCAGCGGTGGCGGTGAACCCGGTGACGAACAAGGTCTATGTGACGAACCGGGACAGCGCGAGCCTGACGGTGATCGACGGCGCGACCCACGTCGCGACGACGGTGGCGGTGGGCGCGATGCCTTATGCTGTGGCGGCAAACCCGGTGACCGGAAAGGTCTACGTCGCCAACACCTATGACAACAACGTGTCGGTCATCGACGGGGCGAGCTTCGGGACGGCCGCCGTGGCCGCGGGATCCTGCCCCGCTGCCCTAGACGTGAATCCCGTGACGGACAAGATTTACGTGGTGAACTCCGACGGCGACAACGTGACCGTGATCGACGGGGCCACCAACGGCACGACCCTCGTGGCCGTGGGAACCGATCCCTGTGCCGTGGACGTGAACCCCGTGACGAACAAGATCTACGTGGCCAACAACGGCAGCGACAACGTGACCGTGATCGACGGCTCAGACCTCAGCACGGCCACGGTCGCCGCGGGGACCTGGCCCGAACACGTGGCCGTGAACCCCGCGACCAATAAGATTTACGTGGTCAACAATGGCAGCGACAACGTGACCGTGATCGACGGCGCAACGAACGGCACGACGACCGTGGCGGTTGGAAGACAACCCTGGGCGGTGGCGGTGAACCCCGTGACCAACCGTATTTTCGTGACGAACAATGGCAGCCACAGCGTCACCGTGATCGACGGCGCGACGAACGATACGACCACCGTGAAGGTTGGAAGTAATCCCTGCGCCCTGGCCGTGAACCCCTTGACCAACAAAATCTACGTGGCGAACACCGGCAGCAGCAACACCGTGACCGTGATCGACGGCGCCACCAACGGCACGGCCACCGTGGCCGTGGGGCACTTGCCCTTTGCCGTGGCCGTGAACCCGGTGACCAACAAAATCTTCGTGGCGAATATAGAAGTCCACACCGTGACCGTGATCGACGGGGCCACGAACAGCACGACGACCGTGTCCGTGGGAAGCCACCCCTGTGCCCTGGCCGTGAACCCGGTGACCAACAAGGTCTACGTGCCCAGTTATTTCAGCGACGAGATCACGGTGATCGACGGCGCCACGAACAGCACGGCCACCCTGGCCGGGGGATCCTATCCCTATGCCGTGGCGGTGAACCCCGTGACCAACAAGATATACGTCGCCAATAGTGTGAGCAACAACGTCACCGTGCTCACCGAGGAACCGGTCTGCGATACCCGCGTCCGTGCCGAAATCGATACGCTGCGCAATCATTCCACCACTCTGGCCCGCCCGACCCTCGCCGGCAAAGGGGTGAACCGCTGGACGCCCAAGCCCACGACCCGGATCGAAGGGGTGCTGAACCGTCTGAACTCGGCCCAGCAGGATTGGAACTGGGCGCAGATAACGAACGGCGCGGGAAGCGACTCCGTGCGCTGGTCCTGGACCTGGGGCACGGATTCCCTGATCAAAGGGGAGAACTTTGTGCTGGGCCTAGCCTTGGAGTCCGACGCCGCGATCACGAACAATCTCGGTTTGGGCTCGCCCTTTGCCGGGAACCTCATGGTCTATCCCCTGTACCGGATTGACCCGCCATCAGGCGTGGAATCGGCCGAGGTGAAAGGGTTGAGGTCGGAGGACAGGATAACCGCAAGGCCGAATCCATTCACGTCCTTCGCCGTGGTGCCCGGCCACGAAACCGAGCGCTTCAGTCTCTTTGACGTCACGGGGCGGAAAGTGGGGACCTACAAGGGCGACCGCATCGGGGAGGGGCTGGCGCCGGGGGTCTACTTCCTGAGGTCAGCAGACGGGTCTTCCAAACCCACGCGGATCGTGAAGGTGAGGTAAACGCCTCGAACCTATGGCGTACGGGGCGTGAAGCCCCCCGAAGAAAAAAGGCGGCCTTTTTTCAAGGCCGCCTTTTTGGATTTAACGATGGAAGGGATTTCTAAGCTTTCCGGAAGAGCACGAGAGTTCCGATGGCTTCCCCGGATTGGTTCTTGAGGGGGTGGACGCGGATCTCCAGGGTCATCGTACGGGGTTTGGTGAACACCACGCTCATCCGCATGGGTTCGGTGGGATGGGTTTCGAAAAGGGAGACGAGCTTTTGGAGCTCCTCCCGGTGCTCGAAGAACCGGGTCCCGAAGCTGATCACCGAGACCGCAGGCTTGTCCCGGAAGGCCTCAGTCGTCATCCCCAGCCAGGAAGCCAGGGGGGCGTTGATGAGCAGGATCCGGTCCTGGACCCGTTCATCACCCCAGGCTTCGACCAGGAGCCCCTCCTCCATCTGGTCCACGATGTGCTGGAACAGGGGCATCCTCACGAGCTGGTGGAGCTCGAAGGCCCTCACCGGGAGCCCGCTGGGGAGGCCATTCCCCTGCTCGCGGAAAGCTCCCGGAAAGAGCTCCGCGGTCTGCCGGGCCAGGGCTTCCAGAAGCTGGTCCGGGGTCACGAATCCCAGCTCCACGAGGTATTCGCCGAGCAGGATGCTGGGCCGGACCATCTGCTTCCGCCTGGCCTCGTTGACCTCCGGGAGGGTGACGAAACCCAGGTCCACGAGGATCTCCCCGATCAGATGATGTCCTTTAAGCTCCATCGTTTCCTTAAAACAAAAGGTGAATCTTCCCGTACCGGTTAACATCATACCTTTTCCAGCAGCCCTTTGTCAAGCAGGACGTCATCTGCAAAGGTCCGGGCCGTGACGGTGCGGCAGGAGCGCCCATGGTTTTAAGGCCAAGAACCCGGACGAAGAGGCCCCGCTTCCGGGGTCTCTTCGTTTTGCCGGGAACCCCTCTCTTTCCCACCCAACCGCCGTTCCGGTTCTTGACTTTCCCTCCCGAGTTCGGTATACTTACAAAAAGGGCGGCCGTGAGGTCCCTGGCAAACCCGTCTTGGCCGGTCCGGACATTTGACCTGAGGGGATCGTCGCTTTCCTTTTCGCCGGTCACAGCCTTTTTTTAGGAAAAGTTTCAACGGTTACGTTTCACTGGGAGGACTTTTTTTATGCAGAAGATAGTGATCATCGGTTCCGGAGGGCATGCCCAGGTGGTGGCGGACATCCTGATGCGCGCCCGGGGCGCGGGCCAGTCCCTGGAGCCCTTGGGGTACCTGGACGACGACCCCCAGGCCTCCGGGAAGGCCTTCCTCGGCCTGTCCGTCCTGGGCGGGTTGGCCGAGCTTTCCCGCATCCCGCACTATGCCGTGGTCGTGGCCCTGGAGAAGAACCGCGCGCGCAGCGAGCTTTACGCCCGCCTGAAGCAGGGCGGCGAGCGCTTCGCCGTGGCCCGGCACCCCGGGGCCCTGGTCGCCCCCGGGGTCCGGCTCGGCCCCGGGACGATGGTCTGCGCAGGGGTGGTGGTCAACCCCGCCAGCACGATCGGGGAGGACTGCATCCTGAACACCTCCTGCACCGTGGACCACCACAACACGATCGGGGACCACGTTCATATCGCGCCGGGAGCGCACCTGGGCGGTGAGGTGACCGTGGAGGAGGGCGCAATGGTCGGGATCGGGGCCGTGGTCCTGCCCGGGATCAAGGTCGGGGCCTGGAGCGTGGTCGGCGCCGGGGCCGTGGTGCTGAAGGATGTCCCGCGGGAGGTCAAGGTGGTGGGGGTCCCGGCCCGTCCCCAGTCTCAGCCTTAGGCTCGCCCCGTCTTTTTTCCGCCGTTCACGGGAGGCGGCGCTCAGGGTTCCGGTGCTTCCGTCCCGGGAGCTTTAAGCCTTGTCCCGTGCGCCCCGCGTCATGAGGCTCATTCTCCGGACTCCTCCACCCAAGCCTCCCGGTCCCTTGTTCACTTGTTTTTTCCTCCCCAACGTGCTACAATCAAAGGGCTCATCGATCGGAAAGCCCCGGGCCGGTCGGGATCGTCATCGCCAGGAATAATCGCAAAGGATCAAAGGACATCCGGCCACCGGACGGAATGACGACGTTTTTTTAACCAGGAGGTTTGCCATGAAACGCCAGGTCTCTCTTGCAGGACTTTTTCTCCTCATCCCCGCCCTGTCGTTCGCGGGCTGGGTGTCTCAGAACTCCGGGGCCGCCTTTGCCCTTTCCTCCGTCCATTTCCCGGTGGATGCCCAGACCGGCTTCGTGGTGGGTTTCAGCGGCACCATCGTCGCGACCACGAACGGGGGCGCCAACTGGGGCCCCCAGACCTCGGGCGTGACCAGCACCCTGAACTCCGTTCATTTCCCGGTGGACGTCCTGACCGGGTACGCCGTGGGCGGAGGGGGCACCATCCTCGCGACCACGAACGGGGGCGCCACCTGGGCCCCCCAGACCTCGGGGACGACCAACGGGCTCTCCTCGGTCCAGTTCCCGGTGAATGCCCTGACCGGGTACGCGGTGGGGGATTCGGGAAGGATCCTCGCGACCACGGACGGGGGGGCGGCCTGGACCCGGCAGACCTCGGGCACGACGAACTGGCTCAACTCCGTCCATTTCCCCCTGGATGCCCTGACCGGGTACACGGTGGGCCGGTCGGGCACGATCCGCAAGACCACGGACGGGGGCGCCAATTGGGTCCCCCAGACCTCGGGGACGACCAATGTCCTAACCGGCGTGCAGTTCCCGGTGGATGCCCTGACGGGATACCTCACGGGCAGCAACGGAACGATCCGCAAGACCACGGACGGCGGGGCGAACTGGGCGGCCCTGACCTCGGGGACGAGCAACCCCCTCACCGCGGTCTGTTTTCCGGTGGATACCCAGACCGGGTGGGTGGTCGGGGCGGGCGGCCTGATCCGCAAGACCACGGACGGGGGGGCGACATGGACCACCCAGGCCTCGGGGACCTCCAACATCCTGAACAGCGTCTATTTCCCGACCAATGCCCAGACCGGCTACATCGCGGGGGGGAGCGGTTCGGGCAGCACGATCCTCAAGACCACGGACGGCGGGATCGGCGTGGAAGAAAGGCCGGGGGGCGAAGAACGGAATCCGATGACCGGATTCAAGGCCAGCCCGAACCCCTTCCGTTCGTCCGCCAGGATCCCCGGGCACGAGGCCGAACGCTTTGCCCTCTACGACGTCTCCGGGAGGCAGGTGAGGACATACCCGGGCGACCGGATCGGAGCCGACCTGGCACCCGGGGTCTATTTCCTGGAGTCCGTCAACCAGGACGCCAGGCCCTTGAGGATCGTCAAGATCCGCTGAGAGGCGACACGGGAGATTGGGACCCTTTCCCTCCAGAGCTGGAGATACGGGGGGAATGGATTTTTTAAAAAAATCACCCCGGGGCTTGACAAACCCCGGGGATTTGTATATAATGTTCGCTCACGTATTTAACAATAATTTTAGAAAAAACCAAAGAGAACCCTTTCAAACCAGCACGACATGACGAATAACGGCCTCTCGAACTCCTGGACCTGGGCTTGGTGGTGGTGCGCCCATTCCAGGGGGTCCGTGGCCGTGTTCAGTCTCTTTTAGACAGCTAAAAGCTCAACACACCACAGCGGAACCCGCCTGGATTCGATCCCGGCGGGTTTTGGCTTTTTAATATTTTCGTCCGGTGGAGAGAAGGACGATGGCACAAACAGTCGGGAGAAAGACGACCTCGAAATGTCGAGAGGATGAAAATGCCCCGAACCGTGGAAAGCAGGACGATGCCCCAAACCGTCCAGAGGGGTAGGATGTCCCGAACCGTCCATGGAAAGACGAAGGCGTCCGGGAAGACGGAGATCCCCATGGACCTGGACACGCCGGTCTCTGCGTTCCTCAAGCTGCGTTCGCGGAACCCCCTGTTCCTGCTGGAGAGCGTGGAGGGCGGGGAGGGCTCGGCACGCTATTCGTACATCGGGCTGGAGGCGCAGGCCGCGGTCCGGATCGATGGGGACGCCGTGGAAACCGACGCGGGAGGGGTCCGGTGCCGCATCCCCCTGGGGGATCAGAATCCCTTCGACCTGCTGCGCGGGTTTTTCGAGGACCAGGGCCGGCTCCGCCCTGATGCGGGCGGGGAGGACGGGCGGTCCGGATTGGGGGGAGGGCTGGTCGGGTACGCGGCCTACGATATGGTCCGCTTCATCGAGCGGCTTCCCGGGACGGCCCGGGACGTGCTCGGGTACCCCCTGGCCGCGTTCGTGGTCCCCAAGGGGATCCTGGCTTTCGACCACCGCAGGCACGTGATGCGCATCCTCTACCTGGGGTCTCCGGATGAGGAGGAGCGGTGGGTGCGGGACCTCGTCCGCCAGCTGCAGAAGGGGACGGCCTCGCCCCCGCCCTCCAGGAGCTCCTCGGCTCCCCGGCCGAACAAAACCAAGACGGAGTTCTGCGGGATGGTGACCCGGGCCCGGGAGCACATCCTGGCCGGGGACGCCTATCAGATCGTGCCCTCCATCCGCTTCCAGGGGGAGACGGACAGCGACCCCTTTCAGGCCTACCGGGCGCTGCGGATGGTGAACCCCTCGCCCTACATGTACTACCTCGACCTGGGCTTCCTCCAGATAGCGGGGTCCTCTCCGGAGACCCTGGTGCGGCTGGACCGGGGAGAGATCCTGGTGCGGGCGATCGCCGGGACCCGTCCGAGGGGAAAGGACCCGGCAGAGGACCTGGCTCTACGGCAGTCCCTGCTCGGGGACGAAAAGGAGCGCTCCGAGCACGTGATGCTCGTGGACCTGGCGCGGAACGACGTCGGCCGGGTGGCCCTTCCGGGCACGGTCCGGGTGAGGGACTTCATGGCCGTGGAGAGCTACTCGCACGTGATGCACATCGCCTCCACGGTCACCGGGACCCTGGAGGCCGGCGGGAAGGACCTGTTCGACGTGTTCCGGGCCGCGTTCCCGGCTGGGACCGTGAGCGGGGCGCCCAAGGTCCGGGCGATGGAGTTGATCGAGGAGCTGGAGGGCGAGCGGAGGGGGCCGTACGCCGGTTCGGTAGGCTATTTCGGGTTCAACGGGGACATGGACCACGCCATCCTGATCCGCACCCTGCTGTTCTCCGGAGGCCGCTACACCCTCCAGGCCGGGGCCGGGATCGTGGCCGATTCGCACCCCGAGCGGGAGCACGAGGAGGTCTTGAACAAGGCCCGGGGGATGTTCCGCGCCCTGGAGCTTGCCGGGGAGCTGTGAGATGAGGAAAGCCCTGCTCATCGACAATTACGACTCCTTCACCTACAACCTCTATCAGGCCCTGAGGGTGCTGGGGGCCGAGGTCGTGGTGGCCCGGAACGACTGCTTGAGCGCGGAGGAGGCCCTGGAGGCCGGCCCCACCCATCTGGTGATCTCGCCCGGGCCCGGCCGGCCCGAGGACGCCGGGATCACCGGCAAGCTCCTCAAGCTCTTCCACGACCGGATCCCCATCCTGGGGGTCTGCCTGGGCCATCAGGCCCTGGCCCAGGTCTGGGGAGGGACGGTGGACCGCGCCCCCCGGGTAATGCACGGCAAGACCTCTCCGGTCTATCACGACCAGCAGGGGATTTACGAGGGAGTGCCCAGCCCGTTCGAGGCCACGCGCTACCATTCGCTCCTGGTCCTGGAGGAGGGCCTGCCCCCGGAGTTCGAGATCTCGGCCTATACCTCGGACGGGGAGATCATGGGCTTGAGGATGAAGGGCCGTCCGGTGGAGGGGGTGCAGTTCCATCCCGAGTCCGTCCTGACCCGGGAGGGCACGAAGATCCTGTCGAATTTCCTGGAGCTGGAAGGGAGGTAAGCCCGTGCGTCCTTATCTGGAGAAGGTCCTGAACCGGGGGTTCCTGAGCGCAGAAGAGGCTGAAAGCCTGCTTTTGGCGATCATGGACGGGGAGGGGAATCCGGCCCAGGTCGGGGGACTCCTATCCGCCCTGCGGGTCAGGGGCGAGACCACCGAGGAGATCCTGGGGTTCGCGAGGGCCATGCGGAGGAGGGCGTTGAAGCCCGACGTATCCTCAAAATCCCTGATGGACACCTGCGGGACCGGGGGCGACGGCAGCGGAAGCTTCAACCTCTCCACAATGGCCGCTCTGGTCCTGGCCGGGGCCGGGGTGCCGGTCGCGAAGCACGGGAACCGGGCCGTCTCCAGCCAGACCGGAAGCGCGGACCTCCTGGAGGCTTTGGGCATCCGCGCCGCCTGGACCCCGGAGGAGGTGGAGGAGGCCCTGGGCGCAGGGTCGTTCGCCTTCCTGTTCGCCCCGTCTTATCATCCGGCGATGAAGGCCGTGGCCCCGGTCCGCAGGGACCTGGGGGTCAGGACGGTGTTCAACCTGCTCGGCCCCCTGACCAACCCCTGCAGCCCGGAGCACCAGCTGATCGGGGTGTACTCCCGGGAGAAGGCGCTGCTCCTGGCCGAGGTGCTGTCCCGCGACGGGCGTCCGGGGGCGGTGCTGGTCCATTCCGACTGCGGCTGGGATGAGGCCACCCCGGCCGGGCCTTTCCGCCTGTTCCGGGTCGAGAAGGGGGGGGTCAGGGAGGAGCGCCACGACCCCGGGGACCTGGGCTTTCCGCGCTGCGCGCTTTCGGCGCTGCAGGGCGGGGCTCCCGCGCGAAACGCGGAGCTGGCTGAGGACCTGCTGCGGGGAAAGCCGGGGCCCTTGAGGGACGCGGTGGTGCTCAACGCCGGCCTGGCCTTCCTCGCCTGCCGGCGCGCGGCGACCCTGCGGGAGGGGTTCGACCTGGCCCGGGAAGCCATCGATTCCGGGAGAGCCCTGGGCCTGGTCGAGACGCTCCAGGAGAAACGGCCCTGTGAACGGCTGGCTTGAGAAGATCCTCGAGGCCCAGCGCGAGCGCCTGAGGCGGGTCAGGCGGAGGGTTCCCCTTCGGGCCTTGAAGGACTGCCTTCCGGCGCACCCCGGAGGGCGCCTGGAAGAGAGCCTCAGGCAACGGGCAGGCCTGGCGATCATCGCCGAGGTCAAACGGGCCTCCCCGTCCAGGGGCATGATCCGGAAAGGCCTGGACCCCGCCCGCTTCGCCCGGGCCTATGAAGGGGGGGGAGCGAGGGCGATCTCGGTCTTGACCGAGGAGCGTTATTTTAAAGGTTCGTTCGAAGACCTCTTGACCGCGCGGGCGGCCACGCGGCTGCCGATCCTGTGCAAGGATTTCATCATCGACCCTTACCAGGTGCACGAGGCGCGGGTTCACGGGGCGGACGCCGTGCTTCTGATCCCCGCCATCCTGGAGGACGGCCGGTATCAGGACCTGCACGCCCTGGCCCTGGACCTGGGGATGACGCCAGTGGTCGAGGTCCATGACGGCGGGGACCTGAATCGGGCCCAGCGGGGAACGGTGCGGGCGATCGGGGTCAACCGGAGGTGTTTGAAAACCTTCCGGGTGGATGAGAGACGGTGCCGGGAGATGGCCCGGGACCTTCCGGCGGAGGCGGTGAAGATCGCGGAGAGCGGAGTCCACACCCGGGAAGAGGCTCAAGCCCTGGTGTCCCTGGGGTACGATGCCTGCCTGGTCGGGGAGGCCCTGGTGAGGTCCGCGGACCCGGAAGCGCTGCTCAGGTCATGGACGAGCCCACCAAGGTAAAGATCTGCGGGATCACCCGGAGGGGGGACGCGCTCCTGGCCGCCCGCTGGGGAGCCGATTTTCTGGGCCTGATCTTCTCCGAGAGCCCGCGCTGCGTCACCCCGGAAGAGGCCGAAGCGATCCTCTTAGGTTTTCCCTATCCCGCGGCCTGGGTGGGGGTCTTCGTCAACGAACCGCTGGAAGCGGTCCGGAGCGTCGTCCGGAGGCTTCGCCTCCAATGGGTCCAGCTGCACGGCTGCGAGGACGGGGATTATGCCGCCGCCCTAATGCAGGAGGCCTGCGTGATCAAGGTCTTCGAGGTGAAAGGGGAAAGCGACCTCCGCGCGGTCGAGCGGTATCCGCTGGCCTGGGTGCTCCTGGACAGCCCCAAAGGTCCGGGTCCGGGATGGGATCCTGCTCTGGCCGCCGGGGTCGTCGCCCGGAAAAAGGTGTTCCTGGCCGGGGGGCTGACCTCTGAGACCGTGGGAGAGGCGGTCCGGAGGCTTCGGCCTTATGCCGTGGACGTGGCCCGGGGGGTCGAGGCCTCTCCGGGCCGGAAAGACCCTCGAAAAATGAAAGCATTCATTCGTGCGGTAAAGGATCCCCTAAAGATCAGTGAGGAGGGAGAAATGAGAAGGAAGAAAGGAGAAGAGAGAAATGAAGAGAGAGAGAAAGACGCTCGCCGACTCCCGCTCCACCCGGAAAGAATGGGAGAGGACTGATATAAACGCTTCCCTCCTGTCCCGATCCCTCAACCGCAGACCTGAGGAAGGGCGCTTCGGGCCGTTCGGGGGACGGTATGTCCCGGAGACGCTGATGGAAGCCCTGATCCAGCTGGAGAGGGACTTCATCCGGTGTCGGTCCTCCCGGGCGTTTCAGTCCGAATTCCAGCGCATCCTCCGGGACTTCGGAGGAAGGCCCACGCCCCTGTTCCGGGCCCAAAACCTGGAGGCATTCTATGGACGCTCCTCCCCGAAGGGAGGGCGGACGAGGATCTACCTCAAGCGGGAAGACCTCTGCCATACCGGTGCCCACAAGATCAACAACTGTGTGGGGCAGGCCCTGCTGGCCCTGGAGGCCGGGAAAAAGCGGATCGTGGCCGAGACCGGGGCCGGTCAGCACGGCGTGGCCGCGGCCGCGGTCTCGGCGCTTTTCAAGCTCTCCTGCCGGGTGTACATGGGGAAGACCGACCTGGAGCGCCAGGCCCCGAACGTCCAGCGGATGCGGCTCCTCGGCGCTGAGGTGGTCACGGTGACCTCGGGCTCGATGACCCTGAAGGACGCGATCAACGAGGCCATCCGGGACTGGGTCACGAACGTGGACACCACCCATTACCTCCTGGGCTCTTCCGTCGGGCCCCACCCCTATCCCCGGATGGTCCGCGAGTTCCAGTCCGTCATCGGGCGGGAGACCCTCGGCCAGATTTCAAAGGCCGAGGGGCGGCTGCCGGATGCGGTCCTGGCCTGCGTGGGGGGGGGATCCAACGCCATCGGGATGTTCGCCCCCTTCATCCCCCGACCGGCGGTTAGGCTATACGGCGTGGAAGCCGGGGGAAAGGGCGGGAGGCCGGGGGAGAACGCCGCCACGCTCGGCCGGGGCCGGCCGGGCATCCTGCACGGCAGTTACTCCTACGTCCTCCAGGACGCCGGGGGTCAGATCCAGCCCACCCATTCCGTGTCCGCCGGCCTGGATTACCCCGGGGTGGGGCCGGAGCATGCCTGGCTCAAAGAGTCGGGGAGGGCGGAGTATGTTTCGGTCAGCGACCGGCAGGCCCTGCGGGCCTTTCGCGACCTGTCCCGCTGCGAGGGGATCCTGCCCGCCCTGGAGCCGGCGCATGCCCTGGCCTTTGCCCGGCGTCTCATCCGGAAGGATCCCGGACTCAAGACCATGGTCGTCTGCCTTTCGGGCAGGGGGGACAAGGACCTGGACATCCTGAGGGAGCGCTCGTGAATCCCGGAAGCCTGAGCGCACTTCTCCGGGAGAAAAAGCTGAGAGGGGAGAAGGTTCTGGTTTCCTACCTGGTTGCAGGCCACCCCAACGGAAAGGAATTCCTCAAGCGCCTCGACATGGTCCGGGAGGTTTCCGACCTGGTGGAGATCGGTTTTCCCTTCTCCGACCCGTTGGCCGACGGCGCGACGATCCAGAGGGCCTACCACGAGGTCCTGAATCGGGGGCTGGACCTGGAGGGGTTCTTCCGGCTCCTGGCCCGGGCTTCGTCCCGGAACCGCAAGCCTCTCGTGCTGATGAGTTATCTCAACCCGGTCCTCCGCTACGGGCTGGAGAGGGCGGCGTCCCGGCTGGCCGGGCTCAATTTCCAAGCGGTCCTGTTTCCCGATCTGCCCCTGGAGGAGGGGGAGCCCGTCCGGAGGGTCTTGAATCGCTTCCGGATAGAGCTCGTTCACCTGCTTTCGCCGGCCACGGGGTTAGACCGGGCCCGGGATATCCTTGAAGGGTCGCAGGCGTTCGTCTACCTCGTCTCCCTGAAAGGGGTCACCGGGGCCCGCCGGGGGATCAGGGGGGAGACCCTGGAGTATCTACGGGCCGTCCGAAAACTCTCCAACAAACCCTTGTATGTGGGATTCGGGATCTCCCATCCCCGCCAGGTGTCCTGCTTGAGCCCCTGGGCGGACGGGGTGATCGTGGGTTCAGCCCTTTTAGACCGGCTGGGGGAGGGGAAGCGGGGAGAGGAAAAGGCCAGGCGGTTTTTAAACTCCCTTAAGGAAGGATTCGATCCAGGATCGTCGCCCTGCGCAGCGACTCCCCCTTTCAGCTTCGGGAGGCGGGAGCGCGCTTAAGAGTAGACAGGCAGTGAAAATAAGAATTTCTTTCCCCATCCGGGAGATAATTCCTCCTCCGTTCCCTTTTTGACCAGAAACAGTGGTCGCATTAACTTGTTATAAAATAGAATGTTAACAATAATTTCAAAAAATAGAAAAATGGGCATGGGAATTGCATCTAAAAAGAACATACGTCCCGGGAGTAAAAAAATTAATTTTACGCTTGACATTTTAGAGTAAAATTCAGTATAATGTTGTTCCCCTGAAAGCCCCCTGGAAGCGAGAAAATCCGTGGGCTCAAGGGTTGTTCAGTCTCAAGTCTTATCTTTAAACGGGTCGTTTCAGGTAAACCTCGTGATATTTGCCCTGTGATATTTATCTAAGGAGCGCAGCATTCAGATTTCTTCATCGTTGTTCTCTGCCTTAGGAGGTCGGACATGAGGGCCTTCTTCCGCCGCAAACGGCGGATTCTGATCCTGGCCGGGGATTTTCTTCTCCTGGTGCTGGCCTTTTTGACCTCGGTCTGGCTGCGCTACGGGACCCTGGACGAGCCCGGCTTGGGCGGGCTCATTCGCGAAACCCTGCCCTTGGCGGTCCTTCTTCAGGTGGGCATTTTGTTCCTGATGAAGCTCTATCGCGGGATGTTCCGTTACGCCGGCATGCGGGAGCTGATCCGGGTGGTTCTGGCCAACCTCCTGGCGACCCTGGCGACCCTGCTCGTGCTGTTTCCCTGCGGCCTCCTGGGCCGTCCCCAGGGCATGGCTCTGGGGGTCTTCCTGATCGACTCGCTCCTGGGCATGGTGTTTATTGGAGGCTCCCGGGTCGCCATCCGGATGGTGTATGAGCATCAGAAATTCAGATTCCAGCCTCCAAGCACGTCCGGCCGGGCCCGGCACAAGCGGGTGATCATCTACGGCGCCGGGGACGCCGGAGAGTCGATCGCCCGGGAAGTATCGATCAAGCGCACCGCGGCCCTGGAGATCTTAGGCTACGTGGACGACAACCCCAAGAAGGTGGGCCTCTCCTTGCACGGCAAGCCCATCCTGGGGAAAGGGGAGGACCTCCAGCGCCTGACGGCTTCGTTCAAGATCGACGAGGTCATCATCGCCATGCCCACGGCCACGGGCGAGGAGATGAAAAAGGTCGTCCAGAACTGCCGGAAAGCCCTGGTGCCGTACCGCACCCTGCCCGGGATCGCCGAGGTCATGGACGGCCGGGTGGAGCTTTCCCAGGTTCGCGAGCTCCGCATCGAGGACCTCCTGCGCCGCCCGCCCGTGGAGACCGACCGCGAGGGGATCGGCCGCTTCCTCTGGGGCAAGCGGGTGATGGTCACCGGGGCCGGGGGTTCGATCGGCTCCGAGCTGTGCCGCCAGATCCTGAGCTTCGCCCCGATGGGTCTGATCCTGGTCGAGCGCGAGGAATATAACCTCTTCCAGATCGAGCAGGAACTCCAGAAGTCCCGCCGGGGGATCCCCTTCCTTCCGATCCTGGCCGACGTCGCCGACCGCGACCAGATGGAAGGCCTGCTGCGCGAGACCCATCCCCACGCCATCTTCCATGCCGCGGCCTACAAGCACGTCCCGCTGTGCGAGTCCAACGTCCGGGCCGCCTTCGAGAACAACGTCCTGGGCACCCAGAACGTCGCCGACCTGGCCGCTTCCTTCGGGGTGGAGGTCTTTCTCCTGGTGTCTACGGACAAGGCCGTCAAGCCGTTATGCGTCATGGGGGCGACCAAGCGGGCCTGTGAGCTTTACCTCCGCAAGCTCGCCTCCGGGCCCGAGAGCCGGATCACCCGCTACCTCACGGTGCGGTTCGGAAACGTCCTGGACTCCTCCGGGAGCGTGATCCCGACCTTCCGGGAGCAGATCGCCAAGGGCGGCCCGGTCACCGTCACCCATCCCGAGATGACGCGCTTCTTCATGACCATCCCGGAGTCCTGCCAGCTCATCCTCCAGGCCGCTTCCCTGGGCCTGGGCGGGGAGGTCTTTATTCTGGACATGGGCCAGCCGATCCGGATCCTGGACCTGGCTCGGGACCTGATCGCCCTCACCCGCCTGGCTCCCGAGACCCACATCCCGATCTCCTTCACCGGGCTCCGCCCGGGAGAGAAGATGCACGAGGAGCTCTGGAACTCCGACGAGGTCCCCGTGCCCACGGCCCACCCCAAGATCATGAAAGCCCGGATCAGTTCGCTTCCGGAGATGAACGGCCAGCTGGACTGGTTCGGGAGAAAGATCCCGTTCATGACCGAGCGCGACGTGCGCAAGCTGCTGACCGATCTGGTCCCGGAGTACGACCCGTCCTCCTCCCCGGCTTCACCCGTGAACCCCTTCGCCCGAACCGGGAGCCCGGGGGGATCCTCCTGATCCCCGCCCGGTCTTTCCCGTCGGACGTTCCCCCTCGCCATAAACCCTGCTGACCCCAGCCCGTGGCCGAAGAGACCCCCAAGCAGCGCAACCTCTGGATCTCCGTGTTTCAGCGGACCGGCCAGCGCTTCGTGTGCACGGCCTGCGGGTTTGCCGGAGACTTCAACGCCTTCCGCCTGGACCTGGGTGGGGAGGCCTCCAAAATCCGCTTCCTCTGTCCCAATTGCCAGCACGACCTGGGCTTCGACCCGGTGACCGAGGCCATGGTCTCGGGCCACGGCGAGATGCTCCATCCCGAGGTCTCTCTGGCCGGACGCTGGAGGATTGCCCGGCTCCGGCAGGCCCTATTGGTCGGTTCGATCATGGCGGTCGTGATCCTGCTCTTCACCTATGTCCTGTTCGCACGCCTGGGGATCAGGTTGGAGAGCCTGGATTCCCACTTCAAAGACCTGGCCTCCCGTCAGGCCCAATCCTCAGGATTGGGTGGCCGGGTTGAACTCTCCTTCCCCGGGTTCCAGGAGATCGGCGCCGGGTATGCGGTGAGGCCCCGCTCCGCGGTGCGGGAGTCCTCCGGCATGCGGGTCAAGGGCGTGGTCGTGAACGAGAAAGCCTTCACCGTGGACGCCAGGTTCCGGCTCTCCCAGGGCGGCGCCTCCCAGACC
Organism: uncultured bacterium; assembly: GCA_964353855.1. Lineage (GTDB taxonomy): Bacteria > Edwardsbacteria > CAYGWX01 > CAYGWX01 > CAYGWX01 > CAYGWX01. Next base: position 3,820 of record CAYGWX010000021.1, on the reverse strand, counting down.
TTCTATGTGGAGAACGTCTTGCCGGGGACCGGCGAGACGTTCGACGTGTTCCTCCCCGGAGCCACCGACACCTCGGGAAAGATCATGGTGGAGGTCGTCGAGACGAACCTGCGATTGGAATAGCCCTCCTCCTCAACGGGCCGGGGCCTCATCGGGCGATCTTTAATGGATCGCTTTTTTTTACGGTGTTTCCACCCTCTCCCTCAGGTCATCTCCCCCTTGGATTCGGCGGATGAATGAGGCATCATCCCGGGCCCGCCCCCGCTGGCTCGTTCGTTTCCCTTGCATTTTCCCTCAAACATGAAGTATAATAACAAGAGCGAGTCGGGCAGGTATTTTAAACAAAGGAGAGGTTGGTAAGGGTGAACGAATTTCCGCAAGACAACAACCCGGTCCTTCCTGGCCCTGCCGGGCCGGTCCCCGGGGGGGAGCTTCCCGGACCGGAGACCGAAGAGGAGGGCCGCCTTCCGGCCCCGGATACTGGCCATGTGGTCCTGGTCGTGGACGACGAGCCCCTGGTCCGCGATGTGCTCGTCAAGCTCCTGACCGAGGCTGGCTACAAGGTGGTCCAGGCCGGGGACGGCCAGGAGGCCCTGCGCAAGATCTACACCAGCCCGGAATGGGGCCCGACCGGCTTCCCGGACCTGATCGTCACCGACGTCATGATGCCCGGGATGGACGGCTTCGAGCTCTGCAGACGCATCAAGAACAATCCCGTGCTGAAGCCGATCCCGCTCATGTTCCTGACCGTGAAAAAAGGGACAATCGACCGGGCCCAGGGGTTCCTCCTGGGCTGCCAGCGGTACATCGTCAAACCGTTCACCCGCAAAGACCTTGTCCAGGCCGTGAACGAGCGTCTGGTGGACGCCGACCAGACCCGGGCTCTCCTCCAGGAACACGAGAGGACCTTCGAGGGTGAGCTCACCCAGATCTCGGCCCTGTCCGTGGTGGACCTGTTCCTGATCGGAGGGTGGACCGGGTCGGTGACCTTCAAGGCTCAGGGCAAGGAGGGGGTTATGGAGTTCAAATCCGGGGAGCTCGTCAAGGTCGCCTGGGACCAATCCGAAGGCGAAGAAGCCCTGGCTACGATCCTGGCCCAGGTCGAGGGCACTTTCCGGGTGGAGAGATTCATGTAAAAGAGGAAGACCAGTCCAGAATCCATGGTCGAGTCCCCCGGCTCGACCCTTTATGTTTACATGCCGTGCAATTATTTTCTTGATTTTTACCGCCCAACTCATATATAATTAAACCGTTAGATGGCAAGTTCTTCCCGGCTGAAGCGTCTCGTTTCGGCCGCTTGTGATATCCCATGGCTGAGCAAGCGATCAGGGGTATGAAGGTTTTGGTGGCCATGAGCGGAGGGGTGGACAGTTCTGTTTCCGCTGCCCTTCTCCTGAAGCAGGGCTATGAGGTCCTCGGAGCCACCATGAAGCTTTTCTGTTATTCCGAGACCCCGGCTATGGAAACGAGCTGTTGCTCCCTGGAGGCCATCGAAGACGCCCAATCGGTTTGTTCCGGGCTGGGCATCCCGCACTACGTGCTGGATCTTGAGAACGAATTCGAGCAGGCGGTCATCAGGGACTTCATTTCCGAGTACAGCCAGGGCCGGACCCCTAATCCCTGCGTGGTCTGCAACACGAAGATCAAGTTCGGAACCTTCCTCAGGAAGGCCGAAGCCCTGGATTGCGGGGCGATGGCGACAGGCCATTACGCCCAGGTCGAAAAGGAAGCCGGTGGCTTCAAGCTACTCCGGGGCCGGGACCAGGACAAGGATCAGTCCTATGCCCTCTGGGGCCTCACCCAGGAGAAGCTGTCCCGGATATTCTTTCCGCTCGGAGACCTGACCAAGGTGGATGTCCGGGCCCAGGCCCGGAGCTTGGGCTTGAGAAATGCCGGGAAGCCCGAAAGCCAGGAGATCTGCTTCGTTCCGGACGGGGATTACCCCGCCTTCGTGGCCCGGAGGGCGGCCCCGGAAGAGGGGGACATCGTGGATGCCTCAGGCCGTCCTCTGGGCAGGCATTCCGGCATCGCGCGTTTCACGGTCGGCCAGCGGAGCGGTCTAAACGTCTCCTTGGGGCGTCCGGTCTATGTAACAGCGATCGACGCCCGGCGACGGGAGGTGCGGGTGGGAGAAGATTCCGAGCTTTACCAGCGAACCTGCGTGGCCCGGGACGTCAACTGGATCTGCGGAAGAGCCCCGGAGGGCCCGGTCCGGGCCCGCTGCAAGATCCGTTACAATCATCAAGGGGAGATGGGAACGGTTTTTCCTGAAGGAACAGACGTGAGCATTGCCTTCGATGTGCCGGTGCGCGCCATCGCCCCCGGGCAGTCCGTGGTTTTCTACTCCCGGGACGAGGTCCTGGGAGGTGGGATCATCGGGCCGATCCTCGGCCCAAAGGAGGAACCATGAAGCGCCTCTTGCTCCTGACCGGCATTTGGCTTCTGGGCATAGCTCTTCCGGGCTTCCCGGCCTGGACGCGTTGCGAAGTGAACAAGAACTTTTTCGTGGAGGTCAACGGGGAGTGGCTGGACAACCACGTGTTCACCTACTGCGTCCTGCCCGGGGAGGAGGTCAAGCTCCGGATCTTCGTCCCAGAGCAGGTCCTCGTGGCCTCGGTCCAGGATCTCAAGGCCAAAGCCTTTTACCGCACCCCGCCGGGGCAGGACAGCTCCAGCCGCTGGAAAATGCGGGAGCTCTCCTGGAAGGCTCCCCTGACTCCCGGCCTTTACCCCCTGACCGACAAAGAGCTCCTGGACGCTGAGGTCAAAAGCGATCCCCAGCACCGGGTGAACCTGATCGTGCTCATGCCCTCCGACTCCCTCCAGGACGGTTGGCTGGAGGACTTCTACATCGGGAACTACCCCTTAAGCAAGCATGGCTTCGAGGTGCCGCGGGGCTTCATCCCGGTGACCCGGGACAACAAAGACACCTATATCTCCGAGCATTTCAAACTCGGCGACTTCCTTTGCAAGACCAGCCGATCCCTGCCCTCGTTCGAAGCCCTGGACATGCGCTTGGTGCAGAAGCTTGAGATCCTGATCCAGAAGCTCTCCTCCGAAGGCTATCCTTGCACCGGGCTCCGGATCCTCTCGGGTTTCCGGACCCCGGCTTATAACCGTTCGCGCCGCGCCGCCCGGGAGAGCCAGCATATGTTCGGCGGGGCCTCGGACATCGTGGTGGACGAGGATGGGGATGGACGGATGGACGACCTGGACGGGGACAGGAAGGCGACCCGCAAGGACGCCGATCTCCTGGCCAAGAAGGCCCTGGCCTTGAACGATGTCGGGATCTTCGTCGGCGGCTATGCCTCCTACAGCGGCCGCAGGCTGCGGGGGCCCTTCGTGCATGTGGACATCCGCGGCCAGTCCGTGACCTGGCGAGGCGGCGGCCGGCGTCACTATCACCGCCACCGCCATCATCCTCGGGCCAGAACGGCCGTTCCCCGCAAGCCCAAACATTGAGTTAAAAAAAGAGGGACGTGGACTTAGAGATCAACCTTCGCGGGGCTGGGATCGTCCTCATCGCGGTGCTTGTTCTGTTGGGAGGCTTCCTGGGCTTCCGGGCCCTGACGAGCCTCCGGAGCCTCCAACACCAGCTGACCGTCGAGCGCCAGAAGCGGGAGGAGTTGACGCTTTTAGTCCAGCGCCTCCACGAAGAGAAGGAGGCCATGAAGCTGGACGATTTTTACATGGTCATCGACCGCGCCGCGAACCGCTTCTGGATCCGCAAGCGGGACAAGCTCATCAAAGAGGGCCCCTGTGCCACGGGCCGGGGCGAGCGCTGGTTCCGGGACCTCTACGGCCGGATGAAGCGCTGGGA
>CAYGWX010000020.1:0-33522 GCA_964353855.1 uncultured bacterium | reverse complement strand
CCGTCCACGGCCAAGCAGGGTTGGGAACAGTTGGAGTGGGTATCCATCAGGTCACGAACGTAGCTGGAAGGCGTGTTGTACTGAAAGTTCTGACAGTACACGTAACCAGCCCCAGCCCGAAAAGCCACGTAGACCCGGGCGCCAGGGACATCCGAGTTTATAACCGTCACCAAGGAAGGAGGACCCGGATTATTGGGCGTGGGGATGGTCCCGTTCTGCCATCCACCTGTACCGGGAGGGAGGTATTTAAACTTAAGGTAGTTCGAAGTCGGATAGGGCTGATAAGCCACACAAGGGACCGCTTGGTCATATTCCGAAGGATATGCTAAGCAGATGGTGGGGTACCTGCCATTGCCGAGGATCGACATCGAATCCCAATGCACCCCTCCGTCCGTGGTTTTGGTATAGTAAACCCTCGGGCTCGCCCCCTCGGTATGCATCACGAGATGAATGGTTCCGGTCGCAGGGTCTCGGACCATGTGCCTCCCCTGACTGGCCTCGGTAAGGCAGCCGGGGAATATACCGCCGCCTCGCTTGTAGTAAATTTCGTTGTTACCATCCCGGTCATCGGTCCAGACCACATTCACAACACCATCACCCGAAGGTGCGACGGACGCACAGGCCGAGACGGCGGAGTTCTCCGTGAGCCTTGTATCTGGGTCCCAGGAGACGCCGTCATTCGTGGAAGACTTGTAGTAAATCTCCGGGTTCCCGTCCCGGTTCTCCTTCCAGACCAGGTGAACATTGGAACCGGAAGCCGCGACTGAGGGGTATGCCGACGAGTTCGGGTCGTACGTGAGCCTGGTATCCAGGCCCCACGAAACGCCGTAGTCCGTGGAGCGCTTGGTGTAAATCTCATAGTTCCCATCCCGATAATCCCACCAGACAACGTGCACATTGGAACCCGAGGAACCTGAGACCGCGACCGAAGGGCTATACGAATGAACGTGATCGTCATCGGAGAGCCGTCTTTCTTCCCAGGATGCGCCGTTGTTCGTGGAACGAGCGTAGTAAATCTCATACCCCCCATCACGTTGATCATGCCAGGCTGCATGCACTATGCCCTGAGGAGAAATCGCGACAGAAGGACCCCAGGAACCGGAAGAGCCGCCCCCAACCGGGATATCACGAAGATGCCAGGTCGCGCCGTAGTCTGTGGAAGTCTTACTGCAAATGTTGCTGGGGGCCCCCACGCCCTGAAAGACTATATGCACATTGGAATCCGAGGCCGCGATCGAAAGAGGCGCCTCACCCCAACCCCCATTTGTAAGCGGCATTTCGGGGCCCCAGGTAGCGCCCCTATCCGTGGAACGTTTGTAGGAAATAACACTAGGGGAATTGCGGTCCGAAAAGAGCACATGGACGAAGGTATCGGAAGCTGCGACAGAGGGAAACTTCGTGTTACGGAGGTCAAAATTGAGCCTAGTATCGTTCCCCCAGGTAACGCCGTAGTCCGTGGAGCGCTTGTAGTAGACTTGGTAGACTTGTGGGTTGATATTATCGCGGTTGTCGGCCCAGACCACATGGACCGCATTCCCTTGGACCGCGATGGACCGGGTGTTGCTATAAGGGGTTTTCGAGTCATGGTCATCAAAGGTGAGCCGTTTGTCGGGCAACCACTGGGCGAAAAGCGAGGAGCACCAAAGAACTGCGAGGGCTCCAGCGAGCAGAACGACCAGCCATGACTTCTTCATTACTTGTTCCTCCTTCCGAAGTTAGCCGTTTAACTCCTTACTCCACAAGCAAAAAGGATGCCCCTCTCCCTTGCCCGTTTCAATTGAAGCTGGCTCAGGAAGTACGCATCCTAAATCGAATTTACCTCTTTGCCGCAAGACCCCCCCAACCCGTTAAAGCCTATACACAAACAAAGGTCCCAAAACAGAAAACATTAAACGGTCATATTATAGCAGATATATCATTATTCTGTCAAGTACCATAGAAACTTTTTTTATTTATTCATTCATTCCACAATCCCCCCTTAATGTAGTATCCTCTTAGGCAATATGCTTAACCCAAAACGACGAACTGACCTGCTCCGAGAGTTAGGTGCCTCCATCCGACAGGCCCGCAAGGCTCGGGGAAGGACCCAGACCCAGCTTGCAGAAACCGCCGACCTCTCCGCACATTTCATCAGCGTGGTCGAGTGCGGTGACGTATCCCCCTCCCTTCCCACCTTAGCACGGATCGCCGCAGCTTTAAATATCCCTCTGCACGACCTTTTCAAATTCGATTCGCTGCGCCACCCCACCCCCCGCGAACTCGCCACCTATCAACTTCTCAGGGCGACCCGAAGCCTCTCTGCTGAAAACATCCTTCTTTTAACCCGTTTCCTTAAAAAGCTTCCCCGCTCTAACCGCTAAGCCCCCGCTTTATGTCATTGCGTAAATAAAGCGACTTAACCCGTCACTGATTAAGAATACCTGCGCCCCTTCAGGGCGCACAAGCCTCTTGGCCTTCGTGATCCCAGGGCGCTGCCCTGGGCTTTTCCCCTGCCCCGATTTATCGGGACAAAGACCCCTCAGGAGGAATCCTCAAACTTCGCCAGCCAGCCCTTCGCTCCAATAGCCTCCCACAGCCTCCTCGCCTCCGTGAGATACCAGCGACCCTTGTCCTCCTCCCCGTGGGTTAGAAGGGCCTTTCCGAAGAAATAGAATGCCCTGGCCAAGTCCGCCTTCTCACCAATGGAGCCGAGGAGGTTCACGCTTTCCACCCAGTCGGCCTGAGAGCCCGGCCAATCCCCCTGCTTGTTCTTCAAGTCCGCCCGGAGCATGAGAAGCGTCGCCCTACGGAACTTGGACCCCAGAGCCTCGGCCAGAAGCAGGCCGCTTTCGATCTCCCTTTCGGCCAACACCGGATCACCATCCATGATAGCCAGTTCCGCCGCCCGCTGGAAGAGGTGGCAGAGATTGATTTCGTCCAGCTCCTTGACCTGAGCCAGGGCCTGGACCTCGGCCAGGGCTTCCCGAGCCCGAATCGGATTCCCCAGATGGAGGCAGGCTGAAACGAGGAACAAAAGGCTCGCGGCCTGACCGCCCCGCTCCCCGGTCTCGCGCCGGATGGCCAGGGCCCGATCCTGAAAGGACACAGCCTGCTCGAAGTCGCCCAGGGCCTCGTGCGTCGCCCCCAGGTTGGAGAGGATAAATCCCGCGGCGTATCGGTCGCCCATGACTTGGCTCTGCTCATAAGCCTGGGCGAAACAGGTCATGGCCCTTGGGAAGTTCCCCAGCTGGACCTCGGAGCTGGCGATGTTCTGCAGGGTCCTGGCCTGGGAGGAGCGGTCCCCGACCCTCTGAAAGAGCGCCAGGGCGCTCTCATCGCAGGACAGGGACCTGGCCATGTTCCCCTGCATGTAGCGGAGGTTGGAGATCACCGAATAGCACCCCCCCTGGCCTCCAAGATTTTCGGTCTCCATGGCCAGGCTCAGGGCCCGTTCGGCGTTCTCCCGGGCCCGGTCATATTTGCCTCGGTTGCCTTGAAGGGCGGCCAGGCGGCACAGGCATATCACCAGGCTGTCCTTTTCCCCGAGAGGCTCCAGGAGCGTCCGGGCTTGCTCCCAATGGGCCTCGGCAGCCTCCAGGTCCCCGACCATCTCGCAGGGATACCCGATCTCGTTCAGGGCCTCGGCCTGTCCCTTGCGATGGTCGTACGCCGTATAGATCTGGAGGGCCTCTTCGGCCGTTTCCTTCATCCGCACAAACTCACTTCGAAAGCCATAGCTCCTGGATAACAGGAGGAGGGCTTGGGCCTGGCCCAGGGGCAGGCCCGCGGTCCGGGACGCGGCGAGCGCCTCCTGACCGGCCCGGAGACCGGCATCGAAGTCTCCAATGCGGTTGCACACCTCCACGGCGTTGCTCTTCAGGACCAGGCGCACGAACGCCGGGAAGGCCTCAGGCCGCCTTCCGGTGAGGCAGGCTTGCAAGTTAGGGTCCTCGCCCCACGAACGGCAGGTTTCGATCAGGGTGTGGTAGGGAAAGCAAGACGGTCTCAACAACAAGCCTCTTAAGGATAAAGGTGAAAAGGACGGCGATCCCGCAGGTATCATACCAGTTTCGGAAAGGTTTTGTCAATCTTTATTCATAAAAAACTCCTTGCGTTCGTTCTCTCCGTCTCTTGACTTTCTCACCCGCATCTGATATACTCCATATATCGTTTTTTCGAAGGAAAGACCGGCCGTGCTACACGGGGAGTCAGCGGTTCCCTGTAGCCTGAAATCCGCTTCACGCAGGGTGGAAATCCCGCGTCTGAGGTCTCGTCCTTCCCGGCGGTGCAACTGCGTCATTTGGGCGTTGAGGACCGGGTCCGGCAGAGCCGAGGACCACGAACCCGGTCAGGGCCGGAAGGCAGCAGCCGTAAGAGGACCCCTTGTCTGTTGTCGGGGCGCCTGGTCGGAGCCCGATGCCGCGGGGCCCCCGGGAGGGGAGAACGAAGCCGGGTGCACGGCCGGCTTTACCCAATGCGGATTTTGGAATTCGGAATGCGGAGTTCCAGAATCCTAAATATAAATTCCAAAATTTAAAACTGTGAGCTATCAGGTTCTGGCCAGGAAGTACCGGCCCCAGCGCTTCGCGGACGTCGTGGGACAGCCCCACGTCACCACGCTCCTGGAGAACGCGGTGCGCACGGGCCGAATCACCCACGCCTACCTTTTCTCCGGGCCCCGGGGAACCGGAAAGACCACCACCGCACGGCTTCTGGCCATGGCCCTGAACTGCGAGCAGCGCGAGGAGCGCACCTCGGAGCCCTGCGGCGAGTGTTCCTCCTGCAAGGAGATCGCGAACAGCCGGTCCCTGGACGTGCTGGAGATAGACGGGGCCTCCAACCGCGGGATCGACCAGGTCCGGGAGCTCCGGGAGAACGTGCGCTACGCCTCGAGCCGCGGCCGCTACAAGGTCTACATCATCGACGAAGTTCACATGCTCACCGAGCAGGCCTTCAACGCCCTCCTCAAGACCCTGGAGGAGCCTCCCAAGCACGTGGTCTTCGTGTTCGCCACCACCGAGCCCTTCAAGGTCCCGGCCACCATTCACTCCCGCTGTCAGCGCTACGATTTCCGCCGGATCGGTCCCCGGGAAACCGTGGCGCGATTGGTCCAGCTCGCCAAGGATGAAGGGATGGACGTCGAGCCGGAGTGCCTGAGCCTCCTGGCGCAGAAAGCCGACGGCTCGATGCGAGACGCCATCGGGCTCCTGGACCAGCTGCATTCCGCAGCCGAGGGCCCCCTGACCGCGGCCCGGGCGCAGGAGCTTTTGGGCATGCTTCCCGAGGAGACCTATCGTACGCTCTCCGAACACCTGTCCCGCCACGAGACCAAGGAGGTCCTGGCCCTGGCGGCCAAAGCCCTGGATGAGGGCGCGGACATGGAGGAGCTCATCGCCGGGCTCACCGAGCATCTCAAATCCCTGCTGATCGCCGGCCTGGAGAAACCGGCCCCCCAGGCCGCCGACGCCGCTTCCCCTTCGCCCCAGGACTTCCTGAGGATGATCGGGGTCCTGCTCGAGCTCGCCAGGGACATGCGTCGGAGCACCCAGCCGAGGACCCTCCTGGAGGTGGCCCTGGTCCGCCTGGCCCGGATGGACGACTCCGTGTCCCTGGCCCAGGTTCTGGACGGTCTGGGACGGCTGGGAAGCCCTTCCCGGCCGCGGGCCGCAGAGCCCCCTCCCAAAAAAGGACAGGAGGCCCCCCCTGTTTCCCCTCCCTCCAAGCCTCAGGGAAGCCTGGACCTCGCCGCCATCGAGACCCGCTGGAGCCAGGTCGTGGATTCCCTGCAGAAGGAGGCCATGGCCGCGGGAAGCTTCCTGGCCTCGGGCCGGCCCGTGGGGTATCGCGACGGGGTGCTCCAGATCGCCTTCCCGCAGACCAATGCCTTCTCCAAGGAGCAGGTGGAGTCCAAGCACCGCGCCGCGGTGGAGAAGACCCTGTCCCATTTTTTCAACACCACCCTGCGGATCGGCTGCACCCTGACGCCCAACCCGCCGGGACAAGAGAAGGAGGAGCCCGCCGGAGACCGGAAGGCGGCCCTGGCCACCGGCGAGGACTCGAGCGGGGTCCGCCGCGTCCTGGATGCCTTCGGGGGGGAGATCGTATGAGGAAAGGAGCGGGATGAAGGGACTGGGCGACCTGATGAAGCAGGCCCAGGCCATGCAGTCCAAGCTGGCCAAGGTCCAGGAGGAGCTGGCCCGGAAAACCGTGGAGGCCTCCTCCGGAGGGGGCATGGTGACCGTGACCTGCGACGGCCAGCAGAACGTCCTCGCGGTCAAGATCGACCCCGAGATCGTGAACCCCCAGGAGGTCGGAATGCTGGAGGAATTGGTTTTGGCCGCGGTGAACGAGGCCCGGAAGCGGGCCCAGGAAGTCGCCGCGGAGGAGATGGGCAAGGTCACCCAGGGGATGCTTCCCCCGGGGATCCTCTGAAATCGGACTGAGTCCCACGAAGAATGATCCCGCCTTCCTACGATTCCGAAGCCCTGACGGCCCTGGTGACGGAGTTCATGAAGCTGCCCGGGATCGGACGGAAGAGCGCACAACGGATCGCGTTCTACCTGCTCAAAGCCCCGGAGGAAGAGGCCAAGGCCCTGGCCCGGTCCGTGCAGGAACTCAAGGAGAAGATCCGGCTCTGCTCGGTTTGCTTCACCCTGACCGAGAAAGACCCCTGCTCCATCTGCAACCATGACGGTCGGGAGCGGAGCATGATCTGCGTGGTGGAGGAACCCTCGGACGTCCTGAGCCTGGAGCGGACCAGGGAGTACCGCGGGCTGTACCACGTGCTGGGCGGGGCGCTCTCGCCCCTGGACGGGATCGGGCCGGAGCAGTTGCATATCCGGGAGCTCCGCGAACGGCTGGAGGGAGACGAAATCCGGGAAGTCATCGTGGCCACGAACCCCACCACCGAAGGAGAGACCACGGCCCTTTACCTCGCCAAGCTGATCCGGCCCCTGGGCATCCGGGTCACCCGCATCGCCCGCGGCCTGCCCGTCGGGAGCGCGCTGGACCTGGCCGACGAGGTCACCCTGAAACGTTCCTTGGAGGGACGGACCGAACTCTAACTGTCGGGGCGTAGCGCAGTCCGGTTTAGCGCGCCTGCCTTGGGCGCAGGAGGTCCCCAGTTCGAATCTGGGCGCCCCGACCAGAAAAGCAGGAGTTAGAGGATAGAAGTCAGAAATTAGAAACGGCCACCCAAGAGACATCGTGAAGCCTTTCCCAAAGAAATGGAAGAAGACCCCCCCGGAGCTCGTGGAGTTTCTGCACGCCTCCGTGAAGGCGATCCCCTGCCAGCTCAAGCCGATGTTCGGGTATCCGGTGTATTTCATCAACGACAACATGTTCATCGGCACTCACCAGGACAACCTGTTCCTCCGCCTTTCCGAGAAGGACCGGGCGGCTCTCCTACGGGAGAACGACGAGGCCCATCCCTTCGAGCCTCTTCCGGGAAGGGTTATGAAAGATTACGTCGTCCTGCCGGAGTCCCTGGTCGGGAACAAGGCCGCGTTCGCCGAATGGCTGAGGAAATCAGCGGAGTACGTCTCCTCCCTGCCGCCCAAGAAACGGAAGAAATAAAAGGGACCTTGCCGCCCAGGGAGCCCCGACCGTCGTCGGGGCTTTAGTTTGAGCCAAGACAACCCATTCATGGATTACCGAAAGCAACAGCTCGAGTCCGAATACCGCTCCCGCATCAACCGGGTGATGGATCACATCCAGGTCCATCTGGATGAAACGCTGATCCTGGAGGACCTGGCCGGGGTCGCCTGCTTTTCCCCATACCATTTCCACCGCATCTTCTCGGCCCTGGCCGGGGAGACGCTGGGGGATCACATCCGCCGGGTGAGGCTGGAGCGGGCTGCGGGGATGCTGGGAGGCAACCCCTACCATCCGGTCACCGAGATCGCCCTGGGCTGCGGGTTTTCCTCCTCGGCAGCGTTCGCCCGGGCTTTCAAGGCTCATTTCGGAATGAGCGCGAGCGCCTGGCGGAAAGGGGGGAGCAAGACAAGTAAAACGGTAAGCAAGATAAGCAAACAAGAACGCAAGAAACGGAAAGCGGGCTTTCCCTCCGGCGAGTATAATATACTCGTCAGCCCATCCACCAACCAAACCAAGAGGAGGAAAGCCATGAAGGTCGAGATCAAAGAACTGCCGTCCTTTCACGTGGCCTACATGCGGCACATCGGGCCCTACGGCCCTGCAGTATCGCGGCTGTGGGAGAAGTTCAACCGCTGGGCCGAGGCCAGGGACCTCCAGCCCAAGGGAGCCGTATCGGTGGGCATAAGCCACGACGACCCCAGCGTCACTCCGCCGGATAAATGCCGGTATGACGCCTGCGTCGTCGTCCCCCTAAAATTCAAGGCTGAGCCCGGGATCACCCTCACCGACCTCCCGGGCGGCAAGTATGCCGTCAGACATTTCAAGGGTACGGACCGCGACATCGGAAAGGTTTGGAACGACCTCTTCCGGACCTGGCTGCCGGCCAGCGGCTACCAGCCGGATGACCGGCACTGCTTCGAGATGTACGTCTCCAGCGGGAAAAAGGACTGTCCGCCGGGAGGGGCCTTTCAATGCGACATCTGCGTTCCGGTGAGGCCGCTGTAAACCGCCCCCCTATTCGGAAAGCCCTGATCGCCGATCGGGGCTTTCTTTTTCCCTCATCCACACCCCGTCCGTCTTCGCGGTCCTTGACAGAATCCTTTTTTCGGACTATAATGAATATCTTTTAGCGCCTGTAGCTCAGGTGGATAGAGCAGCTGCCTTCTAAGCAGCGGGCCGGGGGTTCGAGTCCCTCCAGGCGCGCCAGACCCACGACGCCCGCATTTCTCAGGAAAGGACCGCGTGTCGCCCTTCGATTTATCCAGCGCGTTTCCCTCGGACGCCGACCTCTTCCGGCAGGAGCTGGAGCGGCTCATCGGGCCGGTGCGCTCCGAGCTGGACCGGCTCGGGGCCCTGAAGGGGAGGATCCAGGACCTCCTGGAGAGGCACCGCGATTTGCTGCCCGCCCAAGTCTTCGAGCGCTCGGCCCAGGTGGAGGAGCAGTTCGCCAAGGTAGCCCAGCCGGAGTTCCGGGTGGCCCTCCTCGGCCTTCTCTCCGCGGGCAAGAGCTCCACGGCCAACGCGATCATCGAGCAGGATGAGTTCTTCCCCACCGGGGCCACCCGCACCACGACCACGGTCACCAAGAAGGACTGGAACATGATTTCGATCGTGGACACCCCGGGCCTGGACTCCATCGAGACCCGGGAGGACGAGGCCAAGGCCCGCGAGGAGGCTACCTCCGCGGACCTCGTCCTGTTCTGCCTCTCGGACAAGTCCGGGGACCTGGACGCCGTCTGTCTGGACTGGATCAAGGAGCTGGCCGGGATGGGCAAGGACATCCTCTTCATCCTGAACAAGAAGCGCGACCAATGATGGATTTCCTGGGCTTCGGCCGCCGCCAGCGCCGCAGGGAGGAAACGCCTCCTCCAAGGCCCCTCGCCGAGCTTCCCTCCGAGCCGCCCCTGCCCGACCGGGCTCAGCGGGTGGATAAAGCCGAGGAGATCCTGGACAGCGTGCGCCACCAGCTCCGGGAGGCCGGCATTTCTGAGCCCGAGATCCTCACTTTCTCGGCGCGGTTCGCCCTGGAGGGCCTCCGGATCAGGGACGAGCGGGCCATCGCCGCCAGCCATCTCCGCCCCCTGCAGGAGAAAATCCTGGAGCGCATCCAGGAAAAAGGCGGAGAGCTCAAGGTGGCCTCGGCACGCTCCCTGCTTTTCGGATTAGCGGGCGACCTGGCCCGCTCCGTGGAGGAGGGCTCGCGGCGGGAGCAGATGAAGCTCTCCCGGACCCAAGAGACTTACGGCACGGCCCGCCTGTCCCTAGAAGAGTTCCTGAAGGACCTCGCGGAGACCAAGGACCAGCTGGCCTCGTTCATGGAATCCCGGGGGGAGGGAGCCAAAGCCCTGATCACCAAATATTCCGGGACCCGGGGGTGGTGGCAGGAGGCCTTCGCCACCCGCAGGGAGGAGGGCGCGGCCTTCCGGGAATGGGTGATCTCAGCCGAGGATTTCCTCAAGTTCCTGGAGGATTTCCTCTCCCGATCCCGCAAGCGGCTCACGGACTTCGCCGAGGAAGCCAAGGATCGCCATGGATTCACTTATGACCTCCGGGACTTTCCCTCAGGCATCCCCCAGGAGGATCGCCAGGCCTTCACCTGGGCCATTAAGATGGCCGCCGGGTTCCGTGGAGCGGACCCGGACGAGGCTACCCGCCGCGTCCTCTTGACGCTGGGGATCCTGGACAGCTGGGTCAAGGCGTTCTGGCTGGAGCGCTCCGCGGAATGGGGCCGGGTCTTGAGAAGCCAGTTGGACAAGGTCTTTCTGGGCAGGATCAAAAGCTCCTCCGAGCGCCTGAGCCAGTACACCGGCCTTGCCGGAGAGCTCCTGCGGCTTCAGCGGGAATTGGCATGCTGACCGAGAAGCTGAAAAGCTTTCAGAGCTTCCTCTTTTCCCTTCCGGACGAGCAGCGCGGAGAGTTCGAGCGTCTCGCGGCCTCGGCCTCGGACTGGTCCGTTTTGATCCAGGGCCTGGCCCGCTCCCTGGGCGAGGCTCCAGGTCTCCTGAATTTCGCCCGTACCCTCTCCCAAAGCGCCGAGTCCCTGACCCGAGACCTGAAGGAGGATCGTGAGAACCTGGGCAAGTTCCGCATCGTGATCTTCGGAAAGGTCAACTCCGGGAAGAGCTACCTGGCGAACCTGCTGGCCGGGTTCGGGATCCAGAGGACGACACCCAAGGACCTCGGGCCCAAGCAAGTTTTCAAGGCCTGGACCCCCGAGGGCAGGGAGGTCGAGCTGGAGAGCTTCGCGGTCCGGGCCACGGAGTGCACCCGGCAGATCCAGTGGTGCGACCTGGGCGGCCTGCGCATCGTGGACCTTCCCGGCCTGGACTCGCTCTCCCCTGAGAACCACGCCAAGGCCAAGGAGTACGTGGGTCAGGCCGACCTCGTGTTGTACCTCACGAACAGCGACGCCGCCCTGAGGGGCAGCGACTACCGCCACATGCTGGGCCTCTCCCAGAAGCGCAAGCGCATGATCGTGGCCATCTCCCAATGCGACGAGCGCGCCGGCTATGATTCCGACGACCGGGTTCGGATGGGCGATGCGAAGGTCGCAGAGCAGGTCGCCTTCGTGAGACAGGTTTTCAAGGAACCCAAATCCGGCCTGGCCGAGGTCCTGCCCGGCCTGGAGATCGTGCCCATCTCGGCCCTTCTCGCCCGCATCGGGCTGGATCGCAGCAAGCGCCATCCCGAGGAGGGGGCGTTGCTGGAACGCGCCAGCGGCATGGAGGAGCTCTTCGATGCCGTTCTGGATGTGGTCCGGACCGAGGGAGCACCTCTCCGCCTATTGAGTCCTCTGGGTCGGACGTTCGAAATGCTCTCCGAAAACCAGCGCGCATTGGCCAAGCTTTCCGCCGGCTTCCGCCCAGCGGAGAGATTTCTGGCCTACAAGAAAGGCCAGCTCTCCAAGCACAAGGCCCGGACCGAAGCCCTGGCTTTGGAGGAAGCCTATCCTCTCCTGGATCTCCTGGAGGGAGCTCGGCCCCGGCTGGACCGCTTCCTGGACTACGCCCTTTCCCTGGACGGCTTCCTCGCTCACCTCGCCCCCTCAGCCAAGAAGGAGGAAGTCGCCGAGGCTGAGAAGCGCAGGACCCTCACCCAGCGCTTCCGGAGAGATGTGCTCTCCGCCGAGGAGGTCCGAAAAAGACTGGAGAAGCTCCTGGGAAAGTGGGAGAGTCTTCTGGGAAAAAAGCTCGCCCTGTTCGAGGACGACTACGAAGCCGGCTCCAAGCGGGTCGCTGAGCATCCGCAAAATGAGCCTCTTCAGGACCTCTGGGAGCGCTGGGGGAAAGAGAAGCCCAGGGCCCACACCGCGTCCCCGCGGATGGATGTCATCGCGGCCTCGCTTTCCAGCCTGGAGGCCTATGTGATCAAGGAGATACTTCCTGAGGAGGGCAAAAAGCCGGACAAGCGGGCGGTCAAGGCCGAGGCGATCCGGACCCTGAAGTCCGCCGAGGAGGAGATCAAGAAGGCCCTGGCCCTGGAGGCCCGGGGGTACGTGGAAAGGACCTTTGCCAAGCATGAAGAGGTGCTGCTGGACTCCCGCCTCGCCCTAATTCAGAACCTTGCGAGCGAGGTCGCGAAGGTCCAGGTCCGGACCCAGGAGATCCGGAAGACCCTGGAGGCTTCCCGAGAGGCCATCCGAGAGCGCTACCAGACGGCGAGTCCGAATGTGGTCGTCATCCCGCCTCCCCATAAGCCTCAAGAAGCAGCCCTGAGTCGGGGGTGAGCCTCTTTTTTTAAAAAATTAGAAAAACCCCTCCTGAAGGAGGGGTTTTCGTTCGGCCCTGTCGTCCACAGCTTATATCCCGGTCTTCTCCTCCTTCGGCTTCTCGAAATCCTGAGATTCCAGGGACTGTTTGTCCAGGCGCTCGAAGTTATAGTCCTTGACGTTCACGTTCAGGTTCTGCAAGCGGTGGAGGTCGCAGATTCCTTTGGGCTCGGTCCCCGCGATGAACACCTCTGTCTTGACCTTTGGGCAGTCCGGCGTGGCCAGTAGCCCGGACTCTGTGCATACGATCGCCGAAGTCATCCCGCCGGGGGAGGAGAACTCGGCAACCGGCATGGTTGCGGTGGCTGCCTTCATGAACTCCACCCAGGCCGGGAGGGCAAAGGAGGACCCGGTGGCGCCGTAGGCGATGGTCTTTTTCCGGTCGAAGCCGACCCACACCCCGCAGGCCAGGTCCGGGGTGAAGCCGATGAACCAGGCATCGGTGTAATCGTTGGTCGTGCCGGTCTTGCCTGCCGCCGGGCGCGTGAAGCCCATCCCCCGCGCCCGGGCTGCGGTGCCGTAATCCACCACGCCCCGCATCATGTCCACCACCGTGAACGCGGTCTGAGTGGAGAGCACCCGCTCGGGCAGGGGCCGGTGCTCCTCCAAGATACGGCCGGTGCGGTCCGTGACCTTCGTAATCATCACCGGGTCGTTGCGCGTCCCCTGGTTGGCCAGGGTGCAGTAGGCATCCACCATCTCCAGAAGGTTCACATCCGCGCTGCCCAGGGCCAGGCTCAGGACTTCCGGGATCTTGCTGCGGATCCCCATCTTATGGGCATAAGCCGCCGTGGAGGTGGGGCCGACTTCCATGATCAGCTTGACTGCGATGATGTTTCGCGAGAAAGCCAGGGCGCTCCTCAGGGTCGTGGGCCCGCCGAACTTGTGATCGTAGTTCACCGGCTTCCAGATCCGGTGGCCGGTGGGCACCACCAGGGGTGCGTCTACCAGGACCGAGGCCGGGGTGAATCCCCCGTCGATCGCCGCGGTGTAGATGAAAGGCTTGAATGAGCTTCCCGCCTGGCGCAGGGCCTGGGTAGCCCGGTTGAACTTGCTGTGCACGAAGTCCCGGCCTCCGATCATCGCCAGGACCCGACCGCTCCGGGGGTCCATGGCCACCAGCGAGCCCTGGATGTAGTTCGTCTCCTGCAGGGAATCCGCGGCCTGAGCCGAGATCACGACATCGCGGTGCCGGATCTTGAATTTGTACTGATCCTCAAGTTTGGTGAGCCACTCTTCCAGGGCCCGGTTGGCGATGCGCTGGAGCCGCAGGTCCAGGGAGGTCGAAACCGTCATCCCGCCCCGGTACAGGAGGTTCGAGCCGTAACGCTCCTCCAGGTGCTTGCGGATCTCCTCTACGAAATAAGGGGCCTCGTTGGCTTGGGGCGCTCGGGGAGCCAGTTCCAGGGGTGCGTTCTTGGCCGCCTCCGCATCGCGCCGGGTGATCGCACCGGTCTTGACCATCGCCTCCAGGACGAGGGAGCGGCGCCGTAGGGCCTGATCGGGGTGGTCGTAGGGGGAATAGTTTTGCGGGGCCTTGGGCAGACCGGCCAGGAGCGCGGCCTGGGGCAGGGTCAGGGTTCCGACGTCTTTGTTGAAATACAGCTGCGTCGCGGCCTCGGCCCCGTAAGCCCCGTGTCCGAAATAAATCTGGTTAAAGTACAGCTCTAATATCTCATCCTTGGTATAGATCTGCTCCAGCTTCAGGGAAAGCAGGATCTCCCGGATTTTGCGGGAGAGGGTCTGCTCCTGGGTCAGAAACAGGTTGCGGGCCAGCTGCTGGGTGATGGTCGAGGCTCCCTGCCGGGCCTCCCCGTGGCGGATGTCCGCGATCGCAGCCCCGATGATTCGGAGCGGGTCCACCCCGGGGTGGTTGTAGAATTTTCGGTCCTCGACCGCGATCGTGGCCCTCTTCAGGTTCTCCGGGATCTGGTCCAGGGTGACCAGCGAGCGCTTCTCCTCGCTGAACTCATAGACCAGATCCCCGTTCCCGGCATAGACCTTGGTGCCCAGCTTGGGCTCGTAGTTTCCCAGGACCTCGGCCGGGGGCAGGTCCCGTGAGAAGAAAGCATTGACCCCCAGGGTCGCCCCAGCCAGGAAGGCCAGGAACACCGCTATCCCGAACAGGGTGCGCCGGAGCCAGCGTCCTCTGTGTTTCTTGGGTTTGATTTTTACGACCTCGTCAGCCATTTAGTATTCCTTTCTCCGCATTAAATAATCATAATCGAAATGACAAAAGAAAGCAAGCGATTTATTTCCAGATGAAAACCAAATGCCAAGCGCGATAAGCCCGTTATTCAAATCTTTTGTGCTCCCGGGGAGGGATAGGGTAAAATAGGGTTATCAACACGTAAAGGAGAAAAGCAATGCCCGTAAAATGAACCGGAATGGCAAAGCGAAAAGATGTTGTAACTAAATCTGATAACAGGCTTTGAGCCCAAACGGCTCCATACGAGCACGGGGCGGCAGGAAATGCCGCCCCGTGTTTTCAACACGTTAAAGCTTCCGTTCTCCAGAGAGGGTTAGGCTGAGGCTCACGCTCGTGCCGCTGGACGGCACCCGGGAGGCGTGCTCCCAGTAATTCCGGTTCGTGGCGTTCTCGATCCCCAGGGTGCTCTCCAGGTAGTTCGTAAGCTTCGCCCCGAAGCGCAGGTTCACCACGGTGTAGCCCGGGGTCACGTAACGCCCCTTCACCGGCTGCATGTCCCGGTCAGAGCGGTCCCCGGGAGCGTAGCGCCATTGGCCCCGGGCCGCGCGTACCACGGCTTCGCCCCAGACCCGGTCCTCCGGGGCCGTGTAGCGGCAGGCGAAGAAACCCGAGGAGGGGGGGATCCGTCTCAGGGGCTGGCTGTTCGTCAGGTCCTGACCGTAGGTGTAGCAGGCCCCGCCCCGGAGGTGAATATTCTCCCTGACCCGGAATTCGCCTTCGGCCTCCACCCCATCGATCCGCGCCCGGCCTACATTTTGGCGCTGCTGGACCCGCCTTCCGGAGTAGAGCGTGTCGCTGTTATAGGTCCCGTTCGCCCGGGCGATCAGGTCCCGTACGTAGGTGTTATAGAAGGTCAGTCCCGCGGCCAGCCGGGGATGGTCCCAGCGCAGGCCGTAATCCACGGTCGTGCTTTTCTCAGGGGTTAGGTTCGCGTTGGGCACCTCGTACAGGGTGCTTTCCACCGGACCGAAGCGCAGGACATCGTCCGTGTTCGGAGCCCGGAACGCCGTGGCCGCGTTGGAGACCGCGTACAGTGGCCCCCAGAGGTTCAGGCGGAGGCCCCCGCCCCCGGTGAGCGCTGAGCTGGTCTGCTTGAATTCAAAGGGAACGACCAGCGGATCGGGCGGGGAGGTGAGCTGGACGCGGTCATAGCGGATCCCGGAGAAGAGCTCCAGGCGGTTGAGCGGCTTGACGTGCCCTAGGAGAAATCCTCCTCCGTAATCCATGGTCGCCGTGCCGTAGTCTCCGCGCACGGTCTGGTGCGTCGTTATCCCTGAGGAGCGGACCGTGCTGTCCCGGAATCCTGTGCTGGTAACCTGGTCGCGGTAGGCCTCAAGGCCGAAGGTAAAATCAACGGTCTTCCAAGGCAGGGTCTGGGCCTGGAGGCCCCCGCCCGGGGTCTTGACCTCGTTCTCCGATCCGTAGACGATATAGTTGGAGGATCGTGAGGTCTTTCGGGTCCACTTCTCCTTCTGATCCTGGTGAGAGACGCGGAGCTCCACCTGCGAGAGAAAGGAGACCGGCCGGTCCCAGGCCCATTTGACGTAAGCCAGAGTCCGGTCCTGGAAGGGGTCCACCCGGTCCGGGGTATGGTAGAACTCCACGTCGTGTTCGCTCATGCTCTGGGCCGCAAGGACGAGGCGGTGCCTTGACATAGGCACGGTCAAGAGCTTGACATCAAAATCCCTTTCATACCATGACGAGGGGAAGACCTGCGAGCTGGAGTCCCGGCCACGGAACCCCCGCCCGGCCACGAAGTTCCCCACGTCCTTGTAAGTCCCGCCCAGGGCCAGGGCCGCGCGGGTCCCGGAGAGGCAGACCTCGGTGCGGGACAGGGCCTCCTGGTCCGTGGAAGCCCACTGACCCCTCTGGAGCCCGGCGACCCGGAGGCCCTCGCCGGACAGTTTGGGATCGCGGGTGATGATGTTCACCACCCCGCCTATGGCGTCTGAGCCGTAATATACCGAGCCCGGACCTCGGATGACCTCGATCCGGGAGAGCTGATCGGGGTCCACGGTGTTCAGGTACTGGTTCGGGCCGAAGCGGTAGATGGCGTTGTTCAGGCGGATGCCGTCTACCATCACCAGAATCTGGTTCCCCATCATCCCTCGGATGATCGGGGCTCCGCCGTTGTGGTTGGTCTTCTGCACCGTAATCCCGGTTTCCTCCCTGAGCGCCTCGGCCGTGGTGCGCGGCTGGCGCTCCTGCAATTCCTTGGCCGTGACCACATTCACAGCCGCCGGGGCTTTGGCTACTTCCTCCGGGGTGCGCGTGGCCGTCACCACGATTTCCTTCATCGTGAACTTGGAGGTCTTGGTCGTGTCCGCCGGCTGGGCAAAGGCGAGGCCGCAGAGGACTGTCAGGCTCAGTGCCAAGACCGCAATCCATCTAAAGGCGGTCGGTCTGACCGTCATCATAAATTTCTCCTTCCAATCAATACGTTTGAGGGTCCCGGCGGAGAGAGCAATGTGAGATTACGAAGCGGGCCCTTTACAGGCCAGGGGGAAGGAAGTCGGGGGGGCCGCGCCTCAGGTCAAGCGCGGTGATGTGGCCGAGCTGAAGCTCGTGAAGGGGGGGGTGCGTTTCCGGCAGAGGGGGCGGGTCCGGATCCGCCCGGAGCCGATCGTATCCCCCGAGGTCTCCGGCCGGGGTGGGAACTCCCCCCTGGAACGTGCACCGCTCCAGGAAGGCAAAGCGGAACCCCGCCTCATATTCGGAGTCGTCCTCGGCCCAAGTCGAATACGGGATGAGGTGAAGGCGTTCGGCATACGCGCTGTAGCCTGCTCCGAGGAAGCTCAAGAGCAGAAGCGCGAGAGTTATCTTACGGTAAGCGTTTGTAATTTGGCGGATCATGGAGTGCTCTCAATTATAAGGCAAAGTCCCTCTGGGTGTCAACCCAGAGGGACTTTAACCAGGCCTTTTCAGTCGAGGATCAACACCTTATGAATGCCCCTCTGCCCTCCCGCCCGTAGCGAGTAGAAATAAATTCCGGGACTTGTGCCTTTCCTCTCCCAACGAAACTCATGGTTTCCCACCGCTTGAGATCCGAATTCAAGCCGCTCCACCCGTTGGCCGGTGACGTTGAAGACCTCCAAGACGACCGGACCAGTTCGGGACAGCCGATAACTGAAGCTTACCTTTCCGCGGGAGGGATTGGGGTAGGCACTCACCCTGAACGAAGGGTTTTGAGGGGCCCCCGAATCCTCCCCTTTCTCCGTCCCCACCGGAAACCACTCGTAGGCCCCCATGTCTGGCGCGGCTCCGATGTAGCCGTCGTTGAGCCCGGGAATCAGGATCCCTCCGTCAATGGCCGGGGACCCGATCTGGATCTTCAGGTCCAGGAGCTTGGAGTTCGGGGGATACCCCGGAAGCCGGGTCGTATCCAAAAGCGGGTCCCCCCACCGGCCATGGGCCTCCTGCCCCACGGCGGAGCGGAAGCTCGGCAGGTCCGTGTAGCGTGTATTGTTCAGCGGATCCCCATAGGTGCACACCCACTTATAGGCGTAGGTCGGGTCGGTCTGCCGGGTGCTGTACATCAGGTCATAGTCGAAGCGGTCGTTGCGATGATAATTGCCGCTGGTGTAATTGTCCCCGTTGTAGACCCGACCCCGGCCGTAGAAGATGTTGTTCGTGTACACGAAGTCCTGCTGGATGGCGGGTTCCCCGCGGTAGAGGCAGTACTCGCTGCCGCAGTGCTGGGGAGAGGAGCGGGGCTTTTCCATCACCGTGTTGTGGAAGAACAGGACATTGCGGAAGAGGCCCGGCACCCCGGTGTTCTGCTTCAGGCACCCCTGGTGGAACCCATGGAGGTAGTTGCGGAACACGAATAGGGGGCCGGGATAGAAGGGCGCCACGCTGATCGCGTTCTCGCATTTGCCCAGGCGGTTGCGGAAGACCCGGCCGTTGGCCGTGTGCCCGTCGCACTCGATGCAATCATCCTTGCAGTCGTAGATCACGTTGTCGTAGAGGTCCAGGTTCTGGTCCTGCCAGGTAAGCAGGACGTCCGGATCGTCCGGGCCCAGGACCGGCGAGGCGCCCTCGTCGCCCGTGGGATGGATCCCGTCCACGGTCCCGAAAATCGTGTTCCCCCGGATCGTGGTGAACGCCCCGGGCTGGTAGTCCATCCTTATTCCGAAGTAGGATTGCCCGGGCACGGGCTCGTTGGAGGGCCCCGGCCCCTGGTTCTCGTCCACCGAATCATGGACCACGTCCCCGATGAGGTTGTCCAGGATCAGATGGGAGCCGGAGTAAGGCGGGCTCCCCTCCTCGCTGTGCATGATGAAGAGGTTCGAGGTGTAGTCGCCCGGCTGGCTGTCGTGGATATAGCATCCCTTGACCACGATGTGATGGCATCCCCGGATGCGTACCCCGTCCCCGTTTTCGTTGTGGACTTCCAGGTTGTTGAACGCATAGTAATTGGCCCGATAGAGTTCGATCCCCCCCGAGAAATTTCCCTGGAGGATCGGCTTGGTGGTGTCCCGGGAGGTGAACACGATGGGCTGGGCCTCGGTCCCGGATCGGTTGGAGATATGGATCCCGTTGGCATAAGTCCCCGGGGCCAGGACGATCCGATCCCCGGGCAATGCCTGGCTCGCGGCCTGGCTCAGCTCCGCTTGGTTGACGACCTGGACGGTTCGCACCGGAGGGGGAAGCACATACTCTGACTTCGTGACCACCGTAGTATATACCGGATTAGTCCCCCTCACGGTATCCGGATCAAAAAGGGTGATTCGAATATCGTAGGCCGTGGCGAGGTCAAGGCCGAACAGGCTCGTGGCCATGTGGTTGCCATCGTAGCGCACGAAGTCGTGGCCTCTCGCGTAGGACGGCTCGCTCTGTTTCTTGTACTCCATGGTCGCGGTCTCGTCGAAGTCCATGCTGTCCACCTTGATGTCCACGCCGGCCGTCTCGAAGTTACCGTAAATCTTCACCTCTGTGATGCGGGAGGGCTCGGCCGGGGCCGAGAGGAGGACCAGAAAGACCGGCACGATCCAAATCGAGAGGACTTTCACCATGTCCCCCCTTACTGAGCCAAGGCTTTGAAATACGCCCGGATGAGCTCTTCGTATTCCGGCGGATAGCCTTCCTTCAGGGCCTTGAGCAGGGCCTCGCGGATCTTCTTCTGCTGATCTCCCAGATCGCCGGGTAAAGGCTTGGGAGGTTTGGGCTCATAAGGTTTGGCGGTCTCGGACTTTCTGCGCTCGGTCATGTCTCTTTCCCTGACGGAACGCTGGGCGTCCAGGAGGCGGGTCAGTATCTTCTGCTGGCGTTCGATGGTCTGGCGGTCCACCTTGCGGGTTTTCAAGTCCTCGGCCACCTTCTCCATGTCCTTAGCGATCTCGTTCACGCGGCCCTGCAGCCCGCTCTCCCCGCCGCCCTCGAGCGAGCGTTGGACGTCGCGCATTCCTTTTCCGATCGCGCCCTGTTCCGCGGCCAGCCGGGCCATCTCGGCTCTCTGCTGGAGTGAGAGCTGGCCCTCCCCGGGGATGGGCATCAGTCCCTGGGTCCCTTGGTTGACCCCTTCCTGCTGCTGGGAGAGCCCGGCCATCTGTTCCAGGGCTTCCTTGAGTCCCGAGGCTGAGCCCGAGGCCTGCATCCGCCCCATCGCATCCATCAGGGACATCACGGTCTGGTTCAATCCCTGCTGGGCGTCCTTCCCGTTTTGCTGCGCCCCTCCGGCATTCCCTTTCTGTAACTGCTGCTGGGCCTGGCCCATCTTGGACAGGCTCCCGCCCATCTGGCGCATGATCTCCGGGGTCAGGAACATCGTCTTCTGTCCCGCCTCGGCGAGCTGGTCGGCCACCTTCTTGGCCCCGGCCTGGAGGTCCTGCTGCTCCTTGGCCAGGGCGTCCTTATCGCTGGCCGGGTTCCCGGCCGCGTCTTCCATCTTCTGGTTCAATTCGTTCTGCTTCTCGGAAAGGTACAGGAGGTCCTTCATCGCGTTGCGCATCTTCTCGGCCAGGGCCTTCTTGTCCTGTCCCACCTTCTTGTTCTGCGCGGACTTGATTCCCTGGGAAAGCTTGGACAGGGAGCGCTCGGCCTTCTCCTGATTCCTCATCGCCTGCTGCGGCTGCTGATTGGAGAGGTCGTTTGCGGCCTGTTCCATGGCCCCGGAAAGGCTGTCCCCCTCCATCTCCTGGGAAAGCTGGGCGAGTGAATCCGCAACCTGCGGATGAGTGGCCTTGAGGGAATCCGACAGGGATTTGAGGTCCTTGGACAGCTGCTTGGCCTCGTTTTTCAACTCCTTCTGCTTGGGTGCAAGCGCCGGCAGTTCCTTCTTTTCGCTCTGCTTGGCGGCCTCCTTCAAGGCCTGCTGGCGGGTGAGCAGGTCATTGGCCTTGTTCGCCGCCTCCTTGAGTTTCTGCTCCAACTGCACGTCCTTGAGGAGCGCAATGGTCTTGTCCAGCCTCTGCTTCAATTCCTCCTGGCTGAGGCGCAAGTTCTTCATCGCCTCCTGAACCATTTTGGGATCGGCCTTCTTCATCGCCTCCTGCAACTGCTGCAACGCTTTGCGCATCTCCTCGGTCATCACCTCGGACATCAGCCGCTGGACCTCCTGGAGCTTCTGCACGGTCTCCAGGTCCACGAGCGGAGACTGCTCGGCTTTCTCCGCGGCCTGTTGGAGCCCTTGGCTCGTCTTCTCCAATTCCTTGAGGAGTTCCTCCTGGCGCTGGAGGCTCTGCTGGATCTCCTGCTTCTTCTCCCAAGTCAGATTCTTCTGAGTCTTTAATTCCTGAGCGATGCGCTCGACCTCTTTCTTCAGCTCCTCCTGGGCTGGAAGCGAGCCCTGCAAATCAGCTAAGGCCTCCTTCTGCTCCTCCTGGGACTGGGCGTACATTTCCTGGACCGTGGGGAAGCGCACCCGATAGGTCTGGGAGACCCCCCGTTTGGGCCCGCTCACCACATCGTTGTCGTAGACCTCGGCATAGTACACGGCCTCCTCCCCGGCCAGGAGTCCCAGGTCGTTCAGTTCCCAGTTAAAGACGAGTGACGTATCCGCAGCCCGTCCTTTCAAGTCCACGATCGGGACCGTCCGCTCTTCTTTATCGCTTCCCTTCTTGACTTTAATCGTCATCCTAGTCAGCCCGAAATCGTCGTGGGCCTCAAGACGCAGGGGAACCGTCAGGTTCTCAGGAAGATAAATATCCCTGCCCGGCTCTGCGATGCGGATCGCGGGAGATTCATCCAAGATCGCCGTGATGCGATACTCCGGCGGGTCCTCGTTCCTCTCCCCTGAGCTGTCAGCGACCTCGAAGCGGTAGGTCGCATCCTTCCGGACCACGAACTTTCCCGAGAACTGACTGCCCTCGGGCTTAAGCGTTACCTGGGACGAATCACCCATGGCAAGTTTTGCCGAGCCCAGTGGAACATTGGCTCTTCCGCTCACCTCTACGACCGTGCCCACGAGCGCGGTTACGTCTCCCGATCCTTCCGGCATCTCCTGGGGAGGCACTTTGGCGTAACCCGGGTAGATGGCTTTCAGTTTGAACTGCGCCACGACCGGCCTCACGGAAACGCTCACCCGATAATGCTCGCTCGAGAGATGGCCCGCGGTCACGTAATACTCGAAGGGCTCCAGCACGGACTGGAAGTTGTGCTCGAAACGGTTCGCGGCGAGGGGCGTGGCCTTGGCCTCTTCCCAGGTCCCGCCCTCGGCCCTTCGGTAGACGAGCGCTTCTCGGACCGTCCTGCCTTCCACGGAGATTTTGATCCCAAAGCCTTGTCCCTTGGACACCTTCCCGTTCCCTGGCACGACCTTTAAAATCGCCTGAGCCTCGGCCTCTTGGATGGCCTTGAGATTCAGGAACTGGGAGAAGGCCTTGGTGCTTTGGGAAGGGAAACCGAAGAGAAGAAGCAGGAGTACAAACGCCCCGACGCCAATCTCCCCCAACGCCACAGCCCAGGGTCTCTTCGGGATGGCCATCCCGAAGTCCAGGTCCCGGCAGGCCTCCTCGGCCTGCTGGATGGCCGCGGCAGTCAGTTCGGGGGAATAGCCCTCCCGCCCGTCCTTTCGCGTGCTCAACTGCACGGCGTTCACCAAGAGGTTCTTGAGGTGGGGAAAAAGTTTCTCCACCTTTAGGGCGAGCGCATCAAAAGAAGGCTTGCTGATGAAGCTCCAGGCCAGCCAGCCGAGCCCCGCGCCCAACGCGCCCACGAGCAGAGCCTGGAGCGTAAGCCGCCCCCACAGGGAGTGAGTGCAAGCGACAAGCAGAATGGTGATCCCTCCCCAGGCCAGAGCCAAATGCCCCAGCCGGGAGAAGGCCGTTGCCCCCTGCCTTTTCCGTCTCAAGCTCGTCAGCTTGACTTCGATGGTTCTATTTGCTTCGCTCACCTCTTACGCCTCTTTGACTTTACTCCTTACTCCTTACGTCTTACGCCTTACGAATAATTAATGCGTTAACACGTACCATACGATATTTATTCCCATCCGAATCGCCTCCTCCCGCTTCTCCGGGGGGTCGTTGTGCACCGTGGTCCAGCCGTCCGTGATATTGGAGTTGTAGGTGTAGAAGACGACTATCCGTCCTTCGTGGAACAGGGCGAAGCCTTTGGGCTGGCCCGGATAATGTTCGTGCGTCTTGGGCAGGCCCTGGGGGAAGTCGTAAAATGAATGATAGATGGGATGCTCAAAGGGCAGCTCCACCCACTGTTTGTCCGGGAAGACCTTTTTCATCTCCCGCTTGAACGAGTCGTCCATCCCGTAATCGTCGTCCGCGAACAGGAACCCTCCCTGGGTCAGGAACTCCCTCAGGCGGGAGACCTCCTGCTCGGAGAAAGAGACGTTCCCGTGACCGGTGATGTACAGAAAAGGATGACTGAAGAGATCGTCGTCCAGGAGCGAAACAACTTCTCTGTCCGTCTTGGCGTTGACCTTCGCCCGCGAAACCAGCTCCTTCGCCAAGTTCGTCTCCTCATCCGGGTCATTGTACCAGTCCCCGCCCCCGGCGTACTTCACCCGGGCGATGGAGAAGGACGCTGCCTGCACCGATACGCTTAGGCCCAGCATGAGGCAAAGAAACCAGAGTCGCTTCAATTTGAAATTTAAAATGCTAATTTTGCATTTTGCAATGATTACTTCTTCCCGCTGGCTATGCTCACATCCTTGAACAGCACCGCCGGGGTCTTGATGTTCCCGGCCCACTCCGTCTCCCTGGACAGGGCCAGGAGGTTGTTTTTCAGGAGGGCGTAGAGGTTCCCCGAGACCATCGCGTCCTTCACCCGTCCCGTGATTTGTCCGTTCTCCACCTTGTAGCCCAGCCCGATGTTTAGAGAGAAGTCCCCGGCCAATAGGTTGCTCTGCCCGCCGCCGATCACGCCGTAGATGAGGAGGCCCTCCTTCATCCCCCGGACGAGGTCCTGGAGCTTGTCCCCTCCCGGCTTGATGACCAGGTTCGTGACCGAGGGATAGGGCAGGGAGCTGAACGAGCGTCTTGCGCTTCCGGTGCTCTTCGCTCCGACCATTCCCGCGGTCTGCAGGTCGTACAGGAAGCCCTGGAGGACGCCCTTCTCGAAGAGCACGTTCTTCCGGCTTTTCACTCCCTCGTCGTCCCAGGGGGAGCTTCCCGGGCCCCAGTCCAGGGTCGGGTCGTCTGTGATGGTCACCCGCTCATCCAGGAGCCGTTCGCCGACCTTGCCTACCAGGGGCGAGGCCCCCTTCTGCGCGGTTTTCCCGTTCACCCCCATCACGATGGCGTACCACAGGGCGGGCATCACCTCCGGGGCGAAGAGCACGGGCAGCGGTTTTCCGGAAAGGGGGACCACTTTCTTGGCTAACCTCACCTGCTCGGCCAGCTTGCTCACGGCCTTTTTCCCCGGCAGGACCAGCTTACGGCTGGACTTCCCCTCATAGACCCACAGCAGCCCGTCCGGCCCGATCACCAGCCCTGAGAAGTCAAAATGGGACAGGGTCCGTGTGATCCCAACTTCCAGCCCCGCGCTGTTCACCAGCCGGATCCTGGCCACGCTCCGGGTAAGCCGGATGTCGCATTTCATCTCCGGCACCTCGGCCAGGAGCCCTGCGATGCTCTTCCTCCCTGCTTCCACGAAGGCTTCCGGCCTGGCCTTCCTCACCTCGGGAGAAAGCACCTCCACCACCGCCTTCTCCGCCTTTTTGGGAAACGTGAACTTCGCTTTCTGTCCGTACTTCGCGCTGGCCACGGCATTGGCTACTAACTCTTTGAGCTTGGAGAGGTCTGTGGTGCACGAGAACCCGATCCGCCCGTCCTTCACGATTCGGAGGCCCGCCCCGGTCGTGTACTTGGTCTCCAGGGAGTGGAGTCTGTTCGCCTGGAACTTAACCGGGGATTCCTCCATTTCCACGAATAGCACTTCGCAGGTCTCGGATTGCTTCTTGGCTAAAGCCAGGGTTTTCTCCGCGATGTTTTGGGTCGTCTTCATGATGTCCTCACTTTCCACCGATGACGACGTTTCGGATTCGGATGTGCGGTCCCCCGTCCGAGACCGGCAAAGGCGCCTGTCCCCCCTTGCCGCAGCCGCCCAAGCCGCCATCCAGGTGGAAATCGTTCCCGATGGCGTCAATGGCCTTCATGGTCTCGAACACGTTTCCGGAAAGGATCACGTCCCTTACCATCGGCCCTAACTTTCCGTCCTGGATGAGGTAAGCTTTGGCCGCCGAGAACGTGAACATCTCCAGTTCGGTGTTCCCGCCCAGGGCGTCGATCGCATAGATCCCGTGGTCCGTGTCCTGGAGGAGCTTCTCGAAGCTCCAGTCCCGGGGCTCGATGTAGGTGTTCGTCATGCGCACGATCGGGGCGTGGCGAAAGGAGATCGCCCGGGCGTTCCCCGTAACCTTCTCTTTCATTTTCCCCGCGGTCTCCCGGTTGTGCAGACGCCCGACCAGGATGCCGTCCTTTATGAGATAGTTCTTGCGCGTCTTCACCCCTTCGTCATCGTAACGGAGCGAGCCCCGTTCCCCGGGAATCGAGCCGTCGTCCACGATAGAGAGCGAGTCCACCCCGAATCGCTTGCCCAGGGTCATGATCTCCTTGAACCGCTCGTTTTGATAGATGAAGTCCGCCTCCGAAAGGTGCCCGAAGGCCTCGTGTGCGAACACCCCGCCCAGGGAAGGGTCCGCGATCACGGTGTAGGTCCCGGCCTCGGGCTTTTCGGCTTTCAGGAGGTCCACGGCCTCCTTCGTGATCTTCTCCACATCCGCCTCCCGGCCCAAGACCGTGTTCCATCCCCTCGTTCCTCCGGTTCGGCCCATGGAGAACTGCACGTTCGCCCCTTCCTTGGCCGTGGCCGAATAGGCTGTGCCGCAGTACACCCGCTCTTCTCCGATTAATGTCCCCTGGGTGTTCGCGAAGGTCCGGCGCATGAACACGTCCTCGTAGCGCGTGGCCGAGGTTTGGATCTTGGCCTGGCCCAGAATGAGGTTATTATATTTCCTCATCAGTTTCTCTTTTTCGGCCAGGTCCACCCTCCTCGGGTCGTCCTCCAACTGTACCCGGACCTCGTCCTTGACTGGCTCCACCGGGGCCAAGGGAGAACCGTTCGCTCCGCCCACCATCTTCGCCTGTCGGCAGGCCTCGCGCACGTAGGTCTGAAGGTCCTTCGCGTCGTTGAACGAGACGAACCCCCACCCGCCTTGGTGATAGGCCCGCACGTTCCCCCCGACGTCGTCCGCGGTCCCGATGGTCTCCAGCTCCTTGCCCAGGTAGGTCACCGCGGTCCGCGTGACCTCCTCCAGCCGTACCTCCGCGTACTCACAAGTCGCCTGCTTCAGGGCTTTCTTGATTTTATCCTGCATGATAATGACTCCTGTTCGATGATCGTTCTTTCATACGCTGATAATCATTATACCACATTTCACCCCCCGGATTCCACAAACCCCAAGCCTGCCGGATCAGGCCCGGGAGCCCCGCCAGGCTTTCGAGGATGGCCTGGGGCTGGTATCTCTCGTGCTCCTCCCTCGAGGTCACCCCGGTTAACACGGCCACGAAAGGGACTTCGGCCCGCCTGGCCGTTTCCGCATCGGTCACGCTGTCCCCCACGTACAGGCTGCTTGCCGGAGTGCCGCCGAGCCGCCCGATGGCCAAAAGCAGGCTTTCCGGGTCGGGCTTGTAGTGCACCACGTCCTCGGATCCCACGATGATATCGAAACAGTCCGCAAGGTTCTCCCTTTCCATGATGACCTCGATCCTGCGCCGGAACTTGTTCGAGATGATGCCCAGGGCGAGGCCCGACAGTTGGAGCGACCGGAGGGTTTCCGCGACTGTAGGAAGAAGGGTGGTCAAACCGGCCACGATCTCGTCCGCGCGCTGGACGTAGAGCCGGACGAACTCCCGCTCCTGGGTTGGGTCCTCCCGGCCCGTGAGCCGCCGGAAGGTCACCTCCAGGGGCAGTCCGATCGTGCGCCTGATGCGCTCCGCTTTCGCCGGTGCCAGGCCAAGGGTCTCCAGCGCATGGTTGACGCAGAGGACGACCCCCTTTGAGGAGTCGGCTAAGGTGTAATCGAAGTCGAAGATCAGGGAGTGGATGGTTCTGGTCATCTGAAGTGGTTTCTTAACAGCCTTGCCTCGCACCGCATGCGGCGCGAGGCAAGGGTTTTTCTCGGGGCTGCCCGGTATATTTTCTCGGGAAATCGCTGTTCTCCCGCTAAAGCCGGATGATCTTCCTGAGGAACGTCCGGCTCCCGGACTCCAGGCGGTAGAAATAGATTCCGGTACCCGTCTTCTCGCCGGAGGCGTTCCTCCCGTCCCACCACGCGGAATGGGCTCCCGCCCCGACCGTTTGGTCCACGAGGGTCTTGATGCACCGTCCGGAGACGTCGTAGATCCTGAGCACCACCCGCCCTGGGGCGGGCAGGCTGTAGGCGATTGCGGTCCGGCTGGTGAACGGGTTGGGGCGGTTTTGGGCCAGGCCGAAGTCCGGAGCGGATTCCATGGTGGCGGTCTCCACTCCGTAGGGTACGACCGTGATACGGATGCTGTCCGACCGGGAGAGGTTCAGGTCCCTTACGGTCAGCCGGTAGGTCGTGGTGGTCGTGGGATAGGCCCTGGGGTTCTTGAGCGTGGAGTCGGACAGCCCGGTCCGGGGCGACCAGGCGTAGGTGTAGCTCGGCTTCGTAGGATCGTAACAGGGGGCCCCGTCCCGTACCGTGGGGGCGAGGGTGAGGGTGTCCCGGGGAGCGCGGAGGGTCGTGTCCCGGCCGGCGTCCACGAATAAGGGCAGGTAGGTGGCGTCCATGGTGTAATAGCCCAGGAGGTTGTTCTGCCCCCTCCGGGCGCGCATGTAGCCCTGTTCCCCCCACGAGCTGCCCCAGCTGTTCTTGAGCTTCCAGTACGCTTGGGTGGTGTCCCCGCCCCAGCCCACGAACAGGACCGCGTGGTTGATGTCGTACACGGAACCCGTGTAGGAGTAAATGCCCCCTCGGTAGGCCTGGAACGTGTTGTCCACGTAGACGCAGGTGCTGACCGGGTGGTATTGCAGGGCGTTCTTGATCGCGGTCTCGTTCTGGCTCTGGCTGGTGACCGTGGCCACCGTGTTGATCTTCCGGGCCTCCGCCAGCCAGGTGCTGCAACGGCTGCAGGCGCTGTTGGCCGCCCGGTAGGGGAAGCAGGTCTCGGTCGGGATCCCGGTGTTCCGGATGAAGTTCAGGGCCGTGGAGTGCCATCCCCCGCTGCAGTTGCCGCAGCTCGTGCAGCAGTCGCTCACCAGGGTTTGTTCCGAGAGGTTGAGGTCGATCGTGGTGTCATTCTCCGCGACGTTGACCAGCGCCTCCACCTGGGCGACCGCGCCGAAGGCCCAGCAGCTCCCGCAACTCCCTTGGTTCCTGATCCCGGTGAGGTAGTTCTTCCCGTTCATTCGGGTCCAGTCCAGGGAATCCGGAGGAGCCTGGGCATCCAGGGGCCGCACCGGCAGGTTCCCCACCCCCTCCGGGGGCACCACGAGCCCGAGCATGTTGAAACGCTCCGCGTCCGGGAGCATGAATACGGGATTCACGTCCGCGATCCACTCCGCGCGCTCGGCCGCGATCCGCGCCCGGATCTCCCGCAGCTCCTGGTAGCGGCGGGCGATCAAGTCCGTCAGGGCGGCAGCCGGGACGGCTTCCCCGAGGTAGTCGAATCCCGGGCCTCCGGGGTGGCGGGAAAAGCGCGCCCCCTCATCCGCGCGGAGGCGCACCCCTCCCTTGACCCCTTCGATGAACAAGTAGAGCGAAAACTCCCCCGCCCCCGGGAGGAGTTCCCCCACCTCGGACAGGAAGACCTGCGCCTGTCCCGCCCGCACCTCTTCTGGGGACAGCCCGACGAGGAACCGGTCTCCCAAGTAGACGCACCCGATCGGGTTGTCCAGCGGTTGGGGCTGAAAGGTGAGGACGGCGTGTTCGGCACGGGTTCCGATCCCCAGGGTCGCGTGACCGGGGATGGTGAACAGCGCGCCGATCAGGAGTGCAAATACAATCGTTTTGCCCATCTCTCCCTCCATTAGCGAAGGCCAAGGGGTGGCCAGCCCCACTTCTGGCCCGGCCTGCCGAGGATTATGATATCATGAATCCACGCAAAAATCAAGGGATTTAAAGATTCTGTCAGCGGTAAGGACCCGCAAAGCAGAAGAATTTACGAGTTCGCCCTTTATAGGTGTTTGTGGCATCCTCAATTTCTACCCCGTCCTTGCTTCAAAAGGTGCTGGGGAGTCCCTATGCGGGTGGTGCAGAGGAGGTCGAGAAAAGCTCGTGTAAGCGTAGTTGTAGCGGACTTGAAGCATACTTGAAGCGGAGTTGAAGAGGTGAGATGGAGGCTTCTACCCTCCCCCAAAGGGGGAGGGTAGCTTTGAGAGAGAGGGGCGGGATTGGGGGTAGGAAGAGGTTTCTCCCCACCTCCGGCCTTTGAGGGCCTCTGAGAGGCCTTATTTCGCTTTTAATGGGCATTTCTGTAGTAACCGACGAACCCGTTACCATCGACCCGTCTAACCGATTATTTCAGTCTCTTCGCCAGCACAACCGTGCCCTTGGCCCTAACCAGCATCCCGTTCAGGGCGTCAATGGCCTCTAAATAGAGCACGTACATCCCCATCTCCAAGACCTCTCCCCGGTCGCTCTTCCCGTCCCAGACCACGCTCCGTGTGGAGCCGATGGTCTCCTGGTCCAGGAGCCTGCGGACGAGCCTGCCCATCACGTCATAGATATAAATCCTGGCCAGCGCGCTCTTGGCCGGGATCTCCACCGTCACCACGGTGCGGTCATCCCACCCGTTCCCGTCCGGGGAGAACGGATTCGGGCTTGCGGAAATCTGCCCGCCTCCGGCTTTCGGGGTGACATACAGGCTGTTCTTCGCACCCGGTGTGCTCCCCGCAGGGTCTACGCAGCTCCCCCAGTTCGTGCTGTCCGGCGAGGGAATCTCCGGGCTCACCCGCTCTAACGATACCCCGGCCTTCCCTCCCCAGGCCGGGCGATAGCTCACCTGGTCCATCACGGCTCCCCGGCTGTCCGTGACTGTGACCGCATCCCCCTCGTTCTTGAGGGCGATCATCCCGCCCAGGGGCATAAGTGTGGGATAGTTCCCTCTGGGATTCAGGGAGTCTGATGAGAGGACGGCATAGGCTCCCGGCCCAAGGAGGACGCTTCGGCTCGTCAGCATCTTCCTCCCGGCCGTATCCCCCTTCTGGATGAACCACCCCGCGAGGTCTACATCTACTTGTCCCCGGTTATATAATTCCACCCATTCCGGACCGCCCGTGTTCGGGCTGTACATCAGTTCATTGAGTGCCACCCCGCTCCCCGCGCCTCCTACCACGGTCACGCTGACCGAATCTCTACTCCAGGCCGTAGAAGATGAATCCGCGGCCGAGATGTAAAGCATCTTTTTCCCTAACCCCACGCCTCCTGCCGAGGCCGAGTAAGAATAGACGCTGTCCCCGGCCACTAAATCACCGTGCGTACCGTCGTCATAGAGCCTCTGGTGAAGGCTTCCGCCGATGGGTGAGAGGTCTGCCTCAGTGATGCCGAGCCCGGAGCCCCCATCTCCGGCCCGGACGAAGAGCAGGGCTGTGTTCCCTCCGTTCACCACCAAACTGTCCGGCTCTACTTTGGCATTAGTTAATACAGGGGCGAACAGGTTTTTCTTCCCGAGGGTGGGGAACCGGAACTCCCGCCAGTCCAAAGAGCGGTTGTTGTCCGCGCCGTTCGGGAAGAGCCCTATGGAGGAACCCTCCGGGGCATCAGAGACGAAGTCCCCTGCCGTCCAGAGGGAATCCTGCACCGCTGAGCTCTCCCAGGTCTGCCCTCCGGCCCCGTACTCCACGAAGTCGACCAGGGTTGCGGCGGAGTGATATGAGCTGTCGAAAAAAGCGACCGACCCGGCCGTGTTCCCCATGTTCTGCGTCGGCACCGTGCCCTCGTATAGGTCCGTGGGCGTATCCGTCCCGCTCTCCCTCAGATGGATGACCACCCAAGTCCCCGGCTGGAGCGTGAAGGTCCCGAACCGGAAATAAGGCGTCCTCGCGGGGTAGAGTTCCCACCCCGCGAGGTTCACTGCCGTGCTTCCGTTATTGTAAAGCTCTATCCGCTCCAGCCCGGTGTCGCTTGAGCCGGGCGGGTCATAGAGGACCTCGTTGATGACCACCCCGCCCCAGCCCTGCGTGACGAGCAGCAGTGCCAGCCCGATCACCCAGGGTAGTCTCACGCTAACTCCTCTTTCGTTAAGTCAGACTCTTTCCGTGAGGCTTAACCGTTCAACCGTCGAACTGTTCAACCGTCTAACTATTTCGTAGCTTCGGTCACCGTGACCTTCTTCATTTCCACATTGGCCTTCGGGCAGTCCCGCTCGTCCCGGTCCACGGCCACGATCTTATCCACCACGTCCAGGCCCTTGGTCACCTGGCCGAACAGGTTGTATTGCTTCCCCAGCCGGCCGGTCAGGTCCTTGACGCAGATGAAGAACTGGCTGCCGTTGGTGTTCGGTCCGGAGTTGGCCATCGCCACGGCCCCCCGGATGTAATCGCCCTTCACGGGTTCATCCGCGAATGAGGACCCCGGCCCCCCGGTTCCCCAGAGGTCTTTCTTGGCCGGGTCCTTGGTCAGCGGGTCCCCGCCCTGGATCACGAACCCCGGCACGATCCGGTGGAACAGGCAGCCGTCAAAGAATTTCTCCTTGGTCAGCTTCACGAAGTTCTCCACGGTCTTGGGGGCCTTGTCCGGGTAGAGCTCCATCACGATGGTCCCCAGTGTCGTCTCGATCGTCACCACGGGATTCTTCCCTTTCGCTTTAGTTGCCTTGCCTTTTTCTACGGCACCCGCTCCGATGGCCAGCCCCATCACCAGCGCCCCGGCTAAAACCCACTTCAACCCCTTCATCGATCCTCCTCAAGCTTAACGGT
Source organism: uncultured bacterium (assembly GCA_964353855.1). Taxonomy (GTDB): domain Bacteria; phylum Edwardsbacteria; class CAYGWX01; order CAYGWX01; family CAYGWX01; genus CAYGWX01. The sequence goes on along the minus strand of CAYGWX010000020.1, from coordinate 1,633 downwards.
TAGCGTGAATCTCTTGTCGTCGCCGATCAATTTACAATTTTCATACTTCAATTTTCAATGCTCTTTATATCAGAAACTTCCCATCCTCATAGAACTTCTCCCCGTCCGCGGTCATCCGTCCCCCTTCTTTGAGGTCGCAGACCATGTCCCAGTGGATTCCGGACTGGTTCACTCCCCCGGACTCCGGGATGGAGAACCCCAGGGCCAGGTGGATCGTTCCCCCGATCTTCTCGTCGAACAGGGTGTTCTTGGTGAACCGCTGCACCCCGTAGTTCGTGCCGATGGCGAACTCCCCAATGCGCTTGGCGCCCTCATCCATCGCGATCATGGCCTGGAGAAGCTCCTGCCCCTTCTCGGCCCTGGCCTCTGAGACCCTGCCTTCCTTGAACGTGAGCCGGACGTCCACGACCTCCTTGCCTCCGTACACCGCGGGATAGGTGTAGCGGATTTTGCCGTTGGCCGAGTCCTCTAAGGGGCCGGTGAACACCTCCCCGTCCGGCATGTTCTTCTGCCCGCAGCAGTTGATCCATTTCCGCCCGCCGACCGAGACCGTGAGGTCCGTGTCCTTGCCCTCCACCTTGATGGTCTTCTTGGCGTTCAAGAAATTAACGATCCTCTCCTGCTCCCGGGCCACCCGCTTCCACTCCGCCACCGGGTCCGGCTTGTCCACGAAGCAGGCTTTGAACACGAAGTCTTCATAATCCGCGAGGCTCATGTCCGCCTCCTGGGCGCTGGCGTGGTTCGGGAACATCGTCCCGCACCAGCGCAGCTCCCCTTTGGCCGACCGCTCCATGAACCGCTTGCTGATCTCGGAATGCGCCTTCTGGGTCGCGGCCATCCGCTTGGGGTCCACCCCGGTCAGGTTCTTGGGGTTGAACCCGCCCCAGAGGTTGAGCATCACCGTGGCCTTCTCCGTCTCCAGCTTGCGGAACTCGGAGACATAGGTCAACTGCTCCTCGACCGCTTCCTTGAAGAAGATCTCGTCCAGCCCCTCCACGGCCACCCGCGTGGTTACATGGGCCCCGGCCCGCAGGGCCTCGCGGTAAACCGCCCGGACCATCGGCGCCGCGATAACCGTGGCCTGGATGATCATCAGGTCGCCCTTCTTCACTTCCAGGGAGTACTCCACCAGCACCTTGGCCAATTTCTCGACTCTCGGATCCTGCATCACAATTCCTTTTCGTTTCAGTATCTCGCCCTTGACCCTCGATCGTGACCTATTATGCTACCACAAATTATGCCCCTAAATCAACCTTTGCCCGGCCTTTTTAAAGGACGCCCTTGAGCGGTGTCTCATCGTCCTTTGGCAAGCGGAACGGGATGGGAGGTTTTCACCCCCGTCCCCCGGACATTGGGGAGCCTTACCCCATCCCCCCTCATCCGGTAAGTAACCCCGGATGAGAGCCCTTTTTCCACTCCGTCTCATAACGAGGGCCGACAAAGCGCAGTGGCTCCTTTCGTAAGTCCCTATCTTACTTTGAGTTCAATGCCTCCTTTGTCCATCGGGAGGCTATTTTTGTCCCCGCTTTAGGGGAGGGTAATAAGCCCGCTACAGGAAGGCTTCACGCCAAGTTAACACTAAGTTGTGTCTAATTTAACACTAATTTAACTCTAATTTAAGTCTAATTTAACA
>CAYGWX010000019.1:0-34521 GCA_964353855.1 uncultured bacterium | reverse complement strand
ATACGGCGTGAATACCTCGGAAACCCCTTGGGATTTCGTAGGCCTTTCGGAGGTCTCCCTTTCGGGGGTTTTTTTCGTTCAGGGCGCGTAACTGTGCTTTTTTGGTCCTATTTATGCGAAAAAGTGGAAATAAACCCTTTATCTGGGTTAGATAAAATGGCTGGGGTTAAAAGGGTCGTTTTCCCCGCCTTGACTTCCCGCCCCAAATGGAGTAAACTTAAAAGGTTGGACTGATAATAAAATATGCCCAAAAGTCTTTCTCTGTGAGAAAGGAGGAGCCATGGTGCCGTATCTGATGTCGCTCCTTTTGCTCGTCGCCTTTCCGGGCATCCATCAACTGGACTGGGAGGCGCATCGTCTTGAGCCCCCGGCGGTCAAGGGGGACGGGACGAAACCGGCATGGGGGCCGCTGGTCAAGAATCCGGCTCCGGCCCTGACCCGCACGGTCTACGGCTACAGCCCGTACTGGACCACGGACACCTATCTGCACTTCAACCTGATGACCCAGCTGGCCTGCTTCAGCGTGGGCCTGAACGCGGACGGGAGCTTGAATAACAGCGCCGGGTTCCCCGGGACCTGGGCCTGGGACATCGCCCATGCCCACCGCAACGGGGTCAAGGTGGACCTGGTCGCGACCTGCTTCGACGGGGCCACGATCCACAGCGCGATCACGACCGGGGCCACGAACGCGATCACGAATCTCGTGACCATGGCCACGGGCGCCGGGATCGAGGGCCTGAACATGGACTTCGAGGGGGTCTACGGCTCGGACCAGACCAACCTGGTCACGTTCATGCGCCGGCTCTCCGCGGCCTGCCGGGCGAGGGGCCTGGAGGTCTCCATGGCCACCCCGGCCGTGGACTGGTCCAACGCCTTCCACTACCAGAACCTGTGTGACACCACGGACGGCCTCTTCATCATGGGCTACGATTACCACTGGAGAAACTCCACGGTGGCCGGGCCGGTGTCGCCGCTGACGGGGTGGGGGACCTACAACGTGCGCTGGACGATCAACGATTACCTCACCGCCTCCGGGGGCCAGCGAGACAAGCTCATCCTGGGCCTGCCGTATTACGGGTACGAGTGGCCGACCACCTCGGGGAACGCCCACTCCTCCACCACCGGGAGCGGCACCGCCATCATCTACACCACGGCCAAGCCCAATGCCCAGGCCTACGGGGAGCTCTGGGACAGCGAGTCCCTGACGCCCTGGTACGCCTTCAACTCCGGGGGCTGGCGCCAGGGCTGGTACGACGACGACGCCAGCCTGCTCATCAAATACGGGGACGTGAACAGCCAGGACCTTAAAGGAACCGGGATGTGGGCCCTGGCCTATGACGGGCCGAGACGGGAGATGTGGGCGGCCTTGCGCGAAGGCTTCAACCCGCCCCAGGCGAATCTCCAGAACGGCAACTGCGAAACCTGGGTCGTGGACACGATGGCGGTCCCCAGCGACACCAGCCACATCCCCACGGGCTGGCTCCCCGGGCGCAGGGCCAGGGTGACCCAGGCCTCGGATTACGTGCACGGGGGGAGCTACGCCTTGAGACATATTGCCGACTCCATCGGGGACGCCTGGCCCCAGGAATCCGTGCTTTTCCAGGACGTTTCCGTGACCCCGGGGATGACCTACGCCTTCTCGGGCTGGGCCCGGAAGAACGACGGGGCGGGAAACAGGATGAAGCTCAACCTGCAGTGGTTCAATGCCAGCCATGCGGTCTTGAGCGAGGCCAATTCCCCGGTCCTGACCCAGGACAGCACAGCCTACCTCCTGCTCAGCACGGGCCCGGTCACAGCCCCGGGCAGTGCCGTTTTCGCCCGGCTTCGCCTGTACATCTGGGGTTACGGGTACTGGGACCGGTGGGACGACATAAGCTTTACGACCGTGGGGGTCGAGGCAGGAAATAAAGGGTTCGGGGGATTGAGGGTCCAGGGGTTCCAGGTGAACCCCAATCCCTTCGTCTCCTATGCTTCGGTTCCAGGACACGAAGAGGAGAAGTTTGCTCTCTACGACATCTCCGGCCGGCTGGTCGGGATGTATCGGGGCGATAAGATCGGCGCGGATGTCTCACCCGGCGTCTATTTCATCAAGAGGGCCGGGGCCGATGGGGTGCCGGTCCGGATCGTGAAACTGAGGTAGCATTCCTTAGTCCACAGTCTTGAGTCTACAGTCTAAAGGATAAATCATGTGTCTGGCAGTGCCTGGTAAAATCAAGAAGATAAAGGGCCGGCTGGCCGAGGTGGATTTCGGGGGCGTGACCCGGGAGTCCGCCCTGGACCTCCTGGCCGACGCCAAGGTGGGCGACTACATCCTGGTCCACGCCGGCTACGCCATCCAGAAGCTGGACGAGCAGGAGGCCCTGGAGACGATCAAGCTGCTGGAAGAGGTTTACGGCGCGGACCCGGAAGAGCCCCCAGAACCCTCCCCATGAACCTGGACAAGTTCAGCGACCCGCGCCTGGCGAGGGGGCTTCTCGAAAAGATCAGCGCTCTCGTTCAGGGGGATGTGGCCCTGATGGAGGTCTGCGGCACGCACACCATGGCGATCGCCTCCTCCGGGATAAGAAACCTCCTGCCCAAGCCGTTGAAGCTCCTCTCCGGCCCGGGCTGCCCGGTGTGCGTCACGCCCACCCATGAGGTGGACCGCGCCGTGGCGTTTGCCAAGCTGCCCGACGTCATCCTCGCCACCTTCGGGGACATGCTCCGGGTCACCGGCTCGGAGTCGAGCCTTGAGCAGGCCAAAGCCGAGGGCGCGGAGGTCAGGGTGGTCTATTCACCGAGAGACGCCCTGACTCTGGCCCGGGAACACCCCGACAAGAGCATCATCTTCGTGGGCGTGGGCTTCGAGACCACGTCCCCGACCATCGCGGCCACAGTCAAGGAAGCCCGGGAGAAGGGCGTCGCGAACTTCTTCGTCCAGCCCGCGTTCAAGCTGGTGCCCGAAGCCCTGCGCGCGATCTTAAAAATGGGCAAAGTGAAGCTGGCCGGCTTCCTCTGTCCGGGGCACGTCAGCACGATCATCGGAAGCCGCCCCTACGAGTTCATCCCCAGGGACTACGGCAAACCCTGCGTGATTGCGGGATTCGAGCCGGTGGACATCCTGGAGGCCGTGGCCATGCTTTTGGAGCAGATCAGGAGCGGGAAGCCCAGGGTCGAGATCCAGTACCGCCGCACGGTCCGCCCTGAGGGCAATCCTCAAGCCGTGGCCTTGATGGAGGAGGTCTTCGAGCCCTGCGATTCGGAGTGGCGGGCGATCGGCCTGATCCCCAAGACCGGGTTCGCGTTCCGCAAGGGATACAAGGCTTTCGACGCCACCGAGCGGTTTCCGGTCAGGCTGCCCGCCCCGGTCGACCCTCCGGGATGTCTTTGCGGCGAAGTGATGATGGGGATCCACGCCCCCCGCGACTGCTCCCTGTTCGGCACGGGCTGCACGCCGACCCATCCGGTCGGCCCCTGCATGGTCTCCTCCGAAGGCGCCTGCGCCGCCTGGTACAAGTACGGGGAACGATAGGCTTCAAATAAATCCCACCATGGATCCCTTGCCCCTTAAAATAACCCTGGCCCACGGGAGCGGGGGGCGGATGATGCAGGAGCTCATCTCAACTCTGTTCCGCCGGGCCTTCGATAATCCCGCCCTCGACAGCCTGGACGATGCCGCGGAACTGGCTTTCCCGGGCACCCGCCTGGCCTTTACCACGGACTCCTATGTCGTCACGCCCCTCATCTTTCCCGGGGGGGACATCGGCAGGCTCGCGGTCTGCGGAACCCTCAACGACCTGGCCGTGAAGGGCGCCAGGCCGCTGGCCCTTTCGGCCTCCTTTATCCTGGAGGAGGGCCTGGAAACCGCCCTGCTGGAGAAGATCGTGGCCTCCATGGCCCGGGCGGCAAGTGAGGCCGGGGTGAGCGTGGTGACCGGGGACACCAAAGTCGTGGAGAAAGGAAAGGCCGACGGGATGTTCATCACGACCTCCGGGGTGGGGGAGATCCCCGCAGGCAGAAACGTCTCGGGGAGCCTCGCCCGGCCCGGGGATGCGGTGCTGGTGAACGGGCCGATCGCCGAGCACGGCATCGCGGTGCTGAACGCCCGAATGGATTTCGGGCTGAAGGGGGACCTGAAAAGCGACTGCGCAGCCCTGTCCGGCCTGGTCGAGGCCATTTTCGGCGTGACATCCAAAATCCATGCCATGCGCGATCCGACCCGGGGGGGCGTGGCCACGACCCTGAACGAGATCGCCGGCCAGTCCGGCGTGGGGATCATCCTGGAGGAGGCCCGGATCCCGGTCCGTCCGGAGGTGAAGGTCTCCTGCGACCTGCTCGGCCTGGACCCGCTGTATGTCGCCAACGAGGGGAAGGTCCTCGTCGTGGTCGATAGGAATGAGGCCCAGGCCGTCCTTGATTCCATGAAAGGATGTCCCCTGGGGGAGGGTGCGGCCCGTATCGGAGAGGTCGTCGATAAACCCAAAGGGGTGTTCCTCAGGACCCGGATCGGAGGGCTCCGTCCGCTCATCCTCCTGGAAGGGGAGCAGCTTCCCCGGATCTGCTGACTCTAACCGGCGCAGAGGGCATGAAAGCAAACCTAAAACCCTGGACCTTCTACCACTCCTTCCGCTATCAGGCTGCGGCCCTTGCGGCGCTTAGCCTGGTCGCCTTTGGGGCTTCCCTCGGCTTCAGCTACGTCCTGGACGACCACGACCTCTTCACCAAGATCGGCCTGTTGTCCGGCCCTCTGGCCATATTCGGCGCCGGGGAAATCTTCCAGACCTATTACCGGCCCCTCTTCATCCTCTCCCTGGCCATCGAGCATTCCCTGACCCCGGCTCCCTGGCTGCCCCACCTCATCAATGTCCTCCTGCATATCGTAGTTTCCATCCTGGCCCTGGCCGTGGCCCGGCGCCTGCTTCCATCTTCTCCTTGGGCTTTCGTCGCAGCCCTGGCTTTTTCCATCCATCCCACCCGGGCCGAGAACGTGGCCTGGATCAGCGGCCGGACCGACCTCCTGGCCTCGGGCGGGATGCTTCTGGCAATGCTTTTGCTCTGGCGGGCCAGGGAAAGGCGGAACATCGGGCTGTCCCTGCTCTCGGCCTTGAGCGCGATCCTGGCGATGTTCGCCAAGGAAACAGCCCTGCTTTCCCCGGTTTTCCTTCTGGCCGGATGGTGGGCCCGGCCGAAGAGCTCCCCGTCCCGCGTGCCGAACAGAACAAAGACGTCCGGGCGGGGGATCCTGACCGTCAACCTCGCCCTCCAGGGAGCTGGGATCGTCCTCTTGCTGTCCCTGCGGAACGCGGCCAGGTCCGGGCTCCCCATGGAACCCCTTTTCCCCGCCTTCGGGGGGACGCTCCTGAACGCCGCCCGGAACTTCGCCCTGTACGTCTGGCACACCTTCACCGGCGGGGGAGAGGAGTATCTGGTCCTGGGCTGGCGGATGGTCCGGGAGAGCGGCTTCAACTTCATGCCGCTGCCCACGGATGCCCTGCATCTTGCCGGCATTGCAGCCGTCCTGCTCATCTTTCTGGGATGGGCGCTTTGGGCTCTTCTCGGCATCCGGCATTCCGACCCCGTCCGTTGTCGGGGGTTCCGCGTGGTGCTGATCTCTTTGGTTCTCTTTGGGGCCTTCCTTTTTCCCACCCTCGGATTCATACCCATCCAGTACAATTACAGCACGCGCTTCCTCTATCTTCCGCTGCTTTTTCTGGTCACCGCCCTGGGCGGGACGATGGGCCTTCTCTCCGGAGGAGACGGGAAAGGCCAGGCGACCCGGGGACGCTTTTCCTCGGAGTTGGCCTTGGCCGGCCTGGTCGTTCTGCTGTTGGGGACCGCGCAGACCTTTAGGGTCACTCTTCGCTGGAGAGACGATGTGACGCTCTTCTCCTGGATGACGGCCAAATGTCCTCAAGCTCCCGTGGCCTTCTCCTGTCTGGGCAACGGCTACCGCCACCGGGCCGAGTCCCGGAGGGAAGGCCCGAAGGCGGCCTCGGACTGGTTGAACGCGGCGAGGTATTCAGAGCAGGCCCGCCGGCTGTGGCCCAAGTATCGCGATGCCTATCTCACCGAGGCCGGGGCCCTGCGCATGGCCGCCCAGGTCAGCCCCGTGACGGCTGATTCCTGTCTCCGCGCCGCCATCGAGGCTTACGCCGCCGGGGCCCGGGCCCTGCCCGAAGATCCCCTGCTGCCGATGTATGCCGGGGACACCTTTCTGAATTCCGGCAACCTGGCGGCCGCCGAAGAGGCTTATCAGGACGCCCTGCGCCGGTCTCCGGGAAACCCCGAGGTTCAGGAGCGCCTGGCGATGCTAGCAAAAATGAAAGCGAACGCCTTGAATATCCCTACGAAGCGTTAACCAGGCCTTCGGCCATCCGATGTCCCCGGGCCCACCCGACGGCAGGATAGACTCTTCGGATGGCCTGTGATATACTTTAAAATCTACTTTATCTACTTTAAATAGATAGGTGTTGTCCATTTTGAGACGCGGTCGAGCTCATCGAATGAGGCGGTATCGGACAGCCCTGCTCTTCGTCGGCTGCACCCTGGCCGGGGTCGCAGGGCTCCGGGCTCAAGGGGGCGCTGTGCACAGCTACATCGGCGCGGCCAAGTGCAAGTCCTGCCATCTGAAGAAGGAGTACAAGGCCTGGGGCGAGACCAAGCATGCCAAGGCCTTTGCCAGGCTCAAGGAAAACGAGGCCAAGGACCCCAAGTGCGTCAAATGCCACGTCACCGGCTACGGGAGGGGGGGCTATGCCCTCGATCGGAAGAACAATCCCGACCTGGCCAATGTGCAGTGCGAAGCCTGCCACGGTCCCGGCTCGGACTACAAGTCCATCACGAAGGATCTTGCCAAGGAGCAGGCGGCCGGACTGATCCTGTCCGATGTAAAGGTCTGTTTGGAGTGCCACAACAAGGAGAGCCCGCACTACAAGGAGTTCTCCTTCGAAAAGACCAAGATCACGTCGTCCCACCCCGTGCCCAAATGATGAGGGCCTTTTTAGCCTTCCCGGGGCAGCCGGATGGGTCCTCTGCCCGCCGTCCTCGGCTTGCGTCCCGCCATCTGCTCTTCCTCCCCTTGACTTTCCCCTCAGGTCGTAGTATACTAAATTATCTCGGGCCACGTTAACTATCGGAGGTCAGACATGAATACAAAGGGGCTGCTTTCGCTCGCGCTGGTTCTGGGGCTTGGGGCCGCACTCGTTTCCGCGGACTACCTGGTCCGCATTCCCCTGGCCACCAGCGAATCCATCTACCGGCTTTCTCAGCCCGGCCTTTCGGTCTGGGAAGATCTGGGCACCTGTGCGATCGCCAGGGTCAGGGCCGACGCCCTCCGGGATCTCGAGGCCAAGGGCTTTCGCCCTCAGGTCCTGGATGAGGTCAACGAAGGGGGAGCTTACTATACGGCCTATACCGTGACCCCAGCTGGGGAAGCGGTCTTAAGCGAGTGGGGAAGGGTCCTCTGCAGGGAATCCGGGGCTTCGCTAGTCTGGATCCGGGACCCGGACAACTTTGTCATGAACAAAGGGCCGCTCATGCTCCGCCGTCTCGGCCGCCCGCTGGTTCTGGAGAGACCGCAGGGCGGACCGTCCCTCGGCATGCCCCTCAACCCCTTCGTCCAGGCCATGGTGACCGCGGTGCGGGTGGACTCGTGCATGGCCGCGCTCCGGCGCTTCCAGAGGTTCCGCACCCGCTACTCCACCACGGACAGCGGCCGGGCGGCCTCGATCTGGACCCGGGACAAATTCCGGGCCTACCGCGCCCGAATTCCCCAGGATACAGCGATGCTCCATTCCTGGAATAGTACCCAGGCCCAGAACGTGGTCCTGGAGCGTCTTGGTTATGTCCGTCCGGAGTCCATCTGCGTGATCGGAGGACATATTGACTCCTACACAACGACCAATGCTCCCGGGGCGGATGACAACGCTACCGGAACGGTGGCTGCGATCGAGGCCGCCCGGGTGATGAAGAACTACGACTTCGAGCTCACCGCCCGGTTCTGCGCCTTCGCCGGCGAGGAGCAGGGCCTACTGGGCAGCGACTCCCTGGCCGGGCTCTACCGCCGCCGGGGCGACCGGATCGTGGGCATGCTGAACTACGACATGATCGGACACGTGAACGCCCTGCCGGAGAGCCTGAATGTGATCGGCAGGACCGGAGGTCAGGACACCCAGCTGATGAATTTCGTCAAGGCTGCCGCAGACAGCTACACGGCCATGAAGTGTCTCAACCAGAACAGCGGCCTCACCGGCTCGGACCATGCCTCCTTCTGGGCCCAGGGCTGGACAGCCTTCTGCGGGATCGAGGACTGGCCCTTGAATAACCCGGCCTATCACACCTCCCGGGACAGCATCGGGACTGGGGCAAACGTGGGCGTGAACGATTCTCTCTGGTTCGTGGAGGCCGTGAAGAGCGGGGTGGCCGCGTTCGCGCTTCTCTGCCGGCCGTTCCGCTCCAACGGCGTCGAGGCTGGCTCGGCACTGCCGGGGGTTCAGCCCAGGGAATTGGCCTTGCTTCCGATTCAGCCCAATCCCACAAACGGCTCCGTGGCCATCCGTTTCCTTCTCCCGCGCCCGGGCAAGTTCTCGGTGGAAGTCTATGACCTGGCCGGACGGTTGGTCAAGCAAGTCAAAGCCGGCGAACAGATGCCGGGTGAGCATCGGGTGACCTGGGGAGGAAAAGATTCCCATGGCGCCGAGGTCCCCAGCGGGGTTTACTTCGTGAAGCTCCAGGCCCGTGACGGGATCCGGACCGGACGCCTGGTTCTCGTTCGGTAAGCAGGAAAAAGAAGATAGGCGGGATCTTTAGGATCCCGCCTTTGTTTAGGAGAGGAAAACACGATGAAAGTGTTTCTCTTGTTCGTCTCAAAGCCGGGACAGAGGTCCGCACAAAGAAGATGATCCTGACCCGGTAACCGCTTTCTGGAAAAGGGGATGCCCTTTAAGGCATCTCTTTTTTCTTTTATCGCAGGAAGGCTTTGTCCATAACTTACTTGAAAAACATAATCTTCCTGTGATATAATACGTGGCTAAGTAGCAACGAATTAACCTAAAGGAGGATTTATGCAGAAGCCCCACCTCAAAACCCGTCTTCCCGGCCCCAAAGCGCGGGCCTGGATTGCCAAGGATCAGCGCTTCGTTTCCCCGTCTTATACCCGGGTTTATCCCGCGGTCATCGCCCATGGCAAGGGGGTCTGGCTCACAGACATGGACGGCAATCAACTCCTGGATTTCAATGCCGGTATCGCGGTCTGCTCCACGGGCCATGCCCACCCTAAGGTGGTGGCCGCCATCAAGGCCCAGGCCGAGAAGCTGCTGCATTATTCGGGAACGGACTTCTACTATACTCCTGAAATCGAGCTGGCCGAACGGTTGGCCAAGCTTGTTCACACCGGGAAAGATAACCGGGTGTTTCTGTGCAACTCTGGAGCAGAAGCTGTTGAAGGAGCGCTCAAGCTTGCCCGCTATAAGTCCAAACGCCCACAGTTCTTAGCCTTCCTTCACAGTTTCCATGGTCGGACCATGGGCGCCCTGTCCTTTACCTCCAGCAAGGCCAAACAGCGGAAAGGGTTCTTTCCCCTGGTCCCGGGGGTCACCCACGTCCCCTATGCCTACTGCTACCGCTGCGTCTTTAACCTCACGCATCCCTCCTGCAACCTGGCCTGCCTGAAGTACATCGAAGAGGAGATCCTGGGAACGATCGTTCCTCCCGAGGAGGTGGCGGGGATTTTGTTCGAGCCTGTCCTGGGGGAAGGGGGCTACGTCTTTCCTCCCGATGATTGGATTCGGGGGCTCCGTGCCCTGGCTACGAAATACGGGATGTTTTTGATCGCTGATGAGATCCAGTCCGGGATGGGCCGGACCGGAAAGATGTTCGCCCTCGAGCACAGCGGGGTCAAACCGGACATCGTCACGCTGGCCAAAGGGATCGCCTCGGGATTGCCCTTGGGGGCGTTCGTGGCTCCGGCTGAAATCATGGACTGGGAGCCCGGAAGCCACGGCACCACGTTCGGGGGGAATCCGGTCTCCTGCGCCGCGGGGCTGGCCACGCTGGAGGTGCTGAACGCAGGTCTTGTCGCCAACTCCGCCAAGGTGGGCGCCTTCATGCTGAAGGAGCTGAATGAGAGGCTGCTGGACCACCCCATGGTGGGAGACATCCGGGGACGGGGCCTGATGATCGGGGTGGAGATCGTCAAGGACAAGAGGGCCAAGGAACGGGCTCCCAAGGAGAGGGATGCCATCGTACAGAAGTGCTTCGAGAAGGGCCTGCTGATCCTCGGGTCAGGGGCGAACACGGTGCGCATGATGCCTCCCCTGGTCATCACCAAAGAGGAAGCCAAGGTGGGGCTGGATATCTTAGAGGAGGTTCTCCTGGAAGTCCTTCCGCTCCGGAAGTAACCGGAGAAGAATAAACCCAGAACCGGTCATCGAAAGCGCGAGGATATGCCCCAGGTAGTCCTAAGAACGGAGAGCCTTTGCAAGAAATACCAGACCCACTTCTGGTCCAAAATCAAGGTTGCCCTCCATGACCTGAACCTGGAGGTCAACTCCGGCGAGGTTTTCGGCTTCCTGGGCCCGAACGGGGCGGGTAAAACGACGTCCATCAAGGCGATTTTTCATATCGTCCGGCCCACCACGGGCCGGGCGTATATTTTCGGAGAGGACGTAGGGCGTCATCCCGGCGTGCTGGCCAAGGTCGGATTCCTGCCTGAAAACCCCTATTTCTACGATCACCTCAAGGGCACGGAGTTCCTGGATACCTGCGCCCGGCTGTTTGGGATGTCCCAGCCGGAGCGCAGGCGCCGGATAGCCGAATTGCTGGGTTTGGTTGGGCTTGAGGACAGCGGAGATGTCCAGCTCCGGAAATACAGCAAGGGCATGCTCCAGCGCATCGGCTTGGCCCAGGCGCTGGTCAATAACCCGGATTTGGTCATCCTGGACGAGCCCCTGACCGGCCTGGATCCCCTGGGCCGGAAGCAGGTCAAGGACCTCATCCTCTCCCTCAAGGAACAAGGGAAAACCGTTTTCTTCAGTTCCCATATCCTTCCGGATGTGGAGATGCTCTGCGACCGGGTGGGGATCATCTGGCAGGGACGCCTGGTGAAGACCGGCAGGCTGGACCAACTTCTCTCCGAGAAGGTGGAATCTGTGGAGCTGACGGTCGACAGCCTCGAACAAAAATTCCGGCCCGAAGTTTCGTCCCTGGCGGCCAAAACCGTGGAGCGCGACGACAAATTGATGCTGACCTTCGGTGACCAACCCGCCGCGGATAAGGCCCTCAAGCTATGCCTTGAACGGGGGGGACGGGTGGTATCATTTATTCCTCAAAGGAGATCCCTGGAACAGGTGTTTCTTGAGGAGGTGAAGCCGTGATCCGCCGGGTCGTGGCGGTGGCCCAGAACACGTTCAAGGAGGCCGTCCGCGACAAGGTTCTCTATATCCTCGTCATCTTCGCACTTTGTCTCCTCCTTTCCTCCTATGTCATCGCTCCCCTGGCCTTGGGTGAAGGGGGGAAAATCCTCCGGGACCTGGGGTTATCCCTGGTTCCCCTGTTCGGCCTGGCCATCGTCGTCATCCTGGGCACGTCTCTGGTCTATAAAGAGATGGAGCGGCGCACGATCTATATCCTGGTCTCCAAGCCCCTTCGCCGGTGGGAGTTCCTGCTCGGGAAATACCTGGGCCTCCTGCTGGTCCTGGCGGTCGTGGCCTTGCTCATGACCCTGTTCTTCTACGGAGTCCTCTACTGGTTTTACGGGGGTGGCGAGGCCCGGTTGCTTTGGGGGATCTGGATGAGTTTATTGGAGTTGGCCGTGATTGCCGCCGTAGCCATCTTTTTCTCCAGCCTCTCCTCGCCGACGCTTTCGGCGGTTTTCACCCTCGCGATAAATGTGGCCGGCCATTGGACCCAGGACTTTCGGGCTTTCTCGGCCAAGCTTCCCGGCTCGGGCTTGAAGGGATTGGGAACATTCTTCTATTACGCCCTGCCTAACCTGGAATTCTTCAACGTGAAGAACGACGTGGTGTACGGAATAGCGGTGAACCCTTCCCACGCCCTCTGGGCTTTGGGGTACGCGGTGCTGTATTCCTCGGCGCTCCTCGCCCTGGCCTCGGCCATTTACGAGCGAAAGAGTTTCAAGTGAGATCCCTGGTTGCGCTCTTCCTGGCCCTTCTCACCTCTCTGGGAACCTATTTATCGGTAAGCAAACTGCAAGCCTTAAAGCCGAGGCAGAACAGGTTCGAAGAGCTCCTGTACTTTCCCTCCGGGGTATTCGTACGAGAATCCGTGGTAGGATACCGCAACCTGGTCGCAGATGCCATTTGGCTGGAGTTCATCCAGTATTACGGGGAGCACCGTCTCACGGACAAGAAATTCCGTTATCTGGGTCATATTTTGAATGTGCTCACGGACCTGGACCCCAAGTTTGTCTCGGCGTATACTTACGGAGCGCTGCTCCTGGTTACGGATGTGCAGGACTCCACACGGGGAATGGCCTTGCTGGAAAAGGGGATGAATAACCTTCCCCAGGCCTGGGAGGTCCCTTTTACGGCAGGATTCTTGAACTACATCTTCCTCAGGAAATACGATCTTGCAGGAAAATACTTTGCCAAAGCCGCGACCCTGCCCGAGGCTTCCCCTTCTTGCTTCCGGTTCGCCGGTTATGTGGCCCAGAAGATGAAGGAGCAGGAGGTGGCCTTGATGATCCTTGAAGAGGTTCTCGGGAAAAGCAAAAACAAAGACGAACAGGATGTGCTTAAATATTATATCATGAAGTTGCACCTGAAGCTGCTGAACGAAGCGTCTCAGACGTACAGGGAAAGAACGGGGAAGCCTCCGGATCGTGGGTTACAGGAACTTATCCGGTCCGGTTTAGTCCCGGCTCTTCCTTTTGAGCCCCATAGGGAGCATTATTTCTTTAACCCCGATTCCGGCCGGGTCTGCAGCAGTTGGGTCTTTAGGAGGTGAGGCGGGATGGGGCTTCCTCTCTGGCTTTGGCACATCTTCGTGTTCCTCGTTGGCCTGTGCGTGGGCAGTTTCCTGAACGTGGTCGTCTATCGCCTGCCCTTAGGACGCTCCCTGGTCTTCTCGCGCTCAGGCTGCCTTACCTGCGGGGCACAGATCGCTTGGTATGACAATATCCCGCTTCTGAGCTTTGTGGTTCTGGGCGGGAGGTGCCGGCTCTGCAAGGCGAAGATCTCCTGGCAGTATCCGGCCGTGGAATTAGTTACCGGATTGCTTTTCCTGGTGGCGCTGCTCTCCTTTGGACCCACCCGACAGGGCCTGGCTCATCTGATCTTACTGGGAGCCCTCGTCGTCCTGAGCGTCATCGATATCAAGAGCTATACCCTGCCGGACAAGATCACCCTTCCCGGGATCTTCTTTGGCATCCTGGTTGTCCCCTGGCTCACGGCTCCCTCCTTCGTTCCTTACGAAATCATTACCGCCTACCGCGAGGCTTTCGTCGGCTCAGCCCTGGGAGGGTGGCTTCTCTTTCTGGTCGGGGCGCTGGGGGACTGGGCCTTCCGCAAGGAGAGCATGGGTGGAGGGGACATCAAGCTGGCCGGCATGATCGGGGCGTTTCTGGGGTGGAAGATGGTCATCCTGACCTTCCTTCTGGCCTCGGCCCTGGGGGCCCTGGGCGGGGTTTTGACGATGCTCTTCCGGGGCTGGAAGAAGGGGACGATGATCCCCTTCGGGCCCTATC
This sequence comes from uncultured bacterium, assembly GCA_964353855.1. Classification (GTDB taxonomy): domain Bacteria; phylum Edwardsbacteria; class CAYGWX01; order CAYGWX01; family CAYGWX01; genus CAYGWX01. The sequence continues at coordinate 20,840 of CAYGWX010000019.1, read as the reverse complement.
TTGCGCTGGGGGCTGGAATCGGGGTTTTCTACGGCGAGGAGATCTGGCTCGCGCTGGTCCAGTTCGCGGGAGGCTGAGGTGAACGTCTCGGCCATCGTGGTGAACTGGAACGGGAAAGACCTGCTGCATTCCTGCCTGCTCTCCCTCGCGGGGCAGACCTACCGGGAGCTGGAGGTCGTCGTGGTGGACAACGGCTCCTCGGACGGGTCGGTGGAGATGGTCAAAGGGGAGTTTCCCAGGGTTCGCTTGAAAGAGAACGAAACGAACCTCGGATTCGCAAGGCCGAACAACCAGGGGATTGCCGAGGCAACGGGGGAGGTCTTTTTTCTCATCAATAACGATGCCGAGGCCGAGCCGGATTGCCTGGCGAAACTTGTTTCTGCCCTGGAGCGGGACCCGAAAGCGGGCATGGCGGCGCCCAAAATCCTGGAATATTCCGAGAGGAGAACGATAGACTCCGTAGGGGGTCTTTTTATTTATCCGGACGGCATGTCGCGGGGACGAGGACGGGGGGAGGAGGACAGGGGGCAGTACGACTCCTTGAGGGAGGTTCTCCTGCCCAGCGCCTGCGCCTGTCTGTACCGCAGGGCGATGGTGGAAGAAGTCGGGAACTTTGATGAGGATTTTTACGCTTACTGTGAAGACACGGATCTGGGCCTGCGGGGGCGGCTGGCGGGATGGAAAGCGGTGAGCGTGCCGGAGGCCGTCGTGAGGCATAAATATTCCAAGACCGGAGGGCGTTATTCGCCGCTCAAGGCGTTCCTGGTCGAGCGAAACCATATCTGGGTAGCGGTGAAGAACTTCCCCGCGGGGCCGTTATTTCTTTCGTTATTCTATGCCAAATGGCGTTATTTTCTCCAGGCTTTAGCAACCCTGGCCCGGAAAGGGGCGGGAGGGGAATTCGCCAAGGAACATTCCTCCGGCGAACTTCTCGGTATCCTGCTCAAGGCCTGGTGGGCGGCGCTTTTGGGGATGCCCAGGATGATTCAAAAGAGGGGGATCATCCAATCTAAGAGGAAGGTGAGTCCAGTTGAGGTCAGGAGATGGCTCCGGGACTACCGGCTCAAGGCCTCCGACCTGGTGTTCAAGCCATAGGGTTTGAGAGGCGGTTAGGAAGAGGACGGGAGGTTTTAACGCACATTGCACCCCCACTGGAGGCCCATTGCACGCCCACTTCCCTCCCTGATCCCTTCCTGATCCCTCCCTGTTACCTCCCTCAGCTCGGGGCAGGTTTTTCCTCCTTCTCCCGTAGGGAGAAGGGAAAGGCACTAAGGGTTCGCTTTCAAGGATTGGTTTACGATGGGCTATTGGTCTTAGTCCTTGAGAATGAACGAGTTCTGTCGCGCCTTCTGTTGCCTAAGTCGAGCAAATCTGGAATGGAAATGGGGTAACTTTTTAACCTGACTTACGTAGTATCTATCAATAGGAAAAGCTTTTTTTCTTGTAAGGGAGAGTAAAGTAATGAGAGGAACGCCGATCATCGTCCTGTTCTGCTTTCTCGGGACGAACCTTTTTGCCGTAACTCCGCTGGACCTTTCCAAGCCGCTCACAGCCGAGGAGTGCGTGAAGATAGCATTGGAACGGAGTCCGAGCGTGGTCAAGGCCCGTGCCGGGGTCACGGAAGCCTCAGCGGGGCGGCAGTCGGCGTGGTCCGGGCTGGTGCCGCAGGTCACGGCGCAGGGGAGTTATTCCCATACCGGGCCGGGCTCGCGGTACACCTACTCGTCATCCCAATACGGCCAGACCAGCCTGGGAGGCGCGGAGAGCTATTCCGGATCGATCGTGGCCTCGCAGTCACTGTTTGATGTCCGGACCTATACGCAGGTCGTGCAGGCCAACAAGGGGCTGGAGGCAGCCAAGGCCGGAGAGCGGGGAGCGCGGGGGCAGCTGGTGTTTAGCGTGAAGCAGGCCTATTATGATGTGGTCAGAGCCCGGAGGACGGTACAGGCGGCACAATCCCAGCTGGAGCAGAGCGCGGAGCAGGAGAAGCGGTTCCAGGAGATGAGGCGGTTAGGCTCGATTTCGAAAGCGGACCTGTTGAAGATCCAGATTCGTCTTTCGCAGAGCAAGACCGACCTGCTGACGGCGCAGAACTCAGAAGCCGTGGCCCGGGCCAACCTGTGCGCGGTGATGGGGATTGACGTTAACGCCCCGGTGGAGGTGCAGGAGGAGGTCACGTTTGAGGAGAAGCATCCGAATCTCGCGGACCTGCTGGTGAAGGCTCAGAGACAACGGCCCGACCTGGTTCAGGCCCGGGCCACGTTTTCCGGGTACCAGGCTGCCGCCACGCTGTCCAGGGGGCAGTACCTGCCGCGGCTCTCGGCGGACGCCAGTTACAGCTACCGGGACAGGAAGTTTCCGGAGGACTGGCCGTACGTGAAGGAGCGGTATAGCTGGAACATGGGGTTGAGCGCCAGCTGGACGATATTCGACGGGCTGGTGACGCATGCCAATATCCGGACGGCGAACGCGCGGAAGGCGTCGGCCGAGGCCGACCTGCGTGCGGCGCAGCAGTCCGCGGAGGTGGAGGTCAAGCAGGCCTACCTGAACTACACCCTGATGCTGGAGAAGGTGAAGCTGGCGCGGGAGACGCTTGGGGGTGCCGAGGAGGACTACCGGCTGACCAGCGAGAAGCAGCGCTTGGGGGCGGCCACGACCCTGGACCTTCTGACCAGCCAGGCGACGCTGACCCAGGCCAGGGTCCAGGAGGCTTCCACCCTGTGCGACCTGAAGATCGCCGAGGCGGCGATAGCCAGGGCGATCGGAGAGTAAAAGGTTCATAGCAAATTGAGCATTCAGCATTTTAAATGTAAAAAACATTGTGAAAGAGAGATAGGTCTATGAAGAAAAAGTTGATTATCGGCGGAATTATCGTGGCGATCCTGGCGGTGATCGTGATCCTCAATGTCGCCAAGGCTAAGGGGGGCGGGAGCTCCAAGCACGTGGTCCAGACCTCCAAGGTGAAGACGGGCGAGATCATCTCCCGGATCTCCGCCCCGGGGAGGGTGAAGCCGGTGACCGAGGTCAAGGTCTCGGCCAACATCATGGGAAAGGTCACCCGCCTGCCGGTCAAGGAAGGCGACCGGATCAAGAAAGGGCAGGTCCTGGTGGTGCTCGACGCCATGCAGTACCAGGCCCAGGTCTCGCAAACCCGGGCAGCCCTGGAGCTGGCCCGCTCCAATCTCGGCCAGAGCGCGACCCTCCTGGCGCGCAAGAAGGAGCTCTTCGACAAGGGCCTCATCTCCAAGGAGGAGTTCGAGGCCATCCAGACCCAGCAGGCGGTGAACGAGGCCCAAGTCCGCCAAGCCGAATCCAATGTGGTCCAGTCCTCGGACCTGTTGTCCAAGACCACCCTGACCTCGCCGATCAACGGGGTCGTGACGCAGCTCAACGTCGAGCTGGGCGAGGTCGTGGTCACCGGGACGATGAACAATCCCGGGACCGTGATCATGATGCTCGGGGACCTGGCCGAGATGGAAGTCGAAGCCGAAGTGGATGAGACCGATATGAAAGACATGCAGGTGGGCCAACCAGCCGAGATCAAGGTGGACGCGCTCAAGGACACCATTCTGCAGGGAGTGGTCACGACCGTGGGCAATGCCGCCGTGGCCAAGGCGAACCTGGGCGGGGTGGGGGAGACCGTGAACTTCAAAGTCAAGGTGAGCGTCCTATCCGCACCCCCCAACCTCCGGCCCGGGATGTCGGCTACGGTGAAGATCCAGACCGCCAAGCGGGACAGCGTGCGGTACCTGCCCATCCAGTGTGTCGTCGTGCGCCAGGTGGAGAAGGAGAAGCGTGAAGCCGAGCGCCGCGAGGCGATGAAGAAGGGCAAGATCAAGAAGGGCGCCGCGGACAACCAGGACGAAGAAAACAAGGAGAAGGAGCAAGAGGCCGTTTACGTCGTGGAGAAGGGGATCGCCCACCTCCGCCCGGTTAAGACCGGCATCGCGGACGAGACCAATCAGGAGATCCTCTCAGGGGTCAATGCCGGAGAGGAGGTCGTTCGCGGGCCCTTCAAGGAGCTCCTCAAGATCCGCGAGGGCGACAAGGTGAAGGTGGACAATTCCAAACTGAAGCTTCTGACCGAGAAGAAATAATGCTCATCCAGGCCAAGGACCTCACGAAGATCTACAAGATGGACGGGGAGGAGGTGCACGCCTTGGACGGGGTGTCGCTGGACATCGCCTCCGGGGAGTACGTGGCCATCATGGGCCCGTCGGGGTCCGGGAAGTCCACGCTGATGAACCTGCTGGGCTGCCTGGATACGCCCACGTCCGGGTCCTATGTCCTGGACGGGGAGGAGATCGCCAAGCTGGACGACAACGGGCTGGCGAGGATCCGGAATCGGAGGATCGGGTTTGTGTTCCAGACCTTCAACCTTCTGCCGCGGGCCACGTCGCTGCACAACGTGGAGCTGCCGCTGGTGTACTCCGGGATCTCGGGGGGTGAGCGCAAGAAACGGGCCATGGCGGCGATGGAGTCGGTGGGGCTTGGGCCGAGGGCGCTGCACCGGCCGAACGAGCTTTCCGGTGGGGAGCGGCAGCGGGTGGCCGTAGCCCGGGCGCTGGTCACCCATCCCTCGCTGATCCTGGCGGACGAGCCGACCGGGAACCTGGACACGAAGACCGGGAAGGAGATCATGGCGCTGTTCAGCAACCTGCATGGTCAGGGGAACACGATCATCCTGGTGACCCACGACCGGACGGTGGCCGAGAACGCCCGGCGGGTCGTGACGATCCGGGATGGGAAGATCGAAAAGGAAGAGTGGCTGACGGCTTAGCGAATAGAACGAGTAGAGGCATGATGTCTTTGTTGCTTATCGCGGTCAGCGCGGTTTGGGTAATTTCGGAAATACTGCTGGCGCTGGGGAAGCGTTCCGGAAGCCCCGATGCGAAAAGGCAGGACCGGTTTTCCTTGGGCTACTTATGGATCGTCCTCACCCTCGCGATTACCGCAGCCAATGTCTGCGCCCAGTCCGGCTTCGGGAATCTCCCGGCAGACCATCGCGTGATGACCGGGATCGGCCTGCTGGTCATCCTGCTGGGGTTAGGCCTCCGCTGGACGGCCATTTTGACGTTGAAAAAGTATTTCACGGTGGACATTTCCATCGTCCGGGACCATCAGCTCATCGATCATGGGGTTTATCATTTAATCCGCCATCCCGCCTATACCGGTAGCTTGCTCTCATTTTTGGGGCTGGGGCTGGCCCTTTCCAACTGGTTGAGCCTTCTCATCATCGTGATCCCGATAACCCTGGCCTTTCTCTACCGGATTCGGGTAGAGGAGAAAGCGCTGAGCTCGGCATTGGGCGAATCCTATGCCCGATACTCCCTGACCACCAAGCGCCTCATTCCGTTCCTCTATTAACTCCACCCATGGTCTTCACAGAACTTCTCCGGATCGCCTTGGGCGCCCTGTGGGGCAACAAGCTGCGCTCCGGGCTCACCACCCTGGGAAACGTCATCGGAGTCCTGACAGTGATCGCGGTGGTCTCCGTCATCCAGGGCATGAACCGCTATGTCACAAGTCAGATCCTGGAACATGGCTCAGATTCCTTCTTTATCGACAAGTACGGTATGATCACGAGCGAGGAGGAGTTCTTCGACGCCCTGCACCGCAGGGACATCACTGTGGAGGACGCCCAGGCCATCAGGGATCGCTGTCCCTCGGTCGGAGCCGTGGCCTCCGTGGCCCAACATACGGGTAAGGTGCGTTACCGCAACCAGACCCTACAGGATGTTTTTATTGCGGGGGTGACCGGGGATTACGTCGAGGTCACGGACACGGAGATTGAGGAGGGTCGTTTTCCCACTCCTGAAGACGACGGGCACCGCAGGTTCATCGCTACGATCGGGAGCGATATCAAGGGCAACCTATTCGGCCCGGTGGACCCCATAGGCCGAACGATCCGGGTCAAGAACATCGAGGTCCAGGTCATCGGCTACACCAAGCGGGAGGGCAGCTTCTTCGGCGTGTCCAAAGACAATTTCGTCCTTGTCCCGATGAGCATCTACCAGCAGTACATTGCGGGGAAGATGGAGTTCTTTTCAACCTCCTCGGTCACGATCATGGCCAAGGCCAGGGACCAGAAGTCTCTGGAGGTGGCCCAAGACGAAGCGACGCTGGTGATGCGGGCCCGGCGGCACGTCCGGGCGGGGAAGCCCAACGACTTCGGGATCCAGACCGCCCAGAGCTACGTGGACCTGTTCAACAACTTCACCCGTGTCGCCTGGATCGTGATGGTGGGCATCGCCTCCATCTCGCTGGTGGTGGGGGGGATCGTGATCATGAACATCATGCTGGTCTCGGTCACGGAGCGGACCCGGGAGATCGGGGTCCGCAAGGCCATCGGGGCTCGTCAAGGCGACATCCTGAAGCAGTTTCTGGTCGAGGCCGCCACGCTGGGGGGACTGGGCGGGCTGATCGGGGTGGCCCTTGGGGCCCTGGTGGCCAAGCTCGTATCGTTAACCACCCCTCTGCCCTCGTCGGTGGAATGGTGGTCCGTTCTGGCCGGCCTCGCCGTGGCCTCCTCCGTGGGCATCATCTTCGGCCTGTATCCAGCCTGGAAAGCGGCCAAGATGGACCCGATCGTGGCCTTACGATATGAATAAATTTAACCGATGAAGCACGAGCTGGCTGAAAACCTGACCCTGGCCCTCGACGCCCTGCGGGCGAACAAGCTCCGCAGCTCGCTCACCATCCTGGGCGTGGTCGTGGGCGTGATGACGATCATCGGGATGGTCTCCCTGATCCAGGGACTGAACAAGAGCATGGCCGGTCAGATCGAGGCCCTGGGTTCGAACGTCATCTACGTCTTTCGGAACCAGCCCGGGGTGCAGTTCGGGCCCCGGTCCGAGGAGGAGAGAAACCGTAAACATTTCACCCTGGAGGATGCAGTCGCCCTTAGGGAGGAGTGCCCTGCACTGGAGGCGGTCTCGCCGGAGAACCACCTCGCCGGGCGGAGCACGATCGCCTGGCACACCTCCAAAGCCAAACGGGTGGACCAGATCGGAGTCTGGCCGACCTATGAGGCGGTCAATAATACGCATCCCGCTTTGGGTCGGTTCATCAACGACGGGGATATGGCCCGCAAGTCCAATGTCTGCGTCATGGGCCAGGACGTGGTGGAGGCCCTGTTTCCGGGCGTGGACCCCATCGGCCAGGAGGTCCTGATCGACAGCCGGTCCTTCACTGTGATCGGCGTGGCCGAGCCCAAGGGCAAGTTTATGGGCGAGGCCCAGGACAAGTTCGTGCTCCTGCCCTATACGACCTTCCAGAAGTATCACAGCGAGGAATGGGAGATCTTCATCGCCGCCAAGCCTAAGTCCAAGCCCCTGATGGAGACGGCCATGGACGAGATGCGCGAGGTCTTGAGGCGCCGTCGGAAGGTTCCGTCCAACAAGCCGGACGACTTCGCCCTCGTCACCCAGGAGAGCCTGCTGCAGCTTTACAATTCGATCACCGGGGCCTTCTACCTCGTGATGGTGGTCATCTCCTCCATCGGGCTCCTGGTCGGTGGCATCGGCGTCATGGACATCATGCTCGTGTCCGTGACCGAGCGGACCCGGGAGATCGGCATCCGCAAGGCGGTCGGGGCGAGGAGAAGGGACATCCTGCTTCAGTTCCTGATCGAGGCCGTGACCCTTTGCGCGGTGGGCGGGGCGATCGGCATCCTCGCCGGCATCGGGATCGCCAAGTTCGTCTCGGCCATTTCGCCCCTGCCTTCGGCCGTGCCCTGGTGGAGTGTGATCCTGGGATTTGGGTTCTCCTCCGGGGTGGGGGTATTCTTCGGGGTCTGGCCCGCGGTCAAGGCCGCCCGACTGGACCCGATCGCCGCCCTGCGGTGCGAGTAGTTTCGAGAGAACGGATGTCCCGGGGGATTGTGTCCGGCACCTGCCGAGGGCTTGCGGCCCTCCCCATATCTGCCTGATTCCCCATGGTTACCATTGAACTTCTCCGGATCGCCCTGGGCGCCCTGTGGGCCAACAAGCTGCGCTCCGGGCTCACCACCCTGGGAAACGTCATCGGAGTCCTGACCGTGATCGCGGTGGTCTCCGTCATCCAGGGCATGAACCGCTACGTCACGGCGATGATTTTGGAGCAGGGCTCCGATTCCTTTTACATCGACAAGTACGGCCTGATAACGAGCGAGGAAGAGTTCCTGGATGCCCTGCACCGGAAGGACATCACGGACCAGGACGCCCAGGCCGTCAAGGAGCGCTGCCCCTCGATCCGGGCCGTGGCCTCCTGGTCCCAGATCCCCTCCACCGTCAGGTATCGCAACCAGACCCTGCGCGATGTCTGGATCGGAGGGGTGAACGGGGATTTCGCCGAGGCCTCGAATGTCCCCATCGCGGAGGGGCGTTATCCTTCGCCCGAAGACGACCAGCACCGCCGCTACGTGGGGGCCATCGGTGCCGACATCCAGGAGACCCTCTTCGGGGACGAGAATCCCATCGGGCGGACGTTGCGGGTCAAGAACATCGACATTCAGATCGTCGGGATCATCAAGCGCCGGGGCAGTTTCCTGGGCCAGTCGCAGGACAACCTGGTGGTCATCCCGATGAGCATCTTCCAGCAGTCCATCTCGGGCCGCCTGGGGCGTCACTTTTCCTCGGCATCGGTCACGATCATGGCCAAGGCCAGGGACCAGAAGTCTCTGGAGGTGGCCCAAGACGAAGCGACGCTGGTGATGCGGGCCCGGCGGCACGTCCGGGCGGGGAAGCCCAACGACTTCGGGATCCAGACCGCCCAGAGCTACGTGGACCTGTTCAACAACTTCACCCGTGTCGCCTGGATCGTGATGGTGGGCATCGCCTCCATCTCGCTGGTGGTGGGGGGGATCGTGATCATGAACATCATGCTGGTCTCGGTCACGGAGCGGACCCGGGAGATCGGGGTCCGCAAGGCCATCGGGGCTCGTCAAGGCGACATCCTGAAGCAGTTTCTGGTCGAGGCCGCCACGCTGGGGGGACTGGGCGGGCTGATCGGGGTGGCCCTTGGGGCCCTGGTGGCCAAGCTCGTATCGTTAACCACCCCTCTGCCCTCGTCGGTGGAATGGTGGTCCGTTCTGGCCGGCCTCGCCGTGGCCTCCTCCGTGGGCATCATCTTCGGCCTGTATCCAGCCTGGAAAGCGGCGAAGATGGACCCGATCGTGGCCTTGCGATACGAATAGCCTTTCTATTATGCGAATTGATTAAATAGGGGTTTGAAAGGGAGAAAAGAGATATTGTAATACAAAGCCGTCCGTTAGAAGTGCCAATCCTGTCGTAATGACGGCTGCACCCTGGAAGGGGAGCGGCTCTTGTCGTATCCAGGCCGTGACCCCCCAAAAGGGTTCAGGGATGAGGCATTTTCGCCCCACGAGGGGACCTCTTTTTACATTAAACCGCGATCCAGGGCGAGGGCTTAAGAACCTTTGCGTTGACCGGGAGGAGCGGTTGACAAAGACCGGCTAAAGGGTGTATAGTTATGTTCAAGATGATGCAATCGGTCGAGAAAGGCGGACGGTGAAACCCGAGCCCAAAAAAATCCTCTGGGTGGATGACGAGATCGAGCTCCTGCGCTCGCATTTTCTTTTCCTCCGGGAGCGGGGTTACGAGGTCGTGGCTGCTTCCTCCGGAGAGGACGCGGTGGAGCTGGCCAGGAAAGGGCGGTTCGATGTCGTGCTCCTGGACGAGATGATGCCGGGCAAGGACGGCCTGGAGACCCTCGCGGAGTTGAAGGCCGTGGACGGCGACCTTCCGGTGGTGATGGTGACCAAGAGCGAAGCCGAGGACCTGATGACCGAGGCCATTGGGAAGCGGATTGCGGACTTTCTGGTCAAGCCCGTGAACCCCCACCAGATTCTCTCCACACTGAAGCGCCTTCTGGAAGCCCGGAAGATCATCGGGGACCGCCTGGGTCGAGACTACGTCCAGGAGTTCCAGGCCATCCGCAGGATGCGGTCCGAGGGCCCGGATTGGAGGAGCTGGGCGACCATCTGGCAGACCTTTGCCACCTGGGACCTGGAGCTGGAGAAATATCCGGATACCGGGTTGCGGAGCACCCAGGAGGGGGAGAAGAAGGAGGCCAATATTGAGTTCGCCCGCTATGTCGAGTCTTCCTACGGGCGGTGGCTTCAGGGCGCGGAACACCCCATCCTGTCCTCCGAGCTTTTCAAGACCTATGCCGCCCCCCTTTTAAAATCCGGAGAGAAGGTCTATTTCGTGGTCTTGGACTGCATGAGGCTGGACCAATGGCTGGCCCTAGAGCCCTTTCTGCGCGATTACTACGAGACGGAGCTGGACCTCTACTATTCCATCCTGCCCACGGCCACACCTTATGCCCGGAACGCGATCTTTGCCGGACTCTACCCCGCGGAGATCGCCAAGCAGTTTCCCCAGTACTGGGACGAGAAGGGAGACGATACCAGCCGAAACCGCCACGAGCGCCAGCTTCTGGACAAGCAGATCGAGAGGCTCGGCCTCAAGCTCTCCTCCGAGGCAAAGTACGTGAAGATCTTCAATCTCGAGGAGGCCCAGGAGGTCAGGCGCCATGTGGGCACGTTCTATTCCAGCCAGCTTGTTTCCATCGTTGTGAATTTCGTGGACATCCTGATGCACGCCCGGGGGCAGTCCAAAGTCCTACAGGAGATCGCCCAGGACGAGATTGGTTTCCGCAGCCTGACCCGGGCCTGGTTCGAGAACTCTCCGCTTCTGGATACCCTGCGGTCCCTGTCCAAGCAGAAGTGCACGGTCATCCTGACCACGGACCACGGATCGGTGCAATCCAGGCGCCCGGCGATCGCCAAGGGAGACCGGGAGACCTCGCCCAACATCCGCTACAAGTTCGGGACGAACGTTAATGCGGACGACCGCCAGGCGTTCATCATCCGCAATCCCTCGGCCTACCGCCTGCCGGACGACGTCTTCAACAAGCGCTACATCATCGCCCGGGAGGATTTCTACTTTGTGTATCCCACGCACTTCGAGGAGTACAAGAAAGAGTTCATGGGCAGCTTCCAGCACGGCGGGATATCCATGGAGGAGATGATCATTCCGGTGGTCACGATGAAGGTCAAGTAGGCAGTAGGGTATTCACAAACTCAAAATCCTATTTACAAATGTTTGACATCAAATTCGTGAGGGAGCACCTCGAGATGGTCCGCCGGGCGGTCCGGGTGCGGGGGATGGCCCTGGATCTGGACCGCTTCGAGCGTCTGGACGATGAGAGGCGCAAGGTCCTGGCCGAGGTGGAGGGCCTGAAACATGAGCGCAACAAGGCTTCGGAGGAGATCGCCCGGAGCAAGAAAGCCGGAGAGGAAGGCTCGGCTTTCCAGGAGAAAGTTGGGCGTATGCGCGAGGTCGGGGAGAGGATCAAGGATCTGGACGAGCGGGTGAAGGCCGTGGACATCCAGCTGGCGGAGATCCTTCATCAGATCCCGAACATCCCCCATCCGGACACGCCCGTCGGCAAGGATGAGACCGAGAATGTGGAGGTGGGGACCTGGGGGGAGAAGAGGGTGTTCGCCTTCCAGCCCAAGCCGCACTGGGAGGTGGGGGAGAGGTTAGATATCCTGGACTTCCAGAGAGCGGCCAAGATCTCTGGGACGAGATTTTATATCATGAAGGGCCTGGGCGCGCATTTGGAGCGGGCGCTCATCGACTACATGATCGAGGTGCACGTCCGGGAGCACGGCTACACCGAGATCTTCCCGCCTTTCCTGGTGAACCGGGACTCCATGTTCGGGACCGGCCACCTCCCCCTTTTCGAGGAGGATATGTACCGCACGGATCCGGACGACATGTTCCTGGTTCCCACGGCCGAGGTCCCGGTCACGAACATGCACCGGGACGAGACCTTCGAGCCCGGGAAACTGCCCGTGAAGTATGTCTCCTATACCGCCTGTTTCCGGCGGGAGGCCGGGGCTGCGGGCAAGGACACCCGGGGGGTGGTGCGGGTGCACCAGTTCAATAAGGTGGAGATGGTGAAGTTCGTGGAGCCCCGGACGAGCAACGAGGAATTGGAGAGCCTCCTGGAGAACGCGCGGGTCATCCTGAGGCGGTTGAATCTGCCCCACCGGACCCTCAAAATCTGCACCGGGGACCTTGGTTTCAAGGCCACGATGCAGTATGACCCCGAGGTCTGGTGCCCCGGACAGAACCGATATGTGGAGATCTCCTCCTGCTCCAACTTCGAGGCCTTCCAGGCCCGGCGGATGAACATCCGCTACCGGCCTTCGCCCGGCGCCAAAGCGGAGTACGTGCATACCCTGAACGGCTCGGGGCTGGCTGTGGGCAGGACCCTGGCCGCGATCCTGGAGAACTATCAAGAGGAAGACGGTTCAGTCGTCGTTCCAGAGGTTTTGAGAAGCCGGCTGGGGGTTGATCGGATCAGGTGAGATAGGCCGAGAAACGTCATTGAAACTTTAACATTTAAGCGTAACGCAAAGCAGGGTCGCTCGTTATGAGCGGCCCTGCTTGCATTTATTCTCATTTAGTTTGTGAAACCATGGCTTCCAACTCTTTGGCGATCCGGTCAAGAACACGGTTTTCTAATTTTCCATTCGAGACTCCGAGGTGGGGCCGCAGAGAGACCATCGCGGGGTGAGGCACGCCGCGAGCATAGATCCACATCTTCGCCTTGACCCGTGTGCTTGCTTTTCCGGTCCGTTTAACGCGGAGGGTTAAGACGTATCTTCCCTCCTGCCACCAGGAGTCCGGGGGGACATCGCCCATCCAGGCCAGGGCCGTGTCCCCGGGAATTTTGATTGTGTCGCTCTCCAGGAGGCCATATTTCTCCTCCCTCCTGATGGTGGGAAAATAGAGCGAGTCCCAGGCCGTGCTGGCAGCCTTCCAGACGGTTTCATACGGAGCCTTGAAGACCCGTTGGGCCTTTCCTTTTCCTTGAGCGCAGAGCCCGCCTGGCAGGCCGAGCAGGGCAAAACAGAGAACGCATGCGAGATGTTTCAAAAAACCCCCCTATGAAAAGCTTGTCCCGTTACATTGCCTGGCTATTTATCATACTCTCTTTATCCCTGTGAAGTCAAGGGAGCCTCCTCTTCTCCCCGCGCAGCTGGGCTTGACTTTTCCCCTCCGAATCTGGTATCCTGCTTAAAAGGGATGCCCCAATTCTTTAGGAGGAACGGCTGTGGCTGACAAAGAAGACCATTTTAGTGGTGGAGGACGAGCCCTCGGTCCTGGATATCCTGGAGCAAATCCTCGTCCAGGCGGGCCATGAGGTCATCCGGGCCGTGGACGGGGAGGAGGGGGCCTTTCGGGCCAAAGGGCATCCCAAGGTGCCCAATCTGATTCTTGCGGATATCATGATGCCCAAGATGGGCGGATACGAGATGCGCTCCGCGCTCAAGGCGGACAAGGCCACGCGGAGCATTCCCTTCATCTTCCTCACGGCCAAGGGCAGCCCGGCCGACAAGGCCATGGGCTTCGGGCTGGGGGCTCAGCGTTACCTGGTTAAGCCCTTCACCAAGGAGCAGGTACTGGAGGCTGTGAAAACGGCCTTCGTGGATGTGGAGGAAAGGCACCGCCTGGCCGCGATCAAGGCCCGGAAGCATTCCGGAAGCCTCAAGGACACCTCGGTGCACAGCCTGGTGGAGCTGTTCACTGTGAACGAGTTGAACGGGAAAGCCCTGCTCCATTCCGGGGAGGAGGAGGGGGTTTTGAAGTTCGAGAAGGGCGAGGTCAAGGAGGCCAACGTGGGCCGGGGGAACAACTGGATGGCCTTGGAGCAGATGCTGGCCTGGACCGAGGGGACCTTCGAGATGGAGCGAAGTTAGAGCACCTGGTCGCGTACTTTCCGCCCTGCTGGGGGCCAAGCGTAAGACAAGTTAATCTTTGCGATCCCGACCCCCCCTGGGTCGGGATCGTCCTTTTAGGAAGGAGAAACGATGGGCATGATGGAGGAGATCGGAGAGACGTCCGGGGTCATCTGGAAGACACTGTCGGAGAAGGGCGAGATGCCCATCACCAGGCTCCGCAAGGCCAGCGACCTGGGTTCGACCCAGTTCCTTCTGGGCCTGGGCTGGCTGGCCCGGGAGGGCAAGGTCGCTTTCCGCAGCGAGGAGAACAAGACCGTGGTGAGCCTCATCGAGGGGAAGTGAAACCCCAAAGGGCGTTCCTCGCGGTGCTCCTCGGCATCCTGGTTACTACCTGCTTTGGCCGGGCGGATTCCCTGAACGTCCGCCGTCTCGGGTCCCTGGACACTCCGGATTTCGCCCGGGCTGTGGCCTCGACCAAGGAGCATGCCTTTGTGGCGGATAACGGGGGAGGCCTCCGGGCGATCGATGTCCGGGATCCCGGGAACCCCCAGGAGGTGGGTTCCTACTTTTCCGGGAACGTAACTACGGGGGTCACTTTGTTTGATACCCTGGCCTATCTGGCGGAGATCGAGGGGGCCCTCTGGGGGCACTTCCGGGTCATCGGAATCGGCGACCCGGCCAATCTTTACCAGGTTGGGGAATGCGGCCTCTCGGGAATGGGTCGGGGCGTGGCCCGCTCTGGTTGCTTCGCCTATGTCTCGGATGGGGGGAGCGGGCTTCAGGTGATTGATGTCTCCGTTCCCGCTTCTCCACGGATCGTGGGTAACAGCCCGACCACAGGCTGGTTCGTGGGCGTAGCTTACTTGGATTCCCTGGCCTATGTCGCGGCCTACGATGGAGGGCTCAGGGTGGTGGATGTCAGCCAGCCTGCGGATCCCAGGGAGGTGGGGAGCAGTCCCGGAGAATGGGTCTTCGGGGTTGCAGTCAGCGGGACGGTTGCTTATCTCGCGGACAGCACAGCGGGTCTCAGGGTGGTGGATGTGAGCGATCCGTCCCATCCCCGGGAGGTGGGGCGCCTGGGAACAGCAGGCCAGCCGCACGGGGTGGCGGTCAGGGACAGCCTCGCCTACGTGGCCTGCGGCAGTCAGGGCTTGCGGGTGGTGGATGTCCGGGACCCGGCCCGGCCAAAAGAGGTGGGCTTTTATGATACGCCGGGATATGCGATGGGGGTGGGGCTTGCGGGGAATTATATCTATGTGGCGGACGGGGACTCCGGGCTTATCATCCTGGAGTACTACGGCGGAGTTGGGGTGGAGCAGGAGCCAGGCGCAAAGCCGGTGGTTAAAAACAGGGTCGTGATTCATCCCAATCCGATGTCGTCCTCTTGTGAGATTTACTGGCCGGGGCAGAGGTCCTGCCTGATTTACGATATCTCCGGGAGGAGGGTTTGCGAACTGGTCGGAAACGGAGGAGCCCGCTGGGATGGCCGGGATTCGGGCGGCGCCCGCGTCCGGGCCGGGATTTATTTTGTTAGCATAGATGGCTTTCGATCATCCAAACTAGTGATGCTAAGGCGATGAAGATGAGCGGTATCCTGTCTTTAGTCTACGGTCTACGGTCCACAGTCCACAGTCGCCGTTTTGTATTTTTCTCTCTACTTGCCACTCTATACTCTCTACTTCTGTTCCCGGGCTGCGCCAGGAAACCACCAGAGGTGAAAAGGCTTCCGGCTTTTGCCCGGCTGACCTACGTGAAGGGGACTGTGAACGTGACGCACCTTGGCAGGATGTTTGCCGGGACGGACACGACCACGCTTTCCGAACTGGATGTGGTGGAGACCGGTTCAAAGGCGAGGGCCGAGGTGGCTTTTGACAGCACGACTTTTGCCAAGCTGGACGAGGACACGAAGGTGAGGCTGGATTCCTTGTACCTCGCCAGGGACTCCGGGAGTCGGAGGGTTCACTTGGACTTGGTCTCGGGTGAAGCCCTTTCCCGGGTCGGGACCCTTGCCTCGAAATCCACCTACGAGGTCGAGTCTCCGACCGCGGTGATGGCCGTGCGCGGGACGAAATTCCTGGTGGGCGTGGACAAGGACCAGGAGACGAAGGTGGTGGTCCTGGAGGGGAAGGTGGGGGTGAGGCGGCCGAAGCGGAAGGAACCGGAAGTTCTCCTGCCTTTCAAGACCAAGCTCCGGATCGGCAAGGGGACGATCGAGCTAAGGCCCGAGGCCCTGGTTCCGAAGGACCTGGAGGACCTGGAGAAGAAATGGAAGTCTTGGGAGGATGAGCGGAAGCTCCTGCAGAAGGGTCTGGGGACGCTGGGGATCGAGGTGCCGATTTTGGAGAATAAAAAGATGGAGAAGGCTTTGCAGAAGGGCAAGGAGGCGCAGAAGATATTGAAGGGCCTGGGGGTGGGTGGTAAGGAGAAGAAGAAGCCGTGAGAAGGTGGTTGGTGGGCTTGGTTGTAGTCTGGGTTCTATTGGTCGTCTTCTTCCCTGCCGTCGTTCAAGCCGACTGGGGGCCGGATGTCAGGTTGACCTTCGATCCCGGTACTGATTATACTACCGGTCACGGCTGGTGTCTGGCTGCGGATACAAATGGGAGGGTCCAGGTGACTTGGACTGGGATACGGGATTACTACTGGCTTGTATTCTACAAAGCGGGTAGCGATACAATCTGGTCTCCCGATACGGTCATATCTGACTACGACCCTGTTTTTGGGTACATGTACCCCACGGTCGATGTGGATCGTTTTGGCGTATTTCACGTAGTATGGTGGCAATTCTATATGGGGGAAGCTCCACTGCTTTGGTATCGCCAGAAGGCCTCGGGGGGATGGGGGCCGATTGAGTGTGTTGAAGGGGGGATGGACCCCACGGTGCGGGCGGATACGGGCGGCAACCTGCATGTGATTTATGCGAAGCCCGACACCATCCGGGGACCTCTCAAATGCCGTTACAAGAAGCGGGATCGTCTTTCGGGCTGGCAGCCGAGTGAGCAGTTAACCGGGGACACAATTAGCGTAAGGCTTCCTTGCCTTGCTCTGGATCGCTTGGGTAGGATCCACGTGGTTTTTTTAAGTAACGGGAACATTTTCTACCGGGTTAAAGAAAATGGGCTTTGGTCGGAGACTTTCCAGGTGACCAGTGGGAGCACGGCGAGCTTTCCCCAAATAGTATGCGACACATCAGTAAATCTTCACATGATATGGGCTGATATGCGTGACGGTGGCCCAAAAGAACTCTACTATAAAATGAAGGAGCCCGGGGGGTGGCTTGGTGACCGACGATTGACTTTTACCCCAGGATCTTCGGACTCCGCGAGCATGGTCGTAGACGACTCTCAACACGTCCATGTAGTCTGGGTAGATTCTACGGATGGCCTATCCCGCTGTCAGCTGTTCTACCTAGTCAAAAGGGATACCCAATGGTGTACTCCTCAACAAATAACTAACGCAACCCAAGGCAGAATAGGGACTCCCTGTCTTTCATCCGACAATACGGGGAGACTTCACGTGGTTTGGTCGGATAGCAGGGATGGAAACCTTGAAATCTATTATAAACGATGGGAGAGCCCTTCGGGGGTAGAGGTATCGCCATCTTCCTATCAGAGGTCCGATGGAGGCCTCTTAAGAGCATTTCCCAATCCCTTCACCTCTTTTGCTTCGATCCCCGATCATGGGGTCGACCGCTTTTCCCTCTACGACATCTCTGGCCGGAAGGTGGGCGTTTACAGGGGGGATCGGATCGGCTCCGGCCTCTCTGCGGGGGTCTACTTCTTGAAACCTGAGGGTCAGGACGCTAAACCTATACGGATCGTGAAGCTGCGATAGTCGTTATTCCGAAGCCTATATTCCGAAATCTGAATAAGAGGGCGATTTTAGGATCGCCTTTGAATTTTTATTCCCCCTCTCCTGAAGATTCAGGAGAGGGGAAGGGGTGAGGTTGAAGTATCTAAATAATCTATTTATTTATTCCTTATGGGTGGGCGGGCGGGGTAAGAATATAGGTCTTTCATTGGCCGGGATTGTGAACTGTTTCTTAAAGTGTGTGTCAAAAGACACACTTTCGACTTTTTTCAAAAATCTTTGGTTCAAAAAACAGGAAATCGGGAGGGGAGCGCGTGAATACCCCGTGAATACGGCGTGAATACCTCGGAAACCCCTCCCGGTTTTCGGAGCTTTTTCGGCCCTCCCCTTCAGGGGAGGGTTTTTTGCCTTTGGTGCTTAACTAAGCGTTGTCGGCCCTGGTTACGCAAAAAAGTGGAAATTGGCCCTTTATCCGGGGTAGGTTTAAACTCCGGGCCTTGGTTCCCTGTCCTGTCGGTTGACAGAAGACCAGAAGTTTGGTATCATTGTTAGAATATTATGAGCGAGAAATCTAAAGTCAACGCTACGGCGATCCAGCACCTCGACCGCCAGGTGGGTAAGGAGGTCCTCATCCGGGGCTGGGTCTACAATACCCGCTCCTCGGGCAAGATCCTCTTCCTCCTGGTCCGGGACGGGACCGGGATCGTGCAGTGTCCGGTGATTCAGGGAGAGGTGGCGGAGAAGGTCTTCGCTGATGCGGAGAAGCTGACCCAGGAGTCCTCGCTGGAGATCCAGGGGGTGGTCCGGGAGGACAAGCGGGCTCCGGGAGGCTACGAGGTCACGATCAAAGGCCTCAAGGTCTACCAGGTCGCCGGGCCCTATCCGATTACGCCCAAGGAGCACGGGACGGCCTTCCTGATGGAGCACCGGCACCTCTGGCTCCGTTCCAAAAGGCAGGCGGCGATCCTGCGCGTCCGCAGCGAGATCATCCAGGCGATGCGGGACTTCATGGCCGAGCGCGAGTTCACCTGCCTGGATGCGCCGATCTTCACGCCCAACGCCTGCGAGGGCACGACGACCCTGTTCCAGACGGATTACTTCGGGGAGAAGGCCTACCTCACCCAGTCCGGCCAGCTTTACAACGAGGCCACGGCCGCGGCCCTGGGCAAGGTCTACTGCTTCGGGCCCTGCTTCCGGGCCGAGAAGTCCAAGACCCGCCGGCACGTCACCGAGATGTGGATGATGGAGCCCGAGATGGCCTATGCCGACCTGGACGACATGATGGACCTGTCCGAGGACCTGACGGTCTATGTGGTGGAGAGGGTCCTTTCCCGGCGGATGCGCGAGCTCTTGGACCTGGAGCGGGATGTGTCCCTGTTGGAGAAGGTGAAGAAGCCCTTTCCCCGCATCTCCTATGACGAAGCTTGCGAGATTCTCAGGAAGAACGGCGTTGAATTTCAGTGGGGAGGGGACTTCGGGGGAGGGGACGAGACGGTCCTGGCCAATCAATTCGAAACCCCCTTCTTCGTGCACCGCTTCCCGGCTGCGGTGAAGGCCTTCTACATGAAGCGTGACCCGGCGCGCCCCGAGGTGGTCCTGGGCGCGGACATGCTGGCGCCGGAGGGCTACGGCGAGATTGTCGGGGGCGGCCAGCGCGAGGACGACCTGGCGGCCCTGGAGCAGCGTATCGCGGAGGAGAAGCTGCCCCGGGAGGCCTTTCAGTGGTACCTGGACCTCAGGCGTTACGGCTCGGTGCCCCATTCCGGATTCGGGATCGGCGTGGAGCGCACGGTGTGCTGGATCTGCCGCCTGGACCACATCCGCGAGTCCATTCCCTTCCCGCGTCTGCTGGAGAAGATGTACCCTTGATAGGGTTCCGGGCCCTTTTTAAACCACGACCCTTTGTGATGAGGATCCATGCCTGTTAAGCAGAAGTTACCCCTGTATCCCGTGTTCCTTGACCTCCGCCGACGGTCGGCCATCGTCATCGGAGGGGGAGAGACCGCCGAGCGCGAAGTCATGACATTGATGGCCTGCGGGGCTAAAGTCCGGGTGATCGGTCCGGAGGTGACCCCGGGGCTGGCCCGGATGGCCCGGGAAAAGAAGATCCGCCTGCGCAAGCGGGGTTACCGCATCGGCGACCTGATGGGCTATCCCCTGGTCTACGCCGCCACCAACGATCCCAGGACGAACGTGATGGTCCATGATGAGGTCCAGATCCGGACCGGCTGGGTCCACGCGGCGGAGGATCCCGACCTATGCACCTTCTTTGTCCCGGCGGTCGTGGCCCGGGGGCGCCTGACGATCGCCGTGTCCACGGCAGGGGCAAATCCGGCTCTGGCCAAGCGGATCCGGGATGACCTGGAGAAGCGCTACGGGCCTGAGTACGACGGCCTGCTCGACCTTTTGGAGGCGATGCGGATTGAAGTGAAAAAGCGCTTTCCCCGGGACCCCGCGAAACGGACCAAAGCCCTGGAAACGCTGGGGCAGGCCGATCTGCTGAGGTTCTTCAAGGCCGGGAAGCCCGGAGCGGCTAAGAAGGAAGCGTTACGCCTTCTGGATCGGATTAAATAGTTTATTAAAGCCATTACCTGGCACGGGATTCCTCCCGTGCCAGGGTGATTTTCCGGCAGTTCTGTCTTGAAAGCAGGACCACCTGAGCTCGGTCAAGGACGGGTTTTTATGACGAGGAGAAGATGAGCGAACGAGGCCTGGCGATGCACTACGTCTGCACGAGGGGGGAAGCGAGGGAGCTGACGAAATCCATCACCCGGTTCTGGGTGTCTAACTGCGGGTGCCGGGAAGGGCGGGGCGGATGCCATCGCTCGCGCCTGGACGTTTGCCTGATGTTCATCGAAGGGGACCTGGGAAGCGGGTCGGGGAAAAAAGAGCTTCCTCCCTCCGGGGCTGAGGCGATCTTCCGGGAGGCCGAGAGCAAGCATCTCGTGACCCGCCCCTTCCGGAACGAGGCGCGGACAGCCACCGACGGGATCTGCTTCTGCTGCGACGACTGCTGCGGGTACTTCCTGAACAAGGACGAGGCCTGCGACAAGGGCCGTCTCATCGAACGGACGGACATGGCCCGGTGCTCGGAGTGCCGGGTGTGCGCGGACGTATGCTTTTTCGGGGCCCGGGTCGCGAAGCAGGACCGCTTCGAGGTCCTCCGGGACAACTGCTACGGTTGCGGGCTGTGTCTGGACGTTTGCCCTGAGGAGTGCATCGAGATGGTCTCCAGGGCCTGATGGGCCGCCGGGACGTCAAGCCTCTGCAAAAG
>CAYGWX010000018.1:13333-36751 GCA_964353855.1 uncultured bacterium | reverse complement strand
TATTTTACCATGCTTCCGCTCTCAAAGAAAATCAAATAATTATCGGACAGCCTCTTAAGGCCGCCTTTTCTTCATTTATTTCTCTATTATTACCGGAGGAGAATCGCCTTTCTGACCCAGGATTTATCTGAGGCTTCCAAGCGATAGAGAAAAACCCCGCTGGGAAGCTTGCGGCCTGACCGGTCCCGCCCATCCCAGGAGGCGCTGTATCTCCCCGGAGCCTGAACCGCGTTCACCAGGTCCCGGACCATCTGCCCGGCCACGTTGTAGACCGAAAGCCGCACCTTCCCCTTCTCGGCCAAAGCATACGCGATGCTCGCACTCCCCCGGAACGGGTTCGGATGCACCGGAAGGAGAGCCGTCGTAAGAGGGAGAGAGAGTGTGGCGGCTTCCACGCCCACCGGCTCGCCCAGGTCCTGGAGCACCTTGATGGCCACCTGGCGGGCCTCCTGATCCTTCATGAAGTAGAACGGAAACCCGAAGAAGACCACCCGTCCAGGATCCCTCAACCAACGCACGCCTACCGGTTTCCCTTGAAAGTTTGTATCCCCAGAAGCTGAAACAAAGGTGAAGACCGTATCAGCGTCCCGGGGAAAGATGGCATCGATATAGGGCAACTTGCCTTGCCAGGAGGCAAACACCTTCAGAGAGTCCACGGAGAGGTTAGGATAGCTCGACTGCCCACTTGCTCCGATATAATCCTGGATCTGGGATTCAGTGCTTCGGGAGAGATGAAGATAGTCATAGGGAAACTGACCCGAAGCGAAGGTGTAGGGATAGTTTCCCAGTCGGTTCATCAGGCCGAAAATGGGCTTCCAACCCACCATCCAGAGCCTGCCGCCATAGGAAAGATAGTTCGCCAGGCCCGGGATCGCAGGGTAGACTAACTGCTCCTGGTAGTCATCAGCATGCCAGACGATCGTGGAGTAGGGGCCCACGTCTGCAGCCAGGGGAACGCCCTGCTGGGTCGCGTCCCAGTCCGTGTACCGGGCCCCCTGAAGCACGAAGTGATAAAAGGCGTCCTGCTGGGTGTCGTTAGGACTGCCTCGTTGACCTGTCCCATTGCGGGTCTCGTCCACAAGGAGGATGCCGTGATCCAGGGTGATCGGTTTGCTCCGCACTTCCACGGAGTAGGGGCTTTCGTTCCGCGAAGTGTCCACGGCGGTCACGACATAGTAGTACATCGTGTCGGAGAGCAGGGAGGAATCGCGGTAGGCGGTGTCTGGGAAAGGAAAGGAGTTCAACTTGGTGTAGTTTCCTCCAGGCGTGGTGGAGCGGTAAAGGTTGTAGCCCGCCAGGTCGCGTTCGGTGTTCCGCTGCCAGGTGAGGCGCATCCCGAAATAGAACGGCATGGCCGCAAGGCCGGAGGGGGTAGCTGGAATGATTCCGGGAATGGCGCTCTGCTCAAGAGCCCACCCGCCTTCATGGCCGGAGGAGTCGAAGGCCACAACCGTTGCGTAATAACGGGTACCGTTCTGGAGACCGGGGATCCGATAGGAGGGCACCCGGCCCAGGATCAGTGAATCGGTGTAGATCCGGGATGCTGTTCCCCAAAACAACTTGTAGCCCGCCAGGTCCGGCTCGAGGTTAAGAACCCAGGCTGCCTCCAGGCTACCTCCAATTCCTACATCCCGCAGAACAAAATCATCCGGAAGCGCCGGACAGGTCGCCAGAGTGGCCAGGGCAGCAACGCCCATCCTGGCCACTTCCGCAGCCAAGGGCATGGAGAGGTTGCCCAGGGTGTCGCCGATGGTATGGTAATAGGGATAGAAATTCCCGTATTCTGCCCCGCCGGTTCCATAATACCCCTGGGCATGGAATGAAACCTGGTCGCTTCCGTAGCTGCTGATCGTGATCCGATAGGCCAGGCTGGTGTACCTCCCGGCCATCTGTTCCTCAAACTGGGCCAGAGGCAGAGAAGCCTGGTTCGAATGAATATCCACGCCGAAGGCACCTCCGGGCCAGGCGATCATGTCGAAGTTCAAAACCCCGAGGATGTCCACGTTCTGGCCGCGCATGAGCTGGGCGTAATGCTGGCTCCCGATCAAACCCTGCTCCTCACCGGTGAAGACGATGAACTTCACTGTAATATCCGGGGTCTCTCGGGCCAGTATGCGTGCGGCCTCCATCGCCATGATCGTGCCCGAGGCGTTGTCCTCGGCTCCGGGGGCAAAACTGTCGGGATTCTCTGATGTGGCATCCATGTGCCCACAGATGATGACCACTTTTCGGGGATTGGTCCGACCCAAGCGGGTGCCGATCACATTCCGCCAGGTATAGCCCCCATACGGATAAGGATCGAAGACCACGGAATCCAGGCCCAAAGCAGAGAGGTAGTTGAAAACATACTGCTCCGCGGCGCGACAACTATCCGTATAGGAGTAACGGGTGCGAAAGTCCTGGAGCCTCTGGATCTTTACCCGAATAGAGTCCGGGTTTACCTTGTTGACCAAGCGCTGAATGAAGGTGTCGGGAACGGTCGGACTGGGAAAACTCCTGACCGGAGTGAGATAGACCGGATGAGGGTCATCGGGAAGAAGCACCAGCTCCACTCCTTTTTTAGAAACCCTAAAGGCCTTCGCTTCGTCCATTTGGACCAGGGCCACCTGGCCATCCGTATAAAGCAGCGACATAGGCGGGGCTATGATGCTAAGGATGTCCTCTCGGGGAAGGAAGACAAGATAAAGAGGCAGGTTAGAGGAGAGATGGAGGGGGGTGACTGTGAGGCCTCGGGCACTCAGGGAAGCCTGGGCTCCGGGGGAGTCCTCGACCAAGTAGAAATGCTCGGTTCGCCCGTAGAGCCGCAGGCCAAGGTCATGGAGGGTCTCCAAGGTCTTGGGGGCCTGAGCATTCACCTTGAGGATCCTAAGGGGCGACGCACCCGCAGGCTGGGAGGCCAGCAAAACAGCACCAACCACAAAAGCCAGCGTGAATACAACTATCCCCTTTTTCATGTTCTTCCTCTTTACTTTCCCCTTTTTAAAATCAACGAAGGAGCACAGCCTTCCTGACCCAGGATCGGTCCGAGACCTGCAACCGATAGAGGTAGACCCCACTCGGAAGAGGGTGAGCCCCCTGGTCGCGGCCGTCCCAGGAAACGGAATATCTCCCCGGGGCCTGTGCCCCGCTCACCAACTCCCGGACCATCTGGCCGGAAACGTTGTAGACGGAGAGAATGACCTTTCCTCCCTTGGATAAAGCGTACTCGACGCGCGTCCCTCCCCTAAACGGGTTCGGGCGCAAGGGATAGAGCATCGTCGACCCTGGGACAGGGGAAGTGCCGGCCTCCACGCCCACCCTCGTAATCCCACGGTCCAGGAGCCAGTCGTCCTTGTCCAGGACCACGGAATCAGGGTTTTGTGAGAGTAGAAACTGGAACGTGTCTGAACGGTTTTGAACTAAGGGCCACTGGTCCTGCCGTCCTCCGGGGGTGAAGATGGAGGTTTGGATGGGCATGGTGAACAGGGAGTCCAGCTGGTTGACCCAGAGCGTGAGCTGGAAGGTATCTACTCCTATTTGGCGGCTCTGCCAGGCGTAGGTGTATCTCGGGGCCCCGGTGTGGTAGAGCCATTCGTCGAAAAACCAGCCTAAGTTCCTACCGCTGACCTGTTCGGCCACGTTGCGATACATCGCCACCGTGGTGCTGGAATCCTTGTAGGTTGTGGCGTAGGTCCTCATGATGTTGAAGAACGTGGAGTCCCCCACCACTCCCCGCAACATGTGCAACACCCAGGCGCCCTTCCAGTAGATGACATACGTAGCGTACGGCTCGTTGTAAAACCTCGGGATAATGGGCTTGTCCGAATCCGGGGGAACCCGTTGAAGATAGCCATTGGCTAAGGTATCGAGGCGGGCATCCCGCGAGGCCCGACCCAGGGTATCCTCGAGGTACAGGGCTTCCGAGTAGGTGGCGAAACCCTCCGAGAGCCAGGTTTCCTCCCAAGTTCTATGCCTCAAGAGAAACCCCCACCACTGGTGGGAGGTCTCATGGACGATCCCAGTCACAATGCACGGAAGGCCCATGATGTTGAGGGAATAAACGCTCCCCCCGAAATACGGCCCCTGTTGGGGATCTGCAAAAGCCAGCTTCTCAAACTGGAAAGGGCAGAAGGCCCGGGAATAGCAATCCAAGGCCCTCCGTGCGATGGCCAGTTGGGCATCCGCACCGGTGGTGTCAATGTCGTAGTAGCGCAGCGTGACCCCGGCAAAAAGACGGGTGTGCATCAAATACGGCCCCGCGGCATAGTAAAATCTGCCGACCGGGCTGTTCGTACCCCAGGTATAAGTCTGACTGCTGTCCGTGACCAGGGAATCCAGCAGGCCTCCGGTACTCACCGCCCGCCAGGTCCGCGGCACCGTCATCCTCACCCTCCCTGTGGCCCACAAAAGCACACGGTAGGAAACCCCCCGGCTGTACGGCGCCGGATACCAGATTTGCGGAGAAAGGGAAAAGCTTATGGTCGAATCCAGCTGGCACATATAGCCCATTCTTCGCGACAGGTCCGGAGTGATATAACCGCTGTAGACGATCCGCAAAGTATCTTCCTGGCCCAAACCAAGCGTATCGCGGAGCCAGACCCGGAGCATCTGCAGGCTGTCCGTATAGCTGTAATTCAAGGTGTCCATTCCGTTGGTCACCCTCTTGATCTGCAGAGTATCGTTGTATAACCAGAAATCCACCAGGCTCAGCTGGGCTACCTTGCTCCGAAAGATGACCTGGACATCCCCCTCCAGGAAGTGTCGATTGGGATAAAGCCGGATCGTTATGTCGTAGTCCCGGAAGTCAACCTGCCCGGTGTCCGGCAAAGTTGGGCGGGCATAACTTAGGGATCGGAGGGCTTCCTTTTGGAAGGATGTCTCGTCGTCCATCAAGCAGGGATAGCCCGCTTCATTCCCTCGCGAGCTTTGCCAGAAGGGGGATTTGAGATCCTGAAGGTTGGGCTGGCTGTTGGCGGTGAATGAAAAGAGCAGGACGATGAAGAGACTGAAGAAGAACAGGTTTGTGGGTTCGGGGATGACCGTGTTGCACTTCATGGTTTCCCTCCTTTCGTGCTTTATTTCCGAGCCGGATTCAAGACCGGAAAAAGTGGAGGTGCTGAAGACATTCTTAAAGCTAAATTATACCACAAAAAACCTCGTCAACATCTTATCAAATACCGGTTTGCCACATTCCCCCATATAGTGCTTACCGGAGAAGCAACCCTTTCCTCACCCAGCTTTTCTCCCCCACCTCCAGCCGATACAGGTAAATCCCGCTGGAAAGATGGCGAGCCCTCTGGTCGCGGCCATTCCAGGAAACAGAATATCTTCCCGGAGCCTGAGCCCCGTTCACCAGCTCCCGAACCATCTGCCCGGCCACGTTGTAGATGGAGAGGTTGACTCTCCCCTTGGCGGCCAGAGAATACTCGACACGTACACTCCCTTGGAATGGGTTCGGATGCACCGGAAGGAGAGTCGTCGTAAGAGGAACTGCGGGAGAACCTGCCTCCACGCCCACCGGCTCCCCCAGGTCCTGGAGCACCTTGATGGCCACCTGGCGGGCCTCCTGATCCTTCATGAAGTAGAACGGAAACCCGAAGAAGACCACCCGTCCAGGATCCCTCAACCAACGCACGCCTACCGGTTTCCCTTGAAAGTTTGTATCCCCAGAAGCTGAAACAAAGGTGAAGACCGTATCAGCGTCCCGGGGAAAGATGGCATCGATATAGGGCAACTTGCCTTGCCAGGAGGCAAACACCTTCAGAGAGTCCACCGAGAGGCTGGGATAGCCTCCCTGTCCCGTCGCCCCGATGAAGTCCTGGATCTGGGACTCGGTGCTGCGGGAAAGGTGCAGATGGTCGTAGGGAAACTGCCCGGAAGCGAAGGTGTAGGGATAGTTTCCCAGTCGGTTCATCAACCCGTAGATCGGCTTCCAACCTACCATCCAGAGCTTCCCCCCATTTGAGAGGTAGTTGGCAAGGCCCGAGACCGCAGGATAGACCAACTGCTCTTGGTAATCATCAGCATGCCAGACGATCGTGGAGTAGGGGCCCACGTCTGCAGCCAGGGGAACGCCCTGCTGGGTCGCGTCCCAGTCCGTGTACCGGGCCCCCTGAAGCATGAAGTGATAGAAGGCGTCCTGCTGGGCATCGGTGGGACTGCCCCTTTGCCCTGTCCCGTTGCGGGTCTCGTCCACCAAGAGGATGCCATGATCCAAGGTGATGGGCCTTCCCCGCACCTCAGGAGAGTAAGGGCTTTCGTTTCGCGAAGTGTCCACGGCGGTGACGACATAGTAGTACATGGTATCTGAAAGTAACGAGGAATCGCGGTAGGCGGAGTCGGGAAGCAAGGCCGTGTTCAACCTCTGGAAGTTTCCTCCCGGGGTTGTGGAGCGATAGAGGTTATACCCCGCGAGGTCGCGCTCGGTGTTCCGCTGCCAGGTGAGGCGCATCCCGAAATAAAACGGGAAGGCCGCCAGGCCGGAGGGGGCCATGGGAATGGCCCCGGAGACCGCGCTCTGCTCCAGGGCCCGGCCGCCCTCGTGCCCCACGGAGTCGAAGGCCGAGATCGTGGCGTAATAGCGAGTGCCGTTCTGGAGACCAGTAATCCGGTATGAGGTCACCCGCCCCAGGGTCACGGAATCGGTGTAGATCCGGGATGCTGTACCCCAAAACAACTTGTAGCCCGCCAGGTCCGGCTCGAGATTAAGGATCCAGGCGGTTTCCAGAACGCCCCCTGTCCCAGCATCCCGCAGAACAAAATCATCCGGCGGTGAAGGAGCGATGGCTAAGGACGCAAGCGAAGCAAGACCCATCTTAGCGACCTCCGCGGCCAAGGGCATGGAGAGGTTGCCCAGGGTATCGCCGATCGTATGGTAAAAGGGACTGCTACCGCCAAAGCCCATGGTTGCAGGATAACCGAAGGCATGGAAGGAGGTATGATCGCTGCCACTCAAATTGAGGTCAATTCGATATGATAAGGTGGTGTATATCACGGCCATCTTACCTTCAAACTGAGCTAAAGGCAACGAAGGCGTATTACTCCCAATGGTTACCCCGACGCTTGCGGACCAGCCGATCATGTCGAAGTTCAGCACTCCCAGGATGTCTGCGTTCTGGGAACGCATGAGCTGGGCATAGTGCTGGCTCCCGATAATCCCCTGCTCCTCGCCGGTGAAGGCGATGAACTTGACGGTCAGATCCAAGTTCTCCCGAGATAGGATGCGTGCGGCCTCAAGGGCCATGACCGTGCCCGAGGCGTTGTCATAGGCCCCCGGGGCGAGGGTGTCCGGGCCCTCATAGGTGAACGCGTCTATGTGGCCGCAGACGATGACGACCTTGCGGAGATTGACCCGGCCGAGGTGGGTGCCGATGACGTTCCGCCAAGTGTTCCCCTGGTACTGGTAAGGGTCAAAGGCTACGGAATCCAAACCCAAGGCTGAGAAGTAGTCGAACGCATATTGCTCTGCTGCTCGGCAGCTATCCGTGTAAGAGTAGCGGGTACGAAAATCCTGGAGCCTCTGGATTTTGGACCGGATGGAGTCCTGGTTGACCTTATTCACCAGGCGCTGGATGAAAGTGTCCGGCACCACGGACATTGGATAGGACCTGATCGAAGGGAGATAGACCGGATGAGGGTCATCCGGAAGCCTAAACAGTTCACACCGAAGGCCCGAGGCCTTGAGGGCAGCCCTATCATCCATCTGAGCCGCCATCAATCCATCTTCTATCCAGAGCACTGAGGCGAAAGACTTTACTTCTGCCCCGACGTCGGCATCGGGAAGGTAAACCAGATAGATCGGAAGGCGTGAGGCGAGGGTCAGGGGAGTTACTAAAAGGCCCATAGAAGCGAGAGAGGCCCGGGCTCCGGGGGAATCCTCAACCAGAAAGAAACGGCCCGTCTGGACGAAAAGACGCAGGCCGAGATCATGGAGGGTCTCCAGAGCCTTGGGAGCCTGGGCATCCACCTTGAGGATCCGACTTGGAGGAGAGGCATAGGAACCGCTGGGCGCCAGATAGAGAGGAAAGCCCAGAACAACAATGAGCATGAGGGACCTTCGGAGCTTCATCGTCAACCTCCTTGCGGAAAGGACGAAAAAAGGTATCTCAATTATACCGCCAACACAAAAAATTGTCAATATGATCGGGCTGGGTTTCGTGTAATGACTCGAAGCCTCGGTAAAGCGTGAGCCTTCAATTCATTACAGCAAAACCGCCCGAGTACGGCAGGGGTCAGGGATCAGGGGTTAGGGATTGGGAACGAAAAAAAGACTTACGAAGATACGATTTTTCTTAAACCCCCGAAAAAGCAATCCCTTATAAACCCCTTGTTCCACGTAACCCCGTTACGTGCATTTGACAAAACACTAAACCTCTGCGAATATTAGGGAGGGGGAGAGGATAAAAAGACGGCTTGGGAGCCGGGGAGCAAGGGAGCAGGAGTGAAACAGCAACTGCATTTCGGATTGCGGATTTCGAATTGAACGGCAAAACGAAGACGCTGGATTCCGGGTCAAGCCCCCGATAAACGGCATCCGGACAGGCCGGAATGACGACCCCTCCACCAGCTCCTAACCTGAAGCTCAGGAGAGGGGAGTGAAAAAAGGGGGTTGACTTTGGAGGGCGATTTGTGGTATAAGATTATGCTGACCTGAGGCAGGGGAAACATGTTCCCCGACCCTCCGGAAAGGCCAAGCTATGTTTAAAAAATATTTCACCATCGTCTTCATCCCCCATGCCGGGCAGGAAACCCATACCCTCAGGGTTTCGCAAGGGGTTGCGGCAGTTATTTTGGCCGCCATCGGGCTGGGCGTCCTGGGCCTGTTCTCCTTCGCCGGGGGATACTTCGGCAAGATGGTGGACCAGACAGTCCTGGCCACGCTCAAGGCCGAAAACGCCGTGCTCAAGGCCCGGGCGGCCGCGACCGAAACCGTAGTATACACCCTGAGAGGAGAACTTGACCGGCTCGCGGAGTTCGAGAGCAAGGTCAGGGTCCTGGCGGACCTGTCCCCGGTGGACGGGTCGCAAAGAAAGGCCGGAGTGGGGGGAGGGACCCAACCCGATGAGCTGACCGGGTTCAAGACCGACGCGGCCAAGCCGATGATGAAGGCCAGCCTGGACGCGGATGCGCTCCTGCGGGAGGTGGCCTTTGAAAAGTCCTCGATCGCCGAGGTGGCCGCGGTGCTGGAGAAACGCAAGGAGGTTCTGGCCCATATCCCATCCATCCAGCCGGTGGGGGGGTGGGTCCTCTCGGACTACGGCTGGCGACGGGACCCGGTGTTCGGGGGCAGCGAATTCCATAAGGGAATCGACATCATCGCCCAGCCCGGAACCCCGATCGCGGCGGCGGCGGACGGCGAGGTGACCTTTGCGGGAGGCAAGTCGGGATACGGGCTGTGCGTGGAGATCGACCACGGCTACGGATACGAGACCCGCTACGCCCACTGTTCGTTCATCGAGGTGAACGCGGGGGACAAGGTGCGCCGGGGACAGGTCATCGCCCTGGTGGGCGCGACCGGAAAGACGACCGGGCCGCACCTGCACTACGAGGTCAAGGTGGCCGGCCAGACCGTGAACCCCATCGAGTATATCCTCTCGACGCGGCACTTCGATTGAGCCCAAAGACCCATCCTAAATCCTAAACTCCCAAGCCCCCCAGAAAAGGGATCAAAGAGAGTTTGGGATTTAGGATTTCCGATTTGATTTTACGATAAGGGAGCATTTTTATGCGCAATCTGAACACCTGGTTGATCGTCTTCATCCTGATTGTGATGGTGATCGCAATCTGGAGCCTCCTTCCCTCCTTCCAATTCCTGACCCTGCCCCCGGCGGTGCGGGGAGGGAACGCAGACTCTCTGGCCAGGTACGGTTACAAGGAGGAGTGGTTCCGGAGCCTGCAGAAGAAAGCCCTGCACCTGGGCCTGGACCTGCAGGGGGGAATCCGGCTGGTCCTGGCCGTGGACGAGGCCAGCCTGGCCAAGACCTTGGGCGTGAAGCCGAGCGAGCTTAAAACCAAGGACATCTCAGAGGCCCGGGACAAGGCCCTGACCATCATCCGCAACCGGGTGGACCAGTTTGGGGTGAGCGAGCCCCTGATCAACCCGGAGGGGCCGAGCTGGATCTCGGTGCAGCTCCCGGGGATGGTGAACGCGGAGCGGGCCCGGGAGATCATCGGGAAGACCGGACTCATGGAATGGAAGCTGGTCCAGGAGTCCAAGACGGTCCAGGACGTGTTAACCCGGATCGACGGGGCATTGGCCAAAGCCAGCGGGGTCTCGGATTCCCTGGCGGTGGAGTCCTCGCACCTGTTCACAGCCCACGCCACCTACGACGGACGACAGATCACAGTGATGCGGGAGAGCATCGACACCGTGAATCTCATGCTGAGGGACAGCGTGGTCCAGTCCGCCATCCCGCCGGATATGGAGTTCCTCTGGGGCCGACCGGAAGAGCGGGATATGATCCCCGGGGCCAAACCCCTCTTTCTGCTCAAGCGCGACCCCGAGGTCACCGGGGCGTCCCTGGTGGAAGCCCGGATGGGCATCGGGACCGAGAACAATCCCGCCGAGCCGAGGGTGGACTTCGTGCTCGCCCGCAAGGAGGCGGCCAAATTCTCGGTCGTAACCGCGGCGAACATCAACCGCCAGCTGGCCATCGTGCTGGACTCCATCGTGCAGTCGGCGCCGGTGATCCGCTCGCGGATCCCGGATGGGCGGGGGCAGATCGAGCTCGGGTCCGGAAGCTCGGACGAGGCCAAAGACCTGGCCGTGATCCTCAAGGCCGGGGCCCTGCCGGCCAAGATCGCGATCGTGCACTCCGAGATCGTGAGCCAGACCCTGGGCGCGGACTCCATCCAGAAGGGCAAGGTCTCGGCCATCGTGGGATTCCTGCTGGTGGCCCTGCTCATGGCAATCTATTACCGGATCTCGGGGCTCATCGCGGACGTCGGCCTGGTCTTCAACCTCCTGTTCCTGATGGCCTTCATGGCCGGGCTGCACGCGACCCTGACCATGCCGGGGATCGCCGGGATCATCCTGAGTATTGGGATGTCGGTGGACTCCAACGTGCTGGTCTTCGAGCGCATCCGGGAGGAGATGCGGGCCGGGAAGACCGTGCGCACGGCGATCGACGCCGGGTACAACCGGGCCCTGGCCTCGATCATCGACTCCCACGTGACGACGCTGATCACCTCGATGGTCCTGTTCTGGTTCGGGTCCGGGCCGATCCGGGGGTTCGCCGTGACCCTGGGCCTGGGCGTGGCGATCAGCTTGTTCACGGCCCTGGTCATCACCAAGGTCATCTTCGACACCCGAAAACAATACCGCACGCTTTCGATATAGCCTGGAGACCCTTTTAATGTTTGAAATCATCAAAGAAACCAAGATCGACTTCGCCGGCAAACGCAAGTACGCCTATATCTTTTCCGGAATCCTGGTCCTCCTGGGGATCTTCGCTTTCGTCCAGGTCCTCACCGGACGGGCGAACCTGGGGATCGAATTCACCGGCGGAACCATGGTGCAGGCGAGCTACGAACGGCACCTCAATCCGGAGGACATCGGAAAAATCCGGTCGGCCATCCGCACCGCGGGTTTCGGAGAAAGTGAGATCCAGCAGGTCTCGGGCGGGGGAAAGTACATGCTCCTCATCCGGATGAAGAAGGTGGAAGCCACAGGGGGGAAGATCTCGGACGAGGTCCTGGGCATTTTGGGCAAGACCTTCCCGGAGATTCCCTTTCAGAAGCAGGCCACCCAGGACGTGGGGCCGACCGTAGGAGCGGACCTGCAGCACAAGGCGGTCTGGGCGATCTTCTGGGCGCTGATCGCGATCGCCCTGTACATCTGGATCCGGTTCCGGACCCCGGACTTCGGGATCGCGGCCCTGATCGCCACGATGCACGATGTCTTCGTGCTCCTCGGGATCGTGTTCATCCTCCGTCTGGAGATCACGCTCCTGATCGTGACCGCGTTCCTGACCATCGCGGGATATTCTCTCTCGGACACCGTAGTGGTCTTCGACCGGATCCGGGAGAACATGCGAACGAAGCGCCGGGAGGGCTTGTTCAAGGTGATCAACCTGAGCGTGAATGGGGTGCTCTCGCGGACGATCCTCACCGGCGGGGGGACCCTCGTCGCCGTACTATCCATCCTCCTCCTGGGCGGAGAGGTTACTCGGAACTTCGCCCTGGCCCTTACCATCGGCCTCTTCCTGGGGACCTATTCCTCCTGGTTCGTGGCCAGCCCGCTCCTGCTGGAGTGGGAGAGGATCGCCTCCACCGGGGAGCGGGCGAGGAAGTAGCGGAGCGACGGCCGGGTTTCTCTCTTAGAAACGGGGTCGTAGTTCAGCCTGGTTTAGAACGCTGGCCTGTCAAGCCAGAGCTCGCGGGTTCAAATCCCGTCGACCCCGCCATGAAGCGGAACCCTTGGGGTTCCGCTTTCGTTCTTTATATCAAGAAGCCTTGCTTTAAACCAAGAGATTTGTTATAGTTATAGCGTAAGGATTGACCCCCGGGGCAGGGTGGATGCCGAGGACAACACCGATCACTGCGTTCTTAGAGGGAGAAGAAAGATAACCCCCAAGAAACCCAACGCCATCAGAGACCATCGCAAAAGGCCCCGGGCATTTTACGACCTACTCATCCTCGCTGTTCTCGCGGTGACGGTGTTCGTCTTTGCAGCCGCATTGCCTATCAACCCGACGTTGGAAGGCTGGGCTCGGGAGCACGGGCCCTGGCTGAGAACGCGAATCGATGAATGGGCGATCGTGTTCGTCGTCCTGGCGGTTGGTTTCGGCGTCTTCTCCCTGCGCAGGTGGAAGGACCTGAGAGCCGACATCGCTGAGCGCAAGCGATTGGAGGCGGATTTATTACGATTCAAACTTGGAATTGAGCGGTCGGGCGAGGCCATCTTTTTAACGGACCGCGAGGGCACCCTTATTTATGTCAATCCTGCCTTCGAAAAAATATATGGGTTCAGCCGGGAAGAGGTGTTGGGGAAAACCCCCCGGATCTTGAAGTCAGAGACGCTTCCTCCGGAGGTTTACCAGCAATTCTGGGGCACGATCCTTGCCAAGAAGGTGATGAGCGGAGAAATCATTAACAAAACCAAGGATGGCCGCCTCTTATGCGCTTACAGCTCAGCCAATCCGATCTTGAATGAGGAGGGAGAGATCATCGGTTTCCTAGCCATTCAACGCGATATCACCGAGACCAAACGGTTGGAGGAGGACCTGCGCGCCCTTTCCCTGGTTGACGAACTGACCGGCCTTTACAACCGTCGAGGATTCGTCACCCTGGCCCAGCAACAATTGAAACTCGCTAATCGGCTCATGCGGAGAGACTTTCTGGTCTTCGTCGACTTGGATCATATGAAATGGATTAATGATACCTTCGGACACCAGAAAGGGGATATTGCCTTGGTCGAAGCCGCAGATATCCTCAAGAACACGTTTCGAGAATCGGATATCGTGGCCCGAATCGGGGGAGATGAATTTGCGATCCTGACGGTGGAAACCGAGGATGCTGATATCGAGGCTATAAACACCCGCTTGCAAGGGAACATCAAGGGCCATCAGGGGAAGGGCCATTGCAGCTTCACCCTTTCCATGAGCGTGGGGATCACCCGCTACGATCCCGAACACCCCTGTTCGATTGACGAATTACTGGCTAAGGCAGACAAGCTCATGTATGAGCAAAAGCGGGACAGGAAGGACCCCTCGTTGGTTGCAGGAGTGGGGTAAAGCCTTGAGAAGACCATCGCGCAGGGTGCGCATCGGCAAGATAGCCATCGGGGGAGGGGAGCCGATCACGGTGCAGTCCATGACCAAGACGGATACCCGGGACGCCAAGGCCACGATCGAGGCCATCCAGGCCCTGGAAGAGGCGGGATGCGAGATCGTGCGGGTGGCGGTCCCGGACCAGCGGGCTGCGGACGCGCTCCGGGAGATCAAACGGAACACCTCCATCCCCCTTGTGGCAGACATCCATTTCGATCACCGCCTGGCGCTGGAGGCCCTGGAGGCCGGGGTGGACAAGCTGCGCATCAATCCCGGAAACATCGGAAACCGCGCCCAGATCGAGACCGTGGTTAAGGCGGCCAGGGAGAGAGGGGTTCCCATGCGCATCGGGGTGAACGTGGGCTCCCTGGAAAAGGACCTCCTGAAAAAGCACGGACATCCCACGGCCGAAGCGATCGTGGAAAGTGCGCTCCGGCACGCCCGCATCCTGGAGGATCTGGATTTCCACGACATCGTCCTCTCGGTCAAGGCCTCCGACGCGCCGACCACGATCACGGCCTACCGCGCCCTGGCGAAAGCGGTGGATTATCCCCTGCACCTGGGGGTCACCGAGGCCGGGACGGCTTTTTCGGGGACCATCAAGTCCGCGGTGGCCCTGGGCGTGCTGCTTTCGGAAGGCGTCGGGGACACCGTCCGCATCTCACTCTCGGATGAATCCAGGGAAGAGGTGCGGGTGGGGTTCGAGATCCTGAAGTCCCTGGGCCTCAGGGAGCACGGGCCGACCGTGGTCTCCTGCCCCACCTGCGGGCGGGTGGAAATAGACCTGATCAAGACCGCCCTGGAAGTGGAGAAGCGGATCGCCAAGGTCGGGAGGCCGATCCGGATCTCGGTGATGGGGTGCGTGGTGAACGGTCCCGGCGAGGCCCAGGAGGCGGATTACGGGATCGCGGGGGGCAAAGGAATCGGCCTGATCTACCGCAAGGGCCAGATGGTGCGGAGGGTGAAGGAGGAAGAGATGGTCGAGGCCCTATTGGAGGAGATCCGGAAGGGGGAGGGGATAGAGGTGTAGGTGCGCTGAAAAGGCGGAATCCCTGAGTTAAGGGAAAAACCGCTTGGGAGGCGGCCTTCTTTTTCACCCTCTAAACCAACCTGTTTGGTTATATTGGGTCTTGACTTCTCTGGCAATAATATACTATAATAATTAACAAATATCCTGATTCCAAGGAGGTGAAGTTTTTTGCGTAAAGCCCTATTGTTGAGTCTTCTGGCCCTGACGGTCATGGCCCTTCCGGCTATGGCAGGGATGTGTTGTCCAGGAGGAGGGTCGGCGGATGACTGCGGAACGAAAGGCACCATCTCCAGCATCGATTACCAGCGGCTCACCCTGGTCCTCCACACCAGCTCGGGGGACGTCAACGTCCAGGCCACGAACCAGACACGGATCATGGTCCAGGGGAACTGCCACGCCGCTTTCAGCGACCTGAAAACGCGGATGACGGTCTCGGTCATGGGCACTCGGAACGGCAATACGATCCAGGCCACGAGCATTTGCGAGTGCAGGCCCATGAACGTCAACATCGAATAGGCCAATCTCATTCGAAGCAGCCCCCGTTTTAAACGGGGGCTGCTTCGTTTTTAAAAGGTTGCGACAGGGAGGGTAAAATGTGTTATAATTATCATCATGGATACCCCCAAAAGCCTCATCCGAATCATCGGTTTGTCCGGCTTCTTCCTCCTCCTTCTCCTCTCGGGAGCCCGGGCGGAGAGCCTGGAGAAGATGCTGGAGCGGTACGTGAAGGGACCGGATGAACGAGCGGTCCTGGAGAAGGCTATCGGGGAGGAGGTCGCTGACCGTTTTTATGAGATCAAAGCGGGGAACATCCAGACCCCTCATGTGCTTCTGGCCAACGTGGATTCCCTGGCGGACGAGGAGGCGATCGTGGGGTTCTCCTTCACGCCGGATCAGGGCTGGGTGATCGTGCTCAAGAAGAAGGGCGGGACCTGGGGCATACTGGGTCAGGTGCAGACCGGGTATGTGGAATGGCTGGGAGCCGAGGACCTGTTCCACAGCAAGAAACTGGCTCTGGTCGTGAAGGCCGCGCACACCTCTCCGGACTCGGAGAACCACTACCGGGAGGTCTTCCTCTGGAGGGGGAAGGACTTCAAGCGGGCCTTCCTGGGGAACGAGCGCCGGAACGAGAGAAACTCCAAGTCGGGACGACCGGGGATCGAAGAGGAAGCCACGATCACTTATGCGGAAGAGAAGAAAACCGGGCCTAAGGATATCGTGAGAGAGGGGATCCTGAAGCAGTATGACTTCGATCCCGCCACCCAGACTTACACTGAAAAACCCTCCCTGGAGCAGACCTTCAAGGAGGTCTACCGATGGGAGAATGCCTCGGCACGGTTCAGACTTGTAAAACCATAGGAAAGGTTCGAGGAGCCAGCAGCATCAATGAATGGTTTGGGAAGTTTTGAAGCGGCGGGCAAACAAGAAATGCTCGGTGTTCGTAGGCATCGCCGGGGTCAATCCTCCTCGATCGAGGAAGGCTTTTTCGGGTACTACCCGGACCGGGTCCCCAAAGCCCGATCCGATCGTGGCCCCGAGGTAGGAATGAAGAAGCCCGGAATCCATGAAGGCCCTTGACTTTACAAGGGGTTTCGGGTATAGTGTTTAGATAGACTCTGATGATAAAAAAGGCTTCATGACGCTCATTAGGCAAGGAGAGGGCGGACGATGAAAGTGAAAATCGTTGGGGCGTACGGGGCGATGCTCAAGGGATTCGGCCTGACCACCTTCATGATCGACGGCAAGCTCCTGATCGACTCCGGTTCGACCGGGTACGGGCTCACCTTCCAGGAGCAACAGAAGATCGAGGCCATCCTTCTGACCCATGCCCACATCGACCACACCGTGGGCCTGCTCCTGATGGCCGACACCCTGGTATCCCCGGGCCGTAAGGCCCTGCCGATTTTCTCCATGCCGGTGGTGATCGAGGCCGTGAAGACGAACCTCTTCAACAATATGACCTGGCCGGACTTCACGGCGATCCCGACGCCGGAGCAGCCGACGATGCGGTTCGTCCCGATCCAGGAGGAGGTCCCCTTCCGGGTGGGCAAGTACACGGTGAGGGCCGTGAGGGTGGACCACAGCGTGCCCACCTCGGCTTATTTTGTTTCCGACGGCAAAGCGACGCTTCTGAACACCTCGGATACCGGCCCCACGGTCCGGGTGTGGGATATCGCCCGCAAGGTCAAGAATCTCAAAGCCGTGTTGATCGAATGCTCCTTCCCCAACACCCTGCAAAAGCTGGCGGACATCTCCGGGCACCTCACGGCCGACACCCTGCTCGGCGAGGTGGAGAAGTCCGGACTCAAAGTGCCATTCCTGGTCTATCACATCAAAGCCCAGTTTTTAAAAACGGTAAGGAGAGAGGTCCTGGCCCTCAAGCATCCCCTGGTCAAGCTCGCCGAGGAGGGGAGGACCTACGTCCTCTGACCTCTGCCGGACAGCCGACGGTTAGAACCGCTTAAGGCCCTCACCGCTTCCTGATGGAAAAAGACGACAAGACGTTGAACTTGCAGGAGGTCCGAGTTGCCGCCCTGCTGATGGACCCGGTCAATCACTCCCCGGTCGTGATCCTCCGGGAGAGTTCAGGCCCCCGGATCCTGCCGATTTGGATCGGCGAGGCGGAGGCCTGGGCCATCGCGGTGGAGATGCAGGGGACCAAGCGGGAGCGGCCGATGACCCATGACCTCCTGAAGCAGACCATCGAATCCCTGAAGGGACAGGTATCGCGGATCGCGGTGACCGAGCTCATCGCCAACACCTTCTACGCCCTGATCACCATCGAGCAGAACGGAACCCAGGTCTCCTTGGACGCCCGGCCCTCGGACTCCATCGCCCTGGCCCTGAGGTTCAAAGCCCCGATCTTCGTAAGCGACATCCTGCTGATGGAGGGGGCGATGCCGACCGGCGAGGAGATGAGCTTTCAGCCCAAGGAACCCTCCCCGGAGGACCTTCGCACTCAAATCAAAGAGATGAATCCGGAGGATTTCGGGAAGTTCAAAATGTAAGATGAGGATGACTCGCCAGATCTCTTCGAGATTCCCATGGAAAAGTGCGCAGAGGAACAGGCTCCCCAGTTGGGGATGGCCTGTTTTCGTATGTTTGGTCCTCGGCTGGGGCGGGTGCGCCACAACGCCCGGCCCTTCCAAGGAGCAGGCCTACGCCCACTTCACTTCCGGCGCCTACTACGAAGATCAGGGCAAGCCCCGAGAGGCGATCCGGGAGTACCAGGCGGCCCTGCGCTACGACCCTGAGGCCGTGGAGGTGTGGACGACGCTTTCCGAGGCGTTCTACAATAACAACCAATTCCGGGAATCCGGGGAGGCTGCCCAGCAGGCGTTGAGGAGGGACTCCCTGTCCGTGGAGCCCCGAATCGTACTGGCGAACAGCTGCCTGGCACAAAAACAAGTGGCCGCGGCCATGGGGGAGTATGAACGGGCGGCCCGGCTGGCCCCGGAACGCTGGGATATCCTCTATACCCTCTCCAACCTCTACGAGCTCCGCGGGGACTTCCGGACGGCGGCCGAGAAGCTCAACCGGATCCTCGCCCTCAGGCCCGAGGCCCAGGACATCCGCAGCCGGATGGGGGGACTCCTCGTGAAGTCCGGGGCCCTGGACAAGGCCGAGGAAGTCTATGCCGGGATGCTCATCGAGGACACCCTCTCCCTGGACGGACACCTTGGCCTGGGGTTCGTGTATGAGCTCAAACACGAGTTCGCGGGCGCGGCCGCAGAGTACGAGGCGGCGCTGTCGATGCGTCCCGCAAACTTGGCACTCAAGCGCCGCCTCCTGAACGCCTATCAGAACTCCGGGGAACGCGAAAAGGCCCTGGAGATGTGCGCCGAGGTCCTAGCGCAGGATTCCACAGACTATGGAGCGAGGATCTCCCAGGGCCTCCTGCTGTACAACGCCAAGCGCTACGAGGGGGCCCGGGCAGCCTTCCGGAGGGTCGTTGAAAAGCACCCCCAGGATGCCACGGCGCATTATTATCTTGGCCGGATCGCCTATGACCAGAAGATTTACCCCCTGGCCTTAGCCGAGATGCAGACAGCCGCACGGATCGAACCGAAGCTGGCCAGCGCCTGGGTTTATTCCGGCGTCCTCTGGCTACGGGCCGGGGACGAAAAGAAAGCCATCCAATCCTTCAAGAAGTCGCTGGGGGCCGTGCCCCAGACCACCGGCGGGTTGGATTACCTTTTAGGCTATGCTTATGCCGAGATGGACTCCCACGCCCGCGCCCTTGCAGCCTACC
The DNA here is from genome assembly GCA_964353855.1 of uncultured bacterium. Classification (GTDB taxonomy): domain Bacteria; phylum Edwardsbacteria; class CAYGWX01; order CAYGWX01; family CAYGWX01; genus CAYGWX01. The sequence goes on along the minus strand of CAYGWX010000018.1, from coordinate 17,721 downwards.
AGCAGGCCTTGAAGCTCAACCCCAAGGATGCGCGGGCCTATTACGGGATGGGGGTCGCCTACGACAAGCTGGGAGAGGTGGATTCCTCGGTGTCGTCGTTCCGGAACGTTATCGCACTCGATTCCACGGACGCCTCAGCCTATAACTACATCGGCTACCTTTACGCGGACAAAGGCATACACCTGGACGAGTCAGTGGAACTCGTCCAGAAAGCATTACGGCTCGAGCCCGAAAACGGGTATTTCATCGACAGCATCGCCTGGGCTTATTTCAAGCTGGGTCGCTACGATGAGGCTGAGCGCGAGCAGGAAAAAGCCTGCCGCATCGTCAAGGACGATCCGGTATTGCTCGATCACCTGGGAGATATCTACCAGGCTCGGGGAAAGGCTCGGGAGGCCCGGGCCCAGTGGCAGCGTGCCCTTGAGCTGGACCCCAAAAACGAAAGCCTGAAGAAAAAGCTTCACGGGGAGCCGTGAGGGTTGGTCGGGTTCTGGCGCTCCTCCCGTTAATCCTGTTCGCAGGATGTGCGCTGAGGAAGACGGTGAAGTTGACCGGGGGAAAGGGGGAGCCCCTGGCGCTTCTGGAACAAGCCCGCAAGGCCCGAGAGGGTCTGAGCACCTTAGCCGCCAAGGGGGAGGTGTCGTTCACCCAGAAAGGCAAAGGGCAGAGCGGGGACTTCCAGATGTGGTTCGAGAGGCCGGATCGGATGCGGATCGACCTCTCCCTTCTTTTTTTCAGGGTGGCCACCGCCATCGTGAGCGGAGATTCCGGGGAGGTCTATTTCCCGATGAGGCGACAGTCCTACTACGGGAAGGCGGACAACGAAAACCTGAAGCAGAACCTGGGCGGCGCTTCCCTGGCGGATCTCTCGAGCCTGCTCCTCGGCCAGCTTCCCCTTCCCGGGGACTCGGTGCTGAGCTGGGAGGAACAAGACGGCAAGGTCCTTGTCCAGTACAGCGGGAATAAGACCGCTCTCCTCGATCTTGAAAAGCTGGTTGCCCTGCGCTATGAGCAACGGGACAGCGCGAACCGCTTGGAAGTCCGCGGCAGGGCTGAGGAATTTCAGAGCATCGAGGGAATAGCGTTCCCCTCACACCTCTGGTTGGAGCGGCCCCTGGAGCGGGGAAGGATCGATATCCGGTGGCGTGAAGTCCGGATCAACGAACCCATCCCGAAGGCGAGGTTTGAGCTCAGGCTGCCGGAGGGCGTGGAGCGCATCGAAATCAGATAATCAATACCCCCTTCATCTCATGACGACGACCTCCGATCGCTATCAGCGCGTTTTTGAAAACCTGACCATCCCGGTGATCCTGCTGGATGGGGACTATAGGGTGGAATCCCTGAACCGGCCTGCCGCTGAACTATTCTCAAACGGGCCGGGGGCGGAGCCTTCGTTCCCGAGCGCGGCGGAGCCCGGAACCGACCTTCCTTGGTTGAGGGAGGAACTGGCCCTGTTCGCCTCCCGAAACCTTCCGGAGCAGATCGTCGAGAAGAACGTGGAGACCCGCCGGGGTTCCCGCTATTTTCAAGTCACGATGAAGCGGTTACAGGACGGACGATGTCCAACCTGCGGGACGATGGTGATGCTTGCCGACCTGACCGAACAAAAGCAGGCCGAGGAAGCCTTGCGGGAGTCGGAGCTGAAGTTCCGCACCGTCGTGCAGTCCGCCGATGATGCGATCGTGCTCTCCGATGGCCACGGGACCATTCTCTCCTGGAATCAAGGGGCGCAGGCGATGTTCGGCTACGAGGAAAGCGAAGTCCTGGGGCAGCCTCTGACGATGTTGTTTCCCGATCCTTATCGTCAGGCATCGCCGGACCTCCTGGAGTGGAACCCTCTGACCGGCGGGTTCCGGAAGAACGACAAGACCGCGGAGAGTTACGGGGTCCGAAAGGACGGCAGCCGGTTCCCGGTGGAACTGTCCGTAGCGGTCTGGGAGATGGGGAGCGAGACCTTCTACAGCGGCATCATCCGCGACATCAGCGAGCGCAAGCGGGCCGAGGCCCTGTTGCGCCTCCTGTCGCTCACCGACGAACTGACCGGGCTGTACAATCGGAGAGGTTTCCTGATGCTGGCGGAGCAACAACTGCGGATGGCTGCCCGGACTAAACACCGGATGTATCTCGTCTTCGTGGATTTGGACGGGATGAAGTGGATCAATGACACCCTGGGGCATCAAGAGGGGGACCGGGCGATTCGGGAGGCGGCGGCCCTGCTCAAGCACACCTACCGCGAATCGGACATCATCGCCCGGATCGGCGGGGATGAATTTGCCGTGCTGGTCTCCGAGGGCCGTAAGGACGATGCGGCCGTCCTGACCGTACGCCTAGAAAAGAACCTGGCTCAGCGCCAGGCGAAGCCCGACCAGTCCTTCACCCTGTCCCTGAGCATCGGGATCGTGACCTGCGATGCCGAGAACCCCTGTTCGCTGGACACCCTGTTGGACCAGGCAGACCGGGAAATGTATGAACAGAAGCAGAGAAAGAAGGCGGGCAACCCCTTTCCGCGGAACCCGGGGGAGGAATGACTGGTCCGAGGGGGCGCGGCCGCTTTCTCCTGGTTTACGCGACCACGGCGAGCCAAGTCGAGGCCACCCGGATTGCGGAGGCGCTCTTGAGGGAGCGTCTGGTCGCTTGCGCCCATGTCTTTCCCGTCGCTTCCCGCTATTGGTGGAAAGGGAAAATCGAAAAGAGCCGGGAATACGGGATGATCCTGAAGACGCGGAAGGGATTATACCGGAAAGTGGAAGCCAAGATCAAAGCGCTGCACAGCTATTCGGTTCCGGCGATCGTGGCCTGGGAGCTGGCGGCAGGGTCCCGAACCTTCCTGGAATGGATCCAGCAAGAGACGAGAGCAGGCAACTGACCGATGACGGGCGAAAGCGACTACAACGCGTTGAAGGGCTTAGCCGACACCTCGGGCATGGCCCTTTTTGGGGTAGCCGACCTCCAGCCGATCCGGGAAACGTTTCACGAATCCCTGCGGGGAGCAGCCCGGGACATGAAGGTTGGGATTTCCATGGGCTATGTCCTGGCCGGGGGGATCATCGAGGACATCGAAGACCACCCCACCCTGGTGTATAAGCAGCATTACAAGTCCGTGAACTATCTCCTGGACCAAGCGGCCCTGCGGGTGGCGACCCATATCCAAGGCCGGGGCTATCGGGCGCTGCCCATCGGGGCTTCCCAAGTCGTGGACTGGGAAAGGCAGAGGGGGCACCTTTCTCACAAGGCGGTCGGGTTTCAAGCCGGGCTGGGATTCATCGGCCGGTCGAGTCTGCTGGTGAACCCGGAGCGGGGAGCGCGATTCAGGCTGGTGACCGTCCTTACGGATATGCCGCTTCCCACGGATGCCCCGAGGGAAAGGACCTGCGGAGATTGCACGCGGTGCATCGGAGCCTGTCCGGCCGGTGCGATCCACCTGGAGGGCTACGACCTGCCGGCCTGCCTGGCGAAGCTGAAGCAATTCGCCAAGGCTCCGGGCATCGGAGTCCATATCTGCGGGGTCTGCGTCAAGGCCTGTCCCGTTCACGCGGAATCATAGACCGAGGAGGACAAGCGATGTCGAAGGTGAGGCTCAGGTGGGTGGAGGAATTGAAGTTTCTGGCCGAGGACGAACACGACCATGCGATCGTGCTGGACCCGGGGATGGACGGCCAGAACGGGGTGGGGGTGAGGCCGATGCTCCTCCTGCTCATCGGTCTGGGCGGCTGCATGGGGGGCGACATCGTCTCCATCCTCAGGAAGAAGCGCGTGGACCTCGCGGGCTTCGAGATCGTCGTGGAGGGGGAGCGGGCCGAGGAACATCCCAAGCGCTGGACCAAGATCGTGATGCGAATCAAGGCCAGGGGAAACGTGCCCCCCGAAGCCCTGACCCGGGCCTTCGAGCTTTCTCGGGAGAACTACTGCTCGGTCTTCGCCACGATGAAAAATCCTCCCGAGGTGTCCTTCGAAGTCGGGGTGGAGGCCTGAAGGCGTTGGGCGAGATCCGCCTGGCTGGCCCTGTAAAGCTTGTCGTGGGAATCCTGGCCAAGGACCGTGAATGGCTCGCCCGGGCCAGGGAGAGGCTGGGCGGTGTTTTCGGAAGATCCGACGTGGAGAGCCGGGAAGCGCCGTTCGGATCTACGGAATACTATGCCGGCGAGATGGGGGAGGGCCTGATCCGGCAGTGGGTCGGATTCGAAAGCCTGGTGATGCCCGAGGGCCTGCCCGGAATCAAGCGCCGGACGAACCTCCTGGAAGAGGAAATGGCCCTTGCCGGCAGGAGGAGGGCGAACCTCGACCCCGGGTATCTGAACGGCGCGCGCCTGGTTCTGGCCACGACCAAGGATTTCGCGCACCGGATCTACCTGGGGGCCGGCATCTACGCCGAGACCACGATGGTCTAT
>CAYGWX010000018.1:0-13233 GCA_964353855.1 uncultured bacterium | reverse complement strand
CTATGGCCCAGGCCGGGAAGGTGGTCGTGATGACCTTCGAAGGGGTCGTGAACCCGGTGGCGGTGCAGTACATCAGCCGGGGGATCTCCAGGGCCGAGAAAGAGGGCGCGGAATGCCTGGTCCTGGCCATGGACACTCCCGGAGGGGTGGACCGCTCGATGCGGGTCATCGTGCAGCGCATCCTCGCGGCCAAGGTCCCGGTGGTGGTCTACGTTTCGCCCAAAGGAGCCCGGGCGGCCTCGGCGGGAACGTTCATCACCCTGGCCGGGCATGTGGCGGCGATGTCCCCGGGCACGGCGATCGGGGCGGCCCATCCGGTAGAGATCGGCAAGGAGAGTCCGGTGGCCGAGAAGATAACGAACGACGCCGCGGCCTACATCAAGACCATCGCCCTGGGCCGGGGACGAAACGCGGCCTGGGCGGATTCCGCGGTGCGCTGGAGCGTCTCGATCACCGAGCAGGAGGCCCTCGCCAAGCAGGTGATCGACCTCGTGGCCGGGGATGTGAATGCCCTCCTGGACTCCCTGGACGGGAGGGAGGTCGAGGCCGCCGGAGTGAAGAGGGTCCTCCATACCAAGGGCAGCGCGCTGATCAACCTCACCATGAACGCCCGGGAGAGTTTCCTGCACGCCGTCGCCCATCCCAACATCGCCTACGTCCTGTTCCTGATCGGGATTTACGGGGTCATCTATGAGCTGGCCAACCCCGGGGCGATCCTTCCCGGGGTCGCGGGGGGAATCGCGCTCATCCTGGCCTTCGTGGCCTTCGAGACTCTGTCCATCAATCTGGCCGGTCTGCTCCTGCTCCTGTTCGCGGTGCTCCTGTTCGTGGTGGACATCAAGGCTCCGACCCACGGGATCCTGACCGTGGGCGGGATCGTGGCCCTCACCCTGGGCTCCTTCATGCTGTTCAACCCCAGCACGTCCTTCTACCGCCTCTCGATTTGGCTGATCCTCACGATGGTGGCGATCACCACGGCCTTCTTCGTCCTCATCGTGACGGCTGGAGTGAAGGCCCTGAAACGGAGGGTGAGAAGCGGAGCCGAGGGACTGGTGGGGCGGAAGGGAGTCGCCAAGACCTTAGTTGGCCAGGAGGGGATCGTGCTCGTCGAGGGCGAGGACTGGAACGCCTCCGCCGAGGAAGGGGAGATCCCGGCTGGGGACAAGGTGGAGGTGATGGCTGTCGAGGGACTGAAGGTCAAGGTCAGGAGGGCCCGAACTTCGTGACGCCCCCGCTCAACATCACCTTGGTCATCCCGGCCTACAACGAGGAGCGCTATCTCGGCCGTCTCCTGGATTCGGTGGAGGAGGCGAAGAAGTGTTACGCCGGCGAGGTGGAGGTCATCGTGGTGGACAACGGCAGCACGGATAAGACCCTGGAGGTCGCCCGGGCCTACCCGGTCCGCATGGCCAGCGAGGAGAAGCGCTGCATCGCCTCGGTCCGGAACCGGGGCGGGAAGATGGCCCAGGGAGACCTCATTGCCTTCTGCGATGCCGACAACTTGGTGGATCCGCGGATGTTCGAAGAACTCGCCCGGGTCATGTCCAGCGGGGAGTATGTGGGCGGCGCGGTGAGGATCAAGTTCGAACGCATGTCCCTGGGTCTGGCCGTGACCCTGGCGGCGAGCAACTCGCTGCCCTGGGTGGTGGGGGTGGCGGGGGGGTTCGTGTTCTGCACCCGGGAGGCCTTCGAGGATGTCGGGGGTTACGACGAGGACTACTACGTCCGGGAGGACGCGGACTTCCTGGCGACCCTGCGCTATTACGCCAAGCACGTGGGCAAGAGCCTGGCCTTCATCCGCTCCACCCACGTGGTCACCTCGGCCCGGAAGTTCGACAAGCACGGGGACTGGATCCTCATCCGGAAGGTCTGCTTCGAGCCCAGGCTGTGGGGAAAGCAGAGGCACCCCCAGTTCGCCAAGGAGCTGTGGTACGGGCATTGAAAGAGGGAACCACAAGAACCAAGGCCGGCCTATTGGGCGGCCTTTTATGTTTGGGGATCGTTAGGATTAGGTTTGAACGTGGATCCGTGCGACACGATATCACAAGTTCAGGCTTCACGAGAAGTAATTTTCCTGATGACTTATGCCGGGTTAGGGAAACACTGAAATGAAACATGGGTGTGTAAAACCAAGGAAAAGTTCCGGAGAGTAAAGCCCTCCCTGGCCCGGGGCGAACCTTGACAGGGGGGAGCAATTGAGATATAATTAACGCCTGTTTTAATGAAATGGCGAACAGAAATATACCAGGAACGGAATAAAAAACGATTTCAACCTCTCTACGCTTTAGTCCCTGATTCCTAATCAGAGCTAAGCCGGCTGGCATGAAGGCGATCCAGTTTACCGATTCCATTCCCCGCTACCTCCTGACCCGTGCCCTGGGCCCGCTTTTCCCGGGCCTGTACACCGGCCCGCTTGCCTGTCTGAGCTGGCGGGACGTGGCGGAACCCAGGCTTCCCGGCCCGCGCTGGGTCAAGATCAGGGTGAAATACGGGGGCATCTGCGGGAGCGACCTGGAGCTCATCCGGCTGGCGGACAGCCCCTCCACCTCGCCCTTCGCCTCCTTTCCCTTCACGGTGGGACACGAGAACGCGGGGACGGTCGCGGAGGTGGGGGCGGAGGTCAAAGGGTTCAAGGCCGGGGACAGGGTGGTCGCGGACCCGCTCCTTCCCTGCGCGGCGCGGGAGGTCGTTTCCTCCTGTCCGGCCTGCGGGAGAGGGGATTTCTCCCTGTGCGAGAACTTTCAGGCAGGCCCCCTGGCTCCGGGACTGGAGATCGGGACCTGCCGGGACACCGGCGGCTCGTGGAGCTCCTGTTTCGTGGCCCACGAAAGTCAGCTCTTTCATTTGCCCGATAACGTCTCGGACGAGAACGCGGTGATGGTGGACCCGTTCTCGTCGGCCCTGCACGCCGTGGCCAGGAACCGGCCGGAAGATTCGGATACCGTTCTCATCCAGGGAATGGGGACCATCGGACTGTGCGCCATCCTCTCCCTCAAAGCGTTGGGGTCCAAGGCTCGAATCGTGGTCTTAGCCCGCCACCGGTTCCAGGGAGAGCTGGCCAAAGGCTTTGGGGCCGATGAGGTGGTCTATGCCTCGAAAGGAGGCGACTACTTCGCGGAGCTGGCCAAGCTCTTCGGGGCCAAGCTGTATCAACCCATCCTGGGAAAGCGGATCATGGTGGGCGGAGCCGGGGTGGTCTATGAGTGCGTGGGGAGCGATACGAGCATCGACGAGGCCCTGCGCTTCACCCAAAGCGGAGGGAAGATGGTCCTGGTGGGCCTGGCCTCCATTCCCAAAGGAGTGGACTGGACGCCCATCTGGTTCAACGAGGTGCAGGTCCGGGGAAGCTTCTGCTGCAGCACCGAGGAATACGAGGGTCGGCGGATGCGGACCTATGCCCTGGCCCTGAGATGGATGGCCGAGGGGAAGGTGGATGTCTCCGGGCTCATCACGCACCGGTTCCCGCTCAGGGACTATCGGGCGGCCATCAGGGTTTCGCTCTCCAAGGCCCAAAGCAAGGCGGTCAAGACGATCTTCACCTTGGAAGGATAGGGAGGAGCATGGATTTATTTGAGAAGTGCCTCAACTTCACCGCGGCCCAGGAGGCCCGTCGGCAGGGGTACTACCCCTACTTCATCCCCTTGGAGGAGAACGAAGGCTCGGAGGTCAGCTACCAGGGCAAGCGCCTGATCATGGTCGGCTCGAACAACTACCTCGGCCTGACGACCCACCCCAAGGTGCGCGAGGCGGCGAGTGAGGCCCTGGCGCGCTTCGGGACCTCCTGCACCGGCTCGCGCTTCCTGAATGGGAACCTGGCCCTGCATGAGAAGCTGGAAGAGGAGCTGGCGGCTTTCGTGGGCAAGGAGGCCGCCCTGGTCTTCAGCACGGGGTTCCACGTCAACCTGGGGGTTATCTCCACCCTGGTGGGCAAGGACGACCTGGTCCTGATCGACAAGGACGACCACGCCAGCATCGTGGACGGCTGCCGGCTGTCCTTCGGCAAGGTGAAGCGCTTCCGGCACAACGACATGGAGGGTCTGGAGAGGGCGCTCAAGGCCTGCCCCCTGGGCAGCGGACGGCTCATCGTGGTGGACGGGGTGTTCTCGATGGGCGGGGACATCGCCCCGCTCCCGGACATCGTGAAGCTGGCCAAGCGTTACGGAGCCCGGTTGATGGTGGACGATGCCCACTCCCTCGGCATCCTCGGGGAGGGACAGGGCACGGCGGCGCATTTCAAGCTCACCGACCAGGTGGACCTGATCATGGGGACGTTCAGCAAGTCCCTGGCCTCCCTCGGCGGGTTCGTGGCCGGAGACCAGGTGGTCATCGACTACGTCAAGCATTTCGCCCGTTCCCTGATCTTCAGCGCCAGCATCCCCCCGGCCAATGCGGCCGCGGCTCTGGCGGCCCTGGCGGTCATCCGGAGCGAGCCCGAACGGCGCGAGCGGCTCTGGAAAATATCGGAACGGGTCCACCGGGCGCTGCGCGAGATGGGCTTCGACACCGGGCGGTCCGAGACCCCGATCATCCCCATCATCGTGGGCAACGACCGCAAGACCTTCGACTTCTGGCGCAGCCTCTTCGATGAAGGGGTGTTCACCAACCCTGTTGTTTCCCCGGCGGTGGCTCCCCAGGAGTCCCGCCTGCGAACGAGCTACATGGCCACCCACACCGAGGCGCAAATCGACCGGGTGCTCGCCGCGTTCAAGAAATGCGGCCGGAAGATGGGCATCATCGCGTAAAGGTTTACCCGGCCCCGTCGGATAAATAAATAACGAGGGGACTTGACAAGCCAGACCGGATTCCTATATAATAGTGCAACTTTAAGATTCCCTAAAACAAAACCACTCAAAGAAACCTAATTTAAGCGGAATGGCGATGAAGGCCAGTCGAACCTCCTGGAAAGGGTATTGGTATTACTTTACCCCATCCAGGGGGTTTATGGCTTTCTGAGGCGCCCGAGCTACTCCGGAAGACAAGCCGAGAACCCACCTGGATCTTCAAGGTGGGTTCTCGGCTTTTGTTTTCATCGGAACAGGCCAAGACCCTTACCAGGCAAGGAGGAAGGTCATGCTTACTGTGGAGGAGAAGATCGGATCGCTGGAGAGAAAGGGACCCATGAAGCAACTCAGGCTGGCCGCGCGGAATGGAACCCATAGGACCGTGGTGCCCATTGGCGAGGTCAGGGTGGGCGAGGGATTCACTGTGATCGCCGGACCCTGCAGTGTGGAGAGCGAGGAGCAGACCCTGAGCATCGCCCGGGCCGTGAAGGCGGCCGGAGCCCAGATGCTTCGCGGCGGGGTGTTCAAACCCAGGACGTCTCCCTATGCCTTCCAGGGGTTGGGACTCAAGGGGCTCAAGATCCTGGAAACGGCCAGGGAGGAAACCGGACTGCCCATTGTGACCGAGGTGCTCGATACCCGCGATGTCTCCTGGGTCTGCGAGTATGCGGATGTGCTGCAGATTGGGGCCCGCAACATGCAGAACTTCTCCCTGCTCAAGGAAGTGGGCAAAGCCGCCAAGCCGGTCCTGCTCAAGCGGGGGATGAATTCCACCCTGGAGGAATGGTTGAGCTGTGCCGAGTACATCCTGAAAGAAGGGAATCCCCATGTCATCCTCTGCGAGCGGGGCATCCGGACGTTCGAGACCTACACCAGAAATACCCTGGACCTAAGCGCCGTCCCGGCAGCCAAGGAGTTGACCCACCTCCCGGTGATCGTGGATCCCTCGCACGGGACCGGAAAGCTCAGCCTGATCCCGCCCATGGCCCTGGCCGCGGTCGCCTGTGGCGCGGACGGCCTGATCATCGAGGTCCACCACAATCCCGCAGAGGCCATGAGCGACAAGGACCAAGCCCTCACTCCCCAGGAGTTCGCGGAGCTGATGAAGCGACTGCGCTCATTGCACCTATTCGTCACCGAGCTGAGATAAGGAGGGAAAACTGAGGAAAGCTCACCAGGGGCCCGCCCTCTACGCCGTGGTGGGCAAGCCTATCGTCCACAGCAGGAGCCCGGCAATGTTCAACGCGGCGTTCAAGGCTCTAGGAATGCCGGTGAGGTATGTGAGGCTGGCTGCCGGAAGCGCTGAAGGTGCTTTGGAAAAGGCCCGAGCCCTTGGCCTCAGAGGACTGAACATCACTGCTCCCTTCAAAGAGGATTTCGCCAACCTCTGCGACCTGCTGGACGTAACATCCGAAACGGTGGGTGCAGTGAACACGGTGGTGATTCGAAACGGAAGGCTCATTGGCCATAATACGGATATTTATGGGGTCGCTCAGGCGCTGCGTTCTAACGGGGTATCCTTGAGAGGGAAGAAGGCCATCGTCCTGGGTGCAGGGGGAGCTGCCAAGGCTGCTGTGTATGCGCTGATATCTGGAGGAGCACAGGTGACAGTGGCCAATCGGACGGCGCAGAGAGCCCAGGCGATTGCCGAATCCATGGGCTGCGGGCATTCCACGCTTCGGCCCGAAGACTTGAGAGGTGCTTTTAAGGATGCCGAGATCGTGGTTTCGGCGGTGAGCACCACGAAACGGATCGTACCTCGAAGCTTCCAGAAAAAAACCATGACTTTTTTAGAGGCTAACTATACAGCCGAAACAACCCTGACGAGGAATGCGCTGCAAAAGGGGTGCAGGGTCATTGATGGCAGGGAATGGCTGCTCTTCCAGGGGGCCAAAGCATTTGAAATCTTCACAGGGAAGAAGGCGCCCCTCGCGATCATGCGGAAGGCCGTGTACGCTGAGACTGGAAAGGGGATACGGTTCCGTGGGAATAAAGATTCAAAGCCATGATTTAACAGGAAGACATGATTGGGCATCCCTTGTGAAAATAGTCAAGCCATCGGGCATTGAGGGTGCCCTCACGGCCCCGCCCTCCAAGAGCATGATGCAACGCGCCGTGGCCGCAGCTGCGCTGGCACCCGGCTCATCAGTTCTCCTGAACCCGTCGTCCTGCGATGACGCCCTGGCGGCCCTGGGCATCGCAGAAGGCTTGGGCGCCGAGGTGAGACGGGGAGGTACGTCGGTGAAGATTAAAGGGGGTGGACGGCCGAGAGGCCACCGTCTGGCTTGCGGGGAATCGGGGCTTTGCATGCGGCTTTTTTCTCCGATCGCAGCCCTATTTGATCGCTCGTTTACCCTGACAGGAAGGGGCTCTCTGGTTGCCAGGTCGGTGGGTACCCTGGAGGAGCCGTTAAAAGCCCTGGGCGCACGGTGTCAGACCCACCGCGGCTTTCCTCCGGTCACGGTGCGGGGCCCGATCCGCGGGGGGGAGGTAAACGTAGACGGCTCGATGAGCTCGCAGGTTGCGAGCGGACTTCTGATGGCGCTCCCGCTGTGCCCGCAGGATTCGGTGTTGACCGTTGCTAACTTGAAGAGCAAACCCTATCTCAGGATGACCCTTTCCCTTTTGAAAGAGTTTGGAATCATCATTCATCACGATGAGGAGTTGAGGAGGTTCGAGATCCCGGGACAGCAGGCCTACCACCCGAGGACCTACCGGGTGGAAGGGGACTGGTCCGGGGGGGCGTTCCTGCTTGTGGCCGGGGCCATCGCGGGACGGGTGACGGTCCGTAACCTGGCTTTGAAATCCCTGCAGGCCGACCGGGCCATCCTCGAGGCATTGGAGAGAGCAGGGGCTGAGGTTGATACCGAGAGGGATGCGGTCACGGTTGAGCAAAGCGGCCTGAAAGCCTTTGAATTCGATGCCACGGACTGTCCGGATCTGTTTCCCCCGCTCGTCGCGCTGGCCTGTTACTGCAAGGGGAGGAGCGTCATCCGCGGAACCGAACGACTGAAGCATAAGGAAAGCGACAGAGCCTTGGCCCTGGTTAGGGAGTTCAGAAAAATGGGGGCGCTCATCCGCGTTCAAGGCGGAAAGATGGAGGTGACGGGAGGTCGCCTGAAGGGAGGGGAGGTCTCCTCCCATCACGACCATCGCATCGCCATGGCCTGCTCCGTGGCCGGGCTTGCCTCTGAGAAGGGTGTCCGTATTCGCGACTGGTCCTGTGTGGGGAAATCCTATCCGCAGTTCTTCGATGTCCTGAAAGCTCTAAGGAGAAAAGGGAGATGAATACCTTGGGAAGAAGTTATCGGACAAGCATCTTGGGGGAATCGCATGGCGAGGCGGTCGGCGTGCTCATTGACGGCACGCCTGCCGGGTTACCTCTTGCCGGGGAGGACTTCCAGCGAGATCTCTCCCGGCGCCAGGGCGGAACGCGGGGGACGACGGCCCGAAAGGAACGCGACCTTCCGCTCCTCAAGAGCGGGGTCTTTCAGGGCAAGACCACAGGGACGCCGATCCTCATCCTTTTTGAGAACAAGGACATCGATTCCGAAGCCTACCTGAAGCTCCTGGAGACGCCGCGTCCGGGGCATGCGGACCTGGTCGCGAGGCAGAAGTTCGGAGGATTCCAGGACTTCCGGGGAGGAGGGCACTTCTCCGGGAGGCTGACCGCAGGGCTCGTGGCCGCAGGCGTGATCGCGAAGAAACTCCTTAAGGGGGCGGAAATCCAGGCCAGGCTGATCGAGGCCGGGGGGTGCAAGGACATCGAGAAGGCCATCGTCACGGCCCTGGAGCAGGGCGACTCCGTGGGCGGGATCGTGGAATGCAGGGCCAAGGGCCTGCCTCCCGGACTGGGCGAACCGTTCTTCGACTCCGTGGAATCGCTGCTCAGCTATGCCGCGTTCGCCATCCCGGCGGTCAAAGGGATCGAGTTCGGCGACGGGTTCGCCGCAAGCCGGATGCGGGGGAGCGAGTGCAACGACGAGATATTGACCCCGGAGGGCAGGACGAAGACCAACCACGCCGGGGGAATTCATGGCGGGATCACCAACGGCAACGAGCTGGTCTTCCGGGTCGCGGTAAAGCCAACTTCCAGCATAAAAAAACTTCAGAAAACCGTGAACCTCAAGACCGGAAGCCAAGCTGAGGTCAGGGTGGAGGGGCGTCACGACGCCTGCATCGCGCTGCGCGTGCCCGTGGTCCTGGAGGCGGTCACAGCGATGGTCCTGGCCGACCTGATGCTCCAGGAACAGCGAATACCCAGGGTGTGGAGGGAATAAGATGAACCTCGCCGAGCTGCGCGGGGAGATCGACCGGGTAGATTCCGAGATCCTCAAGCTCCTGTCCCGGCGCATGGAGCTGGCGCTGCGGACCGGGAAGTTCAAAGCCGACCCGGCGGACCCCCCAAGAGAGCGGGCCGTGATCGAAGGCATCCGAAATCAGTCCCGGGGCCTGCTCAGGCCGGAGTTCTCAGAGGGGATCTTCCAGTCTGTGGTGGGGGAAGCGAGGAAACTTCAGGAGGATGCCCTGTCCCTGGTCGGATTCCAGGGGGAGCACGGGGCGCACAGCGAGGTGGCCATCCGAGCCTTGAATCCCTGCTGGATTCCCATCCCCTGTGCGGAATTCGCAGAGGTGTTCGAGGGCGTCCAGCGGGGAGAGCTGGACCTGGGAGTCGTTCCCGTGGAGAACTCGCTGGAGGGAGCTGTCACAGCGGTCAACGACCTTCTGGTGGAGGGGGAGCTCAAGATCAAGGGCGAGGTCAGGGTGCCGATCCATCACGCCCTGCTGGCCCTTCCGGACACGGACATCCGGGAGCTGCGGGCGGCCTATTCCCATCCCCAGGCCCTGGCCCAATGCCGGGGGTTCCTGTCCCGGAACAAGTTAGAGCCCCGGCCGTTCTACGATACTGCCGGAGCGGCCATGATGCTGGCCCGCGAGAGGCTGAAAGGGGCCGCGGCCATCGCCAGCGAGCTGTGCGCCGAAATCTACGACCTGGAGGTGGTCAAGGAAGCCATCGAGGATCACGAGTCCAATTCTACCCGGTTCATCGTCCTCTCCCGGGAGCCCAGCGGGGAGGAAGGGGACAAATGCTCCCTGGTCTTCTCCACCCAGCACAGGGCGGGAGCGCTATACGGCGTGCTGAGGATCTTCTCCGAGGCCGGGATCAACCTGACCCGGATCGAGTCCAGGCCGATCCGCAAGGACCCGGGGCGGTACGCCTTTCTGCTCGATTTCCTGGGCTCGGACAGGGACCCTAAGGTCGGTGAAGCCCTCGCAAGGGTCGAGAAAGAGACGCTGATGTTCAAATTCTTAGGATGCTACCAGGAGGCAGGGTCATGAGGGTGGGAATCTTGGGGGCCGGGAAGATGGGGGCCTGGCTGGCGGGAGTGCTTGCCGAGGACCATGAGGTGGCACTCTACGACCTTGACCAAGGAAAGGCTCAGGCCGTGAAAGGGGTCAAGGCGCTGAAAGAGCTTGCCGAGCTGGCGGCCTTTGCCCCGCAGATGTTGATCAATGCGGTCAGCTTGGAGAGCACGGTGGAGGCCTACGAAGCGGCGGCGCCCTTCCTTTCCAAGGAGTGCCTGGTAGCGGACGTAGCCTCGGTCAAGGGCGAAATCCCGCGCTACTACGAGCGGTGCGGGTTCAGATTCGCTTCAGTGCACCCGATGTTCGGCCCGACCTTCGCAGATCTGGCGTCGCTGGCGGAACAGAACGCGGTGATCATCACGGAAAGCGACTCTCAGGGGGCTGCGTTCTTCGAAGGACTCTTCAAGAGACTGGGCGTGACCATATTCGAGTACACCTTCCGGGAGCACGACGAGATGATGGCTTATTCCCTGACCACGCCGTTCGTCTCCACCCTGGTGTTCGCGGCCTGCGTCATCCATAAGACGGTGCCGGGGACTACGTTCGCCCGGCACCGGGAGATCGCCCGCGGGCTCCTTTCGGAAAGCGACCCCCTCCTGACCGAGGTCCTGTTCAATCCCCAGTCCCTGAAGCAGCTGGATAAAATCACCGCGCGATTGGAATTCCTGAAGCACGTGATCCGAGACAGGGATCACGAGGAGGCCAAGCGGTTCTTCGACCAATTGAGGACGAACGTGGGCTGACCCGAGGCCGGGAAGAATCCCAGAACGGGTGATTCCGTTCACAAGCCTTTCCACCGGAGGGAGAGGGTCCCTCTACACAGCCCCCAGTTCTTGAATAAAGCCCCATCCTGCGCGGGCCAGGATAGGGGGAAGGGATTTACCCCTCCTGCCGTTAAACCCGCCCCTTTAGACGAAAACTACCCTCCCCCAAAGGGGGAGGGTAGGGACCTAAAATTTGCCTGACCAATCCGGAACCAACCCGGAACCAAGCCAGAACCAAGTCAGAACCAAGTCGGTTTGCACGAGCCCCTGTGCACCACTGCGGCAGGCCCTGTATAGCACCCCTCGCGCACCCCTATAAGGGCTCACCCGGTCAGGACGAAGGCGACCCGGGAGGGGCGGGAAATCCGGCTGGAATTATGACGAGGGGAACCTTGATAAGAACAAAAAAGGCGGGGCCTTAAAGGCCCCGCCGATTGGGTTACTGGGATGCTTTTACACACCAGCCGAGTTGAAATGTAGATACCCGCAAGCGGAGGCCCCGTGAATCGCCGCCCTATTGGGTTAACGCACCCCAACTCATTACATAACCGGACGAATACCGCACCCGCTGCACCCCCCGGAGATGAGAGCGGGTGGAACGGGGCCCTCCATCCGGAATCGCTCATCCCTTTGGGAATCCCCCAAGACGAGGGGTTTTATGACAGAATCAAGCGGGCCATCCCTCATGAGCCCGATAGTAACTGGGAGAAGAGTCCCTTGGATTTGATCTCTATCTCTCCGCTCCTCCTGTGGCATCTTCGCCCAAACCGCTTTATCTCCGCAACATTCGTTCATGCCCGGACGCATCAGGGGAGGAAGGGAGAAACTTCTTTTATTATTCATGGAGGGGCACCCATCCTGTTCTCATTTTCAAGCCTCGACCTAACCTGGTCAACCCATCTCCAATGAGGATCGGAAAAACCTACTTTTCAAGCACGACCTTACGAACCTCGACCCAGCCCCCGGGCGATTGCAAGCGGCAGAAATAGTCCCCGGAGGGAATGACGCCACCCCGGTCGTTCCGGCCGTCCCAATCGAGCTGGTACTTCCCGGACTTGCCCACGCCCTCAAAGAGCGTCCTCACCTTTCGCCCCCTGGCGTTGTAAATGACCAGGTTCGCCGGCCCGGTCGCCGAGAGGGTATAAGCGATCCCGGCCACCCGGGTGGCGGGATTGGGCTCGAAGACCACGAGGTTCGGTCCGTCCCCGACGCGGCAGGAGATCTCCGGGTCACAGCCGAGGGGGTCGGAGAGACCACCTTTTCCACCATACCCCGTTGTGGAAGAGGTCTCGGAGGTCACCTTAAAGGCGGTATTGATACCCTCGGGCGGCTGGGAACCCTGAACCAGCCCGTTTCCCTGCGCCCAGGCCATCCCTGTCAAAACCAGGACGGCGATTCCCAACAAAGCGATGCGTTTCATCTCTCCTCCTTTTTGTTTTTCGATCTGGTTTTCACGTTTCATGTTTGCAGCCTTCTTTTGTCCGTCTGGCGAAGAGTATAAACTATGGGCCTGAAAAACGACCAAATAATTACCAAAAGAAATAAAAAAGCCCCAAATAATTGGGGCCATAACTTAAGGTATTGGAATCGGTTACAAACTATTTGATCAATTTTTCATACAGCTCCACAGTTTTTGGCTCGGGCTCTGCCCCAAGTTCTTTCTTGAGCCGGGTCTTCAGGTTCGCATAGGTCTCCAAAAGCGCCTTCTTTTTCCCGGCCTTAGCATACGCTGTCATTAAGTTCCTGCAAGTCTCTTCGTGGAGGTTGTCCAAGGCCAAGGCTTTCTCAAGGCAAGTGATGCTCTCCTCCAACTTTCCGTCCTGTAGGCAAGCCATCCCGAAAGTCCGCAGGGCCTCCAGGTGCTTCCCGGAAACACTCCGCTCAGCCTCCACTACCCAGGAGTCGTACCACCCCTCGCAGAAACGTCCCCGGACCAGAGACAAAGCCTTCTGAGTCGTCTTCCTCTGGTCCTCCTCCTTCCTCTGTTTCCCCTTCTTCAAAAGGGACTCGAACTCCTCCACGTCCAGATAGACCTCGACCTTGGGATCCAAGCCGCAACGGCCTTCCTCCAGGCTCACCACCTGCCCCTCCACCCCGGCCTCGGCCTTCAGGACCTTGCGGATGGCCGTGAGCGAGGAGTACAGGCTGTCCAAGCCCTTTTTGGGGCCGGCCTTGGGCCAGAAAGCCTCAATGACCTCGTCCCGGGGCAGGCCCTTCTCCCCCAGAAGGGCCAGATAGCAGAACAGCTTCTTCGCCCGCTTCAACCCCCAGGCCTTGTCCGAAATCTCCCGGTCCCCGAAGAGCACCTTCGGGGGGCCCAG
>CAYGWX010000017.1:0-39234 GCA_964353855.1 uncultured bacterium | reverse complement strand
TGTCGGTCTGTTGGGGAGCCTACCTGATCAGGACCGCTTTCTTTCTCAGGCTCCCGGCCTTGGTCTCCAGGGCATAGAAATACACCCCTGCGGCTGCTTTCCTGCCCTGCTCATCCTTTCCGTCCCACCGGACCCTGTGGCTCCCGGCAGGAACTTCGCCATTAACCAGGATGCGGACCAATTGTCCAAGGGGATTGTAAATCCTGAGCGATACCTGTCCGGAATAGGGCAAGTCGTAGTCCACCTCGCCTGCGTCTCTGACCGGGTTCGGCTTCATCTCCCCCAAGTGCAGCGCTTTGGGAACAGGTTTCTGGACTTCTTCCCTCTCCACAGCCTCATAAGGAACCCGCTGGGTCATCTTCAATATCCAATTGTTGCGGTCGAAGAACAGCGTATCCGGCCTGAATCCCATGGTGAAGGTCAGCCCCTGGAAGGGCTGGCCCACCCAGGCCCTGTAGGTTCGCTTCGTGCCCAACGTGTCGGACGAGTTCCAGAGCGTGAACTCCACCGGCATCGTGAAGACCGTGGTCGGTTGTCTCGCCTGCACCTGCCTGATTGAGACGTCCGCCGCGTACTGCCCTCCCCCCAGGTCCCTCACCCTCCATCCCCAGCGGTACTCCGGATACCCCGCGCTGTACAGCCAGGGCTGGAAGAACCAGTCCAGGCTCGAGCCATAGACCAGTTCCGCCTCAAGCTGGAAGTCTGCGAAGGTCGCGTTCCGGTGCCGGTGGTCCTGCCCGTAGTTCCGCATCACCGTGAAGAAGTTCGTGGAATCGCCCAGGACGTACCTCAGCATGTGCAGGACCCAGGCCCCCTTGTTGTATTCCGCAGACCCGAACAGGTACTGCGGCGGGGGATTGTAAAGCGGATACCTGATGATTGAATCCTCATGGATGTAAGACCCCCGGCACCCGTTCATGTAGGCCTGATAACCCGTCCATCCGGCCTGGTGCTCGTAATAGTTCCCCGCCGCGTACGTCGCAAATCCCTCGTTGAGCCAGATGTAGGGCCAGTCCTGCAGGGTCACCATGTCCCCCCACCACATGTGCGCCAGCTCGTGGGCCCAGACCATCTCGTAGCGCCGGTCCCCGGTGATCAGATAGCTGATGATCGTGGTCAGGGTCTGGTGCTCCATCGCCCCCCCGATGAACGGCGAGCTCACCGCAGCCATCCCATATTTGTCGAAGGGGTAGAGTCCGTAGCGCTGGCTGTACCAGTCCACCATGTCCGGCAGGTTCACGAAATCCGCCTGGGCCCGGACCGAGTCCCTGCGGTTCACGAAATAGTGGATCTTCATCGGCCCCTGGTAGTTGTAGCTGTCCTGCTCGAACTCGGCGTAGGAGTCCGAGGCCGCGACCATGATGAGGTAGGGCGCGATCGGCTGGACCTGGTCCCAGAACCAGGTCGAGGTCCCATTTCCGTTGTCCCGCCTCCAGCGCAGCAGCCCGTTGGAGCCGATGCTCCAGGCATTGGGAACCGTGAGGTACATCTTCAGGGTCGCCTTGTCGTACGGCGCATCGTAACACGGCAGCCAGGAGCTCGTTCCCAGGGGCTCGTCGAACGAGAAGAAGCAGCGTGTCCAGCTGGTGTCCGTGGAGCCCATGTATCCGAAGGGACCGTAGGGCCAGCCCCCGGGGTTCCGCGGATTCGCGGGCCGGCCGTGGTAGTGAACCGCGAGCGCGAGCGTCTCCCCGAGGGAGACGGCCCGCCCCAGGTTGATGACGAGGTTTACCGTATCCGCCGGGTCATAGGTTAACCGCGTCCCGGCCCATAAAATCGAGTCTACGGACAGGGTCGTCGGCCTGAGAAAGTTCAGCCTGAACTGCGTGACTCCGTTCACTAAGTTCACCGCCCGGATCGTACCGATGCCAGCGAGGCTGTT
This sequence comes from uncultured bacterium, assembly GCA_964353855.1. Classification (GTDB taxonomy): domain Bacteria; phylum Edwardsbacteria; class CAYGWX01; order CAYGWX01; family CAYGWX01; genus CAYGWX01. Next base: position 37,352 of record CAYGWX010000017.1, on the reverse strand, counting down.
GTCCGGGACCGGCAGGGAGAGCCCGGTGAAGTTCAGGTCGTAGTGGTAGTGTAGCACGTCATACTCGTGGCTTGTGTCCAGTGTGACCTGCGTGAGCGGCCCCCCACTCTTTCCCTCCACCACCCCCCAGGATTCGAACCCAGGGTCGCCAGGCAGGAGAGGTCCTGCCGGGGTTTGAGCCGCTATCAAAAGGAGGATTCCGGCCAAGCCGACCCATCTCATCGTTGGATGATCTCCTCCGATTTATATCTGCGGCGGCTCGAGGCCCAGGATCCTCAAATAGGTGATGAGCTGCCCCCGGTGGTGCACCTCGTGCTCCACGACGTGCCAGAGGAGCCAGCTCACCGGCACCTGCCCGTCCTGCTCGATTTTGACCTTCCTGGGCAAAGACGACATCGGCATCTTGGACAATGCCGCCACCGTCTTTTTATGGATTCCCTCCCAGTCCTTGAGGATCTTGACCGCCGTCGGAAAGTCCTTTCGCTTCCGGTCAGGGCTCCCTCCCTTCCTCAGGAGCACGTCGTGGATCCAAAATTCCTCGCAGTCCACCATGTGGCGAAGGATGTCCCCGAACGTAAGCATCCCCTTGGCTGGACGCCACTCCAGCTTCCCCTTCGGGATCATCTTTGCGGCCTGGATCACGGTCTTCCTCGCCCGCTCCCAGTAGGGATAAATTTCCAAAACGGATTTCATGAAGGCCTCCTCTGATGGATTTCCGAACATTTATCTTACCCCATTCGGAGGAAAAAGTCAAACGTAATCTTAACGGGCGGGTTTCCGGCCTTGCTTTTCCGGTTGAAATAGGGTATTATTAGACAGAATCAATCCGATTACCAACACCCTTTCAAGACACCCCTGAACAGCCATGTACGTCAAGCTGGCCAAGACCGCCGGGTTCTGCATGGGCGTGCGCCGGGCCATGACCATGGTCCTGGAGGAGGCCCACAAAGGCTGGAAGCCCATCTATACTTACGGCCCCCTGATTCACAACAGCCAGGCCCTGGCCATGCTCGAGGCTCGGGGCATCCGATCCACGACCGACCTTCAAGAAGCCGCAGGGGGAACTCTGGCCATTCGCACTCACGGCGCCACACCGGAGAAACGCAGGGAGTTGAAGGCGGCGGTGTCTTCCCTCAAGGACTGCACCTGTCCCTATGTGGCTACGGCCTCGGGCACGATCAAGAAATACGCCTCCCGGGGGTATGACATCGTCATCGTGGGCGATCCCAATCATCCTGAGGTGATCGCGCACCTGGGCTACGCCCAGGGCCGGGGAAAGGTGATCGCGAATGAGAAGGATGCCGAAGCCTATCAACCCACCAGCCAGAAGGTCTGCCTCGTGGCCCAGACGACCCAGAGGCTCACGCTGTTCAACCTCATGGCGGAGAAGCTCAGGACCAAAGTCCAGGACCTGGAGATCCGCAACACCATCTGCGACGATACCACCGAGCGTCAGAACGAGGTCACCACCTTGGCCCGGGAAGTGGAAGCTCTGGTCGTGGTCGGCGGCAAGACCAGCGCCAACACCAAGCACCTGGCCGAGATCGCCGAATCCCTGGGCAAGCCCGTCGTCCGGATCGAGACCGAGGAGGACCTGGACCTAACTTGGCTGAGGCAATTCACCAAGACCGGCGTTCTGGCCGGGGCCTCCACCCCGAACTGGATGATCGAGAGGGTCCTGGACCGGATCGAGCGCACCCGGGGCGCTGAGGAACCCTACCTCCGCGTAGCCTTTCTCTCCCTGCTGCGCTTCCTGTCCAAGAGCAACTTCTTCCTGGCTCTGGGCGCGGCCGCCGCCTCCTATGCGGCCTGCCGGCTCCAGGGAATCGAGCCCAGCCTGGTGTTCAGCTTCATCGCCGCGTTCTACGTCTTCGGCGTGCACCTCCTGAACCACTTCACCGAGCCCGAGGCCCTGCGGGTGAACGAGCCCGCCCGTCACGCCTTTTACATCCGCCACAGGAGCCTGCTCCTCACCCTGGGTATCGTCTCGGTCCTGGGAACGCTGGTGCTCTCGGCGCTCCTGGGCTGGGCTTCCTTTGGGGTAGTGCTCGTGGCCCTGGCCCTGGGCGTGATTTACAGGATCTATATCATCCCCGGCCCGCTGGCTAACCTTATCCGTTTCCGGAGCCTCTCCGAGATCCCCATGTCCAAGGACCTGTTCCTGTCCCTGGGCTGGGTCTTCCTGACCGCGCTCCTGCCTCCCTTCGCTCTGGCCGGGAAGGCCGCCGGAGTAGATACCCTCGTGGCTTCTCTGTTCGTATTCATCCTCGCCTTCTCGCGCTCCATCCTTTATGACCTCCGGGACATCCAGGGCGACATGATCGTGGGTCGGGATACCATTCCCATCGCCATCGGCAAGCCGAAAACCCAAGTCCTACTGGCCGCGCTCTTCTCGATCCTCGGGTTGGCCCTGGTGCTCATCCCGGTGGTTTCAGGATTCCGCCTGGTCTCCGCGTTAAGCCTCCTCATGCTCATCCCCACGGGCTATGCCGGTCTTGCGCTTTTCTTCTATCGCAAGCGCCTGATCTCGCGCGGACTCTCCTTCGAATACGCCGTGGACTCGGCCTTTCTTCTAACCGGCACCGTGGCTTATCTCTGGCATCTGTTCGCTTAAACGCTGAACCGCTTCAAACCGTAAGGCCCCGAACTCTTCGGGGCCTTGTTGCCTATCTGAACAGCTCTTCGTTGTCTCAACTATCCAGAAACGCAGAGAGGGCCAGGAGATAGGAGCGGTATCCGAAGCCGGTAATCTGGCCCACGCACCCCGGAGCCACGAGCGACTTCCGGCGGAACTCCTCCCGTTTGTAGATGTTGGAGAGGTGCACTTCGATGGTCGGCACCCCGCAGGCCAGCACGGCGTCGTAGATGACGTAGGAATAGTGGGTGAACGCCCCCGGGTTCAGGATGATCCCGTCGGCCCAGCCCATGGCCCCCTGCAGCGCATCCACTATCCCGGACTCGGAGTTGGTCTGGGTGAACTTGACCGTGGCCCCGCGGGCCTTGGCCGCGGAGGAAATCCGGGCGTTGATGTCCTTCAGGGTCATCTTGCCGTAGACCTCGGGCTCCCGCTTGCCCAGGAGGTTCAGGTTCGGGCCGTGAATCACCAGGATCTTCTTCATCGCTTGCCCCCTTTGAGCTCCTTCAGGGTCTCGATCACCTCGTGCCGGGTCAGGCCCTCCACGGTCTCCACCTCCCCGACCTTGCGCGGCAGGACGAACGTGGGTTTGCCGTTCTTCGTCTTCTTGTCCAGGAGGAGCGTGTTCCAGAGCTTCTCTTCGTCCGATTTGGGAAGCTCGGTCGGCAGGCCCAGGGATTTGAGCAGGCCGACCACCCGCTCAGCCAGGGCAAGGTCGCACATCGCCCGGCGCACAGCCAGGCGCAGGGCTACGACCAGCCCGATGCCCACGGCCTCGCCGTGCAGGAGCGTGCGATACTCTCCCATGGTCTCCAGGGCGTGGCCGATGGTGTGGCCCAGGTTCAGCTTCCGCCTCAATCCCTTCTCGTAGGGATCTCGGGACACGATCTCCGCCTTGATTCGCGCGCACTTGCGGATGGCGCTCTCCAGGGCCCTGGGCTCCTTGGCCAGAAGCTTCTTCTTATTGCGCTCGATCTCGCTCAGCAGGTCCTCGGAACCGATCAAGGCGGACCGGATGAACTCCGCCAGCCCGTTCCGGATGTGCCTGAGGGGCAGGGTCCTCAAGACCAGCGGGTCAGCGAACACCGCCACCGGATGGTGGAAGGTTCCGATCAGGTTCTTGGACAGGGGATGGTCGAACCCGGTCTTGCCCCCGATGGCCGCGTCCCCCTGGGACAGGAGGGTCGTGGGGATGTGCAACACCGGCACGCCCCTCATGTAGGTCGAGGCTGCGAAGCCCACCAGGTCCGAGACCACGCCCCCGCCGAAGCTCACCAGGCAGGTATTGCGCTCGGCCTTGAGCCGGACCAGGTGATCGTAGATCAGGCCCACGGTCTTTAAATTCTTGTGACGCTCCCCGTCCGGGATTGTGATGAATTCACAGGCCAGCTCCTCCCCTTTCAGGGCCTGGCACAGGGCTTTGCCCCACAGGCGCTTGACGGTGGGATTGGTCACGATCACGCAGCGGCTGGACGGGATCACATACGGAAGGCGCCGCCTGAGGTTGGCGAGGATTCCCTGCTCCACGAAGACCTGGTAGCCCACCTCGCCGTGGTGCACGAGGATGCGGTATTCGTCCAGCCCCAAGTGGGAGAGGATGCGCTCCACCACCTGGTAGACCGTGAGGTGAGAGGTGTCGATATGCCGCGGGACCACCGCGTAGGAGCCCCGGCGCATTTCCAGCAGGCGGTAGATTCGCTCGCGAGGCTTTCCCTCCAGAATGAGCGGCCGGTCCCCGGGCACCTCCAGACGCCGGATGACCACCTCCGGCGCAGACTCCAGGCAAATGAGTTCGCCGTTCCTGGAAAGGGCCGCTCGATTCTCGGGCAGGAGAACCGTGCCCCCGCCGGTCGCGATGACCAGGCCCTTCTGCCTGCCCAATTCGGCCGCCAGCCTGGCCTCCTGTCGGCGGAAGAGCGCCTCCCCATGTTGGCGGAAGACCTCTCCGATCGAGGTCCCTAAGCGCTTGACCAGGACTTCGTCCATGTCCACGAACTTGCGGCCAAGACGTCTAGCCAACTCTCGGCCCACCGAGGTCTTTCCCGTGCCCATGAACCCCGTGATCACGATATTGCGATGGGTGCTGAACATTTCACTATCACCAGTCAAAGTTAGGCGTATCCAAGGGAAACAATCATATCACGACTCGGAAGTCCTTGTCAAGACATGGAATTAAAGGGCGACCGTAGACCGTTGACCGTGGACTGTGGCTAAGGAGAAAGGAAGCAGGAACGCTTCCCGCGGTGTTCCCACCCTGTTCCCACCCTGTTCTCGCCCGGTTCTCGCCCTGTTCTCGCCCTGTTCCCGCCCTGTTCCCGCCCTATTCCCGCCCTATTCTCGCCCTATTCCGGCGGTCAGCGGGAGCACATAAGTTGAGCAAATAGCAAGTCCTTTGGATGACATTATCTAATGGAATTCCCGGAGGTTAATACAAACATGGGGCGATCAGAGATCGCCCCAAATAAACTAACTATCTGATCTGATATGACTTAGCGAACTACCACCATCCGCTTGGTCCTTGTAACACCCGGCGTTTCAAGACGATAGAAGTAAACCCCCGAGGGAACTTTCCGGCCAAAATCATCGCTCCCGTCCCAGCGAATCCGATAAACTCCCGCTAATTGGTAGCTTTGAATCAGGGTCTTAACCCGTTGTCCGGTAACGGAAAAAACCTCCAGGGTTACGGAAGCGGAACGGGGCAGGGTGAAACGTAACGCAATCTCATCATGGGAAGGGTTCGGGGACGGGGGACTCAACTCATAGACTTGGGGAAGGCCTCCTGATTCCTTGGCGTCCTCTTCGGTGCCCATGCTCTCCGGAATCCCGGTGATCGCCAGGGCGTAGGGCTGGCCCTTGGCGCCCCCGACAGGGACGTTGTGCCCTTTGACGATGAATCTCCAAACGCCGATTTCCGGAGCATTCAGTCGGAAGCACTCTGTCTCGTTGATGCTGTCCCGCAAGCCCCCGGGAACGGACTGCCCCCCGGACCAGACGTTGCCGAGATAAACCGTGCCGGTGGGCGAGATCACTACCAGGTCCAGATCATTCACCAGGGTCCGGCTGGCCCGCATCGGTCCCGCGGTGTCGGAATAACAGAGGACCGCGCGCAGGGGATGGTTCGTAAACAAGGCAAAGGGATAGACCTCCTCTTCCCCTGTTGTCAGGCCTTGGGTCGTATCGTCGTAAACGCGAAGCTGTTTCAGGTCCCCCGCGAAGTAAAGGGAGCTGTCCAGGTCAATCCGCCCCCAGCCGATGTTGTTGTCTGGGACCGTGTAACCTGTGATATTGGGGTCCGCGCCCACGGTCAGGACGGCTTTGACCAAAGCCCCGGAGGGATGAAGGCGTGTGCCAGTGAGCGTGTCTCCCGTCGGATAGAAGCCTTTCTCGAAGTAGCAACGTACCAGGGCAACGTTCCCGGAGGCAACCGCAGTGCACATGGATACGCCGCTCATGGATTGATAGGAATTGGACGTATTGTATTGGGCGGAATAAACGTAGTCTCCTGGAGTCACTAAATTGGGTTTTCTACGACCATCGGCGCAGGGGCCCCGGCTGGAGAAGGACGCTATCCCGTTGCTGGATATCCCGCTTAAAGTTGCGCCACAGGATATCAAATCTTTGGCAATGACCGGATGGCCCATGGTATTGCCACCGGAGCCCCCCATCGAGTTGCACTCGATGAAGTCCTTGTAGCGCCAGTGGAACTGGTCCGCGGTCATGTCCGCGTAAACATAAAGGTTGAAGGAATCTTTTCGCGAAAGGCTCATATTCATTGAGAACGCTTTCCCTGCGGAGTTCCCCTGGTACATGTCACCCCACCAGGTGTTCATATCCCAGTTTGCAGAGGAATATGTCTTCACGATCAGTTTGGCCATCGGAGCCATGCCGTCATGGGTGCTCGTGCCGCCATTGATGGAATCGTTGCCAGCAATCGTCCCGGCCGTGTGCGTCCCATGAGAGGAGCGAGTATAGGTTCCCTTGTAGCTGATGACCTTCCGGTGAGTGGGATACTCCCCAGCCGAGGTCAACGGCACAGAGGGATCCAAGAAGGCCCAATGGAGAGGGTCGAAACCGTCGTCCACTCGACCCACAACAACGTAACGATACGTTGAATCTTCCATCCAATCCCCCCGAACTCCCTTCTGCCAGATAATCCTTTCCGTTGGAGGCGGGGCTGTGGTCCTCCAGCCAATCTGCGTCACCCACTGGGCATCCACGTTGTCCAGCCCCCACTCCGTCCAAGGCTCGATCCAGTCCACCTCAGTCAGAGAAGCAATATCCGGGATACGGGAGGCATCCACGCCAAACCGAACGCTCTTGTTCACCTCGTTGATGTCCCAGACGAAGTCCTTCCCGCCCAGCACCTTCGCACGAGACTCAAACGCCCCGTCCGACTCCCCGGGATGCAGGACCACGATGACTGTCCGGGAGCCTGCGCCCAGAAGGTTGTAAGGGAACAGCTTGTACGCAGGCTGGAGCAACCCCACCCAGCGAACCTCGGGCAACTGCTCCACCTTGGCCCTGACAGCCTCGTCCATCTGGACCACGAAGGCGTAGTTCGGCTGATACCCCAAAACGAACCCGCCCAGCTCGTTAACATGCTCCTTCCAGCGGTAGTCAATCGGGCCAGCGAACTGCACGAGGTAATAACCTTTTGTGCTCTTGGAGTAACCCGTGATGGTCAGGTTGGTCGGAAGCGTAGGCTGGCTGACCAGGGGGTCAAAGCGATAGCCCTGCACGAAATCCAGGGTCATCGGACCGGTTACCGAGGCCGGAAGCACGAGCTTCTCCTGGGACCAACCAGTCCCACAGAACACTGCTAACAGAAGCAGAAAAGAAAAAGCTTTCTTCATCTCAAACCTCCTTTCCGTCCTTACCTTACCACGATCAACTTTCCGTTTCCGGAAAAGGCCGGGGCCTCCAGGCGATAGAAGTACACCCCGGAGGCGACCTCCATCCCATTAAAATCCTTCCCCTCCCAGGAAACGCGATGAGTACCGGCGTCGTGCGGGCCGTCGGCCAACACCTTCACTAACTGACCGGTTACAGAGAACACCTTCAAGCTCACCGGCGAGGCTTGGGGCAGGAAGAAAAAAATCTCGGCCCACTTGTGCATCGGGTTCGGAGAGGCTGGGCCGAGACTGAACTCCCGGAGCGGAACAGGAACTTGGGAAGCCAGCTCTTCCACCCCGGACCCAGAGACCGCACCGGTCACGGCCAGGGCGTAAGGCTGACCTTTGCTTCCCCCTGCCGGGACGTTGTTCGCCTTCACCTTGATCGTCCAACCCCCCTGGGCCGGATTGTTCAACCGGAAACACTCTGTCTCCTGGATGCTGTCCCGTAGGCCTCCGGTCTGGGACTGCCCCCCTGACCAGACGTTCCCCAGATATTCCGTCCCGCCGGGAGAGATCACGGTCAGGTCCAGGTCGTTCACCAACGTGCGGGAAGCGCGCATGGGTCCTGCAGTGTCGGAATAACACATCACCACCCGGAAGGGGTGATTGGAATTCGTCACCGAAATCGTGTGAACTGTCGAGTCCCCGGTCCGCAAGCCAATAGTTGTGTCATCGTAAACCCAGAGCCGCTTCACGTCCCCCGCGAAGTAAAGGGAGCTGTCCAGGTCAATCCGGCCCCAGCCGATGTTGTTGTCAGGCACCGTATAGTTCACGATGTTGGAGTCCGCACCCACTGTTAAGACGGCTTTAATCAGTGCCCCGGAAGGATGAAAGCGGTTCGCTGGAACGCTGTCCCCTGTGGGATAGAAGCCCTTCTCAAAGTAGCAGCGGACCAGGGCCACGCATCCTGCTGCGACGCCGGCGGCCATGGAGGTCGCGCTCATGGCGATGTAGGAGTTGGTCGTGCTGTTTTGAGGAGAGTAGATATTCGTACCAGGAGCAACGAGGTTAGGCTTCCTTCGGCCATCAGCACAGGGCCCCCTGCCGGAGCTGGTAAAAAGCTGATTCGATTGGATGCCGTTCATGACGTTTCCAAGTGTGATGTTGTCCTTAGCCATTGCAGGATGACCCATAGTATTTCCTCCGGAGTTCCCACAAGAGTTGGTCTCGATGAAATCCTTGTACCTCCAGTGGAACTGGTCGCAGGTCATCTCCGCGAAGACATATAGGTTAAAGGAATCCTTGCGGTCCAGACTCATCGTCATAGAGTAAGCCCGTCCTCCGGCGTTGCCCTGGTACATATCCTCCCACCAGGAATTCATGTCCCAAACGCCACCGGAATAAGTCTTGTGGATCAACTTAGCCATTAAGGCCGTGCCGTCGTGGGTGCTCAACCCACCGTTGATGGAATCGTTCCCACACGCTGATCCTGCTGTATGCGTGCTGTGCTGATGAGAACCAAAAGTCCCCTTGTAGCTGATCACCTTACGATGAGAAGGATATTCACCTGAGGTGGTAATGGGAACACTGGGATCCTTGAAAGCCCAATGCTGGACATCCAATTCGACATCTACATGGCCGATGACGATATATTTATGGTCAATGCCCTCCATCCAGTCCCCTCGTATTCCCTTTTGCCATACGAGCCTTTCCGTTGGAGGCGGGGCTGTGGTCCTCCAGCCCATCTGAGTCACCCACTGGGCATCCACGTTGTCCAGCCCCCACTCCGTCCAGGGCTCGATCCAGTCCACCTCAGTCAAGGAGGCGATCTCCGGGATCCGGGAGGCGTCTACATCAAACCGCACGCTCTTGTTGACCTCATTGATGTCCCAGATGAAGTTCGTTCCGCCGAGCTCCTTAGCTCTGGCCTCAAACGCCCCGTCCGACTCTCCGGGGTGCAGGACCACAATGATCGTCCGGGGGCCCGCTCCCAACAGGTTGTAGGGAAACAGCTTCCAGGCCGGTTGGAGAAGCCCCACCCAGCGAACCTCGGGCAACTGCTCCACCTTGACCCTGACAGCCTCGTCCATCCGCACCACGAAGGCATAATTCGGCTGATACCCCAAAACGAACCCGCCTAGCTCATTCACGTGCTCCTTCCAGCGGTAGTTAATCGGCCCGGCGAACTGAACCAGGTAGTAGCCCTTCGCCCCTTTGGGATACGCCGTGATCGTCAGGTTAGCAGGGAGCGTGGGCTGACTGACCAGGGGGTCAAACCGGTAACCCTGCACGAAATCCAGGGTCATCGGGCCGGTCACAGAGGACGGAAGCATGAGCTTCTCACCGGACCAGGACAGGCAGGCGAGCATTCCCAGAGCAATAATAAGAATCGCTTTTCTCATAATCCCCCCCTTCCCCTCAAGAGATGGTAAAGGCCCGGGGCTTCATCACAAGCTCTCGGGCACTCTCTGCAACGGTTTTTCCTCCGTAATAAGGGATTCAAAGCAACGGAGATATCATATCATATCCGAAGGATTATGTCAAGCCTGAAAGGGTTTGTTATTACCCTTAGCCTCTATCCCGCAAGGAACCTCCTCACAATCCTCTCCATCTGGTCGAACTCGATCAGGAACCCGTCGTGCCCGTAGGGGGATTCTATTTCGTAGTACTCGGCATTCGGAATGTGTTCGGCCAGAAACCTCTGCTCAATGGGTGGGAACAGGAGGTCTGTGGAGACGCCCATGACTAAAGTCCGGGCCTTGACCTTCTTGAGTACCTCCGGGACCGGACCCCGGCTCCGTCCGACATGGTGGCTGTCCATGGCCTTGGTCAGTATCCAGTAGGCCTGGGCATTGAACCGCCGGACGAGTTTCTCGCCCTGGTACCGCTCGTAGCTCTCGGCCTGATAGCCATCCAGGTTTTCGTCTCCGTCTTTCTGGGTTTCTTGGAAGCGCTGGTAGCTACGATAAGAGAGCATCCCGATGGCCCGTGCCGCGGCCAGACCCCGGCTCCCGGCCGTCGCTGAATCATCTTGCCAAGTGGGGTCGGCCTCGATCGCCATCCGCTGGGCGGCATTGAACGCGATCCCCCAGGGGGAATGCCGGGCGTTGCCGGAGAGGACCCCGATTCCCTCCACGACGTCCGGCTCCATGATGGCCCACTCCAGGGCCTGCTGGGCGCCCATCGAGCCCCCGCCTGCAAAGCGGATGCGCTCGATGCCCAAATGCCTGCGGAGCAGGATGTGCGCCCGGACTATGTCCCGGATCGTCACCAGGGGAAACGTGCGGTAAAAGGGCTTGCCGGTCTCCGGGTTGACCGCCAGCGGGCCGGAGGAGCCGTAGCATGAGCCCAGCATGTTGGCGCACACGATGAAGGCCTTGGCAGGATCGAAGCACTTCCCCTCCCCCACCAGGCCCGGCCACCACTCCCGGGGGTCGGAGTTCGCGGTCAGGGCATGGCAGATCCAGATAATATTTCCGGGATGGGCCGAGAGGTCGCCCAGGGTCGTATAGCCGACCTCCAGGCGGGGAAGGATCGCCCCGGATTCGAGGGGAAAGAGCTCCTGGCTGACGAACAGACTCATTTCAAAATGCAAAATGTAAAATGCTAAATGAAAAATGAACTGCGCAATAATTTTGCATTGATCAGATGGCTTTCCGAAACGCTTGTTCAAAGTCGGCCTTGATGTCCTCGATGTGCTCCAGGCCCACCGAGATGCGGATCAGGTCCGGCGAGACCCCTGCCGCGACCTGTTCGGCTTCGGAGAGCTGCCGGTGGGTCGTGGAGGCGGGGTTGATCGCCAGCGTCTTGGCGTCTCCGACATTGGCCAGATGGCTGGTGAGCTTCAGGGCGTTGATGAACTTGACCGCCCCCTCCCGGCCTCCCTTGATGTGGAAGATGAGCACGGCCCCGAAGCCGTTCCGGAGATACTTCTTGGCCAGGCCATGATAGGGGCTCGACTCCAGGCCTGGATAATGGACCTTGGCGACCGCGGGATGCGTCTCCAGCCAGCGCGCCAGGGCCAGGGTATTTTCGGCATGCCGCTGCATCCTTAAGGACAGGGTCTCCAGGCCCAGGAGAAAGAGAAAGGCATTGAACGGGCTCATCGCCGGGCCGAAGTCCCGCAGGCCCTCCACCCGCGCCCGCACGATGAAGGCCGCCTTCCCGAAGGTCTCCCGGAAGCGGAGACCATGGTAGCCCTCGCTGGGCTCGGTGAACTGCGGGAACTTGCCGTTCCCCCAGTCGAAGTTTCCGCCGTCCACGATCACGCCGCCGATCGAGGTGCCGTGGCCGCCGATCCACTTGGTCGCGGATTCGGTCACCACGTTCGCCCCGTGCTCCAGGGGCCGGAAGTAATAACCCGCGCCGCCGAAGGTGTTGTCCACGATCAGCGGGATGCCGTGCTTTCGGCCGATGGCCGCCACGGCCCCGAAGTCCGGGATGTTCAATCCCGGGTTCCCGATGGTCTCCAAGTACAGCGCTTTGGTCCGGGAATCGATCGGTTTCTCGAAGCTCGCCGGGTCGTCCCCCTCCGCGAACCTGGCCTCGATCCCGAGGCGCTTGAAGGCCACCTTGAACTGGTTGTAGCTCCCGCCGTAGAGATAGGAGGTGGACACGAAGTTGTCCCCGGATGAGAGGAGGTTGGTCAGGGCGATGAACTGGGCCGCGTGGCCCGAGGAGACCGCCAGGCCCGCCACTCCGCCCTCCAGGGCCGCCATCCGTTTCTCCAGCACATCGTTGGTCGGGTTCATGATCCGGGTGTAGATGTTCCCCGGCTCCTTCAAGTCGAAGAGATCGGCCGCGTGTTCCACGCTGTCGAAGAGATACGAGCTCGTTTGGTAGATGGGCACGGCCCGTGAGCGGGTCGTGGGGTCCACCTCCTGGCCGGCGTGAAGCTGCAGGGTCTCGAAGCGATAGGGTTCGCTCATCTGGAATCCTCCTTTCCGGATGAAGCGGGCGCCCGGCCGAGTTCGAACTCCTCGTGCAGGGCCCGCACCGCCTTCTCGGCGTCACCGCGCGGCACCAGACAGGATATCTTGATCTCGGACGTGGACACGGTGTCGATGTCGATCCCCTGCTTGGTCAAGGCCGTGAAACAGCGGGCCGCCACCCCGGAGTGGCTGGCGATCCCGCTGCCCACGATCGCCACCAGGGCCACGTCCTTGTCGCAGGCGATGATCTGCTCGCCCAAACTGCCGCTGACCTGCTCCAGGATTTCCACGCAGCGGTCCGCGGCCTCCTCGCCCACGATGAACGAGATCGCCCGCTTGCCCCCGCCCGAGGGGCTCTCGATGATCAGCTTGATGTTGATCCCCTGGTTGGCGATGGACTGAAACGTCTGAGCCATGGCCCCGAACGTCTCCTGGGGCACCAGAAAACTGATCTTGGCGACATGATCGTCATGGGTCACGCCGGTGGTGGTCGCGCCTTCCATTTCTCGTTCTCCTCCGATTACAGTGCCGGGCCCGTCGTGCCGGAACGAGCGCACGACCACCGGCAGGTTAAACCGCTTGGCCATCTCGATGGCCCGGGATTGGATGACCCCGGCCCCGCTCGCGGCCAGCTCCAGCATCTCGTCGTAGTGGATTCGGCGGATGAGCCGGGCGTCCGGGACCGCCTTGGGGTCTCCGGTGTGCACCCCGTCCACGTCCTTCAAGAGCTCACAGGAGGCCGCCCCCAGGGCCGCGGCCAGGGCCACGGCCGTGGTGTCCGACCCCCCTCTTCCCAGGGTCGTGATGTCCTCGTCGTCCTCGGAGATGCCCTGGAACCCGGCCACGATCACGATCCGGCCCCGCTCCAGCTCCTGGCGGATGCGCTCCCCCCGGACCTCCTTGATCTGCGCCCGGCTGTGCTCCCCGTCCGTGATGATCTCGCTGTGCCAGCCGGTGAGCGAAATCGCGTCCTGGCCCAGGGCATGGATGGCGATGGTCAGAAGCGCGATGGCCTGCTGTTCCCCGGTCGCCAGGAGCATGTCCATCTCCCGTCGGGAGGGGTTTTCCGTAACCTGGTGGGCCAGGCGGATGAGCTCATCCGTGGTGTTGCCCATGGCCGAGAGGACCACGACCAGGGCGTCTCCGGCCTCCCTTCGCTCTACGATCCGCTTGGCCACGGCCTTGAGATGCGCGATGCTCTCGACCGATGCCCCGCCGTATTTCTGGACGATGACGGCCATCAGACCTGTTTCCTCAACAGATCCTCCAGCGTCTCGCGCTTGCGGATGAGCCGGGCTTTGCCCTGATGCACCAGGACCTCTGCCGGGCGGGGGCGGGAGTTGTATTCCATGCTCATCGAGAACCCGTAGGCCCCGGCGTTCAGGATGGCGGCGAGGTCCCCCTCTTTGAATCTCGTGATCTCCCGGCCGTGGGTGAAGAGGTCCCCGCTCTCGCAGACGTTCCCGCATACCGCCGCGAACTCCCTGGCCCCTTTGACCCGGCTGGCGTTCAGGATCTCGTGGTGCGCCCCGTAAAGGGAATGCCGGATCAGGTGGTTGAACCCGGAGTCCGTGCCCACGAAGGTGTGCTCCGGCGTGGCCTTGATCGTGTTCACCCTCGTGAGGAGCACCCCGGCCTCGGCCACGAAGTAACGGCCCGGCTCCAGGACCAGGGTGAGCGCCTTGCCGTATTTCTCGCAGAACCGCGTGAAGCGCTGGGAGAGCATCCTTCCCAGCGACTTCACGTCCAGGGGCCTCTGCCCCGGGGCGTTGGGAACTCCCAGCCCCCCTCCGAAGTCCAGGAACTCCAGGTCTTCGAACCCCGGGGCCACCTGAAGCAGGGCCTCCATGGCGTCCAGGAAGACCTCCGCCTCCATCACCCCGGACCCGATGTGCTGGTGCAGCCCGATGATGCGCAGGCCGTGTTTCCCGGCGATGCGCTTGATCTCCGTCACCTGGTCCATCCAGATCCCGAACTTGCTCTCCGGCCCCCCGGTGATCACGTGGTCGTGATGCCCCTCCCCGACGTCGGGATTGATGCGCACCGAGACCTCGCCCCCCGGCCGGAGCTTTCCGAACCGCTCCAGCTGCGACAGGGAGTCCGCGTTGATCCCCACCCCCTTGGACAGGGCAAAGCGCATTTCCTCGTCGGTCACGTTGTTCCCGGTGAACAGGATGTCCTTGGGCCGATAGCCTGCCTTGAGGCCCAGGAAGATCTCGCCGGGAGAAACGACATCCAGCCCCAGTCCTTCCTCGCGCAGGGCCTTGAGGACCGCCAGGTTGGAGTTCGCCTTGCAGGAGTAGAGCAGACGGACCTTGGGATGGGAGAAGGCCTTCTTGAGCCCCCGGGCCTGGGAGCGGATCCACCCCTTGTTGTAGACGAACAGCGGGGTGCCGAACCTCTCGGCCAGAGCCTCGCAGGAGGCCCCTCCCCAGTGGAGTTTGTTGCGCTTGATCTCTAAGGTCACCTCGTCCTCCGTTTGAAGAACTCCTGATGCAATCTTCTGACGCTGGGCTCGGCCTCCTCTCCCCGCACCACGAAGGAGAGATTGATCTTGGAGGCCCCCTGGGAGATCATCTCCACATTGGTGCCTTTCCTCCCCAGCGCCCCGAACACTTTCCCGGACACGCCCGGGCGGTGGGCCAGGCCCTCCCCCACGATGCAGATCAGGGCGCGTCCCGTTTTGACCTTCACGTCGGAAAACGTCTTCAGCTCCTTCACGGCTGCGCCCAGGCCTTCCGCGTCATCCACGGTCAGGGACACCGACACCTCGGTCGTGGCCAGGAGGTCTACCGCGATCCGGTGGTCGGCGAAGACCTGGAAGAGCCGGGCCAGGAATCCGTGGGCCAGGAGCATCCGCGTGGAGATCACGTTCACCACGATGATCCCCTTTTTGCAGGCGATGGCCTTCACGACCTCCTCGCTTCGCCGGGCCCGGCGGGTGACCACGGTCCCGGCATGTCCGGGGTTGTGGGTGTTCAGGACCCGCACCGGGATATCCTTTTGCATCGCCGGCCAAAGGGTCTTGGGGTGCAGGACCTTGGCCCCGAAATAAGCCAGCTCCGCGGCCTCGGAGAAAGAGAGATGGCCGATGGTGTGGGCCCCGGGGACGACCTTGGGGTCCGCGCTGAGCACGCCGTTTACATCCGTCCATATCTCTACCTCCTCAGCCCCCACCGCCGCGCCCACCAGGGCCGCTGTGAAATCCGACCCTCCCCGACCCAGGGTGGTGATGGCTCCTTCCCGGGTCCTTCCCAGGAAGCCCGTGATCACGGGAATCTCCTTCACCGTTGCCAACCTTCTCTTCAGATTCCCCGTCGCCTCGGGCAGAGGTTCGGCGCTGCCGAAGTTCCCGTCCGTGACCAGCCCGGCCTCATAGGTCATCACCGGCGCCGCAGGGATTCCCCGTTGAGACAGGCAGCCCGCCACCAGCCTTGCAGAGAGCCGCTCCCCGAACGAGAGCACGAGGTCGCGGTCCCTGGGCGATGGGGTCCTCTTCAGGCGAACTCCGTCCAGGGTCTCGACCAGCGCCTGAAGTTCGGATTGGATGGCCTCCCGCGGCAGGCCCAGTTCTTTCGCGGCGGCGAGGTGTTTCGCAATCAGGCCCTGGACGTTTCCCTTCCCGTGCACGGCCTGGTTGTAAAGCGAGATCAACCCGTCGGTCACCCCGGCCATGGCGCTCACCACGACGATGGGTTTGCGGCGCAGGCAGGTGCGCACGATCCCGGCTACGGACTCGATCCTCCGGCCGTCACCCACGGACGTGCCCCCGAATTTCATCACGACCATGGCGTCAGTCCTCGATCCGGATCACGGTCGGCACCTCCAGGACGAACTTCATTTCCCCGGCCTCCCGGAGGGTTTCCCGGAGCGTGCCCTCCCTCACCCGATGGGTGAGGATGACCAGGCTGGACTGCTTTCCCCCGGCCAGCTCGGTCTTGATCATCTTGGCCACCCGCACCTCGCTGGCCTCCAGCAGGGCCGTGACCTTGGAGCTCGCCCCGCCCAGTTCGGTGAGCGCGAACCGCAGGTAGAACCGGGCCTCGGCCTCCTCCTTGGGCAGGACCTCCAGGTGCTCCACCCGGCCTTTAGGCATCAGCCGCCCGGCTTCTCCGCCTGACCGACGCAGCTTGGCCAGGGCGACCATGTCCGCGAGCACAGCGTTGGCGGTGGGCAATTGTCCGGCCCCCCGGCCGTAGAATAAAAGTGGGCCGCAGTTCTCGCCGACCAGGGAGACGGCATTCATCTCGTCCCAGACATCGGCCAGGATGTGGCGCTTGGATACCAGGGTGGGCTCCAATCCCACCTCCACTTTTCCATCGGTCCTCCGGGCGATGCCCAGAAGCTTGATCCGGTATCCGAACTGTCCGGCGTTCTCGATGTCCAGGGTGGTGACCCCTTCGATTCCTTTTCGGGATATCCGTTCGGGGTGGATGGCGATGCCGAAGGCCTTGCGCACCAGGATGGCCAGTTTCTGGACGGCGTCCATCCCGGAGACGTCGAGGGTGGGGTCGGCCTCGGCGAAGCCCTTCTCCTGGGCCTGTTTCAGAGCCTCGGCATAGGACAGGCCCTCCCGTTCCATGGTGCACAGGATGTAGTTCGTGGTCCCGTTCAGGATCCCCAGGATGCTGGTGAATTTTTCGGCCACCATGCCCCGGTCCAGGGCCTGGATGATCGGGATGGCCGCGGCCACGCTTCCCTCGTAGGCCAGAAACCTACCCTTCTCCCGGGCCAGTGCCTCCAGCGCCTCACCGTCCTCAGCCAGGACCAGCTTGTTGGCTGTGACCACGTCTTTCCCGGCCTCCAGGGCCCGTCGCAGGGCCGTGAGCGCGGGCTCCTTTCCCCCCATCACCTCCACCACCAGGTCCACCCCGGGGTCCCCGGCCACGGAGAGGAGGTCGTCCGTCAGAAGGGAGCGGTTTACCACCGGGTCGCGGGGCTTGTCCTTCTGCTTGACGGCGATGCGCTTCACCTGGAAGGAGACTCCCTCCTCCCGGGCGAGCAGCCCTCCCCGCTGGGCGAGGAGCTTTAAGACCCCGGTGCCCACCACCCCGCAGCCCAGCAATCCGACGTTGACGGTATCCGGTTCCACCTTAGCGGAATAACTCCTTAAGCCTCGCCCGGCAGCCTTGATAGAGCCCCAGGGCCAGCGCGGCCTTGAGCGCGTCCCCCACGACGAAGGGCAGGACCCCCAGCTGGAACGCCTTTCCCGGCCCGCAGTTCAGGATGATCGCAAGGTTCCCCGCGCCCATGACGTAGATGACCAGCGTTCCGAGGAGCACGGCCAGCGAAGCCCTCAGCCACCCCGCCTCCCTGCCCGCGGCACGTCCCACGACCCAGGAGGCGATTGGGAAGGCGATGAGGTACCCTCCGGTCGGCCCGGCCAGGACGCCGAACCCGCCCGCAGCTCCGGCGAAGATCGGGAGGCCCAGGGCCCCGATCCCGAGGTAGGCGAGGCCGGAGAGGCTTCCCAATCCACCGCCCAGGGCCAGGCCCCCGAGGAGCACGAACAGGGTCTGCAGCGTGACCGGAACCGGGGTCCAGGGCAGGGGGATCCTCACGAACGCCCCCAGGGCCGTGAGCATAAAGAACAGCCCCACCCCCAGGATCTTCCTCGCCGAAGCGCCGATGATGACTTCTCTCGTCCAGATGGTTGTTGCAGAAATGCTTTGACTCACCTTTTCCTCCTTTGTTATTTATTCCGAAATCCGCATTCCCAAATCCAAAATCCAAAATGAAACAGCCCTCTTCCGAGAAGAGGGTCCGCATGGAGCGAGCCTGAATCCCCTCCTCTCATCTCTCCCCCCGACAACTCAGGGGGCAGGATTTGGCACCTGGCTTCCGTCTTGTTAAAAAAGCGCGACGGAACGGTTGCCGCGGTTTCTTCGGGCCTGTCCCTCCACCGCTCTGGATAAGAAGATGGGAAGATTATAACGAAAAACCCCTTGTGCTGTCAAGGGGTTTTCTCAAAAAAGGTCTGTTTGTATTGGTTTTATCCGTCCAACCGTCTAAACTGTTCTTACTGCTTCGTCCTTCCTGCGCAGGGCTTCCAGGAGCAGGTGGCTCAGGGAGTAGGGGATCTTCCGCTCTGTCTTCCAGCAGGTCCCCTGGATCTCGGTCCGGGTCTCTTCCCAGGTCATCATCTCGAACGCCGCCTCGCTGCCGATGACCTCCCCGGCCTCGGCGTCCATCAGGTCCCCGTCCTTAATGTAAAGGTGGCCCTCCCGGTCCGCGGACTCCACCTTCAGGGTGCAGGTCTTCTTTTCCATCTCCACGATCTGGAGCAGCGACCCCAGGGAGAGGCCGGTCAGGTATCCCTCCCGGGCGCCGTTCAGGACCTCGCGGACGGCCTCGACCAGGGCCCGGGTCTCCACGGGCTTCACGAAACAGCGGTAGAAGCCCTGGGAGCAGAGGGCCCGGTGGACCTCCGGCGGGCAGGTCGCGCAGACCGCGATGACCGGGACGTCGGAGTAGGTCTTGCCCATGGTGGAGAGGAAGTTCCAGTCCTTCCCCAGGGGCTCCTGGAGGCCCGCGACCACCAGGTCCACGTTGTCCGTGGACAGGGTTCTGGCCGCATTCCAGTGGTCCTCTGAGGTCAGGATCCGGAGGAACTTGTCCTGGGCGATGAGGGCCTTCCTCAGGCCCTCGGTGAAGGCTTTATCTTCGTCTACGATCAGTATGGTCTTCATCGGGATTCTCTTTCTTTAGGGCTTATGGGCGTTGCTGTATAAGTAAACACCCCCTTGCCCTTCCGGGTTCCCTCAAAAAGGAGAAAGGGCGGCCCCAGCCGCCCTTTCCTTTCCAAGCCAATTATTCCGTCATCCTGAACTTGTTTCAGGATCTCTACGTTTCTTCATTCAATTTGAAATTTCAAATTTTCAATTAACAATTTTCAATGAGTCTTTTATCTTATCTTCACCACCCTCACCGGCGCTCCGTTCTCCTTCTCCTCCCTTAGGAAGTACACCCCCGGCCCGAGGTCCCACCCTATGCGGTTTCCAGGATAAATCCCAATCCTCCGTCCCATCACATCGTACATCTCAAATCGCTTCCCCTCCTGTCCTGGGATGGTGGCGAAGCTTGCAAAGGGGTTGGGGCTGGCTTTGTAAGGCAGGCCTTTGACCGTCCCTTCTTTTGTGTTCTCATTTTCGACCCCCGGAATAGCCGCTTGAATTTCAAGCCATCGTGAGGAGGAGAGAAAGGTGAGGTTGGGAACCGTTACGCTGAAGCTGTCTGAGAACACGGTACCCTCTTGAACGATGTTTCCAAGGGTATCAATGAGACGATACCGAAATCCCATGCCGGGCCGAGGGGAAAAAAATTGAGGCCTTCTGGGCGTCACCGAGCATCGAATGATCGGGGATGGAGAATTATCACAGGGGATTGGGGAGTTGGTCACGACCCTGATTTTCACCCTCCAGACGTACCTTGTGTCAAAAATGCTATCCTTGTCCCACTCCAGATACCCACCCCACGTCCCCCAAGGGTCGCCGTTTCCGGGATCCCCGTTCCCCGGGTCGGGCTGGCGTCCGGGGGTGAGCGTGTCCAGGTCCGTGCCCGAGAACGCGGGATAGGACTGGTTGGCCCGGAACGGGGTCAAGTACGAGGCCCGGCTCCGTGCTGAGAGCACGAAATGCCCGTTGTTCCACACCGTGTGCTCCCGCTCGTCCCAGTAGAGCTGGAACCCGACCCGCGCGGAGTCTAATTGTCGGTACGCCGCGGGCTTCTCTCCCCAGGCCGCGAGCGTGTCGTTCTTCCCGCACACGGCCACGGTCAGAGGCCAGTCCGCGTGGGGCTGGCTCGTCCGCCAGGTCTGGTTCACCACGTTCCAGATCCCCGGGGACCCGGGGAACGTGGTTCGGAGGTTCTGGCTCGGGGTCCCGAAAAGCATTGTGTCGCCTTTCGAGCCCATCGGCCCTGAGAACCGCACCACGTAGGCGATCCCGGCGCTGGTCCGGATGGGCACGATCTGGGTGTAAAGCAGGGTTCCCCTCCCGCCCATCGAAGGGCCCATGACAGAGACCCGCAAGGAGTCTAATGGCAGGTTGGCCAGGAGATAGTTCACCTCCCAGCGTACCCGTCTTACGGTGAAATCCACGACCACGGCAGTGTCCGGGGGATTGTAGGGCAGGAAGCGGTTGAGCCCGTTCCAGTACCCGATCCAGTGGGTGTTGGTGTAGGTGACTCCTCCGGTATCCGGGACCCCCATCCCGTCGTCGAACGTGGCCACCAGCCCGTCCGTGATCAGGGTGTAGAAGAAGGCCAGGGGTCTCATGTGCATCAGGTTCCCGTACCCCCCGTGGATGGCCATCACTAAGGGCATCCTGCCCGGCGGCCTTCCCCCCCTGGGCTCCCAGACCGCGAAGTTGTGCCCGGTCCCGTTGCCGTATTGATTCGCCATCGGAGGATAGTCTGCCCTTCCCCCGTTGTAATCCGCCCTGCCGTCTATCCAGTGCCCGTAGATCGTGACCGAGGTGTCCTGATGCTGGATCGTGGGCAGGATGGCCTCGACCCTTTGTCTCACCGGCCCTGCGGTGTTGGCGCTGGTCACGACCGTGTCACCGGTTCGGACGACTGCGACGTAGATGGAGTCCTGGGCCATGGGAGTGAGCACGGCATAGGCTTCGTTGGTCCCGACCGTGACGGTCCCGCCTACGGTATCGGGAAGCTTCCATCGCGCGTTGGGCAGCAGGTCCCACACCCTGCGGTTTGCGGCCTCTGCGGACACGACCCTCTCGGCCCAGACCGCGTTGCGGAGCGAGCGGATGGGCTGGCTCGCGGTGTAGACTTCGTAGGTCCGGGGCGGCGTCCCGGAATGCTCCCACAGCAGGAACGTCTGCCCCCTGACGAACCACGCCCGCAGGTTCTGCTGGGCATCTGTCTGATATGACAATAAAAACAGCACGGCCGGGATCAAGATGAATCGTAGGTTTTTCATCGCTTTCTCCTTTCCGTGCTTTTCTCTCTGTCCCTCGTCATTCTGAACTCGTTTCCGAATCTCTCCCTCCCCCAAGTCTCGTCATCCTGAACTTGTTTCAGGATCTCTCCCTCTCCCAAGTCCCGTCATCCTGAACTTGTTTCAGGATCTCTCCCTCTCCCAAGTCCCGTCATCCTGAACTCGTTTCAGGATCTCTCCCTCTCCCAAGTCCCGTCATCCTGAACTCGTTTCAGGATCTCTCCCTCTCCTAAGTCCCGTCATCCTGAACTTGTTTCAGGATCTCTCCGTTTCTTCATTCAATTTGAAATTTAAAATTTACAATTATCAATTTACAATGGGTCTTTTATCTTATCTTCACCACCCTCCCCATCTCCCCCTTTGGAAAAGGGGGGTTAGGGGAGATTTTCCTACCTTATTTTCACCACCCTCACCGGCGCCCAGCTTCCCTTCTCCTGCCGAAGGAAATACACCCCCGGCCCGAGGTCCCCTCCCACTCGGTCCCCAAGATACACCCCGACCTTCCTCCCCAGGACATCATACATCTCAAACCGCTTCCCCTCCTGCCCCGGAACTGTGGCGGAGGAAACGAAAGGATTCGGCCTTGTCTTTATTTTAACCTCTAATCTCTGCCCTCTGAACTCGGTTTTCTCTTCTTCAACCCAAGAGGCTCCCCCATCCGTGCTTTTAAGGATTGTGCCGCCTTCTCCAGCCGCATATCCTGTCTGAGTATCAAGGGGAAATTGTATATAGCGAAGGTCGTTGGTTGTTCCTGAGCTCTGGCTCGTCCAATTTCCTCCCCCGTCAGTGCTCTTGAGGATGATTCCAGCCTCCCCCGCGACATACCCGGTCTGTGCATCCAGGGGAAATTGGACGGAAGTAAGCCATAGGGTTGTCCCCGAGGTCTGGGACACCCAATTCCCTCCTCCGTCCGCAGTCTTAAGAATAATCCCGCCGGTACCTACGATATACCCCGTCTGTACATTCAAGGGAAAATTGATGAAGTAAAGGTATTGGTTTGTCCCCGAGCTCTGGCTTACCCAATTTCCTCCTCCGTCCAAAGTCTTAAGAATAGTGCCATCCCATCCCGCCACATACCCGATCTGTGTATCTAAAGGAAATTGGACGGAGGTTAGCCATTCGTATGTCCCCGTGCTCTGCCTTGCCCAGTTTGCTCCTCCATCCGTAGTCTTAAGAATGGTGCCTCCTCCTCCTGCCGCGTACCCGGTCTGGACATTCATGGGAAAGTGGACGGACCAAAGGTCATCCGTCGTCCTTGAGCTCTGGCTTACCCAATTTCCTCCCCCGTCCGTGGTCTTAAGAATGGTGCCGAACCTTCCAACCGCATACCCCGTCTGCGCCTCAATGGGAAAACAGACGGAGGTTAAGTTGTTGCCTGTCCCCGAGTTCTGACTTGTCCATTCTCCTCCCCCGTTCGTGGTTTTGAGAATTGTGCCATAGAATCCCACTGCATAACCAGTTTGCACATCAGTAGGAAAATGAGCAGTATAAAGGTAATTGGTTGTCCCCGAGTTCTGGTGTATCCATCCCGCCTGCCCGATTCCGGGCAATAAAAACAGCACGGCCGGGATTATGACGAATCGTAAATATCTCATCGCTTCTTCCTTTCCGTGCTTGGGGGTTGAACAACCTTTTCAAATCTGCTCAAAAGGCCCTTATATCATACGGCAAAAATCCGATTTTGTCAAGCCTTCCATCCTATTTTTTGCCCTTTTTTTCGTTTTCTGTCGCAGCGAAGCGAAGATCCCGATTAATCGGGGTGGTGATCTCTTTTGCCGTTATCTCTTTCCAGTCCCCAGTCGCCAGTCCCTACCCCCTTTCCATCCCGTCCGCATAATTAGCCTGAAATTAGTGTTAAATTAGTGTGAAGTTAGTGTTAAATTAGACTTAAATTAGTGTTAAATTAGACCCAACTTAGTGATAACTTGGCGTTAACTTAACGTGAACTTGGCGTAAAGCCTTCGTATAGCGTGTTGATTTATCTTGGGTTACGTTTGAAATCGGGGTGTCTGGGGCGGGACGGAAACTGGAAAGTAAGCTGGTAAGTCCTTGGAAGATAAGTGGTTGACTTTGTTAAACTTTGCTTTTAGAGCAAATCCGTATCCCCTGCCGGATGTCCCAACAGCCGGGACAGGCTCACGATCTGGCCCTTGTGATGATACTCATGGGTCACAGCATGCGTGAAGAGTCTCCGCGGGGTCGCGACGAACGGCTCCTCCTGCCAGGACACCTTACCGGATATCGGTTCATCCAACTTGTCCTTGAAATGCTCCAGGAACCGCTCCACCAGCGCGTCCGTCTCGGCGAAGGCCTTTCGCAGGGAGGCTGCATCCGGATAGTCCTCTTCCTTGATCGGCGGGTTCTTCTCCTCCAGGGCGTAGCCCGAGAACCAGTGCCGGTAGCAGAAGCAGGCGTGCACATGGAGATTACGGATGCTCCCCCACCCGAAGGACTCCGCCTCTTTGGTAAAGACCTCCGGGGGCAGGCTCTCGCAGTGCTTGAACAGCACCTCCCGTTTCTCCCTCACCCATCCGTACGTCGTCCTAAGTCCTTGGACCATCTATCTTCCTCCCCCTTGATAGTGTTTAAGGGGGAGCGGACCTCCGCTCCCCCTTAAAGAATTGCGGTCTACTCCTCGATCGTGAACGGGATCCGCAGGGGGTTCTCCCCGGCCTTGCCCACGAACACCCGCTTGGGATGGCGTTTCCCGTCAATGAGCAGGTCGAAGGTCGCGCCCTTGGCCGAAAGCTTGAAGTCCACCCCGTCGGCCCCTCCTGCCGCCTTGGTGTCCCAGGCGATGTTGTGTCCCTTGGGCCCGATCTTGATCCAGTCCCTCTTCTCGATTGCCGAGGGCTTGGCGTCCGAGAACACGCCCTGCTCGGAGTGGATCTTGCCGATGAAGCGGTGCACGGCCCCGGCCGTGGTCCAGCGCACGTGCCATTGGTCCCCGTCCCGCCAGACCATGTAGCGGTAGGTGGACCCGGTGTCCATCCCCTCCGGCTTCCCGTCCGGGGAGAGGCCCAGGGCCGGAAGCGCGGTGAGGGCCAGCGCGAACAGCGTTAAAGCCAAAACGATTTTTTTCATGTCTCCTCCTTTTCGGTTTCCGGTATCGCTTCGGGTGGATTTTCCAGAAACACCTTGATGATTCCTTTTGCCCGCTCCGCCTCGTGCTCCAAGACAACCACCGCGCCCGAGTTCCCCCCGGCGTCGGAGAACAGCTTCCACCACATCGCGGACTGCTTGTCCCAGCTGGGATAGAGCTCGGCCTCTATCCCCTCCTGCAGGAGCAGGTTGATGAGGATCCCGGCCTCGACTTCGGTATCCGGGCCGTACACCGGGACCAGCTTCTCCCTGTCCTCGTGGATCTCTGGAGGCGGAAGCACTTCTACCAGCGGCACCCCGCAGTCCTTGCACTCCTTGACCCCCTTCACATATTCCGCGCGACACTTCGGACAGTATGGCATGCTAAGACTCCTTTTCTATAGCCTGACGGGCATTCCTCTGGATTGCAGGTACTCCTTTGTTTCTCTTATCGTGTGTTCACGGAAGTGAAAGATGGAGGCGGCCAGCACGGCATCCGCCTTTCCCTCATCCAGAACCTCGTAGAGATGCTCCAGGTTCCCTGCGCCCCCGGAGGCGATCACCGGGATCGTAAGGGCCTGGGATATCGTCCGGGTCAGCTCGATGTCGTACCCCTTCCTGGTCCCGTCGCAGTCCATGCTCGTGAGCAGGATCTCCCCGGCCCCCAGGGCTTGCACCTTCTGAACCCACTCCAGGGCGTCCTTTCCCGTGGGATTCCTGCCCCCGTGGCTGTAAACCTCCCAGTGGCCCTGCCCGATTCTCTTGGCATCAATGGCCATGACAACGCACTGGCTTCCGAACTGCTCGCTGGCCTCCCGGATTAGGTCGGGGTGTTCCAGGGCCGCGGTATTCAGGGTGACCTTGTCCGCACCGACCTTGAGTATCTCCCGGATGTCCTCGACCGTCCGAAGTCCTCCTCCCACCGTGAACGGGATGAAGACCTCATCCGCGGTCCGGGCCGCGACCTCCCGCATGATCTTCCGCCCGTCGGATGAGGCCGTGATGTCCAGAAAGACTAACTCATCCGCGCCCTCGGCATCGTAGAACTTGGCTTGCTCCACCGGGTCCCCGGCATCCACCAGGTTTACGAACCGGGTCCCCTTCACGACCCTCCCCTGGTCCACGTCCAGGCAGGGGATGATCCGCTTGGCCAGCCCGCTCATTCTTGATATCGGCCGAGGTGCACGATCCCCTGAGGAAATCCAGCCCGCCGATCCTTCTCTAACCGGTTCGCTATTTCTCGTGGCAGGAAGTTCATGCGGCATAGGCTTTTTAAGGGAACCCAGCGGACCGCCTCAACGTCTCTGTCAATCCTATTGCCTAAACAGCCGCCGACGATCGAAGCATGGTAGGTCACTTCCAGAAGGTGATCAAATGGCAGGATGAGCTCACCAAGGTAGATTGGCTTTTCGGGACGAATGCGAAACCCCGTCTCTTCAAGGAGTTCCCGTCCGGCGCAGGCCTCCAGGGTCTCTCCCGGCTCCAGCCCCCCGCCCGGAAGGCACCACCAGACCCTCCCCTTCTTCAAGTGCTTCACGAGCAGCAGCTTTCCCTCCGTGACCGCCGCCGCCGCGACCCTCACCCGCACCTGAGATGGGAATATTCTCAGCGCTTCCCTTAAGGTAAACTTCCCTTCGTAAAGCGCTTTCCCGATGATCATCCCCTCGACACCTAGGGCTGCGACCTTCTGGATATCCTTCAGAGTGGATATCCCTCCGGAGGCGATGACCGCAAGACCGCTTTCCTTGACCATCGCCTTGAGGGCAGGGAGATTCGGCCCGGAGAGCATCCCGTCCCTGGCGATGTCGGTGTAAATGAACCGCCGCACGCCCAAGGCCTTCATCCTCCTTGCCAGGATCAGGGCCGTGACTTCCGTCCTCTTCTTCCATCCCCGGACCGCGACCTTACCCCCCCGGGCATCGATTCCGACCACGATGCGCTCCGGCCCGAACCTCTGGACGGCCTTTTTGACCAGTCCCTTATTCTCAATGGTAGCCGTTCCCAGGATGACCCGGTCTACGCCCAGGGAGAGGAGCTTGGCGATGATCCCGAGGCTGCGAACCCCACCCCCGAATTCTATCGGGATGGTCACGGCTTCCAAGATGCGTTTCAGGGCCGGCAGGTTCTTAGCCTCCCCGGAAAAGGCCCCGTCCAGGTCCACGACATGAAGACACCTCGCCCCCTCCTTCTGCCAGCGCCGGGCCACTTTGGCCGGTTCCGAGGAGTAGATCTTGGCCCGGTCGGCCCTCCCCTGGATGAGCCTCACGCACTTCCCGTCCTTCAGGTCAACGGCCGGTATCAGGAGCATGGCAACTTGGCGAAGTTGTTCAAGAGCGCGAGGCCCCAGGCCTGGCTTTTCTCGGGGTGGAACTGCACCCCACACACGTTGTCCTTCCCCACAGCCGCGGCATATTCCCCCCCGTAGTCGGCGAAGGCCAGGACAGTGGCGCTGTCCCGGGGGACGACATAATAGGAGTGCACGAAGTAGAAGTAGGCCGACTCCGGGATGGATGCGAAGAGGGGGGACGATTTCGCCTGTCTCACCTCGTTCCAGCCAATCTGGGGCACCTTGGGCACGCCCTCGAAGCGCTTGACGTTCCCCTTTAAGAGGCCGAGCCCTTTGACCCCCGGGGCCTCCTCGCTGGCCTCGAACAGGAGCTGCATCCCCAGGCAGATGCCCAGGAAAGGTTTGCCGTCCGAGATGGCCTGGCGCAAGGGCTCGACCAAGCCGTGGGCCGCGAGGTGCTCTACGGCCTTGCCGAAGGCCCCGACCCCGGGCAGGACGACCTTCTCTGCCCCCGCGATCTCATCTGGGGAGGAGGTCACTTTAGCCTCGGCTCCGACTTTGGCAAAGGCCTTCCGGACGCTGGCCAGATTGCCGATACCGTAGTCCACAATGGCGATCAAAGCGTTCCCTTGGACGAAGGGATCCCCTTGCGCCGCGGGTCCTTCTCACAGGCCGTCCGCATCGCCATCGCGAAGGCCTTGAACAGGGCCTCTAACTGGTGGTGGCTGTTCCGGCCGTAAACGAGCTCCAAGTGGATCGCCACCCCGGCGTTGTGGGCAATGGCCTTGAAGAACTCCAGGACCATCTCGGGATCCAGGTCCTTGATCATCCGGGGAGCAAGCTGGACCGAGAAGACCATGAAGGGGCGGCCGGAGAGGTCCAGGACGCAGCGCACCAGGGACTCGTCCATCGGCACGAAGGCGAAGCCGTACCTTCGGATGCCCTTGCGGTCGCCCAGGGCCTTCTTCAGAGCCTGGCCCAGGGTGATGGCGATATCCTCCATGGTATGATGCTGGTCCACCTCCAAGTCGCCCTTGGCCCGGAGGTTCAGATCGATCAGGCTGTGGGCCGAGAACAGCTCCAGCAAATGGTTCAGGAACCCGATGCTGGTCTTGACCCTGGCCTTTCCCTGTCCGTCCACGTTCAGGGAAACCGATATCTCAGTCTCCCTGGTCTTGCGTAAAAGCGTCGCCTTTCGCATGGCTGATTTCCTTCTAAGTGAGTAGGATCCCCCGCAGGGCTTCCAGGAAGGCGCCGTTCTCGCTCTCCAGCCCGACGGTCACCCGCAGGCAGTCCGCCAGCTGCGGGTAATGGGACACATCGCGGATGAGGATGCCCTGCTCCAGCAGGCCCTCGAAGACCTTGCGGGCATCCGGCACACGGAACAGGATGAAGTTCGCCTGCGAGGGATAGGGCCGTACCCCCGGCAGTGTTCCCAATTCCAGAAAGAGCCTCTCCCGCTCCCGAACGATATAACCTGCTTTCTCATCAACCCAGTCCTGCCTTGCCAGCATCGCCATCGCCGCCATCTGGGCCAGAGCATCCACGCTGAAGGGCAGCTTGCACTTGGACACGGCCTCGCTGATCTCCGGTTGGGCAAGCAGATAGCCCACGCGCATCCCAGCCAAATGAAATGCCTTGGAAAAGGTGCGCAGAAGGATGAGGTTGGGATGATCGGCCAATAACCCCAAGGCGTTGGCTTTAGCGAACTGGCAGTAGGCCTCATCCAGAAGGAGCAGTCCCCTCGTGGCCTGACAAAAGTGCTCGACGTCCCGAAGGGCAAGGGCTGCTCCCGTGGGGCTGTTCGGGGAGGCGATCAGGACGAGTCTGGTCTCAGGATTCCCGGCCTCGGAAAGGAGGCGTTCGACATCATAGGATAGGTCCTCCTTAGCCGGGACCTCGACCAGCTCAGCCTCAACGACCTTCGGGTAGTGCGTGAACAGGGCGAAAGCCGGGACCGGGACCACGACCCGGTCTCCCCTCCCGAGAACCGTCTGAATAAGCGCCCAGATGAGCTCGTTAGACCCGTGGCCGACGAGAACCCAGTCTTTGGGTACCTTTAAAAGCGCACTCAGCTTCTCGGCCAGGGGAAAAGCCAAAAGTGCCGGATACCGGGAGAAGGCGTGCTCTTTGGCAAACGACAGGATCTCGGAGCGCACCTCCTCGGGTATCGCAAACGGGCTCTCGTTCTGGTTGAGCTTGATCCGGCAGGAGGCCTCCTTCAGGTTGTAGGGAGGCATGGCCCGGACTCCGAGCTTGATGTTCTCCCAATAATCCTTGGGGTCAACCGTCATGGCCTGGACTCCGCCGAACGCGCATGGGCCTCCAATCCCTCTAATCTCGCAAACGCGGTAACCTTCTTTCGGCAGGCCTTGAGGGCTTGTCCGGAATACTCGATGACACTCTGCCTCCTCAGGAAGTCCGCGACCGAGAGGACGGATGAGAATCGGGCGGTGCCTGATGTGGGTAAAACATGCGAGGGCCCGGCCCAGTAATCGCCAACCGGCTCAGGGGTGTACCGGCCAAGGAAAACGGCTCCGGCATTACGGATGAGCGGGAGGAGGGCCCGGGGATTGCGAGTCATGACCTCCAGGTGCTCAGGGGCCAGCCGGTTCGCGGCCTCCACCCCCTGGGCCAGGTCCCGGACCAGGAATACGCCCCCGTAATGCTTAAGCGAGGCTTCGGCAATCTTTCGTTTGGGCAGGTTGCGGAGCTGTTTCTCAATTTCGCGCATAACTCTCTGAGCCAGGGTTCGAGAGGTCGTGAGGGCGATGGCCGAGGCGCGCTGGTCGTGCTCGGCCTGGGCCAGAAGGTCGGCCGCGACTTCTTTCGCCGAGGCGGTTCCGTCGCAGAGGATGACGACCTCGGAGGGCCCCGCGACCATGTCTATCCCCACATCCCCGAAAACCAGCTTCTTGGCCAGGGCCACGTAGAGATTCCCCGGCCCCACGATCTTGTCCACCCTCCCGACCGTCTCGGTCCCGTAGGCCAAGGCCGCAATGGCCTGGGCTCCGCCCATCTTGTATACGGTCTTGATCCCGGACTCCCGCGCAGCGACCAAAAGGATGGGCGCAACCCGGCCGTCGCTCTGTGGAGGAGTGGCCAGGACGATGTCCCGGACCCCGGCGACCATGGCCGGAACCGCGCACATCAGGACCGACGAAGGGTAGAGAGCTTTGCCTCCGGGTGCGTAGACACCGACCCGATCAATCGGCACAAGCCTCTGTCCCAGCCTCTCCCCCCGTTTGCCTCTGTATTCCCAGCTTTTCAGGGGCTCTCTCTCGTGATAGGCCTGGATGTTCTTCCGGACCTCCCGGATGAGCCGGACGGCCGCCCTGGGGACTTCCTTGTATGCCTGGCGGAACTCCTGTTCTCTTACGACCAGCTCCTTCGGCTTCAGGCTGACCCCGTCGAACCGCCGGGTGAACTCCAGAAGGGCACGGTCCCCGCGCTTCCTGACGGCCTCCACGATTATGCGAACCGCGGCCTCGTGCTTGGGAGCAAATCCGGCCTCCCGCCTGAGGGTCGCCAACGCCTTTTGGGAATAGGATTTGACTTTAATCACAATAGCTCGGTCAAAAAGATGTGCAAAGTATACCGCACTTTCCAGGTTTTTTCAACCCCCCTCTTCTGTCCGGTCTCAGGCCCCGGGATAAAACCCCCTTAGAATGCGTAGAAGGCCCCCAGGAAGGCCGTGACCCTCCACACCCGCCCCCCAACCCCTCCCCGGCCTGAAAACCAGCCTCCTGAGACAAACCCTACCCTCCCCCAAAGGGGGAGGGTAGGGACCTAAAATGGGCCTGACCAAGCCGGAACCAACCCGGAACCAAGCCAGAACCAAGTCAGAACCAAGTCGGTTTGCACGAGCCCCTGTGCACCACTCCGGCAGTCCCTGTATACCACCCCTCGCGCACCCCTATAGGGGCTCTCCAACACCATTTAAAGACAGTTGTTGGTTTTTGGTTGTTCGTTGTTAGATATAGAAAAGGGCGGTTAGGTAACCACCCCAAAAGAGGATACAGATCGAAGAACCCGCCTGGTTCACCTCAACTTAACCAACCGTAGGGGCTTAGCGTCCTTGCCCTCAGGCTTGAGGAAATAGATGCCGGCAGAAAGGCCGAGGCCGATCTTATCCCCTTTAAAGACCCCCACCTTCCGACCGGAGACGTCGTAGAGGGCGAAAGACTCTCTCTCGTGGCCGGGGATAGTGGCAAAGGAGACAAACGGATTAGGCGCAACGCGATACGGCAAGTGAGACGTGAGAAGTGAGAAGTGAGAAGTAACTTCAACACCAGAAGCAGGCTGAATGCGGAACGGGGCGTCGGAGAAGTCCCAGCCCGTGGCGTTCTGATAGGCCCAGAGCATGATGAAGCAGGTGTCAGACAAGGTATCAGGAACTGTCCAGACATACGAACTATCGCTGCCAGGAATCCCGCGAGCAATGAGAGAATAAGACCTACTGCTATCCGTAGAGAAAAACAGGGAGAATGAATCTGCTACGAACGGAGATACATTCCGCCAGCGAATCGCACAGCTTGAATCCCAATACAGAGTCTCACCCCCATTGGGATAAACCACCTGACAAGCCTCCACCTCCCAGATATGCGTCTCATTCCCCCCACTCTCGATGATCTCCGGATACCCGTTCCCGTTCATGTCGTGGATGTGGATGTTTGTCGTATTATGCCCGTTATCCCCGTAGGCCGAAAAGACCCTCTGGAACAGGTTGTTCCCCGGAGACTTATACACCATCCAATCCCGATCAATCGCCCACACCAGCTCCGGCCTCCCGTCCCGGTCCACGTCGCCACAGTCCGAGCGGACACAATAGACTCCCCGATCATTCAGTCCATTCACTGAATCAGCGTAAATAATAGCATATTGATTATTCCCCGTGGCCTCATAAATCCGCATCTTCCCGGCCCAGGGTGGAGGCCCAGTCCGATCATTGCCATTGATAATCTCCAGCTTCCCGTCCCCGTCTAAATCGGGTCCTGTAATGAGATCGTAATTATTCGGCTCCGGCAACGAATCAACCCAAACCTTCTGATACTGGTCATCACCCGTGCATTCGTAGATGAACATATGGGGACCAGGACTATACGTCGCACGGGCAAACTCCATTAACCCATCCCCATCAAAATCCCCAACAGCTAAAGAAGGCGTAATCGAATCATAACTTGTCGTATCGCTAAAAACCTTTAGGTACTGGTTATCACCCCTATTTTCAAAGACATAAACAATCTGGGCATCACCGGTTAGAATTTCTTTCCAGCCGTCCCTATCTAAATCAGTAATATACATACCCTGCACACCGTTCCCATAATACTCATAACGCCATGCCCAAACAGATTCTGTGGGAAAAGACCAATAATCGATCTCCTCAAAGACACCTATGTGATTACGAGAGACGGCTAATTTATGAGTAACCACATCCAATAAGGAATCACCATCCAAGTCGCCAATATCCCAAAAGAGGCAAGGAGGAACTACTGAGTCCTGGAAAACATATCTGTTAATGAATCGATAGCTATAGTATGCGATCCTTGAAGGACCACCAGGCGAGATGGCAGTACTGAAAATTAAATCCTGAAAACCATCATGGTTATAATCTCCCCCCTTGATATATCCATAGCTCCAAATAATACCGGAAGGTATATAAGCCACTTGCCGGAAATTAAGGCACAAGGCAGAAGGTACAACTCCCAAAGATAATATAATTAACCAAGATAACCTCTTCATCATGCGCAATCACCCCCAACAAAATGATAACACATAAATTCCGTTTTGTCAACCCATCAAATAAGGATTTACCTGTACGAAAGGGGCGGAAGATAGTTCCGCCCCCTTCGTAACCCTAAGAAGCTAACGGACGACCACGAAGCGAGAGGTTTTGTTTACTCCTGAAGCGCTTAACTTCACGAAGTAAATCCCGCTCGGCGCCTGGTGTCCGCTCGTAGACTTCCCATCCCACAAAGCTCGGTGTACCCCAGCAGGCTGTGCCCCATTTACAACCTCGCGGACAAGACGCCCTGTAACGTCGTAGATGCCGAGGCGAACCGCAGAGGGGGCTTTTAAGCTGTATTCCACCTGAGCCTGACCCCTCGTCGGGTTGGGATAAACAGCGAATACCTCCTTGGCGGGTAACGACACCGGCTCTCCAGCCTGGCCGCCACCCTTCCCCCTCGGCTTGGGATCTCTCTGGAATAAGGTCAACCCCAAACCCGTGACGTAATCCCCACGCATGTTCCTAAGGGCAAAACGAACCTTTCGGTCCCTTGTGTAAAGCTCAGGGGGAATTCTCACGCGTATGGAATCCACCCGATTCGGGGCAAACTGAACGGTGCGGGCAAGGCTTCCGTCAAGGACAAGCGCCTGAGTCCAGTCGCTCCCTGTTTCCCGATACGAAGTAACTTTGAGATAGTAGTCGTAGTTAGGATCGAGGAAGGGAAGCTCGTAAATGAGGCTATCTCTTGAAAAGTCAACAGCCTTGTCCGAAAAGCGCATCACCCCGTCCCGCTTCTTGCAGTAGACCGAAGCGGTGTCCCGGCCTATCAGAACCCGGTAGTAAGGCCCGAACTCCTCCTCCCCAGGCCCAAAGAAAGACGGCATGGGTGTAAAATTAGTCAGGACACGGTAAGGCGGGCTGGCCTCATTGGGACTTTCAGTCCATGCCGTCCAGAGGAAAGTCTGGCCGATCATTTCGTTAAAGGCCATCTGGGAGTGAGGCCAATAGGACCACCTCTGCATTTCGGATTTCGGAATGCGGAATGCGGATTTTACGACGAACGAAAGACGCTGGATTCCCGCCTGCGCGGGAATGACGAAGGGCGCACGGTGTGCGCCCCCCCTCACCCTACCCTCTCCCGCAAGGGTAGAGGGTAATCACTTACCGCAACTTCACAATCCGCAAAGGCTTAGCACCCAGGCTATCCGGCTTAACGAAGTAGACCCCGGGTGAAAGCCCAACCCCAATCTGGTTCCCTTTGCAAATCCCGACCTTCCTACCTGAAACATCATAGAGCGCAAAGGACTCCCTTTCGTGGCCTGGAACAGCAGAAAAAGAGATAAACGGATTCGGCGCAACGCGATACGGCAAGTGAGAAGTGAGAGGTGAGACGTGAGAAGAAACTTCAACACCGTTCACAGGGCGGATTGAAAATCGGGCGTCGGAGAAGTCCCAGCCGGTGGCATTCTGATAAGCCCAGAGCATGATGAAACAAGTGTCGGACAAGGTATCGGGAACCGTCCAGAGATAGGTGCTGTCACTTCCAGAAATCCCGTGAGCAATGAGAGAATACGTCCGACTGCTATCTGTTGAATAAAACAGGGAAAACGAATCCGCAACGAACGGAGCCACATTCCGCCAGCGAATCGTGTAACTCGTATCACAATAAAGGGTTTCTCCCCCGTTCGGATAGACCACCTGACACGCCTCCACCTCCCAGATATGCGTCTCGTTCCCCCCGGACTCGATAATCTCAGGATATCCGTTCCCGTTCATGTCGTGAATGTGGACGTTCGTGGAGTTATGCCCGTTATCCCCGTAGGCCGAGAAGACCCGCTGGAACTGGTTGTTCCCAGGAGACTTATAGACCATCCAATCCCGATCAATTGCCCACACCAGCTCCGGCTTCCCGTCCCGATCTACGTCACCAGTGTCGGAGCGAACGCAATAGACACCACGATCTGAAAGTCCAGTTACAGAATCAGTATAACTAATTCCATATTGGTTATTTCCAATCGCCTCATAGAGCCAAAGCCCACCCGTCCAAGATGATCCGTTTCGATGGTTGTCTCCACAGATAAACTCCAACTTTCCGTCTCCATCTAGGTCTGGCCCTGTAATGAGATCGAACAAATTGTAGGCAGAAATCGTATCCATCCAAACTAACTGATACTGATTGTCGCCTGTGCATTCATATAAATATACGCTTGGTGGGGGACCGAGGGTGCCGCGAACGAATTCTGTCCGACCATCACCATCGAAGTCCCCATAAGCGAAGGTTGCCGTTGGATGCATGGGTTTGCTGGTATCGCTGAAGACCTTTACATACTGGTTATCTCCACTATTCTCAAAGACATAAACAACATAAGCATCCCCCACCAAAACTTCCTTCAAGCCATCTTGGTCTAAATCTGTAATATACATAGCTTGGGTGTAATTCCCAAAATATTCACAACGCCAATTCCAAACCGGAACCTTAGGAAAAGACCAATAATTAGTTGGCTCATAGATCTGTACGAATATTTTGCCAACCCCAGCGGAATCACCACGCTGAGTAACCAGGTCTATTAGGGAGTCTCCATCCAAATCACCGATGTCCCAGAAAAGCGACGGAATCCTAATGGAGTCTTGAAAGACATACCGATTGAATGGGCGGAATCCATAAAAAACAATCCGAATACTATCACTGGGAGCCATGACCGTTGAAAAGACCAAATCTTCAAAGCCATCGTGGTTGATATCGGCCCCTTTAATATACCCATAACTCCATACATTCCCCAAGGGTATATAAGCCACCTGCCTGAAGTTCAACCCCAGAGCAGAAGATGCAATTGCACCAAGTACTATTAATAAACAAGATAAACGCTTCACAATCTCAACCCCTTCCTCAAATATGTTAACACATAACTCCTGTTTTGTCAATCAAAGAATTCAATCTTTCATACAAGAGGGGGTGGGAACAGAGTCCCACCCCCTTGCCAAGGTTAGGAAGTTAACGTACAACCACAAAGCGAGCCGTCTTGTTGACCCCAGGAGAGTTTAACTTCACGAAGTAAATCCCGCTCGGAGCCTGATGCCCGCTCGCAGACTTTCCATCCCAGGAAGCGCGATGCAAACCCGCAGGTTGAGCGCCGTTTTCAACCTCACGAACGAGTCGGCCCGTCACGTCGTAAACGGCAAGACGAACTTTCTGAGAGGTTTTCAGGCTGTAGTCAACCTGCACCTGGCCTCTGGTCGGGTTGGGATAGACCGCGAAAACCTCTTTGGTGGGTAACGACACCGGCTCTCCGGCCTGTGGACCGCCCTTACCACGAGGCTTGGGGTCTCTCTGGAAGAGGATCAAACCGAGGCCTGTAACGTAGTCACCCCGCACATTCTTGAGGGCAAACCTGACCTTCCGGTCCCTGGTGTAAAGCTCCGGCGGAATCTTCACCCGAATAGAATCCACCCGATTCGGGGCAAACTGAACGGTTCGGGCCAGGTTCCCATCCAAGGAGAGGGCTTGAGTCCAGTCGTTGCCGGTTTCCCTATACGAAACGACCTTAAGGTAATAGTCGTAGTTAGGATCGAGATAGGGTAACTCGTAAACGAGACTATCCCTTGAGTAGTCCACAGCCTTCTCCCCGAACCGCATCACCCCATCCCGCTTCTTGCAGTAAAAGGAAGCAGTGTCCCTGCCTGTCAAAATCCGGTAGTAAGGGCCAAACTCCTCTTCCCCAGGCCCAAAGAAAGAGGGCATGGGTGTCCAATTCGTCAGGACCCGGAAGGGAGGATTGCTGCTGGGGTTAGGGCTCTCGGTCCAGGCCGTCCAGAGCTCGGTCTGACCGATGATGTCGTTGAAGTTCATCTGGGAATGGACCCAGTATGACCATTCAGTTGGGTTATCCAGCACAGACCCACGGGTCCCCCAGTCCGCACGCCAGTAGTTGATGTCGAACATGTCTTGAGTCGTCGTTTCCTCGGACCAAGTCGTCAGCCTCTGCCAAGCCTGAGTTGGTGATGCAGAAGAATCGTTACTGGTTTGGCTGACATTTCGAGGGAAGGGCCACAGGGAAGCGTTAAGGAGTTTACCTGAACGCATGATATCAGAGGGAGAAAATTGCCCCTCTGACCAAACCACGAACACGGACTCGCCGTAGCATTCCACAAAGGGCTGGGTCGAGAGATAGCCTGGGCTAAGGTACACCGGCGTAGGCGTCCACCACGCCCCGTTCACCCGCTTGCTGTAGTACACCTCATCCTCCCCGGCCCGCCGCCAGGCCGCGTGGACGTTCCCCTCCCCGTCATAAGCCAGACAGGGCTGCTCGGGATCACCGTATAAGTCTACGTTGTCAATCACGGCATTGGAGGGGTTGTAGTAGGGGAAACTATTGCAAAACAGGTACCAGCTCTGCGGCCACCACCAAGAACTGGCCCGGTAGGCCACATAAACCGTGAACCCGTCGGTCACCATCGAGGGCGGACCGGGATACCAAGATGTGGCGATGGGGGCTTTCTGCCACTGGCCGATGCCCGGATCGAACCACTGGTACATCAGGGAGCAGTCATCGTAGGTCGGCTTGTAGGCCACGCAGACCATTGTCCACATCATGAGCGAAGGGACAATGCAGATCGTGGGGTACTTTCCGTCGTCGAGGATCTGAAGCCCGACCCAGCTCGCGCCGTTGTCCGTGGACTTGGCGTAGGCAATCTTGTTATCTTCCCTGGTCATCACCAAGTGCAACTCCCCGGTCCACTGGTCGCGGACAAGGTGGCGGCCCTGGCTAGGCTCGGTCTGGTAGCCGGCGAAGCCACCGCCGCCCTGCTCGCGTTGGTTGTATTTGACGGTAGCGTAGTCGAAACCGGTACCGTCGCCCATGCTCATACCGGTCACGTAGACGTTACCCGCTTGGTCCAAGC
>CAYGWX010000016.1:38927-40854 GCA_964353855.1 uncultured bacterium | reverse complement strand
TGGCTATTATACCACAACTTTCCTCAGGTCCAGTCCTAACGGGGGCCGAAACGCGTGTTCAGCTCCCTCAGGATCTCGGAGAGCCCCTGATCAAGCTCCTTGGCCTTCGCGACTTCGAAATAACCCACCCTCCTGCCGTATTCCAGATGACTCTGGGTCTCGGTGACAGAGCCGCGGGCGAAATAGTAAAAGTTCACCTTGTCCGCGGTGTGCTCCCTGCCGTAGGCCTCGGCGATGTTGGCCGAGATGGAGAGCGCCGCCCTCCGGATCTGCGAGGTCAAGCCGTAATCCTCCTTGCGGGGAAGCTTCTCCGTGGCCCGGAAGACCTCCTGGGCCAGGACCATCGCCTCCTGCCAGACCGGCATGTCTTTGAAGGACTTAAACATAGAAAGACCAGGTAGAGGTAAAGGTAGAGGTTAATAATCCAACTTCAAAAACAGGCTTCCGGAGGAAATGTCTTGAGACGTTCCGGAAATATGGCCGGGGTTTCTGACCTTCCCGAAACGGCCCTCCCCATCAACCGTCATCCAGAACAGGGGCTGCCAGGAGAGGAAAAGCCGGCCCGCCTCCTGATGTTCGACCACGCCCGAGAGGAACTCTGTGCGGGTGCCGTCCCGGAGGGGATCGTGAGCCAACCCCGCCGTGCCTTCCCCGTGATCCACCAATTCAAACCCGCAGCCCAGGTTCAAGCGGGGATGGAAGCGGTGCTCGAGAGTGACGTTCAGGGCCTCGGCATCGGGCCCGAGCCAATGCCCGAGCACCTTGACCGTGTCAGACCCCACATAGCGGTTATCGTAGCGGCGGTGGGTGTAGACCCATTTCAGGTTCCCGGCGTATTCCATTTTCAGGTCCGTGTCGTGAAGCCGGACCGGGTCCGCCCAGTCCAGCCCGCCCAGAAACCCCAGCTTCTGCGGGGCCGGGGTCCTCCCCTGCTCGTAGATGATGTCGTCCATCAGCAGTTCACCGTACCATTTCATCCCGAATCCCGGCCTCCAGGCCGCATCCATCGCCCAGAGGATGTTGTCGTCCTGCCGCTCGTTCCACTGCACCGCGTAGTAGGGAAGCAGGGGATTCACATAAGCCGGGAGGAGGTTCGGGGCCTGGTAGACCACCACCTCGGAGAACCCCAGGTCCACCCGCCCGGGGGCCGCGATGGTCAGGCGGTGGCCGGAGAGGTAGCGCTCCTGCTCGGTGGAGAGGATGCCGGCAAAGGCATGGAATCCCACCCGCTTGTAGGAGAAGGCCAGGTCCAGGGCGTCGAAGGTCGGGGCGTTGTCCGAGAGGAGCAGGGTCCCGAACCGTCCCGGGCCCCACCACTTCCGGCTCCGGCCCAGGGTCGCCGTGAACCAGGGCATCTTGAAACGGAAATAGGACCAGTCGGTGAGGAGCTTCCCGCCCCGCCAGGTCATCACGTTCGGGGCGGTGCGCACCTCGCGTTCGTTCTCCTTCTCGATCACGGCCGTGAACTTCTGGTCGAAGACGAAGGACCTGCCGGTGGTGCCCCACATATCCACGTCGAAGCGGCCCTGGTAGGCGGGAGACGCGAGACGGGAGACGTTCGCGATCCCGGTCGCGGCGAGGTCCCCGGCTGCGAAGACCTTGTCCGTGCCGTAATGAACGAGGTCCCGCTCGACCAGGCGACGCTTTTCAAACCCGGCATCGGGAAGGAATTCCTGGGTGAGCCGTTTCAGGTTGTAAAGATCGGCATCAGACAAGATGAACTCTCCGGAGCGGACCCGGTTAAGGAATTTGGAAAGAGAGGCGGCAACCTCATCCCGGCGGTACGGACGGGTTTCGGAAAGGGTGAGATAGCCTCGGGCATTGAAACGATCCAATACGGGGTTGGACCAATGGGATAAGTCCAAGTCCCGCAGGTCGCTGGAAGCCATCGCAGTGCAAGCGACGAGAAAAGGGAAAAGGAAGACGG
>CAYGWX010000016.1:36691-38827 GCA_964353855.1 uncultured bacterium | reverse complement strand
AAAAAGGGAAACGCTTAAGGACAGGGAAACGGAAAAAGGGAAACGGGAAACGTTTTAAGGCGGGAAGACGGAAAACGGAAAAAGGGAAACGCTTAAGGACAGGGAAACGGAAAAAGGGAAACGGGAAACGTTTAAAAACAGGGAGATGGAAGACGGGAAACGGAAAACGCTTTAAGGCGGGAAGACGGAAAACGGAAAACGGAAAACGGCAAGACATCATTTTGAACTCCCCCGCCGGACGGCATTGATGAAGCCGGAAAGCAAAGCGAATATCTTCTCCAATCGTTGTTTTAAGTTCTCCAAGCCGGGACGCCCGAGATAGCCAAGCTCTTCCGCGATGATCATCTGGGTCTCCAATTCCATCAGCGAACCCCGCGCCACCATCAGGAACTGAACCAACTCCCGGCGTGACGACCGGGCGGATCCCTCGGCGATGTTGCAGGGAACCGACAAGGCGGACCGGCGCATCTGGGAGGTCAGGGTGTACCTTTCCTCGGACGGAAACCCTGCGGTCAGGGCGTAAACCGCCTTCACCATCTGAACGGCTTCACGCCAGACCTCCAAATCATGATGCCGAGCTTTCACGTCACGAAAACACGCCTGGGAATGGCCGCATAGGAAATCAAACGCCCTTCACGGCCCGGCGGGCCGGTAGACCGGCTCCCCCTTGACCGTCTTCACGACCTTCTCCTTCTGCTCGTCGGTCAGCTCCGGGTACACCGGGATGGCCAGGGTCTCCTTGGCCGCGGTCTCGGACTCCGGGAAGTCCCCCAGCTTCCCGCCCAGGGAGGCGAAGCACCGCTGCAGGTGCAGGGGCAGGGGGTAATAGACCTCGTAGCCGATCTCCTCCTTCTTCAACCTCTCCATGGCCGCCTCCCGGTCCGGGACCCGGACCACGTACTGGTTGTAGACGTGGTGGTTGTAGAGCTCGGCGTAGGGGGTCTTGACGCTGCTCCCCTTGAAGGCCGCGTCGTAGAAGGCGGCGTTCTTCCTGCGGGCCTCGGCCCATTCGTCCAGGTGCTTGAGCTTCACCAGGAGCACCGCGGCCTGCAGGGCGTCCAGCCGGCTGTTCGTGCCCACCAGCTCGTGGTAGTACTTCATGCGCGAGCCGTGGACCCGGAGCATGCGCACCGCCTCGGCCAGCTTCTCGTCGTCCGTGACCACCATCCCCCCGTCCCCGGCCCCGCCCAGGTTCTTGGTGGGATAGAAGGAGAAGCAGCCGATGTGCCCCAGGGCCCCGGCCTTGCGGTTCTTGTACATGGCCCCGATGGCCTGGGCCGCGTCCTCGATCAGGACCAGCTTCTTGTAGCGGGCGAACTCCACCAGGGGGTCCATCTCCGCGCACTGCCCGAAGAGGTGCACCGGGATCACCGCCTTGGTCTTGTTCGTGACCACCTTCTCCACCTGGCCCGCGTCCAGGTTATAGGTCCGGGGGTTGATGTCCACGAACACCGGGGTCGCTCCTACGTTCACGATGGCCCCGGCCGTGGCGAAGAAGGAGAAGGTCGAGGTGATGACCTCGTCCCCCGCCCCGACCCCGGCCGCGCGCAGAGAGAGGAGCAGGGCGTCCGTGCCCGAGGCCACCCCCACGCCGTATTTCACCCCGCAGGACCCGGCGATCGTCTTCTCCAGCTCCTCGACCCTGGGGCCGAGGATGAAGTGCTGGGACTCCAGGACCTCATGGACCGCGGCCAGGATTTCGGTCTTAATGGTCGCGTACTGGGCTTTCAAGTCGAGTAAGGGAATCACAGGTTAACTACCTCATTGTAAAAGGGAACCACGAGTTAACTGCCTCAACGTTACATATAAATTGCAACTATCGAACAGCCGATCGAAAAGCAAAGGCCCATGAAAGGTCTAAAGGCTCTCAGGTTTGGCGGCGACCAGGGACTTGCCGATGAGGTCGCATAACTGCCGGGCTTCTTCGATGCTTTCGTCCAGGGGCTCGTTGGTTAACAGGTTGGCCCGCTGGATCAGCTTCAACCAGTACTGGGATTCCCGCAGCTCCTTCAACACCATCCGGATTTTAAGGATGAAGTCGGCCGGGCTTTGAGCCCCGCGGGCCTCCTCGTAACCGGCTCCCGCGGACGTCCCGGAGCGCAGCAACTGGCTCCCGATGTGCCCGCCTGCCGAGGA
>CAYGWX010000016.1:0-36591 GCA_964353855.1 uncultured bacterium | reverse complement strand
CCGCGGACGTCCCGGAGCGCAGCAACTGGCTCCCGATGTGCCCGCCTGCCGAGGACCGCTGGAGCTGGCCGCAGAGTTTTATGATGGCCACACCGTAGTCGAGCAATCGATCCGTTACCTGCTGGTCCAGTTCTTCCACGAGATTACCTTATGGTGAATGGTTAATGGTTAATGGTTAATGGTTAAAGGTTAAAGGTTAATGGTTAAGGGTTAATGGTTAATGGTTAAAGGTTAAAGGTTTTTCTTGCCATTTTCATTTCACCTTTTACCTATCACTTTTCACTTTTCACCTTTTACTGCCTCTCGGGAATGGTTAATGGTTAAAGGTGATCGGTTAATGGGGAATGGTTTCATGTTTGCATTTCACTTTTAACATTTAACCTTTTACATTTAACCTATCACTTTTCACTTTTCACCTTTCACTTTTCACATTTCACTGATCTTTTGCCCCTTCAGCTTGTACTTCCGGGCGCAGTAAGAGCAGTGAGGGGTCTTGCCCTTCGGGAGGCGGACCCCGCAGGCGCACATCCAGGAGTGGAACTTCGCGGGGTTGCCCAGGACCAGGGCGTAGTCCGGGATGTCCCGGGTGACCACGGCCCCGGCCCCCACGAAGGCGTGCTTCCCGATGGTCACCCCGCAGAGCACCGTGGCGTTGGCCCCCAGGGTCGCCCCGGTCCGGACCCGGGTGGTCTGGTACTCGTTCTTCCGGGGGAAGGCGCTGCGCGGGTTGATGACGTTCGTGAAGACGAGCGACGGCCCGCAGAACACGTAGTCCTCGAGGACCACCCCGTCGTAGACCGAGACGTTGTTCTGGAGCTTGACGAAGTCCCCGATCACGGCCTTGCCGCTCACGTTCACGTTCTGGCCCAGGACGCAGTTCCTGCCGATCCGGGCCCCGGCCAGGACGTGGGAGTAGTGCCAGACCTTGGTCCCCTCCCCGATCTCGGCCGGCTCGTCCACCCGGGCGGTCTCATGGACGAAATAGCCCCTGGGCTCGCCGTAGACCTCGGCCAGGGCCACCGGCCTGCCCCGGGCCTCGAGCGACCTCTGGCTGGCCTCCAGGATCTTCAAGACCGCCAGGGCGCTCTCCCCATCCGAGCGGGGCCTCTTGCGGCGGGCGATGCAGTCCAGGAAGTGCCGGTCCTCGCGGAGGAGCGGCTCCTCGGAGGAAACCTGGACGGGCTTGCCCTCGGGCTTGTGGGCCACCCAGCCCCCGTCGGTGCGGTCCAGGCGGCGCTGGAACAGGACCAGACGGTCCTTGGCCAGGTCGTCGAACACGAGCATGCCCTTGTCCCCCACCAGGACCATGCGCTGCTCCTTGAAGGGGTGGAGCCAGGAGACGTAGAGGTGGGCCCGGACCCCCTCGGGGAATTCTAAGTTGGTGACCGTGACGTCGGCCACCTGGGGCTGGAGATAGGCCCCGCCGGTGGTGGTGACCTCCCGGGGAAGCTTGCCCAGCAAGTAGAGGAAGGCCGCCAGGTCGTGGGGCGCGAAGCTCCACAGGGCGCTCTCCTCGGTCCTCACCTTGCCGAAGTTCAGGCGGTTGGAATAGAGGTATTCGATCTCCCCGACCGCGCCCAGAGCCAAGAGGGCTTTCATCTTCTCCACCGCGGGGTGGAAGAGCAGGATGTGCCCGACCATCAGGAGGCACTTCCGCCTGGCGGCCAGGCGCACCAGGGCCTCGCCCTCCTTGTAGCGCAGGGCCAGGGGCTTCTCCACGAGCACGTCCTTCCCGGCCTCGAGGGCCTCCAGGGCCATGCGGTAATGCTCCTGGGACGGGGTGGCGATGACCACGCCCTGGAGGGAGGGGTCGTCCAGCACGTCCTTCCAGCGGGCCGTGGCCCTGACCTTGGGATAGGCTTTATGCGCTTCCTTAAGCCGGCCGCTGTCCAGGTCGCAGACCGCGCCCAGGGCCCCCAGGGAGGAAAAGACCCGCAGATGGTTCTTGCCCCAGGCCCCGCAGCCGGCCACGGCGACCCGGACGGACGTTTTAGGTTTCAAGAAGACCTCCGATCAAGGTTCATGGTAAAATCCATTGCAAATTGAAAATTGAAAATTTTAAATTGTAAATTTCAAATATATCTTGCCTCGGACCAACCAGTACGGGCGTCGCTCCTTAAAAAAAGATCGAAACCTCGGGCCCTGCCGGGGATGCTTTTCCTACCTCACCTTTACGATCCGCACCGGCGCGGCGCCCGTATTTTCCAATCCCTTCATGAAATAGACCCCCGGCGCCAGGCCCTCGCCGATCCGGTCTCCCCGGTAGGTCCCGGCCTTACGTCCGG
Organism: uncultured bacterium; assembly: GCA_964353855.1. GTDB lineage: Bacteria > Edwardsbacteria > CAYGWX01 > CAYGWX01 > CAYGWX01 > CAYGWX01. Next base: position 34,306 of record CAYGWX010000016.1, on the reverse strand, counting down.
AGATATCGTAGAGGCTGAACCGCTCTGCCTCATGCCCGGGAAGAGTGGCAAAGGAGGCGAAGGGGTTGGGGGTTGCCGTTATTCTAACCTCTAACCTCTGACCTCTAACCTCTGCCCTCTCTTCCACCCCGGTCAGGGCGGTCAGGTGGAACCAGTCGTAGTTCGCGGCCATGGGAGGCGTCTGGGGCGTCGCCCCCAAGACCTCCATGTTCGCGGCGTAGATCCCGGACATCCAGTAGGAGGGAAACGCGCCGTCGTGCAGGACCGTCCAGGACGTCCCGTCCGGGCTGTACTCCGCGAACCCGGTGCCGCCCTCGGCGCGCACCCGGAGGTAGATCACGGTATCGCTGTAGGCGGCGTAGCCCCCGACCCCCCCGTTGATCGCACCGGCGACGTACCAGCCCGCCCCGATCACGTTTCCGAAAGTGACCACGCCGTTCGGCATGCCGATGTTCGTGGAGTCGTATTCGGCGAAGAGCATGGCGGCCTGGCCCACGGAGTCCGGGCGGGCCGTGATCCGGGCCGAGGCCTGCCAATCCCCGGGCATCGCCTCGCGGTGGTAGAAGTCGTTCATCAAGGTCCCCCCGGTGGAGGCGTAGTACTGGGTGAGGATCTGGAGGTGACCCGGGCGGGCGGTCAGGCTCCAGTGGGTCGAGTCCGGGTTCCAGATGCCCCATCCGGGGTCGAGCGGCGGGCCCGGGAACTCGTCCAGGAAATCCGCCCGGCCCGGCATGCAGGCCAGAAGAAGCCCGCCCAGACACAGCGTAAGCATGACCCCTCTTTTCATCTCATCCTCCCTTTCCTAATCACGGGTTACGGGACTCGTTAAAAACCATGTCGGGTCGTGTGATAAAAGAACCGTGTCGGGTTTTGGTTCGGGTCTCGTAAAGAACTCATTTCGAATGGCCTGCGGGTGAGGCGAGTCCGCGGACCCTGGGCTTGGGCTTAGGCTTGGTCCGCTCCCGGAGAGGCCGGTAGACCTTGAGTGGGCGGCCGATCCCCTCGAGCGCCACGGACACAAGGTCCTCGTATTCGAAGAGGTACCGCGTGGCCCGGTAGACCGGCTCGGACACGACGATCTCGCGCCGCACGGCCGCGTCCTTCAAGCGGGAGGCCAGGTTCACGGGGTCGCCCGTCACGGTGAGTTCCCGCTTCTCGGGAGTCCCCACCCCGCCCACGACCACGGTCCCGCTCGCGATCCCGAGGTGCAGCCCGAGGTCGGTCCTGACTCTCAACCTCAGGGTCAGCACGCGGTTGATCGAGTCCAGGACGTCGAACATGTCGAAGCCAGCCCGGACCGCGCGCTCGGGGTCGTCCTCGCGGGCCTTAGGGTAGCCGAACAGCGCGATCACCGCTTCGCCCTCGTGCTTGTGGACCGTCCCGCCCTGGGCGATGATCGCCGTGTTCAGGTAGCTCGAGCAGACCTGGACCGCCTCCCGGACGTCCTCGGTATCGATCTTGGCGGAGAGCGCCGTGCACCCCGAGAGGCCGGCGGAGAGGATGGTGACCAGGCGGCGCTCCCCGGGCGCCGCACCCCCGTAAAGCTCCTTTGGCCTGGAATCGCGTCCGGCGGAGGCGGGCTTTATCGGCATTCCTTGACCTTGTGAGGCAGGTTCAGGCCCTCGTAGAGCCGGCGGGCCTTCCCCAGGCAGTCCTCCGCCCTCCCCTCCAGGGCGATCCCCTTCGCGGCCGCGGCTTTCAGCATCCTTGCGTACTCCAGCCAGGCGTCGGCCTGGAACCGGAGCTCCCCCACGTCCGCGAACAGGGCCACGGCCTGGCGCAGGTCGTCCCCGGCGGCGGTAAAATCGTCCGCGGCGGCGTGGAGTTTTCCGCGGACCAGGAGGCTCCTCCCGCGCAGTTCCTTGGAGTCCAGTTCTTCGGCCATGCCCAGGGCCCGTTCCGCGCACTCCCAGGCCTCTTTCCCTGAGCCCCCGTCCCGCCGGGCCAGGGCCTGTTTCAACTCGGCGAGGCGCAGGCAGGTCGCGATCAGGTTGGGCCGGTCGCCGATCTCCGTGCAGACCGCTTCCGCCCGCTCCAGGTATCCCCGGGCCGCTTCCAGCTCGCCGGCCTCGAGGTATAGCCCGCCCAGGTTCCCGCAGCCGATCGCGATCCCGCGGGCGTAGCCCATCTCCTCGGAGGAGCCCAGGTAGACCTGGTAGAGCTCCAGGGCCTTGTCCCTTTGCCCCAGGCCTTCGTAGACGAAGCCCATGTTGTTGCTCGCAATCGCGATCCCCTTCTTGTATCCGATCTCGCGGGAGAGGGCGAGGTATTCCCAGTACATCGCCAGGGCGCGCTCGGCGTCGCCCTTGGTGTGGTATTCGTTGCCCAGGTGGTTGCAGGCCTTGCCGATGGCCAGCTTGTCGCCGAGCTTCCGGGACAGCTCGAGGTTCTGGGTGTACAGGTCGATCGCGCGGTCGGTCTCGCCGTTCTTGGAGAAGGCCGTGCCCAGGGTCAGGTAGCCCCGGGCCCGGGTCCTCTGCACCCGGCGGGCCTCCAGGGCGGGGTCGTCCAGGACCGAAGCGAAGGCGAGCTGGGAGAGCCCCTCCTCGCCCTGGCGGATGGCCTTGCCGAACTCCCCCAGGACGCAGTAGATCCAGCAGCGCGAGAAGAAGCAGTCGGCGCGCTCCAGCTGGTCCGCCGCCCCCCCCTTGGCGAGGTCCCGGTCGACCTCGTTGTAGAGCGCCAGGGCCTCCTGGTAGCGGCCCTGGCTCTGGCTGACATTGGCGATCCTCCGGTGCAGCCGGGTGCGGGCCCTGGGGTCCGGCCCGGCGGCCCCTTCCGCGTCGCGGTAGCAGGTCCGGGAGCGCTCGTAGTCGCCCTTCAGGAAATGGATCTCCCCGAGGACCTCCCAGGTGTTCGCGAGCTCCTGAGCGTCCCCTCCCGGACTTTCCTTGAGGATCTCGGCCGCCTCCTGGAAGTAGGCGATGGCCTCCTCGTTGGCGTAGCGCTCCTTGGCCTTCCGTCCGGCCCGGGTGAGCCAGAGGACCGCCTTCCCGGGGTCGTCCCCCCGGGAGTACTGGTAGGCCAGGAGCTCGGTCGAGTCCTCCAGCCGGTCGCCATTGAGCGCCTCGATCACCTCCCCGGCCCGGCTGTGGAGCTCGCGGCGGCGGGTCTTGAGCAGGCTGTGGTAGGCGACCTCCTGGACCAGGGGCTGGTGGAAGGTGTAGACCAGGTCCGGGTCGCGGGTCGCCTCCCGGATGTATTCGCGCTCCTCCAGCTCGGCGAGGTAGAGGGTGAGCATCAGGCCGTCCAGGCCGCAGAGCTCGCCCAGGACCCGGACCTGGAAATTCCGTCCGATCACCGCGGCGACCTGGAGGACATCGCGGACGTCCTTCTCCAGCTTGTCCATGCGCGCGGCGATCACGGCCTGGACGGTCTCGGGGAGCGCGAACGCGCCCAGGTCCGGGGCCGGGACCCAGGCCCCCGAGCGGAAGGTCAGGGCCTGGGCGTCGATCAGGGAGCGCACCGTCTCCTCCAGGAAGAAGGGGTTGCCTTCGGCGCGGGCCAGGATTCTTCTGCGGGCCTCCTCCGGGAGCCCCGGGGCGGCAAGCAGGTGGTCCACGAACCGGCCGCTGTCCTCCCCGGAGAGCGGGGCGAGCAGGATCTCGGTGCATTCCGCCCCCAGTCTCGCCTTGAAGCGCTCCCTCGCCTTGTAGCCCTCCCGCTCCTTCTCGGGCCGGGCCAGGGCCAGGAGCAGCATCGGGAAGGACCCCGGGGACTCGAACAAGAACTCCAGGAGCTCCAGGGACGCCGGGTCCATGCGGTGGAAGTCCTCGATCCCCAGGAGCACGGGCTGGTCGCGGAAAAGGGCGGCCAGGAGCACGCGCACGGAGAGCGCGATCTGGGCCTTGAGCTCCTCGGCCTCCAGGTTGCGGACCTTGGCGTCCAGGCCGCCGTTCCCGAAGCGCACCCCGAGCAGGTAGCCCAGGTAGGGGGCGGCGTCCGGCCAGGTCTCGGGCAGCACGGCCCGGGTGCGGGCCAGGAGCTTCTCCTCCACCGCCTCCCGGGAATCCCGGTCGGCGATCCCGTAGATCGTGCGGAGGACCTGCAGGAAGGGCCGGTAGGGCACGGCCTCGCCGTAGGCCTGGCAGCGGCCCTCCAGCAGGATCACCGGAAGGCGCCGGCGGGCAACCGCGGCCTTGAGCTCCTCCCACAGCCGGGTCTTGCCCAGGCCGGCGTCCCCCAGGATGAAGGCTGCCCCCCCCTTGCCCTGGATGAGGGCCTCGACCCTCGCCTGTAGCCGGGCCAGCTCGCCCTCCCGTCCGAGCAGGGGCGAGCGAAGCCCCTGGATCCCGCGCTTGGGGTCGGGGGCGTCCTTCTCGCGCAGCGGGCGGTAGACCTTGACCGGGATGCCGATCCCCTTCACCGCGACCGGCTCGCAGGTCTCGTAGTCGAAGAGGTAGCGCGTGGCGCGGTAGACCGGCCCGGAGACCTTGATCTCCCCGCGGAGGGCCAGGTCCTTCAGGCGCGAGCCCAGGTTCACGGCGTCGCCCATCACGGTGACCTCGGTCTTGCCCTCCGCGCCGACCTGCCCGACCACCACCGTGCCGCTGTTGATCCCGACGTGCAGCCCGAGGTCGGTCGTCTGGCGGAGCCGGGAAGAGAGCTCGGCGTTGATCCCGGGGATCAGCGTGAACATGCGGAAGGCCGCCCGCACGGCGCGCTCCGGGTCGTCCTCGTGGGCCGCGGGGTAGCCGAACAGCGCGATCACCAGGTCGCCCTCGTACTTGTGCACCGTCCCGCCCTCCGCCAGGATGGTCCGGTTCAGGTGCTCGAAGCAGACGTTGGCGACCTCCTGGACCTCCTCGGGGTCGAGCCGTGAGGAGAGCGCCGTGAACCCCGAGAGGTCGGCGAACAGGATGGTGATCAGCCGGCGCTCCTCGAGCACCGCCGACCCGGACAGGCCCGCGGACCCGGCCGCGCGGCTGGGCGAAAGGGTTTCCGTTTCTACGGGCATCCCCTGACCTTGCGGGGCGGGGCCTCTTTCACCCCTGGCATTCCTGGACCTTGTGAGGGAGGTTCATGGCCTGGAACAGGGCCCGGGCTTTCTGGAAATACTCCCCGGCCTTGCCTTCCAAGCCCGTCCCGGCCGGCGCCCGCTTCAGCATCCGGGCGTAATCCAGGTAGGCTTCGGCTATTAACTTTTTCTCCTTGCAGGCCTCGTAGACCGCAAGGCCTTTCAGGAAATACTCCTCCGCTCTGGGGAAGTCCCCGGCCCGGGCATGGGCCCGGGCATAGATCAGGAAACAGTCCGCCTGGGAGCGGGGCTGATTCAGCTCCCCGGCCAGCTGAAGGGCCTTTTCCGTATACCCCAAGGCCTCGGGGGAGGGGGGGCCGCCCGGCCCGGCCTGTTCAGCTTTTAACCTCGCGAACCCGATCCAGGTGGTGAGCAGGTTCTCCTTGAACCCGGTCTCCGCGGAGATCTCCTCCGACCTTTGGAAGCACCGTTCGGCTTGGCGCGAATCCCCGCTCGAGGCGTAGAGAAGCGCCAGATCGCAGGTGGCCATGGCGATCCCGGCCTGGTAGCCGATGGCCTCCGCACGGCTCAGGCTCTCCAGGTAATGGACTTTCGCCCGGGCGAGGTCCTCCCGTTCCTGACAGATCACACCCAGGTTCCTGATCGGCATGCACGCGGCCTGCTTCTCCCCCAGCTCTTCGTAGATCTCCAGGGCGCGTTCGAAGTACTCCGTGGCCAGGTCGAAATCCCCCCCGGTGCGGTACACCAGCCCCAGATTGTTGTAGGCCCTGGCCAGGGTGGAACGGCGCCCGATCTCCTCGGCGGTCGTCTTGGCCTGCTCGAGAAAATGAACCGCCTCATCGAGCTTCCCGTTGCGATGGAGGATGGAGCCGATGTTGTTGCAGGCCACGCAGACATCCCCCTTCTTCCCGAACCGTTCGGCGAGGTCCAGGCTTTTTCGGAAAAATTCCAGGGCTTTATCCAGTTCCCCGGAATGGGTGCAGTTGACCCCGAGCATGTTGTAAGCCCTGATGCTCAACATGGAGACCCGCTCCCTGACGAGAGGGGATTCCCCGGCCTGCAGGCTCTCCAATATCTCCAGGCCCCGCAGGGCTGCGTTCCGGGCTTTTTCGCTCGCCCCCATTCCCTGGAAGACCCGGGATCTCACGATCGAGAGGTCGGCCTTCTCCACACGCTCCTCCGGGGTCGTCCCGGCCAGGATGCCCTCCGCTTCATCGAGGAGCCTCAAGGCCTCCTCGTCGCGCTCCTGGATCGCATGGACCACCGCAGCCTGTCCCCGGGCATGCGCCTGCCGTACCGGGTCCCCTCCGGCATGGCGCAGGACGGTATCGTAGCAACTCAGGACCTCCCCGTATTCCCCTTTCAGGTGGTGGATTTTCGCCAAGGCCTCATAGGCGGCGCACAGCTCGCGATCCTGCCCCTTCCCGTCCTGTTCGAGCAGGGAGACCATCTTCCTGTAATAGCCGATGGCTTCGTCGTTGGCGTAGCGGTCGCCGGCTTTCCGGCCCGCTTTCCCGAGCCACTCCAGGGCCTTTTCGGGGTCGTCCCCCTCGGCATACTGGTGAGCGAGGATCTCGCAGAAGTCCTCCAAGCGGTCCGGGAAGAGGGCCTCGATCGCCTCCCCGACCTGGCGGTGGAGTTCCCTTCGGGCGGCCTTGAGGAGGCCGGCGTAGGTAACCTCGTGGAGCAGGGGGTGAACGAAGGAGAACTCCCACTCCGGGTCGCGTTTCACCTCATGAATGAAGCCGTGCTCATCGAGGTCCGCGAGGTAGAGCATGACGAGCATAGGGTCTCGCCCCCAGACCCTTTCCAGCACCGGTACCGGGAACCCCCGGCCGATCACCGCGGCGATCTGGAGCATGTTCCGGGCCTCGGGGTCGAGGTGGTCCAGGCGGGAGCCGATCACCGCCTGCACCGTGTCCGGGATCTTCCAGGAGGAGGCTGCGGAGGTGTACTTCCAGACCCCATCGGAGTAGACCAGCACCCCCGCATCGATCAGGGACCTCAAGATCTCCTCCAGGAAGAAGGGATTTCCCTCAGCCTTGGCCAGGATCCTCTCCTGGAAGCGCTTGGGGATGCCCGGGGTCCGCATCAGGTTGGAGAACAGTTGGGCGCCCTCCGCCTCATCCAGAGGCTTGAGCACGATCTCGGTGAACCGCTTCCCGAGCTTCGCTTTCAGGCGCTCCTTGGTCCGATAGCCCGCCTTGTCCTTCTCATCGCGCGACAGGCAGAGGCAGCCCAGGGTCAAGGGCTCAGGAAAGTCGCAGAGGTACTCCAGGAACTCCAGGGACTCGGCGTCGATCCAGTGATAGTCCTCGATGACCAGGAGCAGGGGCCGCTCCCGGGCCAGGGCGGCGAAGGTCTTCCGCACGCTCAGGAAGATCTGGGCCTTCAGTCCCTGGGGGTCGAGGTACTTGCCCCGCTCGTCGATCTCCTCGGAGAAGCGCACCGAGAAGAGGTAGCCCAGGAACGGCAGGATCTCCCCCCAGGATTCCGGGAACAGGTCCCGCACGCCTCCGGAGAGCTTCCCCTTGACCGCGTCCAGGGAATCCTGGTCGGCGATCCCGAAGGCCTCGCGGAGCATCTGGAGAAACGGCCAGTAGGGCAGGGTCTCCCCGTGGGAGATGCAGCGCCCCTCCAGCCAGGTGACCGCCGGGGCCGGGCCGGGCAGGGACTTCCGGAGCTCCTCCAGGAGCCGGGATTTCCCCAGCCCGGCGTCCCCCAGGACGAAGCTCGCCCCCCCCTTCCCCCCGGCCAGCCGCCGGACCAGGCCCTGGAGCAGGCCGAGCTCCCGGTCGCGGCCCACCAGGGGCGAGGAGAGGCCGGGGATCCCGCGCTTGGGGTCCGGGGTGCTCTTCTCCCCGCCCGGCCGGAAGACCCGGACGGGGTGCTCCATGCCCTTCGCGGACACCGGCTCCTCCTCGGTGAAGTCGAACCGGTAGCGGGCCGCCCGGTAGACCGGCTCGCTGACCAGGATCTCCCCGCGCTTGGCGGCGTCCTTGAGCCGGGAGGCCAGGTTGACCGTGTCCCCCATCACGGTGTGCTCCCGCTTCTCCGGGGTGCCCACCTCCCCGACCACCACCGTGCCGCAGGAGATCCCGATGTGCAGCCCGAGATGGGTCTTCAGCCTCAATCTCAGGGACACCGCCCGGTTGATGGAATCCAGCAGGTCGAACATCTCCAGGGAAGCCTGGATCGCCCGCTCCGGGTCGTCCTCGTGGGCCGCGGGGTAGCCGAACAGCGCGATCACCAGGTCGCCCTCGTACTTGTGGACCATCCCGCCCCGGGCCGTGATCGCCGTGTTCAGGAAGCTGAAGCAGACGTTGGCCACCTCCCGGACGTCCTCGGGATCGAGCTTCTGGGAGAGCGCGGTGAACCCCGAGAGGTCGGCGAACAGGATCGTGATCAGGCGGCGCTCCCCGTGGGCCGCGCCCCCGGAGGGGGCCGTGGATTGCAGAGCGGCCGGGGCCAGGGGCTCTAGGGGCATGCGCTGACCTGATGAGGCGACTTTATTGGCATTCCTTGACCTTGTGGGGCAGGTTCAAGCCCTGGTAGATCTCGCGGGCCTTCCCGAAGGCCTCCTCGGAACGGCCCTGTAGGGAGGCGCCCTTCCCTTCCGCCTGCTTAAGCATCCGGGCGTACTCCAGCCAGGCGTCGGCCTGGTTCTTGGGCTGGGCGAGCCCCGAGTACATCGCCACCGCCTTTTTGAACTCCTCCTCGGAGCGGGGGAAATCCCCGGCCGCGGCATAGACCGCTCCGTAGGTGCAGTGGATGCGGGGCAGGGTGTATTTCGAGCCGATCTCCCGGGTCAGGGCCGAGGCCTTCTCGAGATAGGCCAGGGCCTGGCGGTCCGGTTCAGAGGTGGGGCCTGAGGTCTTGCATTTGAGCAGCGCGAGCAGGGAGTAGACCTCGACCACGGTGAACTTGTCCTGGACCTCGTTCATCACCGCTTCGGCCTTCTGGAGAAAACGTTCTGCCTCGGCCCAGTCCCCGGTCTCGAGGGACAGGGTCCCGAGGTTCAGGGAGGCGATCCCCGCGCCCTTCGGGTAGCCGATCTCATCGGCCAGGGCCAGGGCCCTCATCTGGCACTCCCTCGCCCGGGGCCAGTCCCCCCGGTCGAGGTAGACCAGCCCGAGGTTGATGTGGGCGCTGACCTCCCCCTGCCGGGCGCCGATCTCCACGGTGTTGCGCAGGTAGTCTTGATTCAGCTCCAGGGCCCGGTCGTATTCCCCGCGCTCGTAGTGCACGATCCCGAGGTTGCCGCTGACCCGGATCATCTGCTGCCGGTCGCCGATCGCCTGGGAGATCGCGTAGGAGCGCTCGTAGTACGGGACCGCCCGGGGGTAGTCCCCGAGGTCGTGGTAGAGGATCCCCAGGTTGCCGCAGGCCGTGCCCATGCCCAGCTTGTCGGAGATCTCCTCGGACAGAGCGAGCAGGTCCTGGTTGAACTCGATCGCCAGGGCGTGCTCGGCCTTGTTCCAGTAGGTCACTGCCATGTAATTGAGCCCCTTGGCCTTGATCCGCCTGGCCTTCCGGAGGTCGACCCCGGGCGGGCTTTCCCGGAGCAGGGCCGCGATGGCGTTCAGCCCCGCCTCCCCCTCCTTGATCGCCCGGTCCAGGTCCCCCTTGGCCTGGTAGCCCCAGCACCTCATGAAACGGATCTCGGCCCGCTCCATGGCCTCCTCGGGGAGCTCTCCGGAGAGCGTCTTCTCCGCCCGCTCCAAGACCTCAAAGGATTCGTCGTAGCGGCTCTGTTTCTGGTAGACCCCGGCGATCTTCTCGCACGACCTGGCCTGGACGAGCCGGTCCCCTTCTCCGGCCCGGCCCATGGCTTCGTAGGCCTCCAGGGCCGGGGCGTTCTCGGCCTTCATGGAATAGGCGTCCCCGATCGCCTCCTGGGCGGCGCTTGCCTCCGCTTTCCGGCCGGGGAAATCCCGGGCGAGGACTTCGGCCAGCTGCCGGTAATAGGCGATCGCCTCGTCGTGGGCGTAGCGGTCCACCGCCCGCTTTCCCGCCCGCTTGAGCCAGTCCGCGGCCTTCTCCGGGTCGTCCCCCTGGGCGTACTGGTAGGCCAGGAGCTCGGTGAACTCCTCCAGGCGGTCCCGGTAAAGGACCTCGATCGCCTGCCCGGCCTTGCGGTGGAGCTCGCGGCGCCGCTTTTTTAAGAGCCCGTTGTAGGCCACCTCCTGGAGCAGGGGATGGCGGAAGACGTATTCCAGGTCGGGGTCGCGCTGCCGTTCGCGGACGTACTCCCGCTCCTCGAGCTCGGCGAGGTAGAGCGTGAGCATCAGGCTGGCCAGGCCGGAGAGGCGCTCCAGGACCGGGATGTAGAAGTTCCGCCCGATGACCGCGGCGGTCTGGAGGACCTCGCGGGCGTCCCGTTCCAGCCGGTCCAGCCGCGAGGCGATCACGGCCTGGACCGTGTCCGGGATCGAAAAAGCGCGGAAGTCCGGAGCCAGGCGCCAGACCCCGGACTGGTAGGCGATGGCGTTGGAGTCGATCAGGGCGCGGACGATCTCCTCGAGGTAGAAGGGATTGCCCTCGGCCTGGGCCAGGACCTTGGTCTTGAACTCCTCGGGGAGCCCGGAGACCTGGAGGAGGTTGTGGACCAGCCGGCTGCCCGCTTCTTGGCTGAGCGGCTCAAGCAGGATCTCGAGGAAATCCCCTTTGAGTTTTCCCCGGAGCCGTTCCTTGACCTTGTGGCCCTCCTTTTCCTTCTCCACCCGGGACAGCGCGAGGAGGAGCATCGGGAAGGGCTCCGGGGCCTCGAACAGGAACTCCAGGAGGTCCAGGGACTCCCGATCGATCCAGTGGTAGTCCTCGATCACGAGGAGCAGGGGCTGGGCGCGGAACAGGGTCGAAAGGAGTTTTCTCACCCCGACGAAGATCTGGGTCCTCAAGGCCTTGGCGTCCAGGTGCCGGACCCGTTCGTCGAGCTCGCCCTCGAAATGCACCGAGAAGAGGTAGCCCAGGTAGGGCGCGACCTCGAGCCAGGCTTCGGGGAAGAGGTCCCGGGTCCGGGCCAGGAGCTTCTCCCGCACCCGGTCCGGTCCGTCCTGCTCCCGGATCCCGAAGACCGTGCCGAGGATCTGCAGGAAGGGCAGGTAGGGGACGCTCTCCCCGTAGGTCGGGCAACGCCCCTCCAAGAGGATGACCGGGGTCTTCGTTTTGACCATCCCGGCCCGCAGCTCCTCCAGGAGCCGGGACTTCCCCAGGCCGGCGTCCCCGGCGACGAAGACCGCCCCGCCCCCCCCTCTGGAGAGCGCCTCCACCTTCTCCACGAGCTGGCGGAGCTCGATCTCCCGCCCGACCAGGGGGGAGGAGATCCCCTGGATCCCGCGCTTGGGTTCGGGGCTGTCCTTCTCGCGCAGCGGCCGGAAGACCCTCACCGGTTTCCCGATCCCCTTCACCGCGACCGGCTCGCAGGCCTCGAAGTCGAAGAGGTAGCGCGCGGCCCGGAAGACCGGCTCGGAGACCATGATCTCCCCGCGCTTGGCCGCGTCCTTCAGGCGGGAGCCCAGGTTCACGACATCGCCCATCACCGTGGTCTCACTCTTGCCCTCCGCCCCCACCTCCCCGACGACCACCGTCCCGCTGTTCAGCCCGACGTGCAGCCCGAGGTCGGTCCGCAGGCGCAGCCGGAAGGAGAGCGAGGCATTGATCTCCGGGAGCAGGCGGAACATCTCGAAGGCCGCGCGCAGGGCGCGCTCCGGGTCGTCCTCGTGGGCCGCGGGGTGCCCGAACAGGGCCATCACCAGGTCGCCCTCGTACTTGTGGACCGTCCCGCCCTCCCGGAGGATCGCGCGGTTCAGGTACCCGAAGCAGAGGTTGGCGACCTCGCGGACCTCCTCGGGATCGAGCTTCGCGGAGAGCGCGGTGAACCCCGAGAGGTCGGCGAACAGGACCGTGAGGTGGCGGCGCTCCTCGCGGGTCACGCCTCCGGAGGGGGGGGTGGAGAGGCGCCCGGCGGCGGCCCGGGGCTCTAGTGGCATTCCTGGACCATGTGCGGCAGTTTCAAGTCCTGATAGATCCCGCGGGCCCGGGAGAAATAGGATTCGGCAAGGCCCTGGGGGCGCAGGCCCGCTTCCGCGGCCTTTTTGAGCATCCGGGCGTAATCCAGGCAGGTATCGGCCAGGTTGCGGCGGTACTGGTTTCCCTCGAAGCCCAGGATGGCCTTCTGGAAATGGTCCCCCGATTTCTGGTAATCCCCGCTCGCGCCGTATACTTTCCCGTAAGTCCAGTGGCAGGCCCCCAGCCTTTCCTGGGAGTTCAAAGACTCGGCTAATCGGAAGGCTTTATCCGCATTCTCCAAGGCTTCCCCGGGGGTGCCGCCCCCGGAACACTGCAAGTCCGCCCGGTTCACGTAGATCGAGATCAGGGAGGGTTTATCCCCCGTGGCCTCGAAGATCTCCTCGGCGTCCTTCAGATAGTCCTTCGCCGGACCCCATTTCTTGAGGGTGATGTGAGCCTCACTGAGGTTGAGCAGGGCGATCCCCATGCCCTCCTTATTGCCCACCTCCCGGGCGACCTCGTAGGAAATCCGGATGTACTCGAGGCCCCTGGCGATATCCCCCCGGTAGAGGTACAATCCCCCCAGGTTTCCGTTCAGCGTGGCGTAAAATATCCGGTCGCCGGTCTCCCGGGTGATCCCCACGGCTTTCCCGTAGAGTTCGATCGACCGGTCGTACTCGCCGAAGGCCACATACAGGTTCGCCATGTTCATCAAGGCGACGGCCGTCTTCTGGGCATCGCCGATCTTCTCGCAGATCTCCAGGAAGGTCCGGTAATAGTCCAGGGCCCGCTCCGACTCCCCCTTGTGATGGTAAAGCACCCCCAGGTTGCAGGTGGACGCGGCCATCTTCCGCTGGTCTCCGATCTCGGTGCTGACCGCGAGGCAGGTCTCGAAGAGCTTGATCGCGCGGTCGTACTCCCCCTGGATGTTGTAGATCGCCCCCAGGTGGTTGAACACGTTCACCCGGGTCCGGGCGAGCAGGGCGGGGTCCAGGGTCGACCGGGAGCCGCCCAGGTCCACCTCCAAAACCCTCAGGGCGGTCTCGCCTTCGCGGATCGCCCGTTCCGTGTCCCCCAGAAGCCGGTAGAACCAGCAGCGGGTGGTATGGATCTCGGCGGTCTCGAGGAGTTCCGCCTCGGACCTCCCGGAGAGGTACCGCTCGGCTTCCTCGAGGGCTTTCAGGGCTTCCGGGATCTTCCCGGATTTGTGCATCTCCCAGGCCGCCAGCCTCCGGGCGCGCGCCCGGTCCGCCCCTTTAGGACCGGCGTGCCGCTCCATGGACTCGTAATATCCGATCGACTTTCCGGTGTCCCCCTTGAGGCTGTAAAGCTCCCCGAGGGCCTCGCAGGCCGCGAAGAGCTCGCCCTCGCGGTTTTCGGCTTCCTCGAGGAGCGCGACGATCTTCTCAAAGCAAGCGACGGCTTCTTCGTTGGCATAGGCTGCCTGGGCCTTCTTCCCGGCTTTCTTGAGCCACAGGAGGGCCTTGTCCGGGTCGTCGCTGTGGGCGTACTGGTGGGCCAGGAGCTCGGTGAATTCCTCCAGCCGGTCCCGGTAAAGCTCCTCGATGGCCTCCCCGGCCTTGCGGTGCAGCTCCCGGCGCCGCTTCTTTAAGAGGCCCTGGTAAGCCACCTCCTGGGAAAGGGGATGGCGGAAGGCGTACTCCGGCTCGGGATCCTTACGGGCCTCGCGGATGAAATCGAACTCCTCGAGGGTGGTGAGGAAAAGGGTGAGCATCAGGCGGTCCAGGCCGCTCAAGACCTCGAGGAGCCGGCTGTGGAAGTTGCGCCCCAGGACCGCGGCCATCTGCAGGATGTCGCGCAGCTCGCGCTCCAGGCGGTCCAGCCGGGCGGCGATCACCGCCTGGACCGTATCCGGGATCACCAGGGTGGATACATCCACCGTCAGATGCCAGATCCCGTCGGTATAGACCAGGGCCCCGCGGTCGATCAGCGAGCGGATGATCTCCTCGAGGTAGAACGGATTCCCCTCGGCCTTGGCCAGGAGGTTTTCCTTGAAGCCCTCGGCCAGGCCGGGGATCTCGAGGAGGTTGTAGGCCAGCCGGGAGCTGGCCGACGGGTCCAGCGGCAGGAGCACGACCTCGCGGCAGGCCCCCCCCAACTTGGCTTTCAGACGCTCCCGGACCCGGTGTCCTTCCTTGTCCTTCTCGATCCGGGACAGGACCAGGACGAGGAGCGGGAGCGGCTCCGGAGCGTCGGCCAGGTATTCCAGGAAGGCCAGGGACTCGGGGTCCATCCAGTGGTAGTCCTCGATCACGAGGAGCAGGGGCTGGGTTCGCGAGAGGGCCGCGAGCACCTTCCTCAGGCTGATGAAGATCTGGGTCCGGAGGCCCTTGGCATCGAGGTATTTGACCTTCGCCATGAGCCCGTCCTCGAAGCCGATGGAGTAGAGGTGGCCCAGATAAGGGACCATGTTCTCCCATTCTCCGGGACAGAGCTCCCTGACCCGCTCCAGGATCTTGGCCCGGAGGGTCTCCCTGGGGTCCTGGTCGGTGATCCCGAAGACGTCTTCCAGGACCTGCAGGAAGGGCCAATAGGGGATGTCCTCCCCGTACAGCAGACACCGACCCTCCAGGAGGGCGACCGGCACGGGAAGGGTCTGTTTCAACTCGGCGAGGAGCCGGGACTTCCCCAGCCCGGCGTCGCCGAGGATGAAGGTCATTCCCCCGTGACCTTCCGCCAGGCGTGCGACGGACTCCCGGAGCGCGGCCAGTTCCTTCTCCCTCCCGACCAGAGGGGAGAAGAGTCCCTTGATCCCGCGTTTGGGCTCGGGCTTGGCCTTCTCTCGGGTGGGCCGGAAGGTCCTCACCGGCTCGTCGATCCCCTTCACCGCGACCGGCTCGCGGGCCTCGTACTCGAAGAGGTAGCGCGAGGCCCGGAACACCGGCTCGGAGACCACGATCTCCCCGCGTCCCGCCAGGTCCTTCATCCGGGAGGCGATGTTCACCGCGTCCCCCATCACGGTGTACTCCCGTTTCTCCGCGGAACCGATCTCCCCCACCACCACGGTGCCGCTGTTGATCCCGACGTGCAGGCCGAGGTCGGTCGGCTTCTTCAAGCGGGCCGTCAGGGCCCGGTTGACTTCCGGGAGCAGCTCGAACATCGCGAACGAGGCCCGGATCGCCCGCTCCGGGTCGTCCTCGTGAGAGGACGGGAGCCCGAACAGGGCCATCACCATGTCGCCCTCGTACTTGTGGATCGTCCCGCCCTGGCCGATGATCGCCTTGTTGAGGTGCTCGAAGCAGAGGTTGGCGACCTCGCGGACCTCCTCGGGGTCGAGCTTGGAGGATAGCCCGGTGAACCCCGAGAGATCGGCGAACAGGAGGGTGAGCAGGCGGCGTTCTTCCTGGACCGGGCTCATCGTCGGGGTCATGGGGAATCCCTCAAAGCCCGTACGATTCTCCCCGCGGCCTTGCCGTCCCCGTAGGGGTTCACCGCCCTGGCCATGCTCTGATACGCTTGGGGGTCCTCCAGGAGGCGGGAGGCTTCCAGGACGATCTTCTCCCGGTGCGGGCCGACCAGCTTCACGGTCCCGGCCTCCACCGCCTCCGGCCGCTCGGTCTCGTCGCGCAGGACCAGCACGGGTTTTCCCAGGGACGGGGCCTCCTCCTGGATGCCCCCGGAGTCGGTCAGGATGAGATAGGAGGCGTCCATCAGGGCCACGAAGGGCTCGTAGTCCAGGGGCTCGGTCAGGACGATCCTCCCGTTCTTGGGCCTCCCCGGCCCGCCCGCGAACCGCTTCAGGACCGCCGGGGCCCCGCGGACCCACGACGTCCCGAACCCGTCCAGAGTCTTGCGCACAGCCTCGCGGACGTTGGGGTTCAGGTGAACGGGGTAGAGGACCTCCAGGTCCGGGAACTTCTTGACCAGGTCCCGCAGGGCCAGGCAGACCTCCTCCAGGGGACGGCCGAAGTTCTCCCGGCGGTGCGCTGTGACCAGGATCAGGCGGCGGCCTCCCTTGGGTTTCAGATTTTTGCTTTTGAAATCCCAGGCCTCCTCCCCTCCCAAGCCCTTGATCCCTGACCCCCAAGCCCCCCGATGACTCCGGCGGATCTTCCGGGCCGTCCACAGCAGGGCGTCGATCACGGTGTTCCCGGTGACCCAGGTCTTCTCCCTCGGGATGCCCTCCAGGAGAAGGTTCTCCCGGGCCCCGGGGGTGGGGGCGAACAAGTAGTCTGCGAGGGAGTCCGTGAGATGGCGGTTGATCTCCTCGGGGTAGGGGTAATACTTGTCCCCGGTCCTCAGTCCCGCCTCCACATGGCCGACCGGGATGCGCTGGTAGAAGGCGGCCAGGGACGCGGCCAGGGTCGTGGTGGTGTCCCCGTGGACCAGGACCAGGTCCGGGCGGTCCTGTTTCAGGACCGGTTCCATCTTCTGCAGGACCTCGGCCGTGATGTCGGTCAGGCTCTGGTCCTGGCGCATGACGTTCAGGTCCGCATCCGGCTTGATCCCGAACAGGGCCAGGACCTGGTCCAGCATCTGGCGGTGCTGGGCCGTGACGCAGACCCGGGCCTGGAACCCCTCGGCCTTCCGTAGGGCCAGGACCACCGGGGCCATCTTGATCGCCTCCGGACGGGTGCCGAAGACGCAGAGGACGACCTTCGGTCTCATGGCCACGTTACGATTCCAGAATAAAAACACACCCTATCCATCGCTTCCAGACCCCTAATTCTTACCCACGTCTTTAGCCTTTCGCCACCATTCCTTCACGAACGCCTGGTAGCCGCTCTGCTGGCCGTCCCTCCTCGCCGCGCGCCCGTAGCGCTCCCGCTCCCTCAGGGTGAGCCGGCTCCAGACCCCGGCCGCCTCCCGGCTGACCCGGCCCAGCCGGATCTGGGCCCCGTGCATGGGCCCCCGGCGCAGGGCCTTGGACTTGACCACCCGCACCCCGCGCCAGAGCAGGAAGGTCAGGCTTTTCCCCAGGGTCCCGGAGAGGTAGGGGTCGCCGTTCTGGTCGTATTTTATCTTAGCCATCGGGATGACAAACCGCGTTCCTTATGAAAAGCTGACGATGTGAAAACCAAGGAGTTGCCGGTCAGCGTTTTGCCGGCTTCTTTGATTTCATCTTCAGGGCCAGCTGACGGCCCCCCCGGGGCGCCCGCAAGCGGGGTTTGCCGTCCTGGGTCCCTTGGTTCCACCAGATCTGGGTGAAGGCCATGAACCCCGTGGCCAGGCCCCGCTTCTGGGCCAGCCTGCGGCAGCGGTCCCGCTCCTCCAGGGTAAGCTTGGCCCAGGCCAGGGCGACCTTCTTCGACCTCTTCCCCAGCTTCTCGCGGGAGGCCACCTGGCCCGGGGTGCGGGGGTTTTTGGGCTTGACGTATTTCCGGACGATCAGGTCCTCGCCCCGCTTGAACACCACCACGCTCTTGGCGTAGGTCCCCGGGCGGTTGTGCTTGCGGGGGTCGAACATCGCGTCGTATTTAGCCATGGTTTATTATTTCATTAAGGGTTCACAGACAAAGCCCGAGGCCGTGGGGCGCTTCCGACCACGGAGGACACGGATGACCACGAAGGACACCGATGGCACGGATTATAAAAGGAGCAGGGATTCGCCCAGGGCATGGAGGTCCGCTTGATAGCGCTCGGGCTCCGGGGCCGAGATCCAGCGCACCAGCTCCCAGTCCGCTCGGGTCGCGGAACAGAGGATCCGGGCCAGGTCCGCCGGAAAGACCCCGGCGGCTTTGCTCCGAGCCCCCTGGATTCCCTCGGAGAGCGATAGCCCCATTCGGCAGCAGAACCCCCAGACATCGGCCAGGTCCCTGGGCTCCTCGCGGCCCACCAGCGCGCTGACCTTGTTGGCCAGGATGTTCTCCGGGCTGTCCAGTCGCCCGAGCAGGAGGTGGTCGCGGATCTCCCCCACCCGGGCGGGCACGTCGTTGACCAGCTCGATTTTCAAGCGCATGGCTCCCCGGTCCAGGTCCAGGCGCACCCAGCGCTCCTCCCGCTGCAGAACCTCGCAGTGCCAGCCGTCCCGGGTTGTAAGCGAGTGGGTCACCCGCTCCGACCACAGGCCGAAGCGGGGGTCGTCGTTGACGAACAGGTCGAGGTCATCGGAGAACCGATGCTGGAGGTAGCCCCGGGAGGCCGCGGTGCCCCCGGTCAGGTAGAACTCCGTCTCCAAGCCGGAGACCCTCCCCAGCACCTCGTCCTGGAAGGGGTAAAATACGTTCAAATAATACGACTGATCCATCTACGTGAGCAGCTCCGGATGATGCTTCGGAAGCCATTCCACCAGGAAATCCAGCCCCCGCTTCCGGCTCGGGGAGCGGAGGCGTGCACGCCACCTGGGCCAGTCCTGGATCAGGGCTTTGAATCCCAGCTGGCGCACGATGTCCCGGTAAGGGGCGTAATCCAACAGACGCACCGCCGCCCAATCCCGGCCCAGCCGGCCGATCGTCAGCCGTCCGGCCAGGATCTCGCCGAACTGTGCGGGGTCAAGGTCATAGTCCCAGACGTAGGGCAAACGGGTATTCATCGCTGACAATGAGCTCCTTCCTGGATCGATGAAGGTTCAGGACAGGGCCTGGTGATGGCGCCCGTGCTTTAAGGTCATACGTTGTGATCTTAAACCCTGATTCTTGCGGGGGTCGAACATCGCGTCGTATTTGGCCATGGTTTTTTATTTCATTAAAGGGTTCAAAGACTACGCCTGAGGCCGTGGGGTGCTTCCGGTCTTGCGCCTCCGCTCCCGGCTGCCCCGCATGGTCCGGATCTCATCGGCCGTGCGCTGAAGCTGGAAAACGATACGCATCTTCTCTTCGAAGGGTAACCTCACCAGCTCCCGGCGCCGGGCCTGTTTCGCGCGGAACAGCTTGACGATCTCCCTGGGCAGCTCAGGCCTCATCGATCCTCCCTTGAGAACTCCTTCCACCGGCTCATCAATCCGTGGCGTTTCAGGAGGGCCTGGAGTTCCTTCCGGTCGAGCTCGGCCTGCTCCAGCAACAGGGCGACCCTGATCCGGTCCTTGGGCCGGTTCGTCTGAAACAGGATCGCCAGGAGATGCTCCGCCCTGACGATTCGAGTCCTGACCTTTCGGTAGGAGACGGCTTGCGCCTTGCGGACCGCCTCTTCGACCAGGGGGTTATACGCCGGGATGAACTGGACCGGATGGCCGTGAATCATGACATGCTCCCGGTGAGCCGGAAATCCCTTGGCCCGAAGAACCTCGTAGATCGGTGAAAGCGAAATGATTTTCCCCGAGGCCTGCGGAAGGAGCACGAAGGCATCCAGATCGTAGGTCAGCATCGGCTCGGCATGAAAGGTGACGGCGATGCCGCCCCCGATGGCGTAGCGTTCGATGACCTGATGCTTCTCCAGCTCGTTCAGAACGTTCAGGGTCTTCTCCATCCCGCTCACCCTCGCGACCTGGAGACCTCTTTGGGGACGCATCGACCGCCCTCACTCCCCCCGGTTACGCTTGCACGATCTTCTGGCGCCCCCGGGCGATGCCCCGGGTGACGTCCCGGGTGTCCACGACCAGCCTGGCCTTGTCCACGACCGCCTGGTAGTCCAGGGCGTCGTGGTCGGTCACGATCACCACGCAGTCCTGCCCCTTGAGGAGCCCGGCGGTCAGCGGGGTCGAGGCCATGGAGAGCCGGCTCCGCCTCATCTTGGGCAGCCGGGGAATATGGGGGTCGTGGTAGGCCACCCGGGCGCCCTTGGCGAGGAGCAGTTCGATGATCGTGATCGCCGGGGATTCCCGCATGTCGTCGACGTTCTTCTTGTAGGCCACGCCCAGGATCAGGACCTTCGCTCCCTTGAGGGCCTTGCCCCGGCGGTTCAGGGCCTCCCCGACCCGCTCCACCACGTAATAGGGCATGCCGGTGTTGATCTCGCCGGCCAGCTCGATGAACCGGGTGGAGAAGTCGAACTCCCGGGCCTTCCAGGAGAGGTAGAAGGGGTCCAGGGGGATGCAGTGCCCGCCCAGCCCGGGCCCGGGATAGAACGGCGTGAACCCGAAGGGCTTGGTGGCCGCGGCCCGGATGACCTCTCCCAGGTCGATCCCCATGCGGTGCATCAGGAGCTTGAGCTCGTTGACCAGCGCGATGTTCACGCTGCGGTAGATGTTCTCCAGGAGCTTGGTCATCTCCGCGGCCCGGGCCGAGGACACGATCACCACGTCCTCGATGACCTGCCCGTAGAGCGCAGCGCAGAGCGTGGTCGACATCGGGTCCACCCCCCCCACCACCTTGGGGATGTTCCCGGTGTGGTAGACCGGGTTCCCGGGATCCTCCCGCTCCGGGGAGAAGGCCAGGAAGAAGTCCCGCCCGCAGAGCAGGCCGCGCCGTTCCAGGAGGGGCTTCAGGACCTCGTCCGTGGTCCCCGGCCAGGTCGTGCTCTCCAGGACCACGAGCTGGCCCCGGTGCAGGACCGCGGCCACCTGTTCGGCGGAGCTCACCACGAAGGACAGGTCGGGCTCCTTCATATCGGTCAGGGGCGTGGGCACGCAGATCGCGATGGCGTCCGCCTCGCGCAGGCGCTTGAAGTCCCCGGTGGCCTGGAATTTCCCCCTCCGGGCCATAGCCGCGACCCTCCCGGTCCCGATGTGCTTGAGGTAGCTCTCCCCGCGGTTGAGCTTCCGCACCTTCACCGGATCGATGTCGAAGCCCAGCACCCGGAACCCCGCCCGGTCGAAGGCCAGGGCCAGGGGTAGGCCGACGTAGCCCATCCCGATGATCCCGACCACGGCCTGCTTGCCTTCGATCTTACGGACGAGGGAACTTCCGGCGCCCATTGCCCCCGGCCTGGTTTTCTTTACAGCCATATCGCGGATTTCCTTTGTCGGTTAAAAATTAGGGTTGAATTCGGGAGGCCTCCTAGCCTCGGCCGCGAAGGACCCCCTGCCCCGCGCCGCTCTTTAGCGCGGGGGCCGGGCTGGGGTCCTAATGGCGGCCCTTGCGCTTTTTGCCGTCCTCGCTGTCGTAGTAGTGGTAATAATACCGGTAGTGGTAGGAGCCGTAGGTGCTCTCGATCCGGATGTTGTTCAGGACCAGCCCCAGGAGGTTCGCCTGGACGTTGCCCAGGAGGGTCTTGGCCCGGGCCACCGCCTCGCGGTCCGTGGCCCCGGACTGCACCACGAGCACCACCCCGTCGGTGTTCCGGGAAAGGACCGCCGCGTCCGTGACCGCGACCACCGGGGGGCTGTCGAAGAAGACCATCTCGAAACGCCGGGAGAGCTCCGCGACCAGCTCCTTCATGCGCTGGGAGCCGAGGACCTCGGAAGGGTTGGGCGGGATCTGGCCGGCGGGCAGGATATAGAGGTTGGGGATGTCCGTGGTCCGAATCAGGGCGTCCAGAGCGCCCTTGCCGATCAGGTAGTCGGTGAGCCCCTCCTTGCTCTCCAGGTTGAAGACCTTTCGGATGGCGGGCCGGCGGAGGTCGGAGTCCACGATCAGGGTCTTCCCCCCCATCTGGGCCAGGGTGATGGCCAGGTTGGCCGTGGTCGTGGTCTTCCCCTCCTGCGGGACCGCGCTGGTCACCAGAATGGTGCGGGGGGGGTTGTCCGGCCGGGAGAAGGAGAGGTTCGTGCGCACCGTGCGGTAGGCCTCGGCCACCGGAGAGCGGGGCACGAAATGGGTCACCAGCCGGGAGGAGATGCGTTCGATCTCGTCGCGGCTCCCCTTGGCTTGGCCATTCAGCTCCCCGATCGAGGGGATCAGCCCGATCACGGGAAGGCCCAGAAGGGCCTCGGCCTCCTCCGGGTTCTTGATCGAGCGGTCCAGGGACTCCGTGAAGAAGGCCAGGCCCCCGCCCAGGGTCAGGCCGACGATGAGCGCGAGCAGGAGGTTCTGGAACCTCCGCGGCTTGATCGGGCTGCGGGGCTCCTTGGCGGTGTCGATCACCCGGACGTTCCCGATCTGCCCGGCCTCGGTGATGCGCGCCTCCTCGAACCGCTCCAGGAGCAGCCGGTAGATGTTGTCATTCACCTGCTGGGAGCGGGTCAGGCGGAGGAGCAGGAGCTCCTTGTTGGGCAGGCGCTCCATCTGGCGGTCGTAGGAATCCAGGACGGTCCGCAGGCTCGCCTCCCGGGTGGAGTCGGTCTGGATGTCGATCTCCAGGCCCAGGGACTCCTTGGAGAGGTCGGCCAGTCGGGACATCGGGTCCCCCAGGGACTCCCCATCGGCCACCCGCAGGACCTCGCCGGCCAGCTGGCCCTTGGTCTGGGCGATCTCCCGGGTGAGCTTCTTCATCTGGGGATGATCGGTCCCGTACCCCTTGACCAGAAGGTTGGTGTACTCCACCTCCAGGGACACGAGCTTCTTGCGCAGGGTGTCCGCCCAGGCCGAGGTCGTGCGCGTGATCGAAGGCACCACGCTGGCCCGCTGGGTCTTCATCTGCTCCCGGACCGAGGCCAGGCGCTGCTCCGCGGCCCGCCGCTCGGCCTGGGCTTTGGCGTGCTCGGTGGCCACCGAAGTCGTCCTGACGAGCAGCTCTTTGGCCTCGTCCGACAGGGAGACGACCTGGTTGTGGGCCTTGAACGCGCTCAGGGCCTCCTCGTCCTTGCGCAGCGCCCCTTCCACTTTGGGGAGCTGCTCCTCGATGAACTTCCGGGTGGAGGAGGCCTTCTCCCGCTTGACCGCCACGTTGCGGCGCTTGACCACCTCGGCCACGGCGTTGGCCACCCCGGCCGCCGCCTTGGGCTTGGTGGCCTGGACCTTGATCACGATGACGTCGGAGTTGCGCACCGGCTGGGCCGCGATGCTCCCCCGGACGGCCTTGGTCAGGGCCTCCAGCCGGGCCTCCTCAGTCAGGCCGTTGGCCCGGGGAAGGAGGACGGCCCGGATCTCCCCGGGCAGGAGGTCGACCACCTCCTCGGAAAGGGTGCGGCTCTTGATCTCCTCGATCTGGTTCACCAGGTAGCTCTGGCGGGTGAAGGCCTCGGAGAAGTCGAAGGTCGGGATGGCCTCCCGCTGCTCCTGGAAGATGATCGTGGTCTGGGCCTGGTAGATCCGCGGGGCGACCTGGTTGTAAAGGAAGACTGGCAGGAGCACCCCGGCCAGGCAGACCAGGATGAGCAGCCGCCGCCGCTGGAGGACGGCGAGGATCTCCAGGGGTCTTATCTCCTGTTCCTGCCGTTCATCCATGAGGGCCTCCTTGCTGGGTCGAATCATTGCGATGCATCTTTTTTAAATCTCCTGTTTAATCAATCCGCTGGTCCAACCATGTTATACAACATTGGTGACAAGGAGCGCCGGTTCAACCATGAAATGCCAACTTGGGAAATGAATGCACTGCCCGATTCAAACGTATCCTGCTATTTTTTCAGTGATCTTACTGGCGGCGCTCCCGTCCCCGAAGGCTTTCCGCATAGCCCCTCTGGGGCGCGGGCGGCAGGCTCCCCGTTCGATCTTCCGGGGATCGGCCCCGGCCAGAACGTTCCAGCCCCCAGCCAGGGTCTCGGTCCACTCCGTCTCATCCCGGAGGGTGACGCAGGGGACGCCCAGCCAGTAGGCCTCCTTCTGCACCCCGCCGGAGTCCGTGAGGACGGCCCGGGCGCCGGCTTCCAGGGCGAGCATCTCGAGATAACCCACCGGTGGGATGAGCCGGACATTGTCCGCCATCCTTGACTTCGGCAGGCGGCCCAGGGCCTTCCGGGTCCGCGGATGCGCCGGGAAGACCACCGGGTCCGGGAGCCGGCCGAATCCCGTGAGGAGGCTCGCCAGCCGTCCGGGGTCGTCCGCATTTCCCGCCCGGTGCACCGTGGCCAGGAAATATCCCCGCGGTGCGACGCCCCATTTTTTCAAACCGATCTTCCGGGCTTTGGGCAGGGAGGACAGGAGCAAATCATACATCACATCCCCGGTCAAAAAAACTCCCTTCCGGAGACCCTCCCGCGAAAGGTTCCTCCGGGCGGTCTCGGTCGGGCAGAAGAGAAGGTCGGACAGCCGGTCCGCGACCAGGCGGTTCGTTTCCTCGGGCATTGCCGGGTTGAAACTCCGCAGGCCGGCCTCCACATGCCCTAAAGGAATATGCAATTTGGATGCCACCAGGGCTCCGGCCAGGGTGGAATTCGTGTCTCCGTAGACCAGGACGAGGTCCGGCTTGACCTTCCAGGCCGCTTGTTCGATCCCGACCATCATTAGTCCCGTCTGCTCGGCGTGGGTCCCGGACCCGACCCTCAGGTTGATGTCCGGCTTGGGGATAGCGAGTTCCCCGAAGAAGGCCTGGGACATCTCGTAGTCGTAATGCTGCCCGGTGTGCAGCAGCACCTCCCGGAACCGCTTCCGCAGGGCCGGGGAGAGCGCCGCCGCCTTGATGAACTGCGGCCTGGCTCCGACGATTGTGAGAACTATCTTCCTTTTCATAATAACGAGGTGAGGGAAAGGTTTTCCGCCCGCAAGGCCGTACCCGCCTTGTCCGATTCAGGCGAAAAACCTTTCCCTCTTAATTCGACATGCCCGATAGGGTGTTTAGTGGATTCCTTCTAGTCCGCTATTTTTTGATCTGGGAGATCAGAAAAATGAGGTTCGCGACGATGACGATGTCCCCCACGAGCTTGATGGATCTCTCCCAGGCATGGCGGAAGTTCCTAGGCACCGTGATCAGGTCCCCGGGAGCCAGCATGGGTATCAGGGGCTTGCCCTTGGCGTCGGTGTACCGGGCCAGGTCCACGGTTTCCACGATGGAGGCGTTCCCGCCCGAGGCCCGGCGGGTCAGCTTGACCTTGCTCAGGTTGGAGTACTCGGTCGGGCCCCCGGCCAGGGAGACGAGCTCCAGCACGTTCGTCCCGAGGGGCACGCGGTAGACCCCGGGCTTGGTCACTTCGCCCCAGAGATGGACCTCGATGGAGAGCTTCTGGGTGGCGGGATCGAGGAAATACTCCTCCTTGCCCGGCACAGTGAACCTCCCCGAATCCGGAGGGGGCTGGGCCCAGAGGGCCTGGCCCGCCACAAGGAGCAGGCCGATTAAGAATGAGGTCGCCTTCACCCTAAAGCGCCTTGATTTTTTTCACTTTCTGGGTCGATGTCTTTTCGATTCGGTTACTTGCCTCCGACCTTGGCTTTTTTGGCCCGCGCCTTGGCGACGTAGTCCCGCGCCTTGGAGTTCGAGGGATCCAGCTTCAGGCACCTTTCGAAATTGGCGATCGCCTTGTCGTACTGGTCGTTGAAGTAGGCCTCCACCCCGGCGCGGTAAGCCGACTGGGCGTCCGCAGAAGGCCCGGGCGTCGGTGTGGGCGTGGGCGTCGGTGTGGGGGTCGGGGTCGGGGTCGGTGTCGGCGTCGGCGTCGGTGTGGGGGTCGGCGTCGGGGTCGGTGTCGGCGTCGGGGTCGGGGTCAGCGTGGCGATCGCGACCTCGGGAACCTTGTCCCCCTCGCCCAGGATCATCATCTCCACGCGCCGGTTCTGAAGCCGTCCAGCGGCGGTTCGGTTGGTGGTGACGGGCATGGACCCGCCGTAGGCGTTCACGAACAGCCGGTCCCCGGCGACGTTCAGCTGCTGCACGAGGTAATTCCGGACGGAGTTGGCCATGCTCTGGGAGAGCGCCAGTTGCCGCTTCAGCGAGCCGCGGGTATCCACGTGGCCCCCGATCACGAGCCGCAGGCCTTTGCGGTCGGTCAGGATCTTGCCGATCTTCTCCAGGACGGGATAGCTTTCCGGAGCCAGGGTGGCCTGGGTCCCGAGCAGTTTCACCCCCGGTAGCGAGATCTTCTCGCCCTTCCTGACCATCGAGACGGCCACATTGGAGATGGCCTCGGACTTGATATCGAAGGACAGCTTCTCCGGCAGGTAATTCGCCAGGGCCGGGATCACCGCGCTGGAATACGTCCCGGGAGCCAGTTTGACGGTGAAGTTCCCGGTGTTCAAATCGCTCGAGATCTTCCCGCCCTCGACGCCCGGAAGGTCGAACGAGGCCAGCAGGGCCTTGTCGGTGAGGGCGTCGAAGATCCTGCCCACCAGGGTGCCCAGCGGCGGGGCCTTCTTGGCCAGGGCGAAGTTGAGCGACTCCTGGCCCTTGTTGATCAGGGTGACCCGCTTCTCCTGGGGCAGATACCCGTCCGCGACGACCTTCACGGTGTAATCTCCGGGGAGGGTCCCGACGGAATAGTTCCCGGTCAGCTTGTCCGGCCGTAAGCTGGCCAGGGCGCTTCCCGGGAAGGTGATCAGGGCGTCCAGGGGCTTGCCGGTCTTCTCCTCCGTGATCCGCCCGGCGATGACCCCGCGTTTCAGGGCCTCTTTGCGGGTGCGGACCTTGAGGGCCGAGGGCGCAGAGAGCCCGATGTTCATCTGCCATTTCGGCCCGAAGGTGGTGACCCCGATGTCCGCGGCCAGGTCCAGGGACATGATGTTGCCGGCATTCACTTTCACCCCGGGGGTGATCCGGGCGACGGTATATTGTTCCCCGCCATAATAGGGGATCTGCCAATCGGGAATCGCTATGGCCTTGTTCTGGTTCAGGCGATAGGCGACGCTGCCTTCCAGGAAGCCGGAGAAATAAGGGGACGGGGAAAACTCCAGCCCCCCGGCGCCGAGCACCTGCGGTTCCTGATGGGCGTGTTTGACATAGCCGCCGTTCAGGTAGAAGGTCGCCTTGGGGAGGTTCACATCCATCAGGAACATCCCGCCGAAGTCCACCCCCCCGCTTTGCGAATACCAGTCCCGAAGCTTCACCGTATCGGTATCCGAGGCGGTGGGAATCGAGGCGAAGGGCTCGACGGCGATGTCCAGAGCAGGGGTTTTCAACGGGACATGGAGCTTCAAGCCCACCAGTCCGTCTCCCAGGAGCCCGTAGCTTTCGTCCCGGCCCTGGGGGTTCGCCCATTTCACTTTGGCGTTATCCTGCCGCATGGTGATGTCCAGCTCGACGTGCTTCATCGGGGCGAAGGCGATGAACTGATAGCCCCACACCTGGGTTACCTTATCCTTCACCGTTCCGGTGGAGTCTTGCTTCAGATCGTACCCGCGGTAGGTCCCGAAGGTCCGAAACTGGAACGGGAACCCCGACAGGGGCTTGGCCGAGCGGACCCGGATGAGGCCGTCCCCGGCCAGCAGGTTGGAGGTGGTCTGGGCTTGAAGGACGCCCCAGAAGGTCAGGCTTAAGGCCGCGACCGCGAACACCAAAAACGCTTTACGCATGACTCACCCTCCTTTTGAAAAAGCCTATGATTGCGCTTAAGATTTGCTCGTACTTTAAGAACGTCCGTTCCTGTCCCGGTCAAAACGCCTGAGGGGAAAAAAGCCGTCGCCTGAGAACAGAATCTTCCCGGAGCGGGCACCTGTTACAAAGCGAAGGCTCATACCTATGGTGGCGCTACGGGGAATCGAACCCCGGTTTGATGGCTGAGAACCACCCGTCCTGGGCCACTAGACGATAGCGCCTCCTTTATCCGTTTGAAATTTGGGGCACTTATTATACCTGAAAACCTCATTATCTGTCAAGCAAGAACCGTGCCAAATTCAAATTAATTGTCCCCCGAACCGGACCTCCCTCCAAAGGCTCCTTGCCTCAATGGCCGTTAGGGCCTGATTTTCAAAGACTTGCGGCAACACTCCGCAAGAGCCGGTCTGTCATTATCCGGGAAAGGCCGGGAACCGGAAGGACGGCTCATCCACCCCAAAGCGTCCGAGGGGGAACTTTTAACCCCCGGAGTGGGAAAATCCTGCCGGGGGCCGGATGACTCACGATCGGGAGCTGCCGGTAGTTTCCCGTGGCCTTCTTGATGTCCACGTCGGCCAGGATGAACGAGGGCGCGATAATCGTGGCGTACAGGACGTTGGGGCTGGAACGGTCGAAGGACATATCGGGCGTCGAGGTCACCGGATAGTTGTAGACGAACTCCTCTTTCCCGGTGCCGAGGAGGTCTTTGAACGACCGGACATTGATGTTTTCAAACTCCGCGCCCCGCACGAGCTCCTCTTTCCCATCCGGGTAGACCCGGTAGACCCGAACGGGGTTGGTCAGCTTGACGGCATCCGAGCCCGCGCTGTAGCGGGCCATGAACATGCTTTGAAAGCTGTTCCTGTCGCGGTCCACCTGGGCCGGCGGGAGGATGGACCGGACGAGGTACCCGTACTTCAACCCGTCCTCCTTGAGCCGGTCGGTCAGGATCTTTTTCAGGTCCTCGGGGGACTTGCCCTGGGTGGTGAGGAAACGCACCACGCTCGGGGCCGTGGAGCCTCCGCGGAAATGGCCGTTGGACTGGCCGAAGCCCTTGACCGGAGAGCGCGACAAGAGAAAGCCCCTCAAAAAGCCGTTCTCGACCAGGCTCACCTCCCGGGCCCTCACGCCCTCGTCGTCGACGTCGTAGGAGCCGAGGAGCGGGACCCCCTTGTAGGCGTGGACCGCGGGGGTGGCCTTGAGGGACACGAATTTCGGGAGGATCCGGGTGTTCAGTTTGCTCAGCAGGGGGTTTGCGTTCTTATTCGAGAAGGGGTTGAACTGGCTGTTGTCGGACTCCGCCGTGCGTTTGGCCAGGAGACGGGGTATGAATCCCTGGGCGAGGATCTCGGCCGCGGCTTGCTGTTCGAACAGCACCGGTCCGCTGTAATCCTCGACCACCGGGGCGGCCCTCAGGGCCATCAGGTCGGAGACCAGGGCGGCAATGTCCGCGGCCAGCTTCGGCCGGTCCGGGAGTTCGCTGGGATCGGAGAAGATGTAAACCCGGAAATTCTTGAGGGGCATCCCGTCGTCGGCCTGGGTATTGGCCGTGAGCACGAGTTTGGTGCACCGGTGGGGCTGGGCGCTTTCCACCCCCTCGCTGTTCACGAAGCAGTCATTCTCGAAGAAGGTCTCAAGGTCGATCTCGGATTGGTGGATCTTGCTTTCCTTGAGGAAGGCCTGGGAAGCCTGTTCGACCAATTGGGCCAGCTCGTTTCGCTGGACCTTCCAGGGGATCCCCGCGGAGAGGTGGGTGAACTTCTCCCCTTTCGTGAAGTCGGGGAGGGAATCGGTCCGGATGGTGTTCTGCAGATAGGCTTTTTTCCTGGAGAGGGTCTCCAGGGCCCCTTTGTAGGCCCCGTCCGTGTCCAGCCAGATCGTCCTGCGCAGGACGTCGTAATCGTCGTCCAGGGGCATGGGGGCTTCGCTCCGGTAGGACATCCAGCCCATGAAATCCATGCTCTGGAAGTGGGAATTATCCAGGGAATAATCCCCGACCCGCAGATCGACCTTCAGGGACCTATCCCTCTCCTCGTCGTTTTTCGTGATGGCTCCCGAGCTCGTGGTGATCTGCAGGGAGTAAACGTCGCTGACCTGATAAGCGATGTAATAGGGGGGCGACTGGCTCTCCAGCCGCAGCTGGCCCATCGATCTTGCCAGCTCGTCCTTCATGGCGTTCAAGATCGTGGCGTTCTGGGCCTGCGCGACCAGGCCCCCAGCGAACATTCCGATCAAGGAAAAAAGGATCATCTTCCTCATGGCTGGCCTCCCTTCTCAGGGGATTTGTCTTTTCCGGGGGGCGGAAGGATCGGCGGCTTTTCCTGGGATTTGGCCTTCTTCTGGACTTCGATCTGG
The DNA here is from genome assembly GCA_964353855.1 of uncultured bacterium. Taxonomy (GTDB): domain Bacteria; phylum Edwardsbacteria; class CAYGWX01; order CAYGWX01; family CAYGWX01; genus CAYGWX01. The sequence goes on along the minus strand of CAYGWX010000016.1, from coordinate 4,848 downwards.
GAGACCAGGATCGACGGGGAAACGGCCGAAACGGGAACCCCGCCGCTTTCCGCCCCGCAGGTCCCGTTAAAAGCCTCCACCTCGGACCCGGTGGCGACGATTTTGCTGAACGTGGTCAGCGGGGTCCCGATCAGGTCGACGCCACGGACGACCTCGTCGGGCCGCCCGTCGGCGAAGACTTTGTAGACCAGCAGCGGGAGGACGGTGAAGGCGTTGGGGACCTCCCGGCCCGTCATGGTGAATCCCCCCTCGATGTCCTTGAAGAGCAGGCCGAACGGCTTGTTCTGCTTGCGGCATTCGGCGATCATCCGTTCCCGGAGCTTGGCCTCGGAGAGCTCGCGGGTGGACCCGACGATCAAATTCGACTGGCGCGAGACCGGGGTGATCCCCGGTTGACATCGGGCATGGCCGTTGGAGCGGGGGAATCCCGCGATCGGAGACCGGCTCATCAGAAAGCCTTTCAGGACGCCGTTCTCGATGACGCCCACCCGTTCGGCTTTCGTCCCCTCATCGTCGAACCGGTAATATCCCGAAAGGACCAAGCCCTGGTAGTCCCGCCGGGTGGGATCGAAGGTCACCGAGATGAACTCCGGGAGGATTTTCTCGCCGACCTTCTTCTTGAAGGTCTGCCCCTCCTCCTCGCTTTTCTGCCGGTGCCCCTCCAGCCGGTGCCCGAGGATCTCATGGAAAAAGACCCCGCTGGAGCGTCCGGACAGGAGGGCGGGGCCCATATAGGGGTCGACCAGGGGAGCGGTCCGGAGCTGCTCCAGGGTCGCGATCAATCGGTCGATGTCGGCCAGGACCTTGTCCTCGGGAGGGAGGTCGGCTTCCTTATACCCGAAGTAACTCAAATGGAGCGGGAGCTCCATGCCGTCCTCGGCTTTGGTCATCGCCCGGATGGAAAGCCGCATGTAGTTGACCGGGGTCAGGATGATCGACCCGTCGGTATCCACGAAATATTTGTTCCTCACCTCGCTCTGAAAGGAAGCGTAGCCGGAAAAGATGTGCGGGCTCTTTTGAAAGGGCGCGGAGAATTTCCTCACCTGGGCCGCCCACCGATCGAGGTCGACCCCGACGGCAAGGGGCTTTTCGACGGAGGCGTTCGGCGCCGAAACCGAGAAGTCATCGGACTGGTCCTCCTCGGCCGCCTTCAGGTTTCTCTCGGTCTTGATCTTGGCCAGCATCTCGACGGCATCCTTGTAAGACTTGTCGGTCTCCTGCCAGAGGAGGACGCTAAGGGCTTGGGGGGCTTCGTGGAGCGGCGCCGACTTGAAGCCGGAATAATACGACCGGTAGCGGGCGTACGGGTCCCCGCGGAGTTCATGGGAGTTGTCCAGCTGGCAGGAGCCCACCCTCAGACCGATCCTCAGGTAGGCCGTGGTGTCTTCGGTCTTTTCGGAGAGGGCCCCGAAGGACGCCGACACCCGTTGAATACGGACCCGGTCGATGGAGTAGCTGAGGTAGTACGGGGGGACGGATTGCTTTTTCAGCGCCTCGAAGTTCCTGGCGAGCTCGCCCTTCATGACCTTCAGCTCGGTCGGAAGATCGTCGCCCTGCCCGTAGAGACAGGGAACGGAGGTGCTGAGACCTATCAGAATAACGGAAACAACCCACGCGCTTTTCTTGAACATGAGGCCTCCTGTTAACGCAGGATGTGGGAAACCTTCCCAGGGGTGATGCAGAACGCAGGGTACCTGACCTCCCCCCTGCACCGACTCCGTGGCACTTCTTTCAGGTTCGGTGGGGCATCGTGCCCATTTTTCCTTAGAAATGGGCTCCGGGCATAATCATACTGTATTTAATAGATCATGTCAATACCAAGGAAGAGGGGGATTGAAAAGGCGGCCCAAAGCCGCCTTTCGGCCATCCCGGGTAAGACTCCAATCCCGTTTATCCCGGGGAAACTCAGCGGCTTGACAAAAGGGGTCAAATCGAATACAATTAGAAGCCGTAAACTACTGGAAACAAGAGAGGAATTGAAATGAGCCCGTTAAAAGAACAATACATCGTAGACCGGAAAGGCGGAAAAACCGGAGTCATCCTGCCCGTCAAGCGCTATGAGCAATTGCTGGAGGACCTCCACGACCTGGCCGTGGTCGCCGAACGCCGTAAGGAAACACCGATCAGCCTGGAGGAGATGAAAAGGCGGCTCAAAAAGGATGGGGTCTTATAGCCTTCTTTTCAAGCCCTCGGTCCAGAAGGACCTGCGCCCGGTCCCCCAAGCCGAAGCGGTCCGGATTCTGGCCCGCATCTCAGGCCTCGTAACCCACCCCCATCCACCGGGAACGATCAAACTCTCGGGCGCGGAACGACTCTACCGCCTGCGGGCAGGGGCTTATCGCATCGTCTACGAGGTGGATAACCAGGCCAGGCAAATCACCGTGCATTACATCCGCCACCGCCGGGAAGCTTACCGGCGATTTTAACCCCGAAGAGACCGCAGGAGGGAAATCCCCAGGCGCCGACCCGGGGATTTCTTATTTTGGGATAAAACGAGGGGGCTTTTTAAAACACCTAAAACCGGTTCTCCACCCCCACGTGGATCTTCCCCTGCTCGAACCTCTCCCCCTTCCCCAGGGCGTAATCCAGCTTGAGGAGGGTCGCCTCGTTTCCCACCCGCAGGCCCAGGCCGTACCCCTGCTTCGTCCCCCGGACCCGCTCCGTGGAGTCCGGCAGGAGGGGGTTCATGCGCTTCTCGGCGTAGGAACCCAGGTCGTAGAAGGCCGCGACCCGGGACGACCGGGAGAGCAGCCGGCGGAGCTCGAGATTCGCCCAGGCCACCCGGCTGCCCAGGAACTGCTGCTCGGCAAAGCCGCGCAGCGAATTCGCCCCGCCCAGGAAGTACTCCTCGTTGGGCGGGATGAACTCCTCGGTGGAGACGGTGGCCCGGCCGTGGGCCAGGATCGCCAGGGAGAACCCGCTTCCCTCCCCCCCCCTGCCCAGGGGAATATGAAAGGAGGCGTCCCCCGCGGTCCGGGTGACCTTGGCGTGGTCCGCCCGGTCCGGGAAGCTCTTGATCCCGTACTCGGCGGTTCCGGAAAGGTCCAGGCCGGCCCGCGGATTCAAGGGCAGGTCCAGGCGCCGGTAGGCCAATCCGAAAATGGACAGGGATTTGTCGCTCCGGAGATTGGGATTGTTGTGGCGGCTTCCCGGAACGACCCTCTCCCTCCCGAACCCCAGGCTCAGGCCGGCCTCGCCGGTGAGCGGGACCCGGGCGAACGCCGAGCCCGAGGTCCGGATGTAGCTGGAGTCCCGGACCTCGTGGGTCACCTCCCCTCCCAGGGTCAGGGGCAGGGAGAAGGCGTAGGGTTCCTGGTAGGAGAAGAACAGGAGCGAGCTGGCCGGCACCAGCTTCTCCCAGCGCAGCCCCACCTCCCGGCCGGACCCCAGGAGGTTGCGGAACGCCGCACGGAGGAATCCCGTGAGATAGCCCCTCTCCCCTTCCCGGGGCACGTAGCCCATCACCCCCTCGGCGCTGTTCGGCCGGCCCTCCCTGACCTGCACCCGAAGCTTGGCCCGCCAGACGAGCCGGAAGGAATCCTGGCCCGCGAAAGGGATGACCTCGGGCTCGAGGACGTCCAGGAAATATCCCGTGGCCAGGAGGCGCTCCCGGCCCTCCCGGATCTTGCTCCGGCGATAGGTCTCCCCGGGTTTCATCCGGAACTCCCGGGCCACCACCCGGGCCTGGGTCTCATCGTTCCCCCGGACCTGGATCGAGTCGATGGCGACCTTCGGCCCCTCCCTCAGGCGGAGGATGAAATCCAGCCGGGATCCCCGGCGCTCGAAGTCCCCGGGCTCTATCCGGCAGAGGGGATGGCCAAGTTCCTCGTAGCGCTCCAGGACGCGTTCGATCCCCTGTTCGAAGTCCGTCTTCCGGAACGGCCGGCCTGCTCTCAGGCCCGACAGGGATAGGAAGGTCCCCTCGTCCAGCGCCCGGGCCCCCAGCAGGGCGACCTTGCCGAGCACAGCCCTCGGTCCCTCCGCGACCCTCACCCCCAGGCTCACCCGGTCCCCTTCCGGCCGGACGCTGTCCGCGAGGGTCGCCTCCCAGAATCCTTCGTCCCGGTAAAACGCCCGCAGGGAGTCCAGGTCCGCGCTCCAGACCTTCCCAGAGTACTCCATACCCGGCTTGGTCCGGATGCGGCCCAGGAGGGACCTCGTGGTGAAGACCTTGTTCCCCTGGAAGCGGATCTCCCTGACCAGGGCCCCGGAGGAGCTTTTTCCGGGGCACCACAGGGCGAACCCTCCCCAAAGGACAAGGCCCGCCAAAAGCCTGGCGGGCCAGAAAGGCCTCCTCGGAACCGGCTCTTTCACAACAGGCTACTTCTCCGCTTTGGGGTCGGATTCCGTCTCCGCTTTGGGGAGAGGTTCCGTCTCCGCTTTGGGAGCGGATTCCATCTCCGCTTTGGGAACGGACACCTTCTCCGCCTTGGGAACGGATACCTTCTCCGCCTTGGGAACGGATACCTTCTCCGCCTTGGGAACGGATACCTTCTCCGCCTTGGGAACGGACGCCTTCTCCGCCCTGGGGGCGGGTTCCTTTTTCGCATCCGCCTTGGGTTCGGGTTCCATTTTCGCGTAGCGCTTGCGGTAGCGCTCGATCCGGCCCGCAGTGTCCACGAGCTTCTGCTTGCCGGTGTAGAAGGGATGGCAGGCGGAGCAGATCTCCACGTGGATCTTGGGCATCGTGGAGCGGGTTTGGAACACGTTCCCGCAGGCGCAGGTGACCGTGCAGTCGACGTAGTTGGGATGGATATCTTTCTTCAATGGGTCCTCCAGGTTATATTCTAGCCGTTCATGGAATCAAGGAACCGCTTGTTGTCCTTGGTGGGGCGCATCTTGTTGATC
>CAYGWX010000015.1:0-41288 GCA_964353855.1 uncultured bacterium | reverse complement strand
CGCCGGGGCAGGCTCCGCCCCGATACATCGGGATCTCCGCTACGCTACGACGGGAATGACGACCCAAAGGAGAGATCCTGAAACGCGTTCAGGACGACGCGCCTATTCCACCGGCTTCAATTCCACCAGAACCTGAAACGCGTCCACCTGCTGGCCGGGCTTGACGTGGACCTTCTCCACCACGGCCTTCATCCCGGAGCGCATCTCGTGCTCCATCTTCATCGCCTCGACCACCACCAGCCCGTCCCCGGGGTTCACCTCGGACCCTTCGGCCACATTCACCTTGATAACCAGCCCGGGCATGGGGGCCTTGATCGTGCCCTCGGCCTTCGCCGCCGTGCCACCCTTGAGCCTGGCCCGGTCGCTCTCCTGCCTGGGCTCCTCCAGGAGGAAGCGGCTTGTGCCGATGGCCACGAAGATCTTCTCCCCGTCCCGGGCGACGTGAGCCAGGTAGGATCTTCCATCGATCAACAGAGAAATCGCCTGGGGCGAGACCCGGTGAGGGCTGATCTCGAAGCGCTTTCCATCCACCACGGCAATCTTTTTTTCGCCTTTCACCTCCAAGGAGACCCTATGAGGCTTGCCATCCGAGAAGAAGTCGTATTCCATCAACGACCTCCGAGGGCCCACTTTCCGAGGGTCTGCCAGGGGGTTGGCCGTTGGTCATCCTTGGAAAAGGCTTTCGATCCTCTGGGCTCCGAGCCTGCCATAGCTCCGGCGATCAGGGCGATCTCCAGAAGGCCGTCCTCCTTCTCCGACTGCTTCCAGTTTGGCATATGCTGGGCGATGAAATGGGTGTGAGTCCGTCCGGCTGCAAACTCCGGATGCTTGAGCACATCAGCCAGGAAGCCGATGGGCGTGGCAATCCCCAGAAGAGTGTAGTTCCCCAGGGCCGCGATCATGCGCTGGCGGCAGGTCTCCCGGTCCTCGGCCCAGACGATGAGCTTGGAGAGGATGGGATCGTAGAACGGCGTCACCACCAAGCCGGAGTAAATGCCGGAGTCGCAGCGGATGCCTGGGCCTTCGGGCTCCTCCAACAGGAGAATCTTCCCCGGGCTGGGCAGGAACCCGTTCTCCGGGTTCTCTGCGTAGATCCGGCATTCGATGGCGTGGCCCCGCTGACTCAGGTCCTCCTGCCGGAAGGCCAGCGTCCCCCCGCAGGCGACCTCGAGCTGCTGCTTCACCAGGTCCACCCCGACCACCATCTCGGTGACCGGGTGCTCCACCTGGATGCGGGCATTCACCTCGAGGAAGTAGAAATTGCGGTCCCGGTCCAGGAGAAATTCCACGGTCCCGGCGTTGGTATACCCCGTGGCCCGGACGATCTTGATAGCGGTCTCCCCCATTCGTCGGCGGAGGTCCTCGTCCAGGGCCACCGAGGGAGTCTCCTCCACGATCTTCTGGTGCCGGCGCTGGATGGAGCACTCCCGCTCGAAAAGGTGGACGGCGTTCCCGTGCTTGTCGGCCAGGACCTGGAACTCCACGTGACGGGGCTCCTCCAAGTATTTCTCCATGTACACGGAGTCATCCCCGAAGGCGGATTTGGCCTCCCTCTGGCTGGTCTCGATCGCAGCCTGAAGCTCGGACGGAGAGCGGACGATGTGCATCCCCTTTCCCCCTCCCCCGCCCGAGGCCTTGACCAGGATGGGATAGCCGATCTTCGCGATCGTCTCCTGGAACTCAGCCAATGCCTTTCCCGGGGTCATCATCCCCGGGATGATTGGAACCTCATTCGCCACCGCGGTCTTGCGCGAGGCCACCTTGTCCCCCACCAGGGCCAGGGCCTTGGAATCCGGGCCGACGAAGACCAGGCCGCCCTCCTCGCAGGCTTTGGCGAATAGGGGATTCTCGGAAAGGAAACCGTAACCGGGATGAATGGCCTCGGCCCCGGTGCGCTTGGCCGCATCCACGATTTTTAGGATGTTCAGGTAACTCTCTAAAGGAGGCGGCGGACCGATGGCTATCGCCTCATCCGCCTGTTGGACATGCAGGGCGCCCCGGTCCACAGAGGAGTAGACCGCCACAGTCTTGATCCCCATCTCCCGGCAGGCGCGGATCACTCGGAGGGCGATCTCACCGCGATTAGCTATTAGAACTTTCTTGAACAATACGCTCTAACCTGTTTAATGATAGTTAGTTCTTAGTATCTTCAGCCCAGGATGGCTTACGCTTTTCAAGGTAAGCAGCCATCCCCTCCTGGGCCTCCGGGCTCTGACGGAGCCTGGCGATGACCTCTGCGGTGTAGGTCCGAGCCTCGTCAAAGGGAAGGGAGGAGACCTTTTCCAGGAGGTCCTTGCAGACCTTGAGGGCCTCAGGACCGCTGGAGAGAAGTTGATTAACCCGTGCCAGGACCGCCGCATCCAGGGATTCAGGAGGGACCACCTGGTTCGCCAGACCCGCTTGCTGAACCCGCTCCGCGGTCAATCTCTCCCCGGTCAAAAAGAACTCCCGGCAGACGCCCTCCCCCATCTTTCGGACTACATAGGGGGAGATGCAAGCCGGGACGACGCCGATCTTGACCTCGCTGAAGCTGAACTGGGCCAGGCTGGAGGCGATGGCGATATCGCAGACCGCTACCATGCCGGTGCCCCCGCCGATGGCCGGGCCGTTGATTCTACCGACAACTGGTTTGGGACAGGAGTAGATGGCGTAGAGGCACTCCGCGAGGACCAGGGAGTCCTTCAGGTTTTCCTCATAGGTGTAGTCCTTAACCTGTCGCATCCAGTTCAGGTCCGCCCCGGCGCAGAAAGAAGTCCCGGAACCGGTGAAGATCACCACCCGAACGTCCCCTCTATTCCGGAACCCAAGGAATACCTCCCGAAGCTCGGCCAGCATGCGGTCGTTGAAGGCGTTCCGGACCTCGGGACGGTTCAGGGTGACCCGGGCAATGAGGTCTTTGACCTCGAGGGTGATGGTCTGGTAGGACATCGCTACATTCGGAACACGCCGAACTGATGGTCAGGGACGGGGGCGTTCAAAGACATGGAAATCCCCAGGGCCAGGACCTCGCGGGTCTCCAGGGGGTCCAGGATCCCGTCGTCCCAGATGCGCGATGTGCTGTAATAGGCGCTGGACTCCTTCTCGTACTTCTCCAGGATGGGGGCCTTGAACTTCTCCTGTTCCGCCTCGCTCATCGTCACGCCCTTGGCCTTCAAGGCCTCCATCTTCACTTGGAGCAGGACCGAGGCCGCCTGCTCCCCGCCCATCACCGAGATCTTGGAGTTGGGCCACATAAAGAGGAGCCGGGGCAGGTAACCCCGGCCGCACATCGCGTAGTTCCCGGCCCCGTTGGAGCTCCCCACGATCACCGTGAACCGGGGGACCTGGGCCGTGGACACGGCGTGAACCATCTTGGCCCCGTCCTTGGCGATCCCCCTGTGCTCGTACTGCTTGCCCACGATGAACCCCGTGATGTTCTGCAGGAACACGAGGGGGATCTTGCGCACCGCGCACAGGGACACGAAGTGGGCCCCCTTCTGGGAGCTCTCGGAGAAGAGCACCCCGTTGTTGCCCACGATGCCCACGGGGTAACCCATGATCCGGGCGAAGCCCGTGACCAGGGTGGGCCCGTAGAACTCCTTGAACTCATGAAACCGGCTGCCGTCCACCAGCCGGGCGATCACCTCGCGGATATCGTAGGGCTTGCGGAGGTCTCGGGGCACCACTCCGTAGAGCTCCCGGGGATCGTAATAGGGGTCCTCGGGCTCGATCACCTCCAAGGGGAACTTCCGGGCCGGAGGGACGTTCTGGATGATGTTGCGGGTGATCTCGATGGCGTGGTGGTCGTCCAGGGCGTAATGGTCCGAGACCCCGGAGATGCGGCAGTGCACGTCCGCGCCGCCGAGCTCTTCGGGAGTGAAGTCCATCCCGGTGGCGGCCTTGACCAAGGGCGGTCCGCCGATGAAGATCGTGCCCTGCTCCTTGACGATCACGGTCTCATCGCTCATCGCTGGGACGTAAGCCCCGCCCGCGGTGCAGGAGCCCATGACCACCGAAATCTGGGGGATGGAGAGGGCCGAGAAACGAGCCTGATTGTAAAAGATCCGGCCGAAGTGTTCTTTGTCCGGGAAGGTGCCCACCTGCAGAGGCAGGAAGATCCCCCCGGAGTCCACCAGATAGACGCAGGGCAGGCGGTTCTCCAGGGCAACCTCCTGGGCCCGGACGTGCTTCTTGATGGTTTCCGGGAAGTAGGTCCCTCCCTTGACGGTGGCGTCGTTGGCCACGACCAGAACCTCCCGCCCGTGCACCACGCCCACCCCGGTGATGATCCCAGCCGCCGGGGCCTCCTCGTCGTACATCCCGTTGGCGGCCAGGGTGCTGAACTCCAGAAACGGCGTGTTGCGGTCGAACAAGAGGTCCAGCCTCTCCCGGACGGTGAGCTTGCCGCGCGCCTTGTGCTTTTCCTGGGCGGCGGGGGGACCACCCTTTTTAGCCTGGGCCAGGCGCTCCTTGTATTTTTCTACGAGCGCCTGAAGGGCCTGGTGGTTCTCCAGGTACTCCCGTGATTTGGTGTCGATTTTCGATTCGATGCGGTACATTATTCCAGTTACAGAGATTAAAAAGGGATTACAGTAATGAATATAGCCATCACTGTAATCCCAAAATAATCACTGAGATTCCGTGGTTAGGCGGGCACGCACTTGTAGCCGTAGCAGAGGATTCCGGCATGTCCCTGCTTCTGGATCTTGCGGAACTCCACCCGGACCCGTTGGCCGATGGCCAGCTGGTCGAACTCGCAGTCCACGATCTGGCTCGTAATCCTCCCTCCCCCGTCCAGCTCCACGACCCCCACGGCATAGGGGGTCTGGTCGGCGAACTGGCTGGGGCCGGTCCGGATGACGGTGTAGGTCAGGATCTTGCCGTGGTCGGAGAGCTTGATCTTCTCGAACTTCCGGGCCTTGCACTTGGAGCAGATCAGGCGGGGAGGGAAGTAGATCTCTCCGCAGGATTGGCATTTCGCGGCCTCCAAGCGGTAGCGCTGAGGGGTCTCCCTCCAGAACTTTGCGGGATTGGCCATGGTCTAAACGAACCTCCTTTTCGTAGTCAGCGTTCTAAATGAGGCGCTATACCGCCTCGAGGATATGGATCACGCAGCTGCCACCGGTCCCGCCCATGTTCTGGGTCAAACCCACACGGGCGCCCTTAACCTGGCGGGGCCCACTCTCGCCGCGGAGCTGTCTGGTCACTTCCACGATCTGGGCCACGCCGGTGGCCCCAACGGGATGGCCCTTGGATTTAAGCCCGCCGCTCGTGTTCACCGGGATCTTTCCACCCAAAGCGGTCATCCCACTTTCTGCGGTCATCCCGCCCTTGCCCTTCTCCACCAGCCCCAAGGCTTCGAGGACCACAACTTCTGCAATGGTGAAGCAGTCGTGGAGCTCGATCAGGTTCAGGTCTTTAGGACCCTTCCCGGCCATCTTGTAAGCCTTCTCCGCGGCCACAGCCGTGGAATCGAACCAGGTCATGTCCTTGCGGGCATGAAGTGCAATAGTGGCGGTAGCCTGAGATGAAGCCAAGACCTTTACCGGGGGTTTCTTGGAGAGTTTCTTGGCCAGATCCAAGGGGCAGAGCACAGCGGCAGCCGCTCCGTCCGTGATCGGGGAGCAATCCAGGATGTGCAGGGGATCGGCCACCATGACCGAGTCCAGAACCCCCTGCGGGGTGATCTCGAAACCGTACTGGGCCACCGGGTTCAGCGACCCGTTCTTATGGTTCTTCACGGCGATGTGGGCCAACTGCATGGATGTGGTCCCGTAGCGCTGCATGTGGGCCCTGGCGACCAGTGCGTAGAGCCCGGGAAAGGTGATCCCCTGGAAGCATTCGTATTCCATGTCCGCAGCCGCGGACAAGGCGAAGGTCGCCTCGTCCCCGGAGACGTCGGTCATCTTCTCCACCCCGCCCACCAGGACGATGTCGCTGGCCCCGGAGGCGACCTCCAGGTATCCTTGGCGGAAGGCTACACCCCCCGAAGCGCAGGCCGATTCCACCCGGGTGGCCGGGATAGGGTTCTGGCCGAGGTAGTCGGACATCAGGGAGCCGAGGTGCTCCTGGCTCACGAACAGCCCGCTGGTCATGCAACCCACGTACATGGAATCGATGTGGTCCACCCCGGCGTCGTCTATGGCGTTAAGGGCAGCTTCGGTGTACAGGTCGCGCAGGGATTTCTCCCAGATCTCACCCCATTTTTCGTTCAGACCTACGCCGATTACGGCAACGTCTCTCATTCTTTTATCTCCTTTGTTTGGTTCCGCCGTATAGAGGCCTCGGCGCTTACTCGGCCTTGAGAATCTTGCCGCGGTACTTGGCGTAGGTCCCGTAGTCGATGTACCGCTTGTTTTCGTCCAGCATCGTGCGGGTCTTTTCCGCCTTGTCCTGAACCTTTTTGATCTCGTCGGTCACGGTGAAGATGAAGGCGTCGCTTCCCGCCCCCGACCCGTAGGAGACCATCAGGATCTTGTCTCCGGGCTTGGCCACATCCAGGATGGCTGTGAGGCCGATGGGCGAGGACCCGGAATAGGTATTCCCCAGTTTAGGCACCAGCCGTCCTGTCTCGTACTGCTCCTTGGTGAACCCCAGGGTCTTGGCGGCGTTCACCGGGAACTTCCCGTTGGGCTGATGGAAAACCACATAGGCGAAGTCCTTGGGGGTCTTTTTGGTCTTCTCCAGTATCCCCTTGGTCGCGCCCAGGACGTGCTTGAAATAGGCGGGCTCGCCAGTGAACCGCCCGGCGTGCCGGGGATAATGCTCGTACTCCCGGCGCCAGAAGTCCGGGGTGTCGGTCATGTAGGAATAGGTCTCGTTCACCTCGGCAACGACCCTATCTTTTCCGAAGAGGAAGGCCGCGGCCCCGGCTGCCGTGGAATATTCCAGGGCGTCTCCCGGAGCTCCCTGAGAGGTGTCCGCCCCAACCGCCAGGCCGTACTTGATCCGCCCCGATTCTACCTCGCAGAGGCACACGAACATGGCCTCGGTCCCGGCCTTGCAAGCGAATTCGAAGCTGGCCGAGTGCACCTCGGGAGTGGCCCCGATGGCCTCGGCCAGGACCGTGCCGGAAGGCTTTACGGCATAGGGATGCGATTCCGATCCCACGTAGACCGCACCGATGTCCAGAGGGTTGATCCCCGCCCGCCGGATGGCCCTTCTGGAGGCCTCCACCGACAGGGTGATCGTGTCCTGGTCTGGACTGGGAACGGATTTCTCCTCCAGACCCAGGCCCCGCTTGAAATTGTTCGCGTCCGCCCCCCATACTTTGGCGATCTCTTCGACCTTGATCCGGTTCCGGGGAATACAGGATCCCCAGCCCACGATGCCGACCATCTTCTCCTCCTTTAAAGGTTTGTCCGTTGTGTTTCTAATAAAAAACGCTTTATTTTAACATGTCCGACAGGTTCGTGTCAACCTGCAGGTGTCGGCCTCCCGGACGCCTGGGCGGCCTTCGCGACCATCCAGCCCAAGACTGCCAGCCCAGCTGCGAACAGGGCCAGGAACAGGACGAGGGGGCTCCACTGCGTGGCCACCCGCTCCGCGGCCACGTCCAGGTAAGCCTTCAGTTCTGCATTTTGGACGACCTGGCGGCTGACCCCGTTGAGGGCCAGGACTCCGAATTGAGCGATTCCGGTAAGCAGGGCTAAACTCCGCGTTGCCCTTTTCATCTGGGCCAACATCAACAGCCAGACGAGGCCGGGGCTGATCGCAGTCAGGACGAACAGAATGCCCAGAGGCCCGCTGGTCATTTGCTGCCGCAGTTCCGGGGGCCAGGTGCGGAACACATACCAGGAGCCGGCTGCCCCGAACCAAAGGAAACCGAAGAGGTAGAGCTTCCAGGCAAACCCCTTGACCCAGCGCCGATAACCCTCGGTTTCCTTGGAACCAAAGAATCCGGCATCCAACGCGATATAGGCTGAGGTCGTAAGCAAGGCCAAGCCGAACATCATAAGCCATCTGGGCCATAAGCTTGGATCCGCGACATTGAGACCGATGCCCCGCGGCGCCCCGGCAAGGCTCGTATTCTGCCAAAGGGACGGCCAGTCGGAGAGGCGGGTCATCAGGCTGAACCCATTCGCAAACAGAAAGCCAATGAGGACGAAGAAAAGTGCCGACATCCAACCTGCGGCCTGGGAAAGATGGCGGAAGGATTGCCCCTCCTTCCGAAGGCCCGAGGCATAAACATAAACTCCATAATAAGCGAACATGAGCAGAAAGGGGATGCCCAACCAGGGCCAGGCCATCAGGATCGTAGCTGGATAAAATACCCTATAATAGGCCACCTGGGTGAACAGCAAGGGCACGATGCCCAAATTGACGCCCAAAGCGATAAAGAGGGGCATGGCCTTGATCAAACGGGCTCCCAGACGCTGGGCATGTTCATTTCGCTGTCCGCGAAGAAGCAGGGCCACGATGACCCCCGCATACCAAAGATGCATCGGGACCATGTGCAGGGTGAATCCCAGCACCTTGAAGAACTGCAAGAACCCGAACGGCGCCGGAAGGCCCAACGGGCTGGGCGGTCCGAGGAGCAGACGCGGGTCCACGCCCTATCTTCCGTTCCCGTAGTACATCCCGGCCGGATGCGGCGGGGTGATGGAATAGATAAATTTGCTCAAAAGCTCGGCCTCCTCCTCGGTTCCGCACCAGGGTGGCATGAAGAACCGGGCTTTCTCCGGTACCATGACCACGGCATTTACCATCTCAGGGGTCCATCCTTGCGTCGCTTTGGATATGGCGGAGTAACCCATTTGGCTGGCATGGCAGTCGTTGCAGTGGTATTGGAAAAGGACCTCTCCCACCTTTACCTGGTCGGTTTCCGGAAGGGCGAGAAGCTTGGCCGGGTCCACCTTATCATCCGTCATGGTCTGTGGGTAATGAGCTTTAACGAAAGCCTTGGTCCAGGTTCCCCCTTCCAGATAGCCTTCTTTACGCAGCTTGGGAACCTCCTCGGGAAGAATTTGATTGCCCAGGACGACGTTGTAGAGAATATAGGGCTTCCTCACTGCTTCCCGAAGAAACTCCCCGGTGCCGATGGCTCCCACCCCAAAGGCAAACAATAGAATGGCGAACCCTGGAGAAAGCCAACCCGGATTCCGGTAGGGCCCCCAATAGAGCATCAAAAAAACGGCTGCAGTGATCCCTAAAATTAGAACCATCAAAAGATTGAGTGCGCTGGCCGCGGCCAGGGCCGCTTGCGCCGACTCCGGCAGGGATACATACCAGCCTAACCCGCCCAGCACAATGAGGATGGATCCGAGGAGCGCCGGCCGGGACGAGCGTTGCTCGATCAACTTACGAAGCTCTACATCCTTAACTTTAAAAGAGGCATGGAGATACACGTACAGCGAAGCCAGAAGGAAGGAGCCTCCGGTCCGGGCCAAGGTCTGCGGCAGAAGCTGGGGGTTGAAGAATCCGAGCCAGAAATTGTGATTTCTGGGCCAGCTCCCCGGATTCAACATGAATCCAGTGATGCCAGTTATCAGGACCAGGCTGATCCAGGCCGAGAACGCGTAGATCCAACCGATAACCTGATGCGTCCGGGTTTCCAGCCTGCCCCAGAAATAGTAAAAGATGAAAGCCGAAACGATCTCCAAGAGGAAGAACACGTACTCCATGCCCCAGCCGAACACGAAGGCGTGGATCAGGGTCTCGGTGGCCAGGGGTGAGGCCACCCCGATGGTCCACCAGATGCCCACGCCGGTGATCGCCCCGTAGACCACTGTGACCAGGATGAAGAACCAGGCATGATCCTTGAGATAGGCCAGGTAGTTCCGGTTCTGGTTACGGTAGGCGTGTCGTGTTTCGACCGCCAGGAAAAACCCACCCCCTACCGCATAGTGCGAGACGAACATATGCAGCACCGATACGATGGCGATGAGCATCGGTGCGGTCAGGAAGGGGACATACCACCAAGGATAATGCATCAAGATTATTTTATTTGGACTTATTTAAGGAGCTATTTGGCCCCCAAGGTCACTTCATACTTGATGACTTTCTTGCCGGTCGTAACGAAGAGCTCGTTGCGATCATCGAACGTCATCCCGAAAGCGAAACCGTCCACCTTGATAAGGTCGATATATCGTCCCTCCCCGTCGAAGATCTGGATGCCTTTGAAGTCGCTTACATAAACACGCCCCTGACCGTCCACTCCGATGGCTCCTGGAGCACGGAACTGCCCGGGCTGGTCCCCTTCTCCCCCGAAGCGATTCAAGTACTTTCCCTCAGGCGAAAACTTGAAAACCGCGTTGTTGAATTCTCCGAGAGCGAAGATATTTCCCAACCCGTCACTGGCTATTCGTGCGCTGAGCTCACTTTCATCGGTCTGTCCGCTGATGGCTTTTTGAATCGTGAAGACGACCTTGCCCTGAGGATCGAAACGGACGATATCGTCGTGAATGCTGCACCAGAATGTAACAAGCCCTCCATCGGCAGTAACCTGAACGTCCTCAAAACCGTAATCCGCCTGGTAGCCTATTTTATCAAGGAATTTCCCGGTCGCAGCTTCGTAGCGATTGATGCCTGCACCCGACAGAACAGCATAGGCAATCCCCTGACGATCCACGGCAAATCCAGTCAATACTTTCTTGCGATCCAGTCTCCATAGTCCGAGAAACTTGCCCGAAGGGTCGAACACTTGGATCCGCCCATCTTGATATTCTCCAACATAGACATTTCCACGACCATCCACAGCAACATGCCGGGCGTCCTGGAACAGGCCCGGACCGGTCCCCTCGTCACCAAAGGACAAGGTCACGCGCCCCGGTCCGCTGGACAATCCTCGGACCCCGCGTTGACCGCCTTGATGGTGTCCTCCCGTCAGCCCGAGCATGACGAAGGCGACCATGCCTGTAAGAAACACCAAGCCGGCTATGGCCGCGATCAAGACGACCGCGATGGGGCGCCGTGCGATTTGTTCAGGGGCAGCCATTTGAACGGGCAAACCCTTCGAAAGAACAACGGAGACGGTCGAAGTGTTTTCCTCGGGCTTCTTGACCCGGAGCTCTTCGGGCATGATTACGGAGGTGTCGCAGTAAGGACAACGGATGGTAGGATCTGGGCTGTTCTGGTAATCCAAAGGCGCCCCGCAGGTCGGACAAATGAAGGCCTTGGTTTCGTTCATCAGGTTCCTCGATCGTTTATTTTAAGTAAAGCTCGATCAACTCGATGTCGTTCCCCGCCTTCATGTTCACGAGGTGCCTCCCGGAATGAGACCAGGCCGCGGCCACGCCTTTGATCAACCCGCCCTTCTCATTGTTCAGAACCCTCGTCCGCTTCACCTCCCGGTCTGAAAGGGTCAGAGGGTCGGTGCCCGATACGAACACCTCCCCGTTCGGACTGGTGCGTTCGAACCTCGTGGTATCGCACCATCCCGGCAGGGCATCGGTCTTGGTCCAGGTTTCCCGGGAGACATTGAACAGATACCCCCGGTTCTCCCTGGTGTTGAACAGGATGATGAGCGAGTCGTCCGGGGACCAGGCCATGGCGTGAACTGTGAAATTCCTCTGGGGGCCAGGGAACGGGATAACGTTGATCACCTGGATTTGATCGTATTTCATCGCGGCAAAGTCGCCTGTTGCCTGGGTTTTCCCCAGCCCGGCCAGGTCTTCTCCCATCTCGGTGATGACTGCAAGGAGACCCTCAACTTTTCCCCGGTGCTCCCGGTCAAGGGTCTGCTCCACCTTCCCGGTCTCCACGTCAACGACTCGAAGGTCCAGCGCGTAGGTTCCTCCGACTTTGCCGATGCTTCCCCCGACCATCTTGGACACGCCGAGCAGTTTCCCCACCTTGGCCATGACATCTTCCTTGTGGACCACGCCGGAGAGCTCCAGGCCCTGTTCCTTGAGCAGGGCATCCGTCCGCTCCCGCTCCAGGACCTCGAACTTCCCGCTGGCCACGAGCGTGCTCCGCAGGCGGTCGGTCAGGGTCCTGACCTCTTCCTGGGGCACCCCGTTGGCCTCCAGAGGGATCACTGCGACCCGCACGCTTTCTGCCTGTGCCAGAGAGCAGAGCAGGCTTAGAAACAAGAGCACCGGACACAAAATCTTTTGTAGACACCTTTGAATCATCGTGATAACTAACCTCCTTGCTGGTCCTAAAAAAAGCCGTTCGCTATCTTCTTTTCCTTCGTAGGATGCCCATTTTCTAAGCCTTCGCTCTCTCAAACGCCCTTCTTGGTGAAAGCGTATTTCCCGAGCTTCTTCCCCAAGCTGTAATAATCATGCAAGGTATAGACGAATGGCTTTATCCTGGCGAAGTCGGGCTGCCCGTCTTCGCTGAAGAGCTTCCCATCCACGTGGACCTCAAGGACTTGGCCCAGGAACAGGTCGTGCGTGCCCAACGGAATGACCTGGATGACCTTGCACTCCATGTTCACCGGACACTCCTTAACCAAGGGCGCCTTGACCTTCGTAGCCGGGATCGGGGTCAGCCCGGCCTCCTTGAACTTATCGTGATCCTTGCCCGAGACCGTACCGCAGAAGTCCACCTTCCTTACGATCTTCTCCGTGGGAATGTTGGCCACGAACTCCATGGTTTCCTTAACCAGATGATGAGACCATCGGTTTTTCGGCCTTATCGCTACCCCGATGATCGGCGGTTCCGAACAGCAGACCCCTGCCCAGGCCAGGGTAATGAGATTCGGCCTGCCCTTTTTGCCCTTGCAGGATAAAAGCACCACCGGAGTCGGCACCAGCGCCGTCCTCGGCCCCAAAAGCCTTTTCTTAACCACTTTTTTAATCATGTCAAACGCATTCTCCCCTACCCCGCTTTTCCGCCCTCAAGGAGGAACCACTATATATTGTGGTCTCTTATTTTTTGTCTCGTAACAAGCTCCGACACAGCGCAGTTACGTCCGTTCAATTAAAACACCCCGCAAGTGGACAAGCTCCGCAAAAGCTCCGAAATTTGGGAGGGGTTCCCGCCTACCTCACACCTACCTCACGCCTACTTCACACCTACCCCTCCCCCTTTCCAAACCCCGACCACTATATGTTGCGGTGAGGATTTTTACGCCAGCGGAGATCTACGAACCTCAGTATGTCGTTAAATACATCTTCCCCGGGAAAGATGACACCGGACCACGTCCCGGAAAGACTCGCGATTCTGCCGCCAAAGTGGGCGGTTCTACCGCCTTAAATCTTCCTCAACCCCTGCTCTAAGTCCGCGATGATATCCTCTTTATTTTCAATGCCTACGGACATCCTTATCATGCCCTCGGAGATGCCCCCCTTCTTAAGTTCCTCCGCAGAGACGCTGGCATGGGTCATGGAGGCGGGGTGTTCGATCAAGGTCTCCACGGCCCCAAGCGAGATAGCCACCACGCAAAGATTGAGGTTATTAAGAAACCTCGCCCCTTCCTTTCTCCCGCCCTTGATTTCAAACGCCACCATCCCGGAGAACCCGTTCTTCATCTGCTTCCGGGCCAGGGAATATTGCGGATGGCTGGGGAGCCCGGGGTAATACACCCTCCTCACCTTGGGATGCCCCTCCAGGTATCTGGCCACAGCCAGGGCGTTCTCGGAATGCCTCTCCATCCTCAGGGCCAGGGTCTTGATCCCCCGGATCAGGAGCCAGGCCGTGAACGGAGCAATATTGTTCCCCATCCGGATCTGCTCTTGTTTCACCTTATCGGCCAGTCCTCTGTCGGCCACGACGATGCCCCCGATCGTGTCACCGTGCCCGCCCAGATACTTCGTGGCGCTGTGCAGGACCGCGGTCGCACCCATCTCAAGGGGCTTCTGGTGATAGGGCGTGGCAAAGGTGTTGTCCACCACCACAGGGATGCCGTGCTTTTTCCCGAACCCGGCCACGGCCTCGATATCCACCATGTCCATGGTCGGGTTCGTCGGGGACTCCAGAAACAAAACCTGGGTCCTCCTGGAGACGGCCTTGGGCAAGGCCTGCGGAAAGGTTTGCGCGTCCAGATAACGGAGGTCCACGCCAATGGCCGGCAGGATGTCCGCAAACAGGGAATACGTCCCTCCGTAGATGGGATTGGAGGCCAGGACTTGCCCTCCTCGCTTGCACAGAACGTAGACGATGGTCAGGATCGCGGCCATGCCCGAAGAGAAGGCCACTCCCTCCTCTCCCCCTTCCAGGCTGGCCATCAGTTTTTCAAAGGCGGTGTGCGTGGGGTTCCCGAACCGGGTGTAGAAATACCCCTCCCCCTCCTTGGCGAACAGGGCTGCCCCCTCCTCCGCGGACTGGAAGGGAAACAGGGCGCTCTGGTAAATCGGCACGGACACCAGCCTGCGGCCATCGTAGCGTCCCTCGCTCCGCACGACCCGGGTCTCCATCTTCAATTTGCTTTTCATCCTTGCTCCTAGGTTGCAATACCTCTCAATGGGGCTCTTTCGAATGCAAATACTGCTTCAGCTCGATCAGCACCCCATGCGCGCTCTTGGGCGAGAGAAAGGCCGTCAAGGTCCCCTCCGCTCCTTTTCGCGGCTCCCGGTCCACCAGCTCCATCCCGGCTGTGGACAATGCCTTCATCTCCCCGGTGATATCCTCCACCTCAAACGTGACGTGGTGCAGCCCCTCCCCCCGCTTCTCCAAAAATTTCCCGATCGGCCCCTCCCCCGGCTTGTAGGGCTCGATGAGCTCCAATTTTACGTCCCCGATCTTCAAAAAAACCAAACGAGCTCCCCGCTCCGGCACCTCCTCCAGGGGGGTTGCCTTGAGGCCGAAGATCCCCTCATAGACTTTCAAGCTGTCCTGGAGGTTCTTGACCGCGATCCCGATATGGTCGATCTTCTTCATCATGGTGTCGTGTACTCCCCGTACTCCCGTCTCCAGGCATCGCAGATCTCGCCCAGGGTCACCCCGGCTTCCACGGCCTCAATCAGGAAAGGCATCAGGTTCTCCTCTGTCTTTGTTATCTTGATAACGTCCTGCAAAGCTTTCTCGGCCGCTTGACGGTCCCTCTTTTTGCGCCACTCCGAAAGAAACCATTTCCTCTCCTCCTCCAGCGCCGGATCCACCCTTAAAATCTCCCTGTCCTTGTCGCCGTCGCCCTGCCCCTCGCTGGCATAGGCGTTCACCCCTACGACCACCTTCTCCTTCCGGTCCACGGCCTGCTGATAGCGGAAGGCGCTCTCCTCGATCTCCCTCTGGAAGTAGCCGCTCCTCACGCAGGCGATGGCCCCGCCCTGGTCCTCGATCTTTTTCAGATACACCCAGACTTCCTCTTCCAAGCGGTTGGTGAGCGATTCCACGTAATAGGAGCCGCCCAAGGGATCCACCACTTCAGGCACCCCGCTCTCGTGGGCGATGATTTGCTGGGTCCGTAGGGCCAGGGTTACGGCTTTCTGGGTGGGAAGACATAGGGCTTCATCAAAGGAGTTCGTGTGCAGGCTTTGGGTTCCCCCGAGCACGGCAGCCAGGGCCTGAAGGGTCACCCGGATGAGGTTGTTCTCGGGCTGCTGGGCGGTCAGCATGCTCCCTGCGGTCTGGGTGTGAAAGCGCAGCATCGTGGATCGGGGATCCTTGGCCCCGAAGCGCTCCTTCATGATCCGGGCCCAGATCCTTCTCCCGGCGCGGAACTTGGCAACCTCCTCGAAGAGGTTGTTGTGGGCGTTAAAGAAGAAGGAAAGCCGGGTGGCAAAGGCATCCACGGCCAAACCACGTGCCAGCGCTCCCTCCACATAGGCGATCCCGTTGGCCAGAGTGAACGCCAATTCCTGAGCCGCCGTCGCTCCCTTCTCCCGTATGTGGTAGCCCGAGATGCTGATGGTGTTCCATTTCGGGAGGTGTTTCGCACAATAGGCGAAGATGTCGGTCACCAGCTTCATGGAAAACTCCACCGGGTAGATGTAGTTTCCCCGGGCAACGTACTCCTTCAGGATGTCGTTTTGTACCGTTCCGGAAAGCTTTTCCTGGGAGACCCCCTGCCTTTTACCCACCGCGATGTACAGGGCCAGTAAAATGGGGGCCGTGGCATTAATGGTCATCGAGGTTGAGACCCGATCCAGGGTGATGCAGTCGAACAGGGTCTCCATATCCGCAAGGCAGGAGACCGCCACCCCTGCTTTCCCCACCTCCCCCTGGCTTAAGGGGTGGTCGGAATCGTAGCCCAATTGCGTGGGCAGGTCGAAAGCCACGGAAAGCCCGGTCTGTCCTTGCTGGAGGAGGTAACGGTATCGCCGGTTGGTCTCTTTCGCGTCCCCGTATCCGGCATACTGGCGCATGGTCCAGACCTGCTTGGCGTACATCTCGGCGTAGACACCCCGGGTAAAGGGATACCCACCGGGGTTGCCCAACAACTCCGAGGGATTCCAACCTTTCAGGTCATCCGGTTCATAATATCTTTTCTCTCCCATTACGCCTCCAGGATTACCATCTTCTCGCCTTTCTCTACCGGCTGCCCGGGCCGAACGAGGACCTTCTTCACAATACAGTCATGGCCCGCCCGAATCTGGTTCTGCATCTTCATGGCCTCGAGGATGAGGAGGGTCTCGCCGGCCTTGACAGGATCCCCCTCGCTCTTGAGGACCTTGATGACCAGACCGGACATTACGGCAGCTATCGAGTTCGCCCCCGTAGCCGCGCTCGGACGAATCACCTGGTATTTGCTGCCAGGGTCCTTTGGCTCTTCAAGGCCCTTGGCCTCTATCGCAAAACAGATACCGTCAACCTCTGCGTTGGCGCCTGAGAGCTTGACGATATGCGGGGTGTCGTAGATCGTGACTTGGCTGTCCTTCAAACGGCAGGGGTACTCGATGCCGTTGACCACCAACAGGTCGCCTCGACGCTCGATCTCGTAGGGCTGCCCGTCGAGCTTCAGGGTGAACTTGTTCAAGCCCATCTTACCACCACCTTTCAGCCCAGGTGCGGGCCGACATTTTCCAGGGACTCCCGCCGCGCGGGGTCCCCGCAGACGACTTGGTTTTGTAGGCTTTGGCATCCATTTGTGCGAACAGGGCGGCGGCAATAGCCGCGGCGACCTCTTCATTTCCCCCCAGGCCTTTGTTCCGACGCTCCAGAAAGGGCCTGGCGATCTGGGGAAAGAGGGCGTAGGAAATGATGTCCTCCTCGCTCCGCGCCAGGGCCCCGATCTCAATCTTCGCAACTTCGAAACCGGGCGCGAGCATGTCTGCAGGGCGGCAGGTGATGGGCACTTCATCTCCGATGGCTTTCTTTTGGACCTCGGGATCCATCGGAGCGGGTGGCCGGCCGTAATAACCGCGGAAGTATTGCTTCACCTCCTCCGGGATAACCTTGTAGCGCTCGCCGAGGACCACATTTAAGGTAGCCTGCGTGCCCACGATCTGGGAGGAAGGGGTCACCAAGGGGGGATAGCCCATCTCCTTGCGCACACGCGGGATCTCCTCCAGCACATCATAGTATTTATCAAGGGCGTTCTGCTGGCGCAGCTGGCTCACCATGTTGGAAAGCATGCCGCCGGGCACCTGGTACTGGAGAACATTAACGTCCACGGGGGCGATGCCTGCTTCGAAGCTTGCGTATTTCTTGCGGATCTCAGTCACCTTTCGGGCTATTCCGGCTAATTGGGCGAGGTTTAAGCGCGGGTCACGATCCGTGCCCTTAAGAGCCGCCACGAGGGTCTCGGTGGGGGGCTGGGAGGTCGACATGGCCAGGGCGGAGATGGCACAGTCCACCACATCCACGCCCGCCTCCACGGCTTTGAGGAGGGCCGCCGTGCCGAAGCCTGAGGTGTAGTGGGTGTGAAGCTGAACCGGCAGGCCCACCTTATCCTTCAGGGCCTTGACAAGGTCATAGGCGATATACGGGGTAATGAGGCCGGCCATGTCCTTGATGGCAATGGAGTCCGCTCCGAGGTCCTTGAGGTTGGAGCCCATCTTCACGAAGGCTTCCAAGGTATGAACAGGGCTTATGGTGTAGCAGATAGTGCCCTGCACATGTCCCCCCTCCCGCTTGGCGACCTTCATGGCGTAGTCCATGTTTCTCAGGTCGTTTAGCGCGTCGAAGATGCGAAATACGTCGATCCCGTTTTTCCGCGCCAGCACGATGAACCTTTCCAGGATATCGTCAGGGTAATGTTTATAGCCTACGACGTTCTGCCCTCGAAGCAACATCTGGAACCTGGTCTTCGGCATGGCTTTGCGGAGAGTCCGCAGGCGCTCCCAGGGACACTCGCCCAAGAAGCGCATGGTGGTGTCAAAAGTGGCGCCGCCCCAAACCTCGACACTGAAGTAACCGATTGAATCAAGATCCTCGCAGAGCGGGAGCATGTCTACGGTGCGCATGCGCGTGGCCAGCAACGATTGGTGCGCGTCGCGAAGCAGCGTTTCGGTGATCATCACGGGTTGGGTTGACATCTCACCCTACTCCGTTTCCGGCGTCGTATAGAACATATCCGTGGGCTTGACCATCAGGACGGTGGCGCCCTCGTCACTCCCCGAACTGTGAGTTACGTAAGCCGGCACCGTGAGACATTCGTCTTTCCTCAATTCCTCGAATTCCCCGCCCTTATAGCGGATGGTGATTTTCCCCTGGAGAACCAGGTAAAATTCGTCCCAGATATGGCTGTGCATAGGGAATTCACCCTTGAAGAATGTCACGTAGACAGCGTGGTCGTTGATCCGCGCTACCTCGTGATGGCTGTAGGCATCCTTCAGGGTGGAGGCCGGTTTATGAATGCTGTTCTTTTTAGCCATGGTATTCTCTCAATGTAGTTTCGTCAGGGGATCCCGGAAAGGGATTGCAAAGGAATAGGGTGGCTTCATGGGCATATCGCTAACCTTGGAAGGCGGACGGCCCAAGGAGATAGGCCTCGATGGCACGCAGGACGTGCAGGAAGGTGGGGTCGGGCTCGCCAGATCGCTACGATACGGATACATATCTTACTCGGGTTTGCATCACCCCGATGGTGATCCCCGACGTTTGGTCAAAAGGCTTGCTTAAACCCATTTCTACTTCCAACCTTTAGTCAGGGTGAAGAACCTTGCCCGCCAGCCCCAAGCCTGGTTTTTCTTGCGGATGTACTTCGGCGACGTGTGCACTATGTCCAGGCACTCAGAAAGATACTTTTCCCTCGCCTCTTGATTTCCTTCCCTGGCCGCGACCACGGCCAGGCGATAGAGGGGTTCGGCCAGGGACTCGTTGGCCTTAAGGGTCTTCTCGAACCACTCCTTGGCCATGATTTGCTCGCCCTTCAAACGAAAGCAATTGGCGATACCGAGATGGACATCCCCGTAGTCTAATTTGGGGTCCATGGACAACCCTTCCTCGTAAATCTTCAAAGCCTCATCGTACCGCTTGGCTCTGCGCAAAGCATGGCCTAGGGCGGCGTAGACATGAGGGTCATTGGGCACGTTGGGATATCGGGCGAAGATATCCAGGCATTGCCTGAGATAGAGGATCGCCTTGCCGTAATTCCGCCCATTGAGATAGATATTTCCCAGCTGGAACCGGGCATCCGCATCTACGGGATTCACTAAGGCGCTGTGCTGACAGGATAAAAAGTTCCGGGAACGCCGCCAGCCCCACAGTTTGTCCCGCACCCAGGGAAAGGCGAAGTAAGCGATGATCAGGAGGCCCCAGAAGGAGCCGAAGAAGAAAGACAGAAGGCCGCACAGGCCGGAACAGCAGATTTGGAGGATAGCCCATGGCCCGCTGGGATGAGGGACGGAGGCTGCGCTGGTGTCCCTTTCCTCCTGCGCCATGACCTGCGAGGATAAAAGGAGCGCGAGGAAGAGGATAAATACGACAAGAGAAGGCGGAAGGCGGGCCCTACAGCGGGATGTTCCCATGCTTCTTGGGCGGGACTTTCTCGCGCTTGTTCTGAAGCATCTCCAGCGCCTGGATCAGCCTGGGACGGGTCTCCTTGGGCTCGATGATCTCGTCCACATATCCCCGGGCCGCGGCGATATAGGGATTGGCGAATTTTTTACGGTAATCCTCCACCAGTTTTTCTCGTACCGCCTCCTTGTCCTCGGCTTCGGCGATCTTCTGGCGGAAGATGATGTTCACGGCCCCGTCCGGGCCCATGACCGCGATCTCAGCCGTGGGCCAGGCCAGGTTGACGTCCCCCCGCACGTGCTTGGAGGATAGAACGTCGTAGGCTCCGCCGTAAGCCTTCCTCGTAATCACCGTGAGCTTGGGCACCGTGGCCTCGCAGTAGGCAAAAAGGAGCTTGGCCCCTTCCTTGATGATCCCTCCATGCTCCTGGGACGTCCCGGGTAGAAACCCCGGAACATCCTCGAGGGTTAGGAGGGGGATGTTGAAGGCGTCGCAGAAACGGATGAAACGCGCGCCCTTTTGGGAGGAATCTATGTCCAAAACACCCGCCAGGACCGCGGGCTGTTGGGCGATGATCCCGATGGACCGGCCATTAAGCCGGGCGAAACCGACCAGGATGTTCTGGGCGAAATCCCGGTGGACCTCGAAGAATTCCCCGTCGTCCACGATATCGGCGATGACTTCTTTCATGTCGTAGGGCGTGTTCGGGGAGTCCGGGATGATGTCGTTCAGGCGTTCTTCCATCCGCCCCGGGTCGTCTTTGGGTTCGATCCGTGGAGGGTCCTCGAGGTTGTTCGGGGAGATATAGGACAGAAGCTTGCGGATGCCCAGAAGGCAGGACTGATCATCGGGGTATTTGAACTGGGCCACCCCGCTCTTGGTGGCGTGGACCTCGGCTCCACCCAGGGCTTCGTGGGTCACCTGCTCGTGGGTCACGGTCTTGACGACCTCCGGACCGGTCACGAACATGTAGCTCGTGCCTTCCACCATGAACACGAAGTCCGTGAGAGCAGGTGAATAGACGGCACCCCCTGCGCAGGGGCCCATGATGGCAGAAATCTGCGGAATGACCCCGGAGGCCAGGGTGTTGCGGAGAAAGATGTCGGCATAGCCCCCTAAACTGACGACTCCTTCCTGAATCCGCGCCCCGCCGGAGTCGTTCAACCCGATGACCGGCGTTCCGACCTTCATGGCCATGTCCAGAACTTTGCAGATCTTTTCGGCGTGGGCCTCGGAAAGCGAGCCCCCGAACACCGTGAAATCCTGGGAGAAAACGTAGACCAGCCGGCCCTCGATCGTCCCGTAGCCCGTGACCACGCCATCGCCCAATATCTTCTTATCCTCCATCCCGAAGTCAGTAGCCCGGTGGGTTACGAAGGCGTCCATCTCCCGGAAGCTACCCTCATCCAGGAGGATATCCAGTCGCTCCCGGGCGGTGAGCTTTCCGGCCTCGTGCTGCTTTTCGATGCGCTCCTTCCCTCCTCCCAGAAGGACCTGCTGGCGCAGCTTGTGGAGCTCCTTGATCTTTTCTTTTGTACTCATGGCGATGGGCTATTCCGATTTGCGCAGTTCGAAGACCACCCCTCCGCAAGCGTCCATGCAGCGCAGGGCTCCGACGTGGTCGTCTCCGACCCCGAAGTCCGCAAAGCTCGCTCCTTTTAGGACGGCGGTGATGATGGGGAGAAAAGAGGACAGGGCGTAGTTGCAGACCTTGTCGCTCTCCCCGAGCAGGACCTCGTTTTTCTCGACCACAAATTTCTCGCCGGGCTTAAAGCTTACACACTTGGCCACATCCTTGGCGGTCACGGTGACCTTCATCTCTCCCTCATTAATGAATTTTACGTGGGGTGAAGGGAATACTTCCTCTACCGGCTCGCTCCCTCCCGGACCACACTGGCGCCGATGACCACCCGCTGGATCTGGTTGGTGCCTTCGTAAATCTGGGTGATCTTAGCATCGCGCATCATCTTCTCCACGGGATATTCCTTCATGTACCCGTAGCCCCCGAAGATCTGTACGGCATCCGTGGTCACTTTCATGGCCACATCCGAGGCAAAGAGCTTGGCCATCGCGGATTCTTTGCTGTAGTTCTCGACGCCGGCATCGATGTTCTTGCAGACCTGATAGACCAGGGCCCGGGCCGCCTCGATCTGGGTGGCCATGTCCGCGAGCATGAACTGGATGGCCTGGAAGTGAATGATCGGCTGGTTGAACTGCTGGCGGGTCTTGGCGTACTCCACGGAGGCTTCCAAGGCTCCTTGGGCAATGCCTACGGCCTGAGCCGCGATCCCGGGACGCGATTTGTCCAGAGTTCGCATCCCGATCTTAAATCCTTCGCCGATTTTCCCCAACATGTTGCCCTTGGGTACCCGGCAGTCCTGGAAATGCAGCTCCCGGGTCATCGTGGCCCGGATGCCCATCTTGTTCTCTTCCTTCCCGATGACGAAGCCCGGGGTGCCCTTCTCAACGATGAACGCCGTGGTCCCCCGCGTCCCCTTGGACTTGTCGGTCATGGTGATGACCGTGTACACCTCGGCCACCTCGGCGTTCGTGATGAAGCACTTCGTCCCGTTCAGGATGTAATCGTTCCCGTCCAGGACCGCCATGGTGGAAAGGCTGGCCGCGTCGCTTCCCGCTCCGGGCTCAGTCAGGGCGAAAGCCGAGACCTTCTCCCCTCGTGCGATGGGGGGAAGGAAATGCTTCTTCTGCTCCTCGGTTCCGGCGATGAGGATTGGGTAAGTCGCCAGGCAGTTGACCGCATAATTGGCCGCCACGCCTCCGCAGACCCGGGCCAGCTCTTCGGTGACCAGGGCCGATTCGAAGGTCCCCTTCCCCATTCCGCCGTACGCCTCCGGGATCCACAGGCCGCAAAGATCGGCCTTGGCCAGTTCCTTCTGGATCTCGGCGGGGTATTCTCCCTTCTCGTCCATCTCGGCCCGGATGGGCAGGACCTTCTTCTCGGCAATCTCCCGCGCCATGTCCCGAACCATCTTCTGTTCATCGGTCAGAAAATAATCCATTCACTCCTCCTGATTTGTGATCCCGGATATTTGTAAATTATGGAGATCGAACCCAAATGGGTTATCCCCAACTATGCCATGACCTTCTGACCCGCGGCTTGCCTTAAGTAGTCTACGGTCTCCTCGGTCGTCGTTCCCGGGCCGAAGAGCTTGCCGACGCCCAACCTGTAAAGCTCCTCTGCCTCGTCCTTGGGAATTATACCCCCCCCGAAGACCAAGATGTGCTCAGCACCTTTCTCCTTGAGGAGCTTCATGACCCTGGAAAAGATGGTCATGTGCGCTCCGGCCAGGCTCGAGATCCCGATGGCGTCCACATCTTCCTGGATCGCCGCCTCCACGACCATCTCCGGGGTCTGTCGGAGCCCCGTGTAGATGACCTCGAACCCCGCGTCCCGCATGGCCCGGGCGATGACTTTCACCCCCCGGTCATGTCCGTCCAATCCAACCTTGGCTAAAACAACTCGAATCTTTTTCTCCATTACCTTCACCTCATCGGCTTTTCTTCTGGTTTTAGTTTAAACTCAAGGGGTAACCCATACCATAATCTTACTTTTGCAGGAGCAAACTTATATTTCTTGGCTGTATTAACCGCTGCTGAATCAAGGATAGCTGCTCCTGATGATTTTACTACTTGAACCTGACTAACTACACCATTTAGATCTATTAGGATTTTAAGGTAAACCTTCCCCTCTAACCCCGCCTTTTTAGCAGCGCTCGGATATTCTAACCGGGGCACCTTAATGATTTTAGGTTCCCGGGGTCCATTATCGGGGAAAACACCTTTATGTACTAACGATCCGCTGTCTGAAATGGCTTGAACGGTTTTATCCGTTTCGTCCTTGATGTTGGTTTCTTCCCTCCCGGTTGCCACAGCATGTAACGAGACGGATTGGAGGAAAAGCAAAAAGATAAGCGAATCATAAAAAGTCCCCATTACATCCTCATTTTACTCTCCTATGCCTCGCTCAGAACACCGGCTCCTCGGTGTACGTCCCGAAGACATCCTTCAGGGTCTCGGCCATTTCCCCTTCGGTGGCATAGCACCGGGCGCAGTCCAGGATCTTTGGCATCACGTTGTCGCTTCCCTTGGCCGCGTTTTTCAGTGCGCCCAAGGCCCGCTTCACTTTGTCGTTGTCCCGCTCTGTCCGGACGTTCTGCACGCAGGCCCGTTGTTCCTGCTCGACCTCGGGAGGAATCTTGAGGATGGGGATCGCCAGTTCCTCCCCGGGAACCAGATAGCCGTTCACTCCCACGATGATCCGTTCCTTGGCGTCGATCTCCCTCTGGAACCTTGCCGCGGCGTCCGCGATCTCCTTCTGGAAGTAGCCATTCTCGATGCACTTCAAGACCCCGCCCCGCTTCTCGATCTCCTTGAAGTACCGCTCGGCTCCCTCCTCCATTTTGTTCGTCATGGTTTCCACGAAATAGGATCCGGCCAGGGGATCGATGGTGTTCGCCACGCCCGATTCGCAGGCGATGATCTGCTGGGTCCGGAGCGCGATCTGGACCGCCTTCTCAGAGGGCAAGGCCCAGGTCTCGTCCATGGAGTTGGTGTGCAGGCTCTGGGTCCCGCCCAGGACCGCGGCCAGGGCCTCGTAGGCCGTGCGGATGATGTTGTTCTCGGGCTGCTGCGCGGTCAAGCTGCACCCCGCGGTCTGGGTGTGGAAGCGCATCAGCCAGGATTCCTTCTTCTTGGCTCCGTACTTCTCCCTCATGTGCCGGGCCCAGATCCGCCGGGCGGCGCGGTACTTTGCGATCTCTTCAAAGAAATCCAGATGGGAGTTGAAGAAGAACGAAAGCCGGGGCGCGAACACGTCCACGTCCAGTCCCGCCTTCATTCCGGCCTCCACGTAGGCGAACCCATCGGCCAGAGTGAAAGCCAGCTCCTGAATGGCCGTGGAACCGGCCTCCCGGATGTGGTATCCGGAGATGGAGATGGAGTTCCACCTGGGCACATGCTGGGCGCAGAAGGCCATCAAGTCCGTGATCATGCGCATCGACGGTTCCGGCGGGAAGATCCACTCCTTCTGTGCGATGTACTCCTTGAGGATGTCCACCTGCAGGGTGCCGGTCAGCTGTTCGGACCTGACCCCTTGCTTCTCGGCCTGGGAGATGTACATTCCGAAGATGATATTTGCCGGGCCGTTGATCGTCATGGATGTGGAGATCTTCCCGCAGTCGATGCCGGAGAAAAGGATCTCCATATCCCGGAGGGAGTCCACCGCCACGCCGCAGATGCCCACCTCTCCTTCGGAGAGGGGGTGGTCCGAGTCGTACCCCATCAGGGTGGGCAGGTCAAAAGCCACCGAGATCCCGGTTTGTCCCCGCTCCAGGAGGAAGTGGTATCGCTCGTTCGTCTGCTTGGGGGTTCCCATGCCCGAGAACTGGCGCATGGTCCAGAGTTTTCCCCGGTACAGGGTGGAATGCACCCCCCGGGTGAAGGGATACTCGCCCGGCAGGTTCAGGTCCCGCATGTAGTCGAACCCCTCCAGGTCCGCCGGGGTGGCCAGCATCGGAACCGGCTCGCTGGAGACGGTTACGAACTTGTCGTCCCGGACCTTCTCCCCCTGGACCTTCTTATCCCACTTCTCCTTCGCTTTCTTGGCTTCCTCGCTTTCCTTCATCTCGTTTTCTCTCTCTACGGCTTCTTCAACTCTTCCGTCAACTCCTGATAGGCCCGCTCCGCGGCCTCGTACAGGCTTTCCCTTCCCAGCATCACCCCCTTGGCAAGCTCGGCGATCCTCGTCTTACCTCTCTCCCATAGCCTTCCCCGGATACGGTCCTCCACCAGCTCCGCAATCCTCTCCCGGACCCTTCGCTCTCGTCGTCCCTCCCATCCTCCTGTGGCGCGCAAAAGCTCCACCTGTTTCTCGATGGCGATGCGAAGATCGTCCACGCCTTCGCCCGTCGTGGCCGTGGTCTTGAGGATCGGGGTTCGGACCTCCTTGTCTTTGAGCTTGAGGATCATCTCGATATCCGAGATCGCCTGGTCCGCTCCCGGCCGGTCCGCCTTGTTGACCACGAACAGGTCCCCGATCTCCATCAGTCCGGCTTTCATGGCCTGGATGCTGTCCCCGGACTCTGGAACCAGGACCACCAGGGTCACGTCCGCGGCCCCGGCGATCTCCAATTCCGACTGCCCCACCCCCACGGTCTCAATCAAAAGGATGTCTTTTCCGAAGGCGTCCAGGAGGTCCGAGACCTCCTGGGTCCTCCGGGCCAGCCCGCCCAAGCTCCCCCGGGTGGCCATGCTACGGATGAATACGCCGGGGTCCATGGCGATCTCGTTCATCCGGATGCGGTCTCCCAGGATGGCCCCTCCCGAGAAGGGGCTCGTGGGGTCCACGGCGACGATGCCGATGGTCTTGCCCTGTTTTCTCCACAACAGGGTCAACTTGTCCGCGAGGGAACTCTTTCCTGCTCCCGGGGGCCCGGTGATGCCTATTCTCAGTGCCCGCCCCATTCGCTCTTTGAGCGCGGCGAAAACCCGCGAGACGTCTTTCTCGGCGAGGGCGGAGTTGTCCTCGACAAGGGTGATCATCCGGGCGCAGGCGATACGGTCGCCCTTCAGGAACCGCTCCAGGATATCTGTCATTCTAAGTCCAGCGGTTGGTGTGCACCCTCGAAGCCTTGAAGCGGTTTTCTTTCTCCTTATGTTCCGCCGGAAAGCCGATGGCAATAAGGGAGACTGGAAGGATGTGGCCGGGAAGGCCGAAAAGCTTCCGGATGCCTGCGACGCGGGCATCCTTGGGATAAATACCCAGCCACACCGCTCCTAACTTTTTGGCATGCGCCGCGAGCAGGATGTTCTGGGTGGCCGCGGAGCAGTCCTGGACCACATAGCCCTCCTGCTTCTGAACGCTCAGGTCCCCGCAGACCAGGATGGCGAGCGGGGCCTGCTTGAGCATCTCGGAATAGGGATGGAACTTGGGAATCTCGCAAAGCACCCGGTGGTCTTTGATGACCACGAAATGCCAGGGCTGGAGGTTGCTTGTCGAGGGTGCGCTCATCCCGGCTTCCAGCAGCACTTTCACCAGGGCCTCTTGGACGTTCCGGGGGGTGTATTGTCGGATACTTCGCCGGGTGAGGATGGCTTCCAGAGCTTCCATGAGATCCCCTTCCTTCAGTACTCGATGCCTTCCCGGGCGCTGATTCCCTTCTGGAAGGGATGCTTCACCTGCTTGATCTCGCTCACGTAGTCCGCCATCTGGATGATCTTCTCATCCGCGTACCGCCCGGTCAGGACCATCTCCGTCGATTCGCCCTTGGCCCTGATCATCTCGGCCACTTCGTCTGCGCTGAACAAACCGTGGTCGATGGCCACGTTAATCTCGTCCAGGATTACCAGCTGGTACTCGCCCGAGGTCAGGGCCTGCTTCGCCTTCTCATAGCCCTCCCGGGCGGCCTTCAGGTCTCCCTCAGAGGGCTGTCCCTTCTTCACCCAGGTGGGAAGTCCGGCCTGGATCAGGGTGAACCCCGGAAGGGTGTTCGCGATGCTCATCTCCCCGTAGGAGCCTTTCCCCTTCATGAACTGCACCATGAAGACCTTCCAACCGTGCCCGATGGCTCTCAGGGCCAGACCCAAGGAGGAGGTGGTTTTCCCCTTGCCGGTCCCGGTGTAAACGTGAATGAGGCCTCTTGCCATAACAACATAGTTTAACATACTCGGCTACAAAAGTCAACCTCCCTGTTTGTAAGAATTTAGCCCTTCCTCCCTAAGGGGAATAAGCGCTCTCTTTCAGGGAATAAAGCCATTGTTTCAAGGGTATTGATTATGGTAGAATCAAGACGCCTCAACTAATCGTTAACGCTTTTTTCAGAAAGGAGCACACCAATGAATCGCCGCAACCTTTTGTTTCTCTGCATCCTGCTTTCGATTCTCTCCGCGTTCGCCTTTGCGGAGTACGTCCAGAAGCAGGCCCAGCAGAACACGGCTACCCCTGCCGTGGGGAAGGGGGGACAAGCCAGTACCACCATGAACCCCAAAGGCTTTACCCCGTCGGTGTTCAAGACCCCTGACGGCAGACGCGGATGGAAACTTCACCTGCCCGATAACAAGCCCCTCGCCACCCCGGCCTACTGGGAGGGTATGATCTTCGTGGGCGGGGGCTTCGGCTCCTACGAGTTTTACGCTTTGGACGCAACCACCGGGAAAGTCATCTGGCGCTTCCATACCGGGGACGACGGTCCGACCGCGGCCGTGGTCAAGGACGGCTACTGCGGGTTCAACACCGAGTCCTGCATCCTCTATATCCTCAAGGCCCGGACCGGGGAGCTGGTCTGGCAGAAGTGGCTCGGCGACCCTTTGATGAGCCAGCCCGCGATTGAGAACGACCGCGTCTACATGGCCTATCCCGGGCAGGACGGACACCATTACCTGGCCTGCATGGGACTCAAGGATGGGAAGGATTACTGGAAAGCCCAGATCACCGGCGAGCTGATCACGGCTCCGGTGGTTGACCAGGGTTCGGTCTATGCCACGGTCCTGGACGGAACGGTGTACCGCTTCGAGGAGGCCAGCGGCAAACTCCTCTGGTCCGACAAGAAGAACGCTACCTCGGCTCCGATGGTTTATGACGGCCAGGTTTACCTTAGCCTGCGTGAGGCCCGAAAGGACGGGGATAAAACCGTTCAATATGAGGGTCTGGCAAGAATGGAAAAAGCCCAGGGAAAACAGATCGACAAGGACCTCTGGGCCAAGCAGAGGGCTGACTACCTGAGCGTGGACAAGACCTCCCGCTATGCCGCGGCCCAGAAGGCTGCTGACGCCTCGGTGGGCTTCTCCTCGGCCCCGGCCGCAGCCAAGCTTCATCAGGCTGAGGGCAACCTCGGGGTTTCCTCCGTCTCCGGGGTTTGGGCCTACCAGGGCTCCCGGCCGATGATTCACAGGGGGAACTCCTATCAAGCTATGGGGGATAATCTCCAGTGCGTAGACGCTAAATCCGGAAAGAAGCTCTGGGAGCAAAAGTATGTGCCCAAGGATAAGAATGCCGGTGGCCGCGCACTCACTCCCCCCTCTCTGACCGAGAAGAAGCTCTTCGTGGGCTCCTCGGAAGGAGAGGTCCTGGCTTATAATATCTCTGACGGCAAACCCCTCTGGTCCTACAAGGCCGGTGAGCCGGTCCGCTTCCAGCCGGCGGTAGCCAAGGGCCAGGTCTTCTTTACCACGGACAACGGGACGATCTACGGGATAGAGACCGGGGACCCTTCGGACGACGGCTGGCACATGTGGGGCGGCAACGCCGCTCACAACGGTCTCACCAAATGAGTAATGTAATTGAAAATGTGACCTGTCCTTAAAATGAAAGACTCCCCTCTCCCGACGGGAGAGGGGTTGGGGGTGAGGTCAGAATATCGGACTCACGGTTTCCATGTCTTTTTTTTAGGGTAGGCGGGCGGGATTCAAATAATGTGTCCCCCATTTCTACGAAAGGATGCCATGAAAACTCTATCGTTCGTTCTGACCGCGCTCCTGGTCCTTTCCCCCCTTGCCCTGGCCGCTGACAAGGACCCCTTCCCTGGCACTTTCCAGGTCACCGGCACGAGCCCCGGGGCAGAGGGCGAATACCAAGGCACACTGACCATCACAAAACAGGGCAGCGTCTACAACCTTTCTTGGACCATCGGCCAGGGTGGAACCTATGAAGGCATCGGCCTTAAGGTGGGCGACCAGCTCTCCGTGGCCTACTGGACGAACGGCAATGCCTCGTGCGGGGTGGTGGTTTACAAGGCCTCCTCCGACGGCTCCCTCTCCGGATTCTGGACCCCGCAAGGCGAGACTCGAATGGGCACCGAGAAAGCCACGCGGCAAAAGAGCTGATTGTCTGAAATAAATAAGGAGGGTAAAGACCGTTCTTTACCCTCCTTTCCCTTTACCCGGCCAACCGATAAAACCGACTAACCTTTTTTACTGTCTACCCGTCCAACCGTCTAACGGTCTAACCGATTTCCAAGTCTTTCCTTAGTTTTTCTTCACCCCTTACGATCGCCTGATCCGTTTCCGCGATAGCGATTTTCTGTGTCCTCCACCGGAGCATCCTCATGGCTGTTAGGAACGGCACCCACTTGTAAGCCACGTGCTCGTCAGAGAGCTTGACCTTTTTCTCATAGCCTACCTCACCCGCGAAGAAAGCTACGGGAAGGAGCCGGTCCATCTTGGGCCTGTAGGCTACGGCCGAGGACTCTAACCACCATATTTTCCTGGGCACGAGTCCCGTCTCTTCCTTGATTTCACGTTTCATCCCTTTTAGTATTTCTTCTCCCGGGTCTAATGTCCCGACCACGCACTGCCACATCCCGGGGAACACGACCTTGGCGCTCCGCTTGAGCATCAGGTATTCCGTCTTGCCCTTCTTCTCGTAGCGTAGTGGAGATCCCGATTTATCGGGACCCCTGAACAGAAAGCACTCCACCAGCCCCGGTCCCCAGACCTTATCACGTTTCACTTTCTCCTCGTCATTCTGAACTTGGTTCTTAACTCGTCATCCTGAACTTGTTTCAGGATCTCGTTAGGTAACGTAAAGACACATATTCCCCTCCCGTCATGCTGAGCTTGACTCAGCATCTCTCGCCCCGTTAAGCCGCCAGTTCCGAACTCGTTTCGGGAAACTTGTCTCAGGTCTCTTTTATCCTCTCGTCATCCTGAACTCGTTTCAGGATCTCTTTTGCTATCATTCTTCGTGGGTTCTTTTCGTCTTTTTCTCCTTACGCCTCACGTCTAACGAATTACCACCATCTTCCGCACCGCTTTCCTGTCTCCAGCCTCTAAGCAGTAGAAATACGTCCCGCTACCCGCCTTCCTGCCGAAGGCATCTCTCCCGTCCCAAGTCACGATATGCCTCCCGGCTGGCTCCATCCCCTCTACCAGGGTCCTAACGACTTGGCCCGCGACGTTGTAGACCTTCACCCTCACCTTCCCGGCCTTGCCCAACTCATACTCAAACGACGCTATCCCCCTCGTCGGGTTCGGATAGCTCTGTCCTAAGGCCGTTTCTTGAACCCTTGAACCCTCGACCCCTTGAACTCTTTCTTCTATTCCTGTGTTCCCGGCTTCCCCCCAGCCCAGCACCATCCCGAAGCTCCCCACGGTCCAGACGTGCGTGGAATCCAGGGCGCAGACTGCGGTCAGGTTGGCGTAGACCTTGCTGGTGTCCGGAGTCCAGTTCCTCCCTCCGTCCGTGCTCCGGATGATGAGCCCGTTGTCCGAGACTGCGAAGCCCGTAAGGGTGTCCGTGAACGCGATACTGTTCAGGTACTGGGTGACCCCGCTGTTCCCGATGTTCCAGGCGTTCCCCCCGTCCGTGGTCCAGAGGACCCTGCCCCCGCTCCCGCAGGCCCAGCCGTGCAGGGTGTCCTGGAACGTGATCCAGTACAGGCCGTTGGTCACCCCGGTGCTCTGGGTCTGCCAGGTGGCCCCAAGGTCCGTGGTGTGGAGCACGGTGCCCCCGTCCCCGCAGGCCCAGCCGTGGCTTCGGGTGATGAACTTGACCCCGTACAGCGGGTTCGCGTTGGTGTTCTGGGCGAGCCAGGTCGCTCCCCCGTTGGTGGTTCGGGTGATGGTCCGGTAAGCGGCCGTGGGATTTCCCCCTTCCTGCCTCCCCCGCCGTTTACAGCGGTCCAGGCTGGTTTCCTTTAGGGGTAAGGTGTCATTGCGAATCCCCTTCTCCTCGTCATGCTGAACTTGTTTCAGCATCTCTAACTGTTTAACCGGAGGAACCTCAGTTACCGTCGAACCGTCGAACTGTCTAACCGTCGAACTGTCGAATGGCCCGTAGTATCCGCCTACGGCTACGGCAAAGGCGGTATCCGGGTAGTCGATGCTCCATAAGGACGAGGCGGCTCCGGTGGACTCTCCGGCCCAGGTGTTCCCTCCGTTGCGGGTACCTAAGACGCCTCCGCCATCGGTGCATATCTTGCCGTATTGGGAGTCGGCGAAGATGACGCCGTAAAGGAAGGAGAAGGTGCCTGAAACCTGTCTTCTCCAAACTGTTCCTCCGTTAGCCGTATGAGTTATGGCCCCATTCGTGCCTACAGACCAGCCGAGATTCTTATCATAAAAATAAGTGTTAAATAAGCTGAAATTCTTTATATCTGCATTCCGCACCACAGTCCAGTTTGCACCATTGTCGGTCGTCTTTATAAGTGACCCTGATTCACCGCAGATCATTGCATTTGTATTGAGAAAGGTGGAAACGCCATAAAACTCGAAGTTCTGCGTTATCTGTGGCTGTACAGTCCAAACGGCGCCTCCGTTTGTTGTTCTAATAATAGTTGCAAGATTGCCGTTTTGACCACCCACGGTTATGCCCGTTAAACTGTCCCAAAAAGAAATGCCATCGAGACCTGCTGAACTATTTGTATTCTGGGGTATCCATGTATTCCAGCCGTCATCAGTGCGAAGGAGAGTTCCGCCACCTATTGCAGCCCATCCATTTAAACTATCTATCATATCCAAATCGTAACCTGTCCCGTAGCTATCTTGGCGAGTCGTCCAGGTTCTCCCCCCGTCTGTGGTCTTTGAGATACGCCATCCGCCTGTGCCGCAGGCCCATCCCCTCAGGGTGTCGACGAAGTCAACCCCCAAGTAGAATATGCTTAGTGGGGATATTTGATATGTCTCAAAAGTTGTCCCACCGTTAGTTGACATAAGTATAGAATCTTCGCTGCTTGTGATCCAGACATGCATCGAGTCAATGCTACAAACACGGTAGAATACGGGCCACGGCCTTATTTGAGGTAGCACTTGCCAGGAAGTGCCCCCGTTAACCGTTTTTAGGGCTATCGCATTATCGCCGACGGCCCAGCCGTACTTTACATCTGAAAAGGAAACATCTCTGAGATTGTAAGAGGTTCCACTCGTTTGGATCTCCCAAGAAGTGCCACCATCGCTCGTGTGCAGGATTATTCCTTGATATCCTATAGCCCATCCGTTTAGCCCGACCATTTTTATTGATCTCAAGTAACCTCCCGTCAGCCACTTCCACTCCTTCCCCTGTCCCCACCCCGCCCCCGTGACGAGGAGGAGGGTGGAGAGGGCGAGATAAATGCCGAACCGCCTGCCGGGTTTCCCCTGAGCGGAAGGGCTCGCATGGGGTGCGGGCAGGCGTGTTCTTTCCCCTCTATCAAGAGGGGGTAGGGGGTGTGTTTTGGGGTTCACCTTGTGCTCCTCTTTTTTGGGCTTAACTCTGCCCTTATAGGGTATCACAATCGCCCTCATTTTACAAGCTTTTTCTATCTCTATTTGTTTCTTAAATTTCCCCTCTCCTACTTGGGGGTGCTCAGCGAGCCTGGGGCTTTCCCGGGCGAGCGCCGAAGAGGTGAGTTTGAGTAATCTCCAATCTTTATGGGGTTGGGGTCTTGAAGTTCTCCCCTCTCCTGAAGATTCAGGAGAGGGGCAGGGGTGAGGTTGAATTATCTTAAATATTATATTCTTTTATTCCTTTTAGGGTGGGCGGGCGGGATTTAATACGTTGCTTCTGGCCAGCTTCCGGGGGAACCCCTATAGGGGTGGTGCAGAAGAGTTGCCGGAAAGCTCCTGCAAGGCTCGTGCAAACGGAGTTGTAACGGGGTTGTAACGGAGTTGTAGCGGAGTTGAACATGTGAGTAAGTCGTTTCTACCCTCCCCCTTCGGGGGAGGGTAGTTGTTAAGCTTGGGAGGCCAAATTAATGTCAGGTATGGGTAAACCCCTTTCTCCTCCCTCTCCGGCCCTCTTAAGGGCTTCTATGACGTTTACAGAGGGATTTGTCAAAGAGGTCTAAATACCGACCAAGAACCTGACAAGTTCCTCGGCTTGCTCAACCGTAGCAACCCCATAACCGACCAACTGCTTTTACCGTCAAACCGTCCAACCGTCTAACTGTCTAACCAAAGTTATAGGGCATTCCCGGCCACGTAGCCCGAGGACCAGGCCCATTGCAGATTATACCCTCCCCAGTCCCCGGTTACGTCCAGGATCTCTCCGGCGAAGAAGAGCCCGGGCATGATCCGGGACTCTAAGGTCTGGGGGTTAACCTCCCTGGTGTCCACCCCCCCAGCCATGACATCGGCCTCTCTGTAGGACCTCCCACCTTTAACGTCCAGCTCCCAGTGGGTGAAGGCCTTGGCCAACTTCCTCCTCTCCTCGGTCTTGATGGTCTTGGCTTCCCGGTGCTCATCGATTCCAACGGAATGCAGCACGACCGGCGCCACCCTGGTCGGAAGCCAGCCTATAAACGAGAACCCCGCCTCCCGCTCCGGGTGCTGGGTCCACCGCCTGGATATTTCCTCGTCCACATCTTCGGTCCTGAGCCCTGGGAAAAAGTTGATCTCCAGCCTGAACCCCTTCTTCTGGCAATACTCTAACGCCACCGGGCTCATCTGGATCCCCAGCGGACCGGAGACCCCGTAAGGGGTGAACAGGGTCTCAGTCGTATCGTGGTAAAGAATCCTATCTCCCACCATCGCCCGGCCCTCCACGTCCATCCTCACTCCCTGCAACTGCTTCTGCCACCGACTCTCAAGCTCCAAAGGAACCAAGATGGGTGAGGTGGGAAGAATGTTGTGCCCTAACGTCCTTGCGATTTCCAACCCGCCCGGGTTGGCCCCGAACTGCGGACCCGCCAGCCCACCGGTGGTTAAAAGGACATGCTGGGCCGGATGGACCTCTCCTCTCTGTTCGACGATAATTCCTTCCTTCTCCAGCTTTATTCCCATCACTTCGGAGTGCAGCCTGACCACGACCCCGGCCCTCTTTAACTCCGCGGCGAGCAGGTCCCGGACCGCCCTGGCCTCGTTGCAGGTTGGGAAGACCCTGCCTCGTTCCTCCTCCTTCGTTTCCAGCCCGACCTCTTTGAAGAATCGCCTCACTGCCTTTCCATCAAATCTTCCCAAGATGGCCTTGACCAGTTCACGGTTCCCGGCATGATAATGTTCCGGACCCATCTGCTCATTGGTCAGGTTGCACCTTCCGTTTCCCGTGGCCAGGAGCTTCCGCCCCAGTTCCTTTTCCTTCTCGAGAAGGAGGATTTTTCTCTTCCTCCTGCCCGCCACGATTCCAGCCATCATCCCAGATGGCCCTCCGCCGACGATAACGGCATCCCATTTACTTTCAGTCACTTGTGCCATTCTCCTCAGTCTTTACTTAAAACAAAAGACCAAGGGCAATCCACCCTCAGCCTGCTCATCTCTTCTTTTCTTCCCCATATCTTAACCACCTTTTCACCTTCACACCAACGTCAGAATATTGACCTTTCCCTTCTGCTCGAACTGCCCGGCCACCAAGTCACACTTGGTCGTGAACAGGCAGGCCACCCTTCCGGGAATTTGCCTGCGGTATTCCGGCTCCGAGAGGAGATAGTAGTTCGCTTGTCCCTTGGCGATTACTAAGTCGGCGTTTTTGAACTCCTCCTTGAGCTCTGGCGATGCCTCTTCCCAGAGGATCCCCAGGGTATCCGATCCCGAAGAGACGATCTTATCCGTGACTCGGTCCAAGCCGACCTGGATTGCATCCTCAAACACCACATCGCTCGTGATCGCACCTCCCCTAACCACGGCGATGACCGCCCGACCTGGTTTCAGGCACTCCTCGATGAATAGCCGGTCTAAAGCGCTTTCCCCCACATTGTCAAGGACGTAGAGCAACCTCTTGGCCGAGGAGAGAAATCCCCAGAGAGCCTGGGAGTCATCTCGGGCCAAGTCCCGTTCCCAGACTTTCTTCAGGTAAGTCTCAACAGCCTCAATATCAAACTTGTACCCTACCCCTGCGGTGCGAAAATCGAGGGCATTTCCCGCAATCGCCCAGCGGGCCAGGAAGTAAAGCTTTTCTTCGGGAGAGAGGGCTTTGGCCTTGACCTTGACATGTTCGGCGATCGTTATGCCTATTCGATTGGTGCGCTCTCGCCTTTCCTTGAATAAAACGCTCACCCCGGCCTTTGCCTTGAGCAGGCGGTGGACCTGCGTGATCGCCTCGGAGGGAAGCTGCCCTCCCGGGATATTTTTCTTTAAAAGGGCCCGTGCCTCAGAGGAAAAGGCTTCGACCCAAGTTTCGTCTTCGGCCAAAAGGAAAGCCGCCTCCCGGACATCGTCCAGAATGCATCCCAGACAGGGCAGACCGATTCTCAAACGGACCTCACTTCAGTATCTGGGATAGCTCAGCCTGGGCTGCGGGGCTCACGTTTCCTTTCTCCTGGGCGGTTTTGAGGATGGCCATGCCCAGAGTCCTATAAAAACAGAGCCCGTCCGGATACTCGTCCGCAAGAGCCTTGAGATGAACCTTTACCGTCTCCGTGTCCCCGCGCTCAATGGGCCCGGTCAAGGCCTCGAGGACCCCGCCTTGCTCCATGTTGAAGATCGTCCCTCGCAGGAGAGGAAGGGCCATCGACACAGCTTCTTCGGATTTGATCCCGGCCTCCGCGAACATCCGGGTTCCCTCCCGGACCAGGGCCACGAGGCCATTGGATAAAAGCGATGCCCCGGCATGATAAAGAGCCTTCCCCTTCTCTCCAATAACCACCGGAAACCCGTCCAATGCATGGGCCAGATCCTTCCCCACCTCCACCGCCTCACCGTCCCCTTGCAGAACGAAGTAGATTCCGGACAAAAGAGAGACGGCTCCTTGGTCTCCCCCGGAAAAACTCTGTAGCGGATGAAAGGCCAGGGTCGAAGCTCCGTACATCTTGGCCGAGACCAGAATTCCGGAACCCAAGGCACCACTCGTATGAGCCACGACCTGGCCCTTGCGAAATCCTCCTTTCCCGGCGATCCCGTCGCAAACCGCTTTGATGGCCTGGTCCGGAACGGCGAGGAAGAGAACATCCGTGGATTTGGAGAAGAAAGAGGCGTCCGCAGCGGCGGATTGGGCATGGGCCTTTTCCTTTAGCCTCTCCGCCGTGGAGGCGTCCCTGCTGGCGATCCCGAGGATGGGATATCCCCTTTGGGAAAAGGCCAGGACAAGAGCCTGGCCCACCCTTCCTGCGCCCACGAATCCCAAAGACGGTTTCGTCGTCATCGCATCACGACTAAGCGTCCGAACTCCTTAGCGGTGATCTCGCTCGCCGTCCCACTGCTTCCCGGCTTAGCTGCTTTAGCGGTAATCTTGTACAAGTAAACCCCGTTGGCCAGACCATCCCCATCCGCGTCCTTTCCATTCCAGTACACCTGGTTATAACCCGTCGGCAGGATCCCCGGACGGAGGGTTCGGATCAGTCGCCCGGCCACCGTGTATATTTTGATCTCGGCCTCCGCGGACTGGGTGAGTTCGAACGTGAACTGTGTGTTGTCCTTGAAGGGGTTGGGATAGTTCACCAGGTTCTGAACCTTGAGGGTGAGATCGCTTCCCACCACCACCTTGACCGAGTCCGTGGACCGGTTGAGGAAGTTGTCCGCCGCCTCGATGGCCAAAGTGTATGTGCTGTCGCCTTCGCTGGGGGCATAAAGGAGGATGGGCGTGGAGAAACTGCCCTTGGTGTAGCTTCCCAGATCGTAGGTGAAGTAGTCTGAGAGGTATTTGGCGTTCAAACGGTCCTGGTTGACGACCATCCGCAGACGGTAGCGCTCGGGCTGTTGGCTGGAGAGGTTGATTCCGCGGTCGTCCTCCAGCACTCCCACGAGGGTGAAGGAGGAAGACACCCGGTCCCCATTCATGAGCCGCTTTCCGTTGGCATAGAGGGCGATGCTCGGCCCCCGTCCGTCATCCCGGGCTGTGGTGTCGTCGGTCCCCCGCACGGGGATTGAGTCGATTGCCCCGTGACCATCTATCTGGTCGTTCCACACGTAGGCGCTCACCCGCCCCGAGTTACCGGCCCGGAGCCCGGTAGGTACGATGAAACTGGCCGAGAACTGTCCATTAGACACTGGGACCGGGCCCCGGAAGATAGGCTTGCCGGGCAGGCGGTAAGAAGTACTATCTCCTCCTGGACTCCGATAGAGTTTGAGAGTATCCGAATCAAAAACCGTCGCTAACGCTATACCCGTAAACCCACCGATGACAGTGCCAGTGATCGTTACTAACCTTTTCCCCTGAAAACCGATTGAATCAGTGACGTTCAGGCTCAAAGGCAGGTGAGGCTGTGCAGGAGCAAGGCCGGGGTCCCCCAGGATAAGGATGTTTTCATTGTTCCCCGTATTGGGGTAGGTCATCTTAGCGTAAAGGAGGCCCGTCCCGATATCGGTCGAATCGTGAAAGGCTTTGTCCAGGAAGAGTTTGACAATGGTTTCATTCGGCCCTTGTCCAACGGTTGCCCCTACGGCTGCTACCGTGGCTATCGCTCCCTTGTCTCTGGCCCGCACCTCCAGTTCGGCCATGCATTCGTCGTTGACCATGTGAAACTTGCCCACGCTGCACGAGGCTGAGGAGATGATGGGAAGCTTCCTGCCGTTGGAGAGCAGGGTCACATCTGCCGGGGCCAGGAAGGCCTGTTCATGGGCCCAGATCCACCATCCCCCGTGCCCCACGAAGCTCACGAAGACCGCCCCGTCCGAGATAGCTTTGATCACGTCAGCCTCGGCACCGGGCTTTTTGCAATTAGAGTACAAAGAATATTCCGTGAGGTAAATCTTTGTAAGGTCAAATTGCCTGGTGAAGTGTTGGGTGGCAATCTCCTCCGTTTGTCTTACGTG
Source organism: uncultured bacterium (assembly GCA_964353855.1). GTDB lineage: Bacteria > Edwardsbacteria > CAYGWX01 > CAYGWX01 > CAYGWX01 > CAYGWX01. The sequence goes on along the minus strand of CAYGWX010000015.1, from coordinate 2,966 downwards.
GTCAAGGCCGTAGGTGTCCGGGCGGCCCTGACATCCTAAATATTCATCATCCGCCACGAATACGGCCCTGTTTCGCCACGCTCCGAAAGTTTCAGGGGAGTCGTAGCGGAGTATTTTGTCTATCACAAGACTGGCATCCTCGAGGGTCTGAACCGGAAGCCTGCCCAGTTTCATCTCCGGATACGGAAGGGGCCGGCGTAGGGAATCGTTGTGAAAGTAGGCAAACCAGTCGTCGGTCATCGTGTCCTCTATTCCCAGTCCCCCCTCATCGTAATAGCTCCCCGAGGTGTAAATGGGGAAAAGGCTTTTGGGATGCTTGAGATGGAGAAGGTTTTTGAAATCAGAGCTCCCGTCCCCGACGAGCATAGCATAACTCGCTATCCTCTGCCCTTGGCCCCAGTAATCGTAGGCATAGCGCAGGAAATTGCGCACCGCGGTGGGATCGGGAAGGCCCCAGGAGAACTCGTCGTAGACATTGGATAGGCGTACGAGCAGGACGGTGTGTTTCCTGGACCGGAGGTTGCGGATGGCCTGCATCTGGTCGTAGAAGAGGTCGTTGGTGATGAGGATGTAATCGGCCGTGTTGTTCGGGTCATGAAGGTTTGAGTAAGGCTTGGGAGCGATTCCTGCCGGGGTCTTGTAGACCGATGCAGAGGTAGCCGCATAGGCCCTCAGGGTGTCCACGTCGTCCTGAAAGCGGAGGGTTCCCCCAACGGCCGGAGGATGGGTGATGCGCACCATAGCGAAGGGGTCCGTGATGTCGAAGACGTCAATGTTTGGATCAGAGAAGTTGCTGACTCCGAACTCATAGCGTCCGCGAGCGGTGTTTCCGGCCACTGAGAAATCCAGGCGTCCGGACTGGGCCTCGTACCGTCGGCGATACACGATTTCGTACCAGTCGAAACTGAGGGGATCCCCCCGGCGCTCCACCTGCAGGGTGTTTTCCCCTTCCCTGGCCCAGGGGCCGTATCCGGAGGCCAATCTTCGAGACGACTGCGGATCCCGGCCTGAGATGTGGCTGTCCCAGACGGGATTCCCGTTAAACCAGATGCTCACATCCCGGTCCCAGGGGATGTTGCAGTCCGGGAGGTTTTTGCACTTGCCCGTTCCGGCGATGCTCACCCATAGGCTGCAGGACTCCTGGGCCTCCACGCTGGCCAGACTGGCCTTGTAATAAGCGCTCTGCGCCGGATCGTTGCTGTTGAGCTCCTCCCAGTACCAACGGATCCCCGAGTTGTAAATGCTCAAATTGTCCTGCTCCACATGCACCCGGCTCATGAAGCTTGGCGGACGGATGGGGTTGGGCGAACTCAGGCTTCCGTCCTTCACGGCCATCCGCCTGCCCTGGCTTCCTCCCCAGGTCAGCCAGTAGACGTTCGTATCGGTATAGGGGTTGAAATACTGGAAGGGATCCAGGGAGTCGTCGTAGTGGGGTCCAAAGGGCCCTTTTCCCCAGAACACGATGTAATCCGTGGGATCGAATCTGCCGTCCTCTTCGCCGACGACCCAGATCGCGAGCTGGGGCATCGTGTCCGGAAGAGGAGCGTTGCGGTTGCGCAGCAGAAGTTTGCCTCCTCCGTTGTAGAACTTGATTGTGCGGGGATCCACCTGGGAGATGTCGATCCCCGCCTTCTGGAGGTCGCTTCCGGTGACCTTGTAGAGGCCATCCTCCACCACCTTGACCTTGTACCATGGGCCGGTGTCGAAGATGAAAGACTGGACGCGGGGCGGGTTGGGCGGCTCGCGCCAGAGCTTGGCCTGCTCGTAATTCACGAGCGCACCCTTGAAGACGTCCTCGAACCCATCGGGATAAGCCCCCTGAGGGACGCCTTTGCCCGGCGTGAAAGTAACCTGAACCCGCATCTTCCGACAAAGGTAAGCCCGCTTCAAGACCGGATGGTACTGAATTGGGGAGAGCCGGAGGAATCCAACTCGCTGGCTGCGGACCTGGAAGGGTCCGTCGAGTTGGGCTACTCCTGAGGGATAAATCGCATTGGAGGAATAGACCGTCGGATCCTTGGCCCAGGCCATCTCTCCGGAGCCGTCGCCTCGTGGAACAGGCGCCAGATCGATTTCCCCGAGGTCTTGAAGTTCGGCTTCCAGAATCTGAACCCGGACCCCCGCCCCGAAGGGGACTCCGAAGAGCACGTTGCGGAGCGGAACCTCGGGTTTTCCCAGTTCGGCGGAGGTGGCGCAGTCAGTGATCCGCAGGACCTCCATGCTTCCGGCACCCAATCGCGACCGAGTTAGTTCTCCGGGAGAATACTCCAGGAGAAGGCCGGAGGGATCGGAGCGCAAGATGGTTAGGCCCCCTTCAGCCGCCTGAGGCTTCGTCGGCAGGGATATTCCGGGTCGGGGAAGGGAAACTTGGGCTGCAAAGGAAGGAGAGTATAGCCCCCCCAAGATAGCTAAAAGGCCGATCGTCAGGCGTTTCATGCTGTTTTTCCCCACAAAAGCGGGCCTCAGAATTTCTCAGCCTGGTCGATGAGCATGATCGGTATGTTGTCCTTGATGGCGTACTTCAAGCGACAGCCGTGGCAGATGAGCTTGGCGTTATTCTGGTCGTACTCCAAGTCTCCCTTGCACTTCGGACAAGCCAGTATCTCAAGCAATCGGGAATCCAACATGGTCTTTCTCCTTGTTCAGCAGGTATTGCATTTTAACAATCCTATACTAAAACTTTAACACAAAACGCCGTGTAAGTCAATGTCATTTTATTGATAAAAGAAGTCCCTTGCTGTATGATGAACAATTACCCCCAAAAGATGCCTGTGCGAGAGTGGGATTTTGGCCCCCAGGGAGGAGGGCAACTGGGTGGCTTTCTTCAGTATTTCCTTTGTCTTTCTTCGGTATTCAGACGGATGTACAAAAAAGGCGGGCCATGTTGATAGTGTTTAATTGCCTATTTTAACAAGGGTAAAGTCGTATTCTAGCCACCTAAATGAAACGTTTGTTTTAGTAAATTC
>CAYGWX010000014.1:0-41555 GCA_964353855.1 uncultured bacterium | reverse complement strand
CGAACGATTCCTCGGATGCCGAGCCCGCCGCGCTCAACTTTCCCCTGCCCATCGCTGGGTTGGCGGTCAACCATCCCATCCTGACCGCTTGGACGAGCCGGCGGGACGGCAACCCGAACATCTATGCCAAGTGGCTTGGGCTGACGGATGTCGTGGACACCAGTCGCGCACAGGACAGCCATCCCGCGGTCACGGCTTTCGGCCGGAATCCTTATTCCTACGAATGGGTTGTCTGGCAGAGCAACCGGGACGGGAACTGGAACCTCTTCGGGACCTATCGCTATTTCAGCGTCGGGGTTGAGCAAAATGGGACAGGGCCGGGCAGCCGGCTTGGAGCGAGGCTGCTCGCGGGATCGCCGTATCGTCCGGGAAGCAGGGCGACCTTCCTGCTTCCCGATGGCGGGTTGAGAAAGAGCCTTCATTTCTTCGATCTTCAGGGGAAACTTCTGGGCGAGCATTACGCCGAGAGGAAGGCCCCGGGCCGCTACGAACTCTCCTGGGATGGCAGGGATGCCTCAGGTAAACCCCTCCCCTCCGGCCTCTACTTCCTGCGCCCGGAGGGGTCTCCGGTCCTCCACCGCCTGCTTTTACTGCGTTGACAGCCGGTACAATGTCTTTGAAGGCCCGCCCTATGGCGGGCCTTTTTAATTCTTTCTGTCGTTGCTTCAACGGTTCCGGTTTCACGAGCCGCCCTTCCAGCTCTATCTTCTCCCGTAGGGAGAAGATATTAAGACCTGCGTTGGAGCTGAGGGAGGTAACAGGGAGGGATTACCTCGAGCAGTGGGCGGGGGGTGGGGGTGCAATTCTCCCTCCCCTCCCCTGCTTATCCTATTATTACCCCTCTCCCTTACCCTGGATGAGTCCGCCCTCCGCGATCCACGGCCTGCTATTCCTGCCAGAGGTTGACAGGGAGCCCGGCAAACTGGTATCCTAAAGGTGATGAGCGATAACGACACCATTGCCGCCGTCTCTACGGCCATAGGCGCAGGAGCTATCGCCGTGGTCCGCCTTTCCGGCTCCGAGGCCCTGGTAATTGCTGACAGGGTCTTCTCCGGAAGCGAGAAGCCCAGCCAGAGCGAGAGCCACCGCGTCCTCCACGGCCGGCTCCGGGATCTCAATACGGGGGGGGCTGTGGACGAAGTTTTGCTTGCCGTCTTCCGAGGGCCCGGTTCCTACACCGGCGAGGATGTGGCGGAGGTCTCCTGCCACGGCGGCTGGATCGTCCCCCAGCGGACCCTGGATCTCCTCCTTCAAAATGGCGCCCGGTTGGCCCAGCCAGGAGAGTTCACCCAGCGCGCCTTCCTGAATGGCAAGATGGATTTGACCCAGGCTGAGGCTGTGGCCGACCTCATCCGGGCCAAGACTGACCTCTCCCAAAAGGCCGCCCTGTCCCAGATGGAGGGAGCCCTCTCCTGCGAGGTCAAAGCCCTCCGTGAAGGCGTGCTGGGCCTCCTGGCCGAGGTCGAGGCCCGCCTGGAGTTCCCCGAGGAAGAGGATGTGCCCCCCCCTGACAGAGAACGCCTGGCGATAAGCCTGCAGGTTCTCACCTGCAGGCTCGCCAAACTACTGGCCACATTCCAGGAGGGCAAGCTCCTCCGGGAGGGCGCGAAGGTAACTATCATCGGCAAACCGAACGTCGGCAAGTCAAGCCTTTTCAATGCGTTGCTGAAAGATTCAAGGGCCATTGTGACCCCTGTTCCCGGAACAACCCGGGATGTAATCGAAGGCTGGCTCTCGCTCGCGGGACTGCCGGTCCTGCTCTCGGACACGGCTGGGATCCGGGAACCGGGAGATGTCGTAGAGCAGGAGGGCGTCCTGAGGTCGAAAAAGAGCATCGCAGAGGCTGACCTGGTCCTTTTCGTCCTGGATTCCTCCGCTAAAATCGAGTGCGAAGATTTAAGGATTATTTCGGAGATGCACTCCCAGCCTGCCATCGCTATCCTTAACAAATGCGACCTCCCCCCCCGGCAGTTGAGTGCCGGACAGGTCCAAGAGGCCACAGGGATACCTGTCGTCATCGAAACTTCTGCGATAACAGGCTTCGGCCTCATCGCCCTCACGGAGGCCGTCCTGCGCCTTCTCTCGAATTCTCCCAAAGACCACGGAGAGGTTATTGTGACCAATGCCCGTCACGCCCAGGCTTTCGTTCAGGCTAAAGAGGCGTTGGACCGCGCTGAAGAGGCCCTGCGGCATTCCCTTTCCGAGGAGTTCCTTTGCCAAGATCTCCGCGAAGCCTTGAACGCCATGGGAGAGATCACCGGGCAAACTACCCCCGAGGATGTTCTTGCCCTCATCTTCTCCAGTTTCTGTATCGGAAAGTAACTTTCTCACCAAGTTAAAAGGATGGCAATTGAGCCGCCCTATAGGCGGCTTTTGGCTTTTGTTTCACGTGAAACACTTAATAAAAGGTTCATATCGTACAATTGAGATTGTTTCACGTGAAACATTGTATTTTTCTCTTGCATAACCCGTTGATTTATGGTAAAATTTTACCCATGATAATTAACCACGACCTGACATAACAATACAGTTTATGCCTGTCTATCCTAAAACTTATGACATTATCGTGGTCGGGGCTGGGCATGCCGGCTGCGAGACCGCGCTGGGTGCTGCCCGCATGGGCTGCTCGGTTCTCCTTCTCACAATGAACCTGGACGCTATTGCCAAGATGTCCTGCAATCCAGCCATCGGCGGCCTGGCCAAAGGGCATCTGGTTAGGGAGATAGACGCTTTGGGAGGAGAGATGGCCAGGGTCACGGATGCCACCGGCATTCAGTTCCGCATGCTCAACAAGAGCAAGGGGCCCGCGGTCTGGTCGCCCCGGGCACAGTGCGACAAGGCGGAGTACTCCCGGACCATGCGCCGGGCCCTGGAACGCTTGGCGAGCTTGGATCTCAAGCAGGGCGTGGTCTCCCATCTTCTCATTGCGGGGGGGGCTATCCAGGGCGTGGCCACGGAGACCGGCATGGGATACCCCTCACGGGCCGTCGTGGTGACCTCCGGAACCTTCCTGAACGGCCTCATCCACATCGGCCTTGAAACCCATCCCGCCGGCCGTCTCGGTGAACCTCCATCCAAGGGCCTGTCCGAGTCGCTCAAAGCCCACGGCCACCGCTTGGGCCGCCTGAAGACCGGGACCTCCCCGCGTCTGGACGGGAAAACAATCGATTATTCAAGCTTGTCGGCTCAGATAGGCGACAATACCCCCCCCGTCTTTAGTTATCGGAGCACCGGCTTGGTTGTCAACCAGCTCCCCTGTCACATCACTTTCACCACTCCTCAGACCCACCGCATCATCCGGGACAACCTGGACCGCTCCCCGCTTTTCACCAAACGCATCCAGGGTACGGGCCCGCGCTACTGCCCCTCCATCGAGGACAAGGTGGTGCGCTTCGCGGACCGCGACCGGCACCAGCTCTTTCTGGAGCCCGAGGGGCGGGAGACGAATGAGGTCTATGTCAACGGCCTGTCCACCTCCCTGCCTGAAGATGTCCAAGGGGCCATCATCCGAACGATTCCCGGGCTGGAGCATGCCGAGATCCTTCGTCCGGGGTACGCTGTAGAATACGATTTCTTTGACCCCACACAGCTTAAGCCTTCTCTCGAATCCAGGCTGGTGAAGAACCTGTTCCTCGCCGGCCAAGTGAACGGCACCTCGGGCTACGAGGAAGCCGCAGCCCAGGGACTCATGGCGGGCATCAATGCGGCCCTCTCCGTGCGGGGTGAGGAGCCCTTCGTCCTCCGACGAGACGAGGCTTACATCGGCGTACTGATAGATGACCTAGTGACCAAGGGGACCTCCGAGCCCTACCGGATGTTCACCTCACGGGCCGAACATCGACTGCTCCTCAGACAGGACAACGCCGACGAGCGCCTCATGCCCTATGCCTATCGCCTAGGGCTCATTCTCCAGGAGGTTTACGCCCGGCTCCGCGAGAAGGTGCTCCTGCGGGAGCAGGAGCTGGCCCGCCTGGAGGAAACCAGGGTCAAGCCCGAGCACATCAATTTCCTCTTGAAATCCTGGGGTACCTCCGAGATCGAGGAGGAAGTGCCGCTCGCCAAACTACTCAAACGCCCGGAGGTGACCTACGCGGGCCTGCTTCCCGTTGACCAAGAGCGGCCGGAGCTCACCGAGGAGGTTTGCGCCCAGGCTGAGATGTTTATCAAATACGAGGGTTACATCATTCGCCAGACCGCCCAGGCCGAGCGCCTGAAGCGCCTGGATTTGCGTAAGATCCCGGAGGGCCTGGATTACCAGGCCCTAACGGGCCTGTCTAACGAGGCCCGGCAGAAGCTCTCCCATGTCAGTCCCCAGACTCTCGGCCAGGCCAGCCGCATCTCCGGGGTGACTCCGGCCGACATCTCTGTCCTGGCCGTGCACCTTGAGAAGTGGAGGAGAGGATGAAATCCTTTTATCCATTATCCATTATCTTTTTGCATTTTGCATTTCTTCCCCTCGCAGGGCAGGCATCCAGTGATACCACCAGCGTTCGGCCCATCCGCGAGTCCCGGCTCCACCTGACCCCCTGGAACACCGCGGCCATCGGCTTGGGGTTATCCACCTCAGCTATCGCCTTAGACATCGGGGTGGAAGTCTATTACCGCCGCTACCAGGAGGAGAAGAACGGTGACCTCGCGGCCCACTGGCGGACACGCACCAAGCAGTGCGAACTGGGCCGCAACATCACCATGGGCCTGGGCCTGGCCAGCTTAGCGGCTTCGGCTGTCCTGGCCCACAAGGAGAGGGGGAGGGGAAAAGAGCAGCAGGGAAAATCATTTCCCACGCCAGAGCCCGTTCTTGGGTGGCGTCGAGGACAGGTTACCCTGGCCCTGATGGGTAGATTTTAAAAGCAGGATTATACCAAAGCGTATGATATTTTACTCCAAAACGCATCCAGTAGTTCTAATGACCGGCTTTGATGGGCTAACGATGGCTGACATCAAGGGGTTACAGAGCAAAGCCTTGTCCGGCTCTCCGGAGGGAGAGGGCCGACAAAGCTCCGAAATCCGGGAGGGGTTTCCGCCCACCTCACGCCTACCTCACGCCTACCTCACGCCTACCTCACCCCCGACGCAGGGAAAAAGGAGCCCCTTTTTACGGTCTTGCATAACTTCAAATGCGAAATGGCATAATATTATTCTTTCTATCTCTCTGATTTCGCTTACTTTCCTCTTCTCCTGCACCAAGCTGAAATTCGACAACCCCTACGACCCCAAGAACCGTCCCCCAGGCCCGCAGGCCTCCTCTCCTGCTGACGGGGCCATCATCACCGACAATCCGCCCCAATTCTCCTGGGCCGACTGCGGCGTGGACACCGCCTATTATCATCTCCAGATCAGCACCGATTCCCTGTTCTCCACGACGATATTCGATGATAACGACCTTCATGGGACGGCCATCGGCCTCTCTTTCGCCCTGCCCTATGGCCAGCTCTACTGGCGGGTCCGGGCCGCCAAGGCCAAGGACGCCTGGGGACCATGGTCGCCCTTTCACAACTTCTTCTGTAAGTACGGCCCGGTTTGTAATATATATTCCGATAAATATTACTATGAAACCCACCTCTCTGGCTTTTATCTTTACCTGCGTACTAGCCATGGTTTTGACACGTATGACATTACGATTCCAAGCATTCCTAGGTGGGTCAGCTCCTTTAAAGGGGCTCCCTGCGATTTCCTCGATATCCGAGAAGGCTTTCTCTATGGGTTGAATGGCCAAAGCGGCAGTGATCTCACCATTGTAGACGTGAGCAACCCCGCTTCGCCCCATTTCGTGGCTTTCTACCCCTGCAGCATGTCCGTTTTCTCCATGGCCCTCTCGGGAAGCAACCTCTATTTAACCGGAGGCGTCAACCGTGACGGCGATAATTATATTATTCTCAAAATCCTCGATCTCTCTACGGCCCCTAACCTCCACGTAATCGGCGAGTGGGACACCCTCGCACATAATGATCCTTTTCATTCCGTGGCAGCCGAAAGAGGTTGGGCCTACGCCTTTCTCATAGATACCCTGATGATCTTCGACTGTCGAGACCCTCGGACATTACGTCATGTAGTCAATTTCCAACTTTACGGTGATAAAATTTATATTCATAACAACTACTTGTTCGTCCCTTTCCAGGCGTCAGCAGAAGCAACTGTATCGGTAATCAATGTCAGTGACCCATTAAACCCCAAGACAGAAGGCTTCTTTTCTACACCTTATGAAGAATTCGCGTTTCAGGGAAATCTTCTCGTTAATGCGGGACACGTCCTTTTAATCTATGACATCGCTTCCCCAACTAATCCGACTCTCGTAGGAAGTGTTCGTCTCACCGACTACAAATATATATCAATCTCCGAAGACTATGCTTATCTTTCTGGGTATGACGGCCTTACCGTCGTGAGGGTCCGATGAAGAGGGTTGGCTCAAGCAAGCTTTATGCCTACAGTATCATGGGCATCTTTTTCTCCCTAACCCTCAGCCATTGCGGAAAATGGAATACCAATAATCCCACGGTGCCGGTCGGACCCACGCTCACGGTGGGAACCGTTTTCACTCTGCCCGGCGATGTCGAGGCCATGGCGGCACGGGATAGCAGGCTATTTGTCTGTATCAGACCACCTTCTCCGGACAGCGCCACAAAGCTGTTCTACGTCGTTGACGCTTCCGATCCTATGAATCCCCAAGTGATCGGCTCGGCCTTGGACCACGGACAATATGGCTGGGTTTACGGCCTGACCCTGTACGGCTCTTACGCCTACGTAAATACCTATAACGAAGGACTTACTGTTCTGGACCTCTCAAACTCCGCCGCCCCCGGGGTCCTCGCCTCCTATGACACCCTGGCCGCCATCCCAGCCGGGATCGCAGGCAGCCACCTTTATGCGGTAGGGTACGGGCTCGACTACATCTCACTTGCTGACCCCGTTCACCCTAGACGGGAAGGACGGTCAAACATCTACAACGAACCCCGTCTTGTGGCTCCGTGGGATGAGACCCGGTGTGCCGTTTTTGATCGTAATACAAACCGGATTAAGATGATAGACTTCGCCTTGCCCACAGCCCCCAAAATAGTCGCCTATTCCTCAGAGACTTACCCCAGAGGCTTGTCTTTCTGTGCTGGTAGCCTCTTCGGAGTGAGAAATGATAGGGAGCCAGCAATTATACGATTCACCTGGGATGGGAGCGACTCCATTCACCAGGAGGGCAAGGCCGACCTGCCGGGAGAGGGGCAATGCCTGGCCTCGCTTGGTAATCGAATAGCCGTGGGGGTATCTCTCAGCTACTCTAATTCAAATTTCTTTCTGTTATCCACCACCGGCGCCCGGTCTCCTTATGTGGTGGGGGAGTGCGGGATTCCCTTATATTCGATCCACCTGACAGGGGACGGGAACCGCATCTATGCTGACTTCGACAATGGCAACCTGGTTGTTGTAGAGGTTACCGAACATTGAAATTCCTTGCTTTCGCCTTAGCCTCTATTCTCCTTCCTTCGCTCCTTTTCTCGGCTACCCTCTCGGGCACGGTCAGGGACAAGGCGGATGGCCGACTCATCGAGGGCGTAACCGTGAAGGTCTCTAATTATAAGGTGGTCACAGCCAAAGACGGAGTGTTCTTTTTTCCAAATCTCTCCCCCGGCATTCATAAAATCAAGCTCTCCCGCTACGGCTACACTTCGCAGAGCTACGAAGCCCGGCTCGGATCGGACGGCCTCACTTTGGACATCTCCCTGACCGCCCTTCCCATTCACTTCCCGGGCATCACTGTGACCGGGGAGCGGCCCGAGGCCGTGCCCTCAAGCCAAGTCCGCATACCCCAGGAAGAGGCGAAAACCGTCCCCGGCGTGGCCCGCGACGCCTTCCGGGTCCTGCAGACCCTTCCCGGAGTCGCCACGCCCACGGACTTCGCAGGCTGGCTCTTCGTGCGCGGAGGCGACGCCTCCGAGAATCTCTACCTCATGGATGGGGGAGATGTCCCCCTGCCCTATCACCTCCTGGGCGTGGAGAGCGTGGTCAACCAGGACGCCCTGGGCTCGCTCTCTTTCTCCTCGGGCGGGTTCAGCGCCCGATACGGAAATCGTCTGTCCGCTGTTGTGGACATCCGCAACCGCGAGCCCGGGGAGGAGAAGGCCCAGGCCTCGTTGGACCTCATCTCCGCGTCCGGAATCTACGATTTCCGCCTCACCCCGGGAAACGCCTTTCTCATCGCCGGACGCAGGAACTACCTGGACCTTTTCCTGAAGAAAGCCGATATCGCCGGGTCCACGGCCCTGCCTTACTTCGCGGACATCCTCGCAAAGTGGTCCTGCCGTTTTGGCCATCATACCTTCTCTCTGTCCGAACTAAGGACCCGAGACGGCACGGAGGTAGATGTTCCCGTAGATGCAACGACTGCCCAGGGGAACGTTTTGAAAAACAACGACACCATGACCATCCACACCGAGAGTGCCAGCAACCTACTCGCTTTCTGCTGGACCTATCGCAAGCCGGGCTTCGAGCACGCGCTTTCCGCCTTCCTGGGGAACAGCCATGAGCGGTTCCGGGGAGCCTTGGAGGACGCGGAATGGCACGACATCAAGAGCGACCAGCGCCTGGGTGCAAGGGAGGAAGTGAGTCTTTCGCCCCTTCCCCCGGCCAAAGTCCGCATCGGTCTTGAGATCCAGGGAGAAAAGGTGGACGCTGACCGAATGAGGCCGGAAAACTTCCTCGCCTTCTCGGGTGAGATCATCACCTTCAAGAAGAAAGCCTCCTCCTCACGCATCGGCCCCTATGTGGAAACCGAGCATGCGGTGGCAGGATTCACGGCCCAGGCCGGGCAGCGTTTAGATTACAACACCGCGGCCAATCGGGGAGTCCTGTCCCCGCGAGTCAAGGTCTCCAAGGAATTCTCCTGGGGGAAGCTTTACCTCGCCTGGGGACGATTCGCCCAGTTCGCCTCCCCGGAATACCTCGCCCTAGGCGCGAAGGAACCCGCGGAGGCCAAGCACTATGTCCTCGGCTGGGAAAAGGCGAGAGGGCCCTCATCGCTCAGGGTCGAAGCCTACCACAAACCCATGAACCACCTCATCTCCTACCGCTCCGGAAAGGGCCTCGGAAACTCAGGCTGGGGCCGCTCGCAGGGGCTCGAGGTCTTCGCCCGGCGGGAACGGGAGAAAGGCCTCTCCGGCTGGGCCTCCCTGGCCCTGTCCCGCTCCGAGCGCGTGGACCTCGGAGATTCCCTGCTCAGCCGGTTCTGGGCCGACCAGCCCGTCATCGCCAACCTGGTGCTGAACTATGGCCTTTCCTCCCGGACGCGGCTCGGGCTGCGCTACCGGGGCAGTTCCGGCCCGACCTCCACGCCCATCGCGGGCCGCACCTACGACGCCCGCGACCACACCTGGTACCCGGTCTACGGACCCCGCAATTCCGAGCGGCTCTCGTCCTACCAGAGGCTGGACCTGCGGGCCGAGCGCAAGACCAGGTGGCTCGGGCTTCCGCTCACGCTCTACGGCGAGGTCTTGAACCTCACCAATCACCAGAACCTCCAGGGATACATTTACAACAGCCATTACTCCGAGCGCGCGCCGTTCTACATGATCCCACGTCTCCCGTTCTTCGGACTGGAGGCGTCGTGGTGAACAGAATATTGTAAAATGCAAAATTAGCATTTTAAATTTCAAAATATAACCCCAATGCCTCGGTCATCAGAACCCGCTCAAAGTTTTGTGTCTCATGCGTCCGCCTTCGGAATTCCCATTCCTTCCGAAACCCTGGCTATGTTCGCAACCTATGAACGGGAACTTCGTTCCTGGAACAAACGCATGAACCTCGTGGCCAAGGGAGATGAGGCCAATCTTTGGATGCGCCACTTCCTGGACTCCCTGATCGGCTGGTCGTCGGCTCTTTCCCTAATCCCTAATTTCTTTCCCCTAAACCCTGCCGTTCTCGACATCGGCACCGGCGCCGGTTTCCCCGGCTTGCCCATCAAGATCGTCTGGCCGGAGGTCAAACTCACCCTGGTGGAATCCGTTCGCAAGAAGACCCTGTTCCTCAAACACCTCCTGGAGGTCTTGAACCTAAAGGACGTGAGCGTACTCTGCGCCCGGGCAGAGTCCCTGGCCAAGGACCCGGAGCATCGCAACCATTACGATTTCGCCCTGGCGAGAGCGGTTGGCAGTATCGAGAAGTTAAAGAAGCTCGGCTTTCCGCCCCTCAAAGACTCAGGAAGCCTGATTGCCTGGCGGGGGGAGGAATCCACCCGCCTTCCGGAAACAAGCTCTTATCGCCTCCCCAACGAATCTCGCGAACGGAATATCCTCATCCTATCCAAGGAGGATTCGTCCCATGGGAGTTGACAGTGCCTGGTTTTTCTGATAAACTAATCTCTTTCCCATAAGGATTGATGTCCCGAATCATCGCCATCGCTAATCAGAAGGGCGGGGTGGGAAAGACCACCACGGCCATCAACCTCTGCGCCTCGCTGGCCGCCCTGGAGAAGCGCACGCTCCTCGTGGACCTGGACCCGCAATCCAATGCCACGAGCGGCCTGGGCCTGGACCTCAAGAGCATCGGCACAAGCGTCTACGACGTCCTTCTGGACGGCGTGGACATCCGCCTGGTCGTCCAGCCCACCGAAGCGCCCTTTCTGTCCCTCGCCCCTTCCTCCATCGACCTGGTCGGGGCCGAGGTAGAATTGTCCGGGGCCGAGAACCGCGAGGCCCGCCTGAGGGAGGCCCTTCAGGAAATCCGGGAGGAATACGACTTTCTGATCGTGGACTGCCCTCCCTCCCTGGGTCTTCTGACCCTGAATGGCCTCGTGGCCGCGGATGAGATATTGATCCCCATCCAATGCGAATACTATGCCTTGGAGGGCCTGGGCCAGCTCCTTAAGACCGTCGAACTGGTGAAAAGCAAGCTCAACCCCGCGCTCAAGATCGGCGGCATCATCCTCACCATGTTCGACGCCCGGCTGTCGCTGGCCAAGCAGGTGGCCGAGGACATCCGCCAACATTTTCCGGACAAGGTCTTCGAAACCGTCATCCCGCGCAACGTGCGATTGGCCGAGGCCCCCTCGTTCGGCAAGCCTGTTCTCCTCTACGACATCACCTCCAGCGGGGCCCAAAGTTATCTCAAGCTGGCCGAGGAATTTCTGAAACGTCACTTAAAGGGAACAAACCCATGACCAAGAAAGCATTAGGCAGGGGCCTGTCCGCCCTGATCCCGACCGAGGCCAAGGAGGTCCCCTCCGGGCCGGCCCTTCTGGCCTTGGAGAGGATCAAGCCCAACCGCTACCAGCCGCGCACAGCCCCGGACAGCGCCCGGCTCGCGGAGCTGGCCGCCTCCATCAAGTCCTCGGGCGTCCTCGAGCCCGTGGTGGTCCGGCCGATGGGGGAGGAGTACGAGCTGATCGCCGGGGAGCGCCGCTGGCTGGCCGCTCGGCAAGCAGGCCTACGTGAAATCCCGGCCATGGTCCGTGAGGCCACGGATGCCGAGGCCCTAGAGCTCGCCCTGATCGAGAATCTCCAGCGCGAAGACCTGAACCCGATGGAAGAAGCCCAAGCCTTCCAGCGCCTCAGCGAGCAGTTCGGGCACACCCAGCAGGAGATCGCAGACAAGGTCGGCAAGGACCGTACCACGGTGGCGAACACCCTTCGCCTGCTCGCGCTTCCGATTCAGATCCAGAACCTGGTCAAATCCGGCCAGCTCAGCGAGGGCCACGCTCGGGCTCTTTTATCGCTGCCCTCGGCTCATGACCAGACCTCCCTGGCCCAGAAAATCATCGCCCGGAAACTCTCCGTGCGCCAAACCGAACTGGAGGTCCGCAAGATGGTCTCGCCTCGGCTCCGGCTCCGGGCCATGGCCGCGGCCCGCCGCGACAGCCATCTCCGGGCCGCTGAAGAAGCCCTGCAGAAGATTTTCGGGACCAAGGTGCGCATACACCGCCTGGGCGAGAAGGGCCGGATCGAAATCGAGCTCTATTCCCAAGGCGACTTGGACCGCATCCTGGAGATCCTGAAGATCCAACTTTGATGGACGATCTGATCTCCCTACTGCAAAAGCTCTCCGAGGCCTCGGGGCCTCCGGGATCGGAGGGGGACATCGGCGCCGTGGTCAAAGAGGCCCTTATGCCCTTCGCCGACGAGGTCACCCAGGACAAATTCGGAAACGTCATCGCCCACCTGCGCGGCACGCAGACATGCGAGCCGAGAAAAAAACTCCTCCTCGCCGCGCACATGGACGAGGTGGCCCTGATCATCACGCGAATCGACGAGGGCGGCTACCTCCGTTTCACGGAGTTGGGCGGTCTCGACCCCCGCATCCTTCTCGGGGCCGAGGTCACGGTGCACGGCCAGAAGCCCCTGCACGGATTCGTTGGAACCAAGGCTCCCCATTTGCAAACCAAGGAGGAGTCCTCGAGGGTCATGGATTTCGAGGAGCTGTTCATCGACGTGGCGCTTTCCTCGGAGGAGGTGGAGAAACAGGTCCGTCCCGGAGACGCCGCCACCCCGATCGGATGCTTCACGCCTCTCCAGAATAGCCTCGTATCAGGCAAGGCCCTGGACGATCGCGCCGGCGTCGCCGCCATGATACAGGCTCTGAAGCTCCTGAAAAGGGACTTCCCCTCCTGGGACATTTACGCCGTGGCCACAGTCCAGGAAGAGATCTCCGGGCTGGGCGCGCTCGCCAGCACCTGGAGCTCTGTGCCGGATATCGCCGTCATTTTGGAAACCACATACGGCACAGCCCCGGACGTGAGCGAGCGGGAGGGTTTTGATTTGGACCAGGGACCGGCCCTGGGAATGGGGATGACCGTTCACCACGGGGTGACGCGCAAGCTCAAGGAAGCCGCACAAAAAACGGAGATTTCTTATCAGATCGAAGCTGGGCTTTATCCCGGGGGCAAGGATGCCGTGGTCATCCAGCTCGCCAAGGAGGGAATACCCACCGGGGTCCTGTCCATCCCGGTGCGCAACATGCACACCCCGGTGGAAGTGGCCAGCCTGGAGGACATCGTGAGCGCGGCCCGACTGATGGCGGCCTTTGCCGCCGACCTAAAGGAGTGGCCATGACCCATCGCCTCCTGGAGGCCTTGGAGGTTTTTTCCAATGCCTTAGGCGTCTCGGGGAACGAGGGCGAGGTCCGCGAGATGATTGCCTCCCGCATCCGTCCCCATGTGGACGTTCTGGAAACCGACGCCCTTGGAAACGTCATCGCCACGAAGAAAGGGCCGAAGGACTCCCCGCGCCTGGTCCTCTCCGCGCACATGGACGAGGTAGGGTTCCTCATCACCCATATCGAGAAGTCCGGATTCCTGCGGTTCGCCAAGGCGGGAGGGATAGATGATCGCGTCATATTGGCCAAGCCCGTGCTCGTAGGTCCGAAGTGGATTCCCGGCGTGATTGGCATCAAGCCCATCCATCTGATCTTCCAGAAGGAGGGGCACAAGAAGGTCGCCAAGGCCGAGGACCTGTATATCGACATCGGGGCGAAGGACCGGGAGGACGCCCGGCGTCTGGTGGAGGTCGGTGACTTCGCAGCCTTCGCCACCCGCTTCCAGGACCTGGGCAACGGGTTCGTGAAAGGAAAAGCCCTGGATGACCGCTTGGGCTGTACCCTGTTGGCTCTGCTTCTCGAAGAGGATCTACCCCTCACCCTGACCGCCGTGTTCTCAACCCAGGAAGAGGTCGGATTGCGAGGAGCCGCCGTGGCCGGGTTCCGCACGTCTCCCCAGATCATGCTGGCCCTGGAGGGCACCTTCGCCGGGGACTTCCCGGAGGAACGGGATGTGTCCCGCGCAGCGGTCATCGGCCGGGGACCTGTCCTGACCTACCAGGACAGGTCCATGATCGGCGATCCCCTGCTCCTGGAAACCCTCATCGCTGCGGCGGAAAAGGAGGGGATTCCCTACCAGTTCAAGCGGCCGCTCCTGGGCGGGACGGATGCCGGCCGCATGCACCTTTCCCGGTCCGGAGCCAGGGCCTCGGTCATCGCCGTGCCGGCGCGCTACATCCATTCTCCGGTTGCCCTGGTCAAAATCGAGGACGTTGTGAACACCTATCGCCTCGCCAAAGCCGCGATCCAGGAGATCGCAGATAAAGACTGGCCATCCTGATGAAGAGGATATTTTATGACTGAACTCATCATGAAGCTTGCGGATACGGATGCGCCCTCCGGACTTGAGGGAAAACTCTGTGATCTGATCGCCTATGAAGCTAAGCCCCATGCCGACGAAGTCACCACAGACCTCATGGGAAACCTTCTGGTTAGGAAGAGAGGGCCGGGAGCAAAACTCCTCCTCGCCTGCCGGATGGACGAGCCTGCTTTCTGCGTAACCCACATCGACCGTAAAGGTTTCCTTCGCCTTGCTCCGGTGGGCGCTATTCCACCGGGGAACGCCCTCGGGGCCAGGGTTCGCCTTTCCTCGGGAGTCGTGGGCGTGATCCGAGAGGAGAAGCGCGATCCAAAAACGGAGACCGCGTATGAACAGATGTTTATCGACCTGGGGGCAAAGGGCGGGAAAGAAGCTGAGCGCCTTGTCCGGGTCGGAGATCTCGCTTGCTTCGCAAGCGAGGCCCGGGAGCGCAAAGGCGTTCTTATCGGAAAGGCTCTCGCGACCCGCGCTCTCTGTGCCGCGCTGCTCCAAATCCTCAAGAGTTATCCCAAGTCTGTCAACGACGTCACCGTGGCCTTTACCGTTCAGGGCGAGCTTTCCGGCCGGGGGGCGGTCGTGGCCACCTGGGGCCTGACCCCCGCTCTGGCGGTGGTGTTAGAAGGCTGCGATACCGAGGATTTCCCCGGAACGAAAGGAGCCTCTCTTGCTCTGCTCAAGGGGCCTGCGATTCTGGTGAAGGATAAGGAAATCATCATCTCTCCTCTGGTTCGCGGGTTCATGATGGACGTGGCCTTGGAAGACAAAATCCCCTTTCAACTCGAAGTCTCGAAGGCCCCGGCCCTGGATGCCCGCATGGTTCAGAACGCCTCCGGCGGAACGCTCCTCGGAGTCCTCTCTCTGCCCGTGCGCTACCGCCGGACTCCGCACGAAATCATCACTCTTAACGACTGGGAGAATCTGATTCAACTTCTGCGCGGCATCCTGTCCCGGGATCTCCGTCAGAAAGGCTTCTGATGTCCAAGCACGCGGCCTGGAGGGAATTTCTCTCGCAGCTCATCCGACCCCCGGATCCGCACCGCTACATCTCCTTCCTGATCGTCCCTCACCACGGGGGTCACGAATGGGGTTTCCGGGTCTCCTACCGCATCCTACGCCTCGTCGCGGCAGGCCTGTTGGCCCTCCTCATCGCGGGGCTCGTCCTGAATCTAACCAGCGGGTTCATCTACATCAAGGCCCTGCGAACGCCCTACCTGATGCAGCGCCTAGCCCGCCTGGAGGAGGAGCAGCGGAAGGTCAAAAAGCTGGAGGCCGAGCTGGCCCAGATCAGGGAGATGGACGCCAAGATCCGTCAGATGATGGGCATGGACAAGGCCCCGGACTGGATCAGCGCCGACAGCCTCAAGCCCCGCACCGGCGTGTTCGCGCCCAACGGGAGCATGGAGAGCCTGGGCATCAGTACCTCGGCGATCCAGAGACTCCTCGCCCAACAGCAGGCCCAGGACCAGGACCGCCCTACGCTCTGGCCTTTCCGCGGATTCGTGTCCGAAGAGTTCGACGGAACCACCCACCTGGGTATGGACATCTCGGGCAAGGCGGGAGAACCCGTGGTGGCCGCGGCCGACGGCAAAGTCATCTTCGCGGGCTGGGACACGCTCTATGGCAACCTGCTCAAGATCAGCCACGCCGGGGGGCTCCTGACCGCCTACGGCCACAACGACCGGCTCCTGGTGAAGACCGGCGACCTCATCAAGCAGGGCCAGCTCGTGGCTTACCTGGGGAACACCGGCAAGTCCACAGCCCCCCACTTGCACTTCGAGGTCCTGGAGGGCACCAAGCCAGTGAATCCCAGACAGTACCTGCAACCGTAACCTCTAAAATTAAGGAGATCCTATGTTCGACAAGAAAATCACCGAAGACAGCCTGAACACCATCCTTGGCAAGGGGGCGTCCTTCAACGGCAAGCTTCGCATCGAGGGGGGCCTTCGCGTGGACGGGGACTTCGACGGCGAGCTGGATGCCTCGGGCACCCTGGTCGTGGGCAAGGACGGGTTCCTGAAAGGGGATATCAAGGCCAAGGACGCGGTCATCGGCGGCAAGCTTATCGGCAACCTCACCGCCCAGCAGAAGATCGAGCTCCAGGCCGGGGCCCGCATGGAGGGCGACCTGCGTTGCAAGGGCATCGTCATCGAGCACGACGTCTATTTCGACGGGACCTGCAAGATGGGGGAGGGGGAGAAGCCGGGAAAGAAACCCGTCCAAGAGCCTGGAAAGACGGATTAAAGTCTTCCCCTGTCTCTATGCCTTGGAAGGTAATCGTGTGGCGGACCGATTATCTCGGAATTCACGATAAGCAATACCAGAAGCTCCGAGCCGAGGGAAAGCCGGGCTTTACTTCGGAGGGAGACGTCCGGGACATGTTCGCCTCTGTCGAGGCCGTACTCCAGAAAGAAGGCCGGGGTCCAGCAGGCAGGTTGCTGGAATTGGGCTGCGGGGATGGATGCCTGACCCTGCTTCTTGCCCGAAAGGGATTCGAGACTTTCGGCATCGATATTTCTCCGACCGCCATCGCTTGGGCCAACGAGAAAGCCCAGGCCCAAGCTCTGAACCCCGACTTTCAAATTGGGAATGTCTTAGACCTGCCTTATCCCGACAATTTCTTCGACCTCGTCGTGGACGGACACTGTTTCCACTGTATAATCGGAGAAGACCGCAAGGTCTTTTTATCCCAAGCCTTGCGGGTTACCAGACCCGGGGGCCTGTTTCTCGTGATGACCATGTGCAACGAGCCCCCCGAGGCAATTCAGCAATGGTACGATCCCTTAACTCGGTACCAGGTTCACGACGGCTTGGCCGGGCGATACTTCGGGCTTCCCGAAGATATCCTAAAGGAAATTTCCTCATCCGGCTTTGCGATCAAATCCTCCGAGGTGACCGAGGACGCTTCCCAACAAGGGGACCTAAAAGTGGCCGCGATCAAACCGCCTTCATAAGATGACCTAAAACCAAACACCCCCCAACCTGAAATGGCCCGATTAAGGGCCATTTTTCGTGTAAGTGGGATCAACGAAGATCAAGTACATCTCCTGCCCTTTAAGTCCTCCTCAAAAGGGGGAGGTCTTAAAAAAGGAGGGGTTTCCACCCTTCAACGGCAGAACACGTTAGACAGAATAGAAAAAGACTTGGAAGGTGGGTTGGAAAAGAGCAGGCGGGATCCTTTTCAAGATCCCGCCTGCTCTAAAACTGAAAAGTCCAACTCCGCTTTTAGCCGCCTCCGCACTCCATGCAGTAGTGCTCGTCGGTCTGGTCGCTGGAGCGCTCCACGTCCATATGGTCCTGGCAGAAGATCGCCCCGCACACGTTGCAGCGCCTCAGGTTCACGATGAACCCGCAGACCGAACACTTCTTCTCCTCCCCCGGTTCCAGTTCTTTAAGCTCGGACATGATTTCTCCTCTCTTCAAAGGGATGAGGGATAAGGGGTAAGCTTATCACTTATCCCTTACCCCTGCTTTTTAGAACTCGGTGTCCCGTTCCTTCTGGATGAGGATCCGGATCAACTCCTTTCCCTCTTTCTTGGAAACGTTTCGGGTCCCCGGAAGGGCTACGACAAGGGCTTCCAGATAGCGGATCGGCAGGTCTAAGACGATCTTCTGGCCGACCGCCACCTCCCGTGAGGCCTTGGCCGTTTTCCCGTCCATCTTCACAAACCCTAAGTCGCAAGCCCGCTTGGACAAATTCCGGGATCTCAATAACCTTGCGACTTTAAGAAATTCGTCGATCCGCACAACAAACCGAAGCTTGAGGAGTCAGGACTTTAGGAGGCGTCGGTCACCTTCGGGGGACTCCTTAATATCTCCTCTTCACGATTTCGTCTCGATGTACACCTTCTGGCGCAGGTCTTTTAAAAAGGCGTCCAGCTTGTCCTGCATCTTCTTGTTCTTGGCCATCTCCCCGATTTTGTCCCGGTCCTTGTCCAGGGTCAGGCGCTTGGCCGGGATGCGCTCCACGAGCTTGACCAGGCTGAAGGCGTAGACGCTGGGCGTCAGGTCCTGACGCAGGGGCTCGCTCACCTCCCCGGACTTGAGCGCGGCGATGGCCTGCTTCAGTTCCGGGCTCACGTCCTGGACGTCCAGGAAGCCCAGGTCTCCGCCCTTGGCCTTGGTGGAATCGTCGTCCGACCAGGCCTTGGCCAGCTCTCCGAAGTCCTCCCCGGCCCTGATCCGCTCCCGGAGAACTTCGACGCGCTTGGCGGCCTTGGCCGAGTCCGAGGGGTCGGGCTGGACCCGGACGAGGATGCGCAGGATGTGCACGGAATCCCCCACTTTCCCCGCGCAGCGGAAGATCTCGAACCCGAAGGGGGACTGCATCCCCGGGGTCGTCTCGCCCGCCTTGAGGGCGAAGGCCAGCTGCTCGAAGTCGGGCATGCTCGTGCCCCTCCTGATCCAGCCCAGGTCCCCGCCCCGCGGGGCGCTTTCCGGGTCCTCGGAATAGCGCTCGGCCACCTTGGCGAAGCCGGCCGCTTTGGCCGTCTTGAGCCGGCGCTCGATGAGCCGGATCTTCTCCACGGCCCGCTTTGTCGAAGCCTCCCCGGGCGTGACTGCGACCAGGATATGGGCCAGGTGTACCCGCTCCGGCTCGAAGGGCAGGGAGTCCCTGTACGTCTTGTAAAATTCCTCCACGTCCTTGGCTGTCAGGGTCACCTTGGGCCGGATCTCGCGGTCGATGAGCCGCTGCACCGTGAGGTCCTCGCGAATCTTCTCCCGGTAGATGTCCTTGACTCGGTCCAGGGTGAGGTGCTGGCGAGCCAGCTCCTTCTGGAACTCCTCGTCCGAGGGAAAGCGGGAGCGGAAGTTCTTGACCAGGGTCTCCAACTCGGCGTCCACGTCGCTTCTGTCTACCTCGATGGAGTCTTGCCTGGCCTTAAAGAGGAGCACTTTTTTGTCGATTATCTGGCTCAGGACCTGCTTCCGGAGCTGGGTTAGGGTGTCGCCCCCGGGTAATTGGACGGCTCCGGCGTCGGCCAGGATGACCCGGACCGCCTCCTCCACCTCGCTTTGCAGGATGACCTCCTTGCCCACCTTGGCCGCGATCCCGTCCACAGGCTCCGCGGCGGGGAGATGAGCCGGGGCGAGAAGAATGGCGAAAAGGAATAGGAGGGCTGAAGACCTTGCTTGGCCCTTAGTCCAGCTTCCACGATTCGCGGTCCACGGTCGTCTGTCAGGAGTTCGGGTGCTCACCTCAAGGCCTCACTTCAAAAGCTCTGGGTGGGTTTCAACCTTCCCCGTCTTGCGCAGTCCCTCAATCCAATTTTCGTAGGCCTGTCGTTGCCTGACGTAGAGGATCTGGCTTCTGATCTGCTCCCCGACCTGCTCCAACGTGAAGGGTTTGGGAAGCTCTTTCAGGTCCTCCACTTTCAAAAGGTAATAACCTTCCGGAGTCTGGACCACGCCGGATACCCCGCCCTTGGGCAGGGAGAAAGCGGCCTCGCCCAGGGGCAGGATCTGCAGCTCGGGCCGGGTCAGGTACTGCTCGTAGAGCCCGCCCACTTGGGCCGTGGGGTCTTTGGAATGGCTGCGGGCCAGGCTGGTAAAGTCCGCTCCCGAGCGCAGGGATTCGGAAAGGGCCTTCGCCAGGTCCTCGGAGGCGACCCGGATGGTGCGCAGCTGCACGGCCTTGCCGTACTCCGGGGCATGGGCGTTGAAGTAGGCCTGGACCTCCTCGGGAGTCACCGCGACCTTGTCGCTGATCTCCTTCTGCATGATTCTGGCCACCAGGATCTCCTTACGGTTGTTCTCGATCAGGAGCCGGGTCTCCTTGTCCTTGTCCAGGCCCAGCTTGAGGGCCTGCTGGTAGACCATCTCCCGGTCGGTCCACTGCTTCAGGGCCTCCTGCTTGTCCGTGGAGGACAGGGTCAGGCGGTTCTCAGGGCCCAAGAGGTCATTGAACTCATCCAGGGTGAGGGTGGATTGGTTCACCTTGGCTACGACGGGTCCGGTCTTGGCCGGCCCCCCTTTCTGCACGCAGGAGGCCAAAAGGACCGTGAGCAAAAGGGTCGGGATGAGGCGCACGCTAAAGAAACGGTTCCGCACGGAGTTCTCCTTTGTTTTATCGCCCCGCTCTATCGGGGCTTTTTCCCTGGCCGAGCTTCTCCAGGGCCTTCTCGTCCAGGGTCACGGGGTAGGCCTTCTTGAGCTCGGCGATGGTCTCCTCCAGAGCTTTCTTAACCTTTTCGGCATGGACCCGGGCCTGAACGTCGGTCCGGGCTTCCTCAAAGGCCTTGAGCCGGGCCTCCTTTCGCTCCATGACCTTGAGGATGCAAAAGGCGCTGCGGAAGGGAACCGGCTCCGAAACCTCCTTGGGCTTGAGGCTGAAGATCACGGAGTCCAGCTCCGGGAACACGCCCCGCGCCAGGAACCCCAGGTCTCCGCCTGCCTGGGCCGTCATTTGGTCTTTGGACTTGGCTTTGGCCTCGGAAGCGAAGTCCTTTCCCTTCTTGAGTTCTGCAAAGACCGTCTTGGCCTCGGGCTCGGTCTGCACGATGATCCGGCTGACCCGGACCTGCTCCGGCTCCCGGAAGCTGTCCGGATTGGCTGCGAAAAAAGCCTTGATCTCTTCCTCGGAGATCTGCTTGGCCTTCTCCTCCACCAGGGCCTGGTAGGCCTCCCCGGCCAGGAGATCCGTGGTGAAGGCGACGAGGTCCTGCCGGACCTTGGGGGAGCGGTCCAGCCCCTTGGCCTTGGCGTTCTCGTAGAGCAGATCCGAGAGAAACGCCTGGTCCACGAAGCTCGCCATCTGGGCCGAATTCTCCAGGGGGAGACGTATCCCCCTGGCCACCTGTAGGGCCTCCACATCCTCAAGGAGCCGTCCCAGGTCCCAGGTTCCTCCCGCGAAGCGCAGGACCACGGTCTTCCTTTCCTGGTCCGAGAGAGCAGGCGGTGCCGCAGGCTGGGCCAGGGCCAGGGTGGTGTCCTGGGGAGTCTGGGCGGCTTTTCCGGCCAGAAGGACCAGGGCGCTTGTGTCGATTTTAGCCTTGGCTTTGACCTTCAGGTCCTCGATGAACTCCCGGGTCATCTGCTGGCGCTGGATGGCCATGAACTGGGTGAACTCCTGCATCATGGCCGTCTTTACCTTCTCAAAGGGCTCCTGGGTGCGCTTTCGCCGCTCCTCGCAGCGGATGAGGTGGAACCCGTAGGGGGTCTTGACGATCCCGCTCACCTGGCCGGGCTTGAGCTTGGAGGCCGCGTCCCAGAAAGCGTCCACCATCATCCCATAAGTGAAGAACCCCAAATCCCCCCCGGTTTCCGCATTGGACCGGTCCAGGGAGTGGCGCCGTGCCAGTGAGTCGAAACGGGCTCCATGTTTGAGGGAATCCAGGAGGGCCCGGGCCGAATCTTCGGAGACCGCCAGGATGTGCTGGCAGCGGATCTCCTCGGACTGTTTGGCATAAAAAGCCTTGAGCCCGGCCTCACTGGGCTCGGTCTTCTTGACGATCTCTTCCTGATAGAGCTCGTTCCGGGCCAGCTCCTTGGCGATGAACTCGAGCTGAATCTTGACGTCCCGGGATTTGTCCAGCCCCCTCTTCTTGGCCTCCAGGGCCAGAAGGTGCTTCCGAACGACTTCCTCCAGGGCCTTCTTCCGGTCCGCCAGGCTGTCGGCCCGGGTGGGCAGGTTGAGCCGGGGGCGATAGGCTTTTTCGAACTCCGTCAGCGTGATCGCCTGGGACCCGACCTTGGCCACGATCGGGCCTTTGGGCCCGCAGGACGCGAGGAGAGCGGAACCCAGGAACAAGACTAAACCAATGCGTTTCAGGGACATGCTGCTTTCAGGCCTCCTGCTTAGCTTAAAGGTGAACCTTTATGATATCATTTTTTCTTCGGGAAATTCAAGTGGTTTCTTAGCTTAAGGCAAAAGGCCCCCAGGGGATAGGGGGCCTCCGAGGGTACAGATATTTTATCTCGTCAGAACCAGCCTCTGGGTCAGGCTCCTTCCCCCGGAGGAAAGCCTGAGGAAGTAAACTCCGTTCGGAGCCGAGCTTTCCCTCCAGATCAGGGAATGTCCCCCCGCCTCCTGAATCCCCTCAGCTAACCTGCGGATGCGGCGGCCCGAGAGGTCATACAGGTCCATCGTGACCTGCTCCCGCTGGGGAAGGACATATCGAATCTCCGTAACGCTTCTTACCGGGTTGGGAAACACGCTTACTTTTAAGGGCTGGGGCTGTTCGATCCCCGTCGCAGGAGCTTCTACTCCCGTGAAGGTCGTGTCTGGCTCGGCCAGGTCGCACAGTGTGGCTACCATGCACTTAACCACCTTGGTCCAGTAAAGGGTATCCATCTGCCCGATCGTGTCCCCGGTGGTGTGGTAGACATTGGAGAAGTCGTGCTCCTCGACCGAGGTCGCCTCGTAGTTGTTGATCCAGAAGGAGTAGTGGTCCGACCAGGCCGGAGCGTCCGTGCTCTGGATGACGTGGAGGCCCAGGTGGTACGTCGTGTCCATCTCGAGGAGGCGCTGGGTGAGCAGAATCGATCCGGGCCGGTTGGCGTTGTAGGCCATGAACGAGTCCGTATGGGTATAGTTCGTGGCAATCATGTCCCCGTTGAGCACGCCCAGGATGGAGTCCCCCCGGTTCGCGGCCTGTGAGGCATAGACATCGCTCCCCCAGAGGCCGTTCTCCTCGGCGTTGAACGCCAGGCACTTGATCGTGCGTTTGAACGGGATCTGCCGGATGACCTTGGCCGCGATCAGGGCTGCGATCGTCCCGGTTCCGTTGTCATCCGCCCCCGGTGCATATACGTAGCGGTTCTCGGAGTAGCTGTCGATGTGCCCGCCGATCAGGTACTGCCTGCGGGGATAGCGTCGGCCCACCTTGGTCACTACCACATTGCTGTCCGTGTACCCGCTCCAGCTGAAGGCGTGGAACCGGACCGAGTCGATCCCGGTGTAGGAGGAAGCCTTTTCGTAGAAGTACCAGATCGCCGAGGAGTTCTTCGCGGCCAGGCTGTAGCGGGTGCGGATGGTGTCCTGTCTTCCCCGTACCATCGTGGGCCGCTCCCCGGAGAGATCCCGCAACATCCCGGTGATCTCGCTCGGAGTGATTTGGTTGATGATCCACTGAATCACGGGGTTGAATACTGCTACCCGGGGCGGCTCGATGGGGGAGGAGAACCCGAGATGGATCGGCTTCATCCCCACCCGCACGATGTGGAACTGTCTGGCGAGCAGGCTCTCCGCATCCTCTTGATTTGCCCGAACGAAGAAGGCGCCTCGGTCCTCAGCCAGGATCTCGCAGCGCTGAGCCACCGCTCCCCGCACCATCTGGGGCGTCTTGCGGAACGGGGGGATGACGAGGTAGAAGGCCCCCTTTGCCGGAGCCGGAAGCAGGACATTGCAGACCAAGCCCGAGGCCGTGGCCTCAGCCTTCGTCCCCTCGGCGATGATGGAGTTCTTCATCTGGGCGTAGGGCACCACGCCGGACATCTCAACCATAGCCCGGTCGCCGGGCTTCTTTAGGAAGACCTGATAGAGATATCGTTCCCCTGCGCTGGCCATACCGTCCAGGAGCGCCAGGGCGAGGATTACCAGCAGCAATCTTTTCATCCGTGCCTCCAAGTGATTTTCCACTCCTTTAATTATAAGACCTTTATTTGGAAATAGCAAGGAGAAAGGGAGCAGGACATGTCCTGCTCCCTTTCCAGGGAACCTTGTGTTTTATCTCAACAGCACCATGCGCTTCGTCAGACTCTCGCTTCCTGCCTGAAGCCTGAGGAAGTACACCCCGGCGGGGAGCGTATGGGCCTCCCAGATTAAAATATGGCCTCCCGCTTCCCGGATTCCCTGAGTCAGGGTCCGGATTCTTCGTCCGGACAGGTCGTAAAGGTCCAGGGAAACGTCGACCCGGAGGGGCAGCATGAAGACGACCTCCGTGCCTCCCCGCGCCGGGTTCGGCAGAGCGTTCAAAGTGAAGCCCGCCCGCTGGATGGCCCCGCCTCCGGGCATTTCCACGCCTGTGAAGGTCGTGTCCGGCTCGGCCAGATCGCACAGCGTGGCTACCATGCACTTCACGACCTTGGTCCAGAAAAGGGTGTCCAGGCGGTTGATCCGGTCGTTGATGGTGTGGTAGACGGTGGAGAAGTCATCCTCGGCGAAGTAGCCCGCCTCGTAGCCCTGCTGCCAGAAGGACCAGTGGTCCGAGCCCGAGGGGGAGGAGGTGCTGCGTCGGATCCGGAGTCCGATGTGATAAGTCGTGTCCATCTGGAAGAAACGGTCAGTGATCACGATCGAGCCCGCGCGCCCGCCATTGTAAGCCCTCACGGAGTCGTTCCCGGTGGTGTTCGTCGCGATCATATCCCCGTTCAGGATGCCGCGGATGGAGTCTCCCCTGGCCCGGGCTTCCTGGGCATAGGCCGCGCTTCCGAGAAGGCCCTGTTCCTCGGCGTTGAACGCCAGGTACTTGACCGTCCTTTTGAAGGGGATCTGGCGCATCGCCTTGGCCGCGATCAGGGCCGCGATGGTCGCCGTCCCGTTGTCGTCCGCCCCCGGAGCCAGGGTATCGCGGTACTGGGTCTCCGAGGTGGCATCGATATGTCCGTCGATCCCATACTGCTGCCGGGGGTAAACCCGTCCCACCTTGGTCCCCACCACGTTGCTGTCCGTACCCGAGCTCCACGTGAAGGAGTGGAATCGGACGGAGTCGATTCCGGTGTAGGACTGGCACTTCTCATAGAAGTACCAGATCCCCGAGGAGTTCTTCCGCGCCGGGCTGTAGCGGCTCTTGATCGTGTCCTGCACCCCCCGCACGACCGTGGGCCTTTCCCCGGTCAGGTCGCGCAGCATGCCCGTGATCTCCGTCGGTGTGATCTGGTTGATGATCCATTGGATCACCGGGTTGTAGGCTGCTACCCTCGGGGGCTCGGATGGGGCCGCAAGTCCCAGGTCGATGGGCGTCATCCAGACCCGCACGATGTGGAATTGCTTCGAGGGCAAGTCCTCCGCGTTCTCCGGGGTGGCCCGCACGAAGAAGGCGTCCGCGTCCTCGGCCAGGATCTCGCAGACCCCTGCAACCTGATCCCTCACCTCTCCCGGGGTTTTGTCGAACGGCGGGATCACCAGATAAAACGTCCCTTTGGCCGGGGTCGGGGAGATAACGCGATACGCCAGCCCCGAGGCTGTGGCCGCGCCTTTCGTCCCCTCCGCGATAAGGGAGGTCTCCAAGAGGGCATAGGGTGCAAGGCCCGAGGACGCGACCTGGGCCCTGTCCTCAGAGCCTCTCAGGAAGACCTGAAAGATAAATCGCTCCTCAGCACCCGCGATCCCGGCGAGCAGGAGGAGGGTAATGCCTACTGCGAACATCCGCTTCATTCGAGACCTCCTTTAGGTTAAAGCCTGTATAATCATTATAGGACGATTCCCGGGAAAATGCAAGGGAACTTTTCGCCAAATGCCGAGGGCTGGCCCTTTGA
The DNA here is from genome assembly GCA_964353855.1 of uncultured bacterium. Taxonomy (GTDB): domain Bacteria; phylum Edwardsbacteria; class CAYGWX01; order CAYGWX01; family CAYGWX01; genus CAYGWX01. The sequence continues at coordinate 16,030 of CAYGWX010000014.1, read as the reverse complement.
CCTGCCGGACCAGCCCTCCGTAAGACCGAAGCGAAAGACAAGCCCTATTTCAACAGGACCACCCTCCGGGTCGCGCTTTCCCCTCCGGCCCGTATCCGGAGGAAATAAACCCCCGCCGGGGCCTCATCCCCGCTCCAGGTGAGGGCATGGTCTCCTGCAGCCTGGGTACCCTCAGATAGTCTGCGGATGCGCCGTCCGGAAAGATCGTAGAGATCCAGGGTGACCGTCTCTTTCTTCGGAAGGAAATACCGGATCCCCGTCGCCCCGCGGGCTGGGTTGGGATGGGCTCCGAGGGCCAGAACCCGGGCCCTGGCTGAGCTGCCTTCCGGTGCCTCGATTCCGCTGAACGACGTGTCCGGCTCGGCCAGGTCGCACAGGGTCGCCACCAAACATTTTACATACTTGGTCCAGTAGGTCGTGTCCATTTGGCTGATGCGGTCGTTTGTCGTGTGATAGACCAGGGAGAAGTCTTTCTCCGAGTAGCATCCGGCTTCGTAGCTGTTGTTCCAGAAGGGCAGGTGGTCCGATCCCCCCGGCGGGTTCGCGCTCCGACGCACTCGGAGCCCGATATGGTAGGTCGTATCGACCTGGAAGAACCGGTCGGTCAGGACCATGGACCCAGCCCGGTTCCCGTGGAAGGCCAGGGCCGAGTCGTTCCCGGTGAAGTTCGTCCCGATCATGTCCCCGTTCAGGACGCCGCGGATGGAGTCCCCCCGGGCCCGGGCTTGAGAGGCGTAGGCCGAGCTTCCGTAGATCCCGTTCTCTTCGCAGTTGAAGGCGATGTATTTGATCGTGCGCTTGAACGGGATCTGCCTTGTCACCTTGGCTGCGATCAGGGCCGCCAGGGTGGATGTGGCGTTGTCGTCCGCCCCCGGGGTGTAGTTCAGGCGGTCCTCGGAGGTGGCGTCGATGTGCCCGTTGATGAGGTACTGCTGCCGGGGATAGTCCCGTCCCACCTTGGTCGCCACCACGTTGCTGTCCGTGTACGTGCTCCAGGTGAAGGCGTGGAACTTCACGGAATCGATCCCGGTGTAGGAGGAGGCCTTTTCGTAGAAGTACCAGATCGCCGAGGAGTTCTTGCGCGTCGTGCTGTACCTCGTGCGGATCGTGTCCAGCACCCCGCGCACGATCGTGGGCCGCTCCCCGGTCAGGTCGCGCAGCATCCCCGTGATCTCGCCAACAGAGATCTGGTTGATGATCCATTGGATCACCGGGTTGTAGGCCGCCACCCTCGGGGGCTCGTATGGGGCCGCAAGTCCCAGGTCGATGGGCGTCATCCAGACCCGGGCGAGGTGAAACTGCAAAGGAAGCAGATCCTCCGCCTCGGCTTGTCCGGCCCGTACGAAGAAGGCATTCCGGTCCTCGGCCAGGATCTCGCAGCGCCCAGCGACGAGGTTGCGGACCTCGGCCGGGGATTTGCCGTAGGGGGGATAGACCAAAAAGAATGTCCCCTGTGCCGGAACTGTTAGGAGGGTCCGATAGGCCAGTCCAGCAGCCGCGGCCTCCATCTGGGTGCCCTCGGCGATCAGCGACCCCTCCAGGATGGCGTAGGGGAGAAGCCCGGAGGAAGCCACCCGAGCCCGGCCCTCGGACTCCGGGAGGACGACTTGAAAAAGCAAGCGCTCTTCCGCCGTCGTCAGTCCGGAAACGGTGGCAAGGGTGAGCATCACCAGCACCAGATGTTTCATCTCCGACCTCCTGCTTGGGGTTTTATAGACCGATAGATATTATAGAACGAACGGGTGGAAATAGCAAGAGGCTTTCACTCCTCGGGACAGGGTTTCCCGCTCCTTTTTCGGCCTGTGGGGATTTTGAGAAAGACCCCAAGGGATGGGGGTCGGTTAGGAATTTTCAAAAATCTTCGGTTCAAAAAACGGGGGATTGGGAGGAGAGCGCGTGAATACGGCGTGAGTACCGCGTGAATACCTCGGAAACCCCTCCCGGTTTTCGTAGGCCTTCCGGCCCTCCCCCTTCCGGGGGCTTTTGTTATCTAAGGCACATAATTAGGCTTTGTCGGAGCTACTTACGGGAAAAAGTGGAAAAAGGGGCCTTATCTGGGGCCCCTTTTAGATGTGATTTCTTTGATTTCTAATTAAAATGAGTTTTTACACGTCCAGGTTCCTTACCGCGAGTGCGTTCTCCTCGATGAACTTCCTCCGCGGCTCGACTTCGTCGCCCATCAGGATGGTGAACAGCCGGTCGGCCTCCACCACGTCCTCCAGGGTGACCTTCAGGAGGGTGCGCCGCTCCGGGTCCATGGTCGTCTTCCACAGCTGCTCCGGGTTCATCTCGCCCAGGCCTTTGTAGCGCTGGAGGCTGAACCCGTCCTTGCCCAGGCGCTTCTCCAGGGCCTTGAGCTCTTCGTCGCCGTAGGCGTAGTACTCCTCCTTGCCCTTGCCCACCCGGTAGAGCGGGGGCTGGGCGATGTAGATCTTGCCCTCGTCGATCAAGGGCCGCATATAGCGGTAGAAGAAGGTCAGGATCAGGGTCCGGATGTGGGCTCCGTCCACGTCGGCATCGGTCATGATGATGATCTTGTGATAGCGCGCTTTCTTGGAGTCGAAGTCGTCGGCCCCGATCCCGCATCCCAGGGCGGTCACCATGGCCCTGATTTCCTCATGGGACAGGACCTTGTCCAGCCGGGCCTTCTCCACGTTCAGGATCTTCCCTTTAAGGGGAAGGATGGCCTGGAACCGCCGGTCCCGCCCCTGCTTGGCCGAGCCCCCGGCCGAGTCTCCCTCCACCAAGTAGAGCTCGCACAGCGCCGGGTCCTCCAGGGAGCAGTCCGCCAGCTTTCCCGGGAGTGAGGTGCTCTCCAGGGCCGATTTCCTCCGGGTCAGCTCCCGGGCCTTTCTCGCCGCTTCCCGGGACCGGGCCGCGACGATGGATTTCTCCGCGATCTTGTTGGCCACGCTGGGGTGCTGCTCCAGGAACTCCGTGAGCTTCTCGCCCACGATGCTCTCCACAATGCCCTTGACCTCGGAGTTCCCCAGCTTCGTCTTGGTCTGTCCTTCGAACTGCGGGTTTGCGACCTTGACCGAGAGCACCGCGGTCAGGCCTTCCCGGACGTCGTCCCCGGAGATGTCCACGGCGTCTTTCTTCTGCTTTTCCTGCCTCCGGATGTAGTCGTTCACCACCCGGGTGAGCGCCGACTTGTAGCCCGCCAGGTGGGTCCCGCCCTCGATGGTGTTGATGTTGTTGGCGTAGGAGAACAGGTTCTCGTCGTAGGAGTCGTTGTACTGCATGGCCAGCTCTACCTCGATCCCCTCCCCGGTCTTGGCGATGTAGATCGGCCGGTGCAGGGGGTTCTTGTTCTCGTCCAGGAACTGAACGAACTCCACGATCCCCCCGTTGTAGCGGAACTCGTGGCTCTTTCCGCTCTTCTCGTCTTTGAGGTCCACCCGCAACCCCTTGTTCAGAAAGGCCAGTTCCCGGAGCCTCTGGGCCAGGGTGTCGAAGGAGAAGGCGATGGCCTTGAAGATCTTCTCGTCCGGCATGAAGGTGACTTTGGACCCGGTGGTTTTCTTCTCTCCGATCACCTTGAGGGGGGTCTTGGTCACCCCGCGCTCATAGCGCTGGTGATAGACCTTGCCCTCCCGCCAGGTCTCCACCTCCAGCCACTCCGAGAGGGCGTTCACCACCGATACGCCCACTCCGTGCAGCCCCCCCGAGATGCGGTAGCTCTTGTCGTCGAATTTCCCCCCGGCGTGCAGCGTGGTGAGCGCCACCTCCACCCCGGGTTTCTTCTCCGTGGGGTGCAGGTCCACCGGGAAGCCTCGGCCGTTGTCCACCACCGTCACCGAGTTGTTCTCCTGCACCGTGACCTGGATATGGTCGCAGTATCCGGCCATGGCCTCGTCCACGGAGTTGTCCACCACTTCGAACACCAGATGGTGCAGTCCGCGGGATGATACGTCCCCGATGTACATCGCCGGACGGCGGCGCACCGCTTCCAGGCCTTTCATGACCTGGATCTTCTCCGCCCCGTACTCTCTGACGCCCTGCTCTTTGAGCTCCTTATCCGTCAAGGGAGAGCCTCCTTTACGTTCTCTTGAGTCGGAATCGTACGTCCCGGATCCGGTTGTCCTTCGCCGCACGGACGAGCTTCTTCATGATTTGCGGCTTGAGCAAAACAAGTTCCTGCATCCAGACGTTGTTTTCCACGTCAACGATAAGGGTTTTATCCTGGATGTCCACAGCCTTCGAACGCTCTGCGATCTTTTTTCCGACCGTCTCTTCCCAGAGCGATAAGGCTCTGAATTCATCCAATCGTTTGGCGATGCCAAGGTCCTCTAAGGCCTTGGGAAGAATAGTCCCTATCTTCTTGAGATGTTTCACGCCAAAGTTCCTAATTTTACATGGACTTAAATACAGTTATTATAACAAAAAAACGCTCCAAATGTCAATCGGTTTTGTAAACAAAAAAGGCCCCAAAGTATGGGGCCTTTTGACGGGGATGGGGAAGCTTATTCTGGCAACCTGATTGGCATTAACAAGTAAAGGATCTCTTCTCCTTCCTTTTGGGTTTCCGGGGTGATGACTCCTGCCGTAAGTGGAGTATTTAGCTTGAAGACGGCCTGTTCGGTGTCGATGTTTTTCAGGATCTCCGTGAGGTAAGCCCCGTTATATCCGACGATCAGATCTTCGTCCCGGTAGGAACAGGTTAGGGTCTCCCTGGCCTCTCCCAGGTCCGGCGTGGCGGCATGGAGTTCCAGGGAATCTTTTTTGAGCGTTAGTTTGATCTGGTGGGTGTAGGTGTCCGAGAAATTGGAGACCCTCCGCACGGCGGAAAGGAGGTCCGCCACGCTGACCTTCAGGGTTTTCTTGTTCTCCGGTGGGATTACTTGGTCGATGTTGGGATAGGGACCTTCGATCAGCTTGGAGACGAGGGTGGTGTTCTCGAAATAGAATCCGATGTACTTGTCATTGAAGTTGATGTCGAAGGCCTCCTGGGCGGACTCGCTGATGAGCCGGGTGAGCTGGTTTAGGGATTTAGGGGGGACGATGAGTTCGGTCTTGGCCTCCAATTGGGGGATGTTGAACTGGATGCGGGCCAAACGGTGTCCGTCCGTGGCCACCAGCTTGACGGCATCCCCGTCCAGCTGCCACAGAGCACCTGAAAGTGCCGGGCGGGACGGGGCATCGGTGCTGATGGCGAAGGCGCTCTTTCGAATCGCCCGGTCGAGGGCATTGGCTGAGAAGTGGAGCATTGGTCGGTCGGTGATCTGGGGAAAGGTGGGGAATTCTTGTTTTTCGATCCCCATGAATTTAAATAAGCGTTTATCGCATTCCAGGGATGCTTTTTTGCCTTCCAGGGTGAACTGGATGGCGTTTCCCGGAAGGTCTTTTACGATAGATGAAAATTGTTTAGCGGGGATGGTTATCGCCCCAGGTTTTTTGACCTCCGCCGTGAAGGAGGTAGCGATGGCAATCTCTAGGTCGGTGGCCTTCAAAAAGACCTTATCTTTTTCGGCCTCGATCAACAAGTTAGATAAAATAGGAAAGGTGGTCCGTGTAGGAACGACTGTAGAAACCCTCTGGAGGGCTTCGGACATCTCGGTTTGTTGAGCTGAGAACTTCAAGGTGGTCACCCCTTTCTCTGGAATGAGTTCACAGGAAAGAACTTTTACTTTAATTTTCTATCTAGATAGCAGAGATAGTAGGTCCTGGGGATAATATGGATAAAACTTAACAACTCTTTGTTATCGCGCCTTTCAGGGGGGATGATCTTGTGGAAAACATAAGGATAATTATATAAAAAATAGGAAGTTTTACACAAGGTCTTTTTCATCCCCAATTAATTCACAGGCGTATCCCCCTCTTTAAAGCGCTTGATCATCCGGTCTACAAACGTTTTAATTTGCTGATCTTTCTTGATCAAGGATAGGATCTTCCGATGGGCATGCATGACGGTAGTGTGATCTTTACCCCCAAAACGACCCCCGATCTCCGGAAAGGAGCAACGGGTGAGTTCGCGGGAGAGGTACATGGCGATTTGGCGCGGTAGAACCAGTTCCGCCGTGCGGCCCTTGAGTCGCATGCTCTCCTCTGGGGTGTTGAAATGAGAGGCTACGATCTTCTGGATCTCCTCCACGGTAGCCATATGGGCGGGCTCGGGGAGGATCTCCTTGAGGGCTTCCTGGGCCAGCTCCGGGGTGATCTCAGTCCCCGACAGGGAAGAGAAGGCCGTGAGGCGGACCAGACAGCCCTCCAATTCCCGGATGTTGGACTTCACCTTTTCAGCCAGGAAGTAGAGCACGTCATTGGGAACGACATACCCTTCCCTCTCGGCGAAATGTTTAAGGATGGCGATGCGCAACCCGAGTTCCGGGGCCTGCATGTCGGCGACCATTCCACCCTGAAACCGTGAAACCAGTCGGTCCTGCAAGTTAATGAGATCGCGGGGAGGCCTGTCGCTGGTGATGACGATCTGTCGGCGGTTGTCGTACAGGGCATTGAAGGTGTGGAAGATCTCCTCCTGCAGCCCCTCTTTCTCCGCCAAAAACTGCACATCGTCCAGAAGCAGGAAGTCCACCTCGCGGTACTTCTTCTTAAAGTCCAACATCTGGCGGTGCTGGATGGCCGAGATGAGCTCGTTCATGAAGCTTTCGGAGGGCGTGTAGTACACCTTGGCCTTCGGTTTCTCGCGCTTGGAGAAATGGCCGATGGCCTGCATGAGATGGGTCTTTCCCACGCCGGTTCCGCCGTAGAAGAAGAGCGGATTGTAGACCGTGCCTGGTTTCTCGGCCACGGCCATGGCGGTGGCGAAGGCGAACTCGTTGGATTTTCCCACCACGAAGTTCTCGAAGGTATAACGAAGGTTCAGCTGGCTCTCGGCCAGGAGCGGGTGGGACTTCTCGGGGTTGGCCCACTTTCCCTTTATTCTGGCCAGGTTTTTAGCTTGAGGATAAAGGAAGGCCACCCGATACCGTTCTTTGGCCAGCCCTTCCAGAGCGTCCTCCACGAAACTCTGGTAGTGCTGGCTCAACCAGTCCGCGATAAACGGCTTGGGGACCTCTACGGTGAAGACGCGGCCCTCCAAGGCCAGGCCCAGCGTTTTAGAGAACCAGGTTTCAAAGGTCTTGGGGTTTAGCTTGGCGCGCAAGGCCTCCAGGGTTTTTCCCCAAAGGTCCTTCGGGGCGAGGGTATGCAGGACAGGGCTTGTGGGCCCCTGAACCCCCCCATCGTTGCCCGCAGAAGGCGTTCCTACCTGCGTTTCTTGACCCTCTAAATTATCCACAATCGCTGGAATCCTTGTCCGAGTTTGCTTTCCGATGATTTCCGTGGGTTCGCGCGAGCGGTTTTCCTTGGCCGAAATAATTCACAGAGTTATCCCCACCGGACGAGTGTCTTGCAATAAACTGCAAAACAGGGAGTTACGCACGTTCCCCAGAAACAAAACAAAGGGCTTTTCCACAGGCCCTTTATCGCACATGTTGGGCTCTTCTTTTCGTCTTGCCGTGAGCAAAAGCCCAACGTAAAATTATGCACAAGATATCAACAGAACGACGCGGAGAGAGAATCCTTGGCTCGATCATCCCCCGTGCTTCAAGGGGGATTAAGATTATACATATTTGGCCGGAAAAGTGCAAGAGGAAAATTGCATTCTTGAAATATTTTTCTGAAACTGGTAGAATGATTGACACATCTTTTGAATAAGGAGGGCGATTTAACGTGAAGCGAACCTATCAGCCGAGCCGGATTCACCGCAAACGAACTCACGGGTTCCGCAAGCGGATGCAAACCAAGGCGGGCCGCGCCATCCTGGCCCGGCGGCGGGCCAAAGGCCGGAAACGCCTGGCCGTGTGAGATCCTGGGTCCCGCTGTCTACCCGGAAGGAGTTTCTCCGTACCCTGAAAGAGGGAAAGCGAGCGGAGGGGGAAACCCTGTTCGTCCGCTTGCTCCCCGGCGGGGAGGGGCGAAGCGCGGGGTTTTCCACCCAGAGAGGATTTATCAATGCCGTCCGCCGCAATCGTGCCAAGCGCTGGATGCGCGAGGCCTTGAGAGTAAACTTATCCAGGCTTCCGGAATGTGCCCGTGTGATCCTCGTGGCCAAGCCCCGGATGCAAACCGCGGAGTTCTCCGGGGTGATGGATGAGGTGACCCGTCTGCTTGCCAAGCTGTCATGATCTCCCGTTTGGCCATCGGTCTCATCCGGCTCTACCAGGTCTTCTCCCCGCCGTTTCTTCCGCGGGTCTGTCGGTTCGAGCCCACCTGCTCCAGTTTCGCCATCCAGGCCCTGAGCCGGCATGGCTTCCTCAAGGGGGTTGGTCTCGCGGCTTGGCGTCTCCTCCGCTGCCACCCCTTCCACCCCGGGGGCATCGACCCCGTCCCCTAAAGGGCCCGATCTATCGGGCAAAGGATTTATGACCAACGAACGCCGAACCCTTGTGGCCCTGTTCCTCTCCGGTCTCATCCTCTTGGGATGGAGCCTGTACATGTCCAAGTACGGGCCCAAGCCCGTCCCCAAGCCCCAGCCTGCCCCTCCGGGGTCGGCCGCTCCTGCGGATACGACGGCCCGCCCGCCCACCCCTCCCACGCCGGTTGTCCCGACGGTCGCAACCCCCGTCCAGGAAAAGAAGGTCATCGTCGAGACCGACCGTTTCCGGGCGGTGTTCTCGACGCGGGGGGCGAGCTTGGAAAGCTACTGCTTGAAAGGGTATAAAGGCCTTGAGAAAGGGGGCGTGGAGCTCGTGCCCAAAGGCCAGAATGCTCTTTCCTTTATGATTCCCGTGGGCAAAGATACCCTCGACCTCTCCGGGGTGACCTTCCGTTGTGAGGCCGACAGCATCCGTCTGGGCGCGGGAAATCCTCCCGCGGAAGTGGTTTTCACGGTCACCCTCTCCGAAGGCCTATCCTTTGAGGAGCGGCTGCGCTTCTCGCCCGGGGAGTACGGATTCGGAATGGAGGTGTCTCTCCGGGCCCCTCATGACGTCCCCCTGGGGCGGGACTGCATCGCGGACTGGCTCACCGCCCTGGCTGTGACCGAGAAGAATAAAAAAGAGGACCACGGTTACTTCGGCGCCGTGGCCCTCCTCGGGAACTCGGTCCATACGGAGAAAGAGGGCGGCCTCAAGAAAGGCCCCCAGACCTTCACCGGCCAGATCGGCTGGGCCGGGGTGCGCACGAAGTATTTCATGGCCTGCCTGATCCCGGAAGGGGGAGGCAGCTCCTTCGAGGCCCGCCGCACCACGGACGGCCAGGCGACCACCAAGCTCGCCGTTCCCTGGGGGGAATCCCGGAGCATGCGCTGCCGGGTGTTTCTGGGCCCCCTCTCCTACGGGGTGCTCAAGCCCTATGGCGCGAGCCTGGAGCGCCTGACCGAGTCCGGCTGGTCCTGGACCCATCCCCTCCTGCGCTTCTTCTTGAAAGTCCTCCTGGCCCTGCGCCGGGTGATCCCGAACTACGGACTGGTCATCATCGTATTCACCCTCCTGGTGGAGATCGTGCTCTTCCCGCTCACCCTCCAATCCCTCAAGGCGGCCAAGAAGATGCAGAAGCTCCAGCCCAAGATGAACCAGCTCCGCGAGCAGTACAAGAAGGACCCGGCCCGGATGAACAAGGAGACCATGGCGCTGTACAAGAAGGAGAAAGCCAATCCTTTCGGGGGCTGCCTCCCCATGCTCCTCCAGGCCCCGGTGTTCATCACCCTTTACAGCCTGTTCAAGGACACCTTCGAGCTCCGTGGCGCGGCCTTCGTATTCTGGCTCACCGACCTCTCCCAGCCCGACCGGTTCTACGTCCTGCCCATCCTGATGGGCGTCTCCCAGTTCTTCCAGTCCAAGCTCTCCGGCATGGCCAATGACCCCCGGCAGAAGCAAATGACCTACATGATGCCGGTGGTCATGACCGTGATGTTCATCCTCTACAACTTCCCCTCCGGCCTGACCCTGTACTGGTTCGTCAAAAACCTCCTCTCCATCGCCGAGAGCTACGTCGTGCACTTACAGGCCGAGCGGGAGGATAGGCTGGCCGAGGTAAAATAAAAAAAAGAGAGGACCGCGTCGTAAACGGGCCTCTCTAACCAGGAAAATTCCTTGGGGCCGCGCCAAGGGGTCGGGCTTGTCACGGTATCTCCTCTGACCGCTGCCTTCTCCCATAGGTGCAGCTCCAAGGTATTTCCCTATCCAATGAAACGTAAGGCGGGCCGGAAAAGTTTCGCTTCCGGGCCGAAAAAGAAGCCTCTTTAACCCATTGGAATCCAGGAGGATAAACATGGAGTCCGCCGCGAAGGAAAAGGAGTTGGTCGTTTCGGAATACGTCAAGGCCGGATTCTGGGTCCGCTGGGCCGCCCTCCTCATCGACAACCTCATCCTCTCCATCGGCGGGGGAGTTCTCGGGGGATGCTGCGGTTTCTTCGTGGGGTTCTTCGGAGCCCTGGCCAAGGCCGGGCAGAGGGAGACCCAGCTCCTGGCCGGGGTCCTGGGCGGGCTTCTCGGCGCCCTGCTTCAGGCGGCCTATTTCACGTTCCTGACCTGGCGCTACGGCCAGACCCTGGGCAAGAAAGCCCTGAATTTGAGAGTGGTCACCACGGACTACGAACCCCTGTCCTTCGGCAAGGCCTTCCTGCGCGAGGTCATCGGGAAATTTGTCTCCACGATCATCCTGCTTATCGGCTTCCTCTGGGCGGCCTGGGACGAAAAGAAGCAGGCCCTGCACGACAAGCTCGCCGGGACCTACGTGATAAAGACAAAGTAGTTGGGAAATGGGAATAGGGGTCTCCTCCCTCGAAGTGGGCAGTGTACGGTGGGAGTGATCCACGATCCGACATTCAACTTGAAATGACGGAACCGTCCAACCGTCCAGCCGTCCAACCGACGAACCGCCTTTTGTGGGTTGATTTGTTGAAGGGCCTCGCCGTGATCTGGATGATCGAGGTCCACGCCACCAACGCCCTGGTCCGTCCCGCGCTCCGGGCCGGGGCGGCGTTCGATTGGCTGAACTACGGGAACGGTCTGATCGCCCCAGCCTTCCTGTTCACCTCCGGGGCCCTGTTCCTGGTGACGCTCAAGCGCAAGCTCCCGGATTTCCTGAAAGTCGGTCCCTTGTTCTGGAAGCAGGTTTACCGTCTCCTCGGGGTGGTCGCCCTGGGCTATGTCCTGCACCTGCCCCGCTTCTCCCTCCGCCAGATGCTCTTCTCCCTGGGGCCGGGGGACTGGAGCGGGTTCCTGCAGTCCGACATCCTGCACGTGATCGGGGTCTCCCTGATCTTCATGGTCCTCCTCGTCCTCCTGTTGAGAAAACGGGGTCTGGTGGCTGTGGCAGCGGGGTTGGCCGGGCTGACTGTCTTCTTCCTCGCGCCCCTGGCTCTGAACTCCGACTGGTTTCTCCCGGCCTTCCTCTCGCCCTATATCACGGGTCAGCCCAAAACGATGTTCCCCCTCCTGCCCTGGGCCGGTTTCCTTCTTTTCGGCTCGGTGGTGGGCTACCTTTATGACCGCGTGAAAGGGAGCCCCTGGTTTGTGCTCGGAATCACGGTCTTCGGCATCCTTTTATTCTGGGGAGCCTGGAATGCAAACGCCCTGGCCCAGGCCTGGTTTGATGCCCGCCATTGGAAGCACTTCTATCTCTCCAGCCCGAGCTGGTATCTCGGCAAGCTGGCTCCGGTCCTTCCCGGGATCGGGTTCTGGTGGGCCTGGGAGCGTTGGGTGGTCCCTAAGGGACAAATAAGTCGTCATTCTGAGCGTAGCGAAGAATCTCAACCTTTATCTCGCCTCCTCGCCCTTCTTTTAAATAGGACCTCAAAGAAGATCCTGCAAGTCCTGACCGGGGTCCTCTCCCTGTTCGGCCGGCAGTCCCTCCTGGCTTATTCCTTTCACATCCCCATCGTGTACGGCTCGGCCCTGGGCCGGGGGCTTTGGGGGATCCGGGGCGAGAGCCTGTCCTGGGGAGGAGTGGCCCTGATGTGGCTCGGGGTCACGATTCTCACTGGCCTGGTGTGCTGGGCCTGGGATGCCTTCAAATCCCGCTCCCCGCTCTGGTCCCGCCGCACCTTCTACCTCCTCTGGGCCTTGTTTGCGGCCTGGTTCGTGTTATCTCCGTAGAGTTATAAAGAACATGGAAAAAAAGACGGTTTCTAAGGAGTCATTGCGAGCGAAGCGAAGCAATCTCAACCCCATCCATCCTGCTCCGCTTTCTTATTTCGAAGTCTCCTAATCCAAAATCCGCAATCCAAAATCTAAAATTTAAAATGCAGTTCGCCGGCCTCTCCCTCAAGCACGGCCTCCTCCTGGCCCCGATGGAGGACACCTCCGACCTTCCCTTCCGGGTGATGCGCCGGAGGCTGGGCGCGGAGTGCGTGGTCACGGAGTTTGCGAGTGCGGACGCCGTGGTGCATGGGGCCGAGAAGACACTGGCCAAGTTCAAGCTCTCCCCCGGGGAGCATCCGGTGGGGATCCAGCTCTGCGGGGCGGACCCCGAGGCGATGGCCGTGGCCGTGGGCGAGGCCGAGGCCCGGGGCCCGGATTTCCTGGACGTCAATCTGGGGTGTCCGGTCAAGAAGGTGGCCGGCCGGAGGGCGGGCGCGGGCCTTCTGCGCGATTTAGGCTTGATGGAACAGGTGGTTTCCTCTGTGGTCAAAACGGCCCGGCTCCCGGTCACGGCCAAGGCCCGCATCGGGTGGGACGAGCATACTATTAATATAGTAGAGGTGGCCAGGCGCCTGGAGGGTTTGGGGATTGCCGCGCTCACCGTGCATCCCCGTACCCGGAGACAGGCCTACAAGGGCAAGGCGGACTGGGCCTGGATCCGGGAGGCCAGGCAGGCGGTCGCGATTCCCGTGATCGGGAACGGGGACGTGGTGACGCCCCTGGACGTGAAGCGGATGTTCGAGGAGACCGGGTGCGATGGGGTGATGATCGGCCGGGCCGCGGTTTCCAACCCGTGGATTTTCAATGAGTCCGCGGCCTATCTGGAGACCGGCCAGGTTCCCCCGCCACCGACCCTTTCCGAGCGGGTCTCCCGGCTCAGGGAGCACTTGCGCTTGGAGGTGGAGGAGAAAGGAGAGGAGAGGGCCTTGCGGGAGATCCGCAAGCACTACGCCGGGTATCTCAAGGGCCTCCCGAACATCGCGAAGGTGCGGATGGCGTTGATGGCGAGCAAGTCGCTGGGGGAGATCGAGGTGCGGCTGGCAAAACTGTAGCGCCGGCATCCTTGCCGGCAGTTACGAGGGCATCCTGCCCTCGTAGGTATTGGGTAGGGCGGGATCTTAGAATCCCGCCATCTTCTTGAGTCGTCATTCCCGCGCAGGCGGGAATCCAGCCATATCGAGTCGTCATCCTGAACTTGTTTCAGGATCTCTTTGGCGATCTATCTTTTCAGGCTCTCGCCGTTCTCTGCGCCCTTTCTTTTTTCCTTCTCTGTGTCCTCTGCGGTAAGGCTTTTGTCTTTTCCCCACTTTGGAAAAGGGGGGTTAGGGGGGATTTATCCGGTCCGATCGGAGCGAAGCGGAGATCCCGATGCCTTTTATCGGGACCGGTCCGAAACGTCCGACCTGTCCTACAGGTCTGACTTTTTTCGTTCCTTTCCTAACTTCTTAACTTCCCAACCTCCTAAGTTCGCCATTTCTCTCTCGTTCCCCTCTGCCCCTCTTCCCCTCTTCCGTCTTTTTCTCCCCATCTCCCTTTCAGCCGTTTGGGGCGGGGGGCGGTGTAGCGCCGCCATCCTGGCGGCTGTAACGAGGGCATCTTGCCCTCGTAGGTATTGGGTAGGCGGGATCTCAGGATCCCGCCATCTTCTTGACTCGTCATGGAGCCTGTCCCGAACTCGATTCGGGAGGCTTGATCCGGAATCCAGTGTCTTCTCCCCCTTTGGAAAAAGGGAGACTAAGGGGGATTTAATTCTTGGCCGTCATTCCTGCCTGCCCCGATTCCTCGGGGCCCCTTGTCTTTTCCCGCGGTCTTGGGTGGCTTTGGCTTGGTTAGAGGTGTTTCATCAGACTATGTCATTTTGACATAGTATAGCAAAATGACATAGTTATCCGTGACATACTCAGCCCAACCGAAGTTGGAAAGTAGGGCCGTAACATTAAAGACTGCAGAAAGTTATAGAAATAAATTATAAGGCGTGTGTTTTTGGCATGAAACTTGCTTCATTATTGGCGTAGAGGAGGTGGTATTATGAGAAAAATATGGTGGAATGGGATGTTTATTGTCTTCGGGCTTCTTTTCTCCCTCCCTGCCTTCTCCCAGCAGACGTGGGAGAGGACCTACGGGGGGAGTAGCTACGATGGAGGTTTTTCCGTCCAGCAGACCACAGATGGGGGATACGTCGTCGCTGGAAGGACTTTTTCTTTCGGAAATGGTTGGCAGGCCTACCTCGTCAAGACCAATGCCTCCGGGGATACCCTCTGGACGAGGAACTTTGGAGGGACGGGCTACGACGAAGGTTATTCCATCCAGCAGACTCAGGACGGGGGTTACGTCGTCGCGGGATTTACCAACTCTTTTGGGGACAACAACCAGGTTTACCTCGTCAAGACCAATACCTTCGGGGATACCCTCTGGACAAAGACCTACGGGGGGACGGGCGACGATTGGGGCAACTCCGTCCAGCAGACCTCTGACAGTGGCTACATCGTCGCGGGTGTGACCCGGTCTTTCGGGGACACCGACCAAGTCTACTTGATCAAGATAAACGCCTCCGGGGATACCCTTTGGGCCCGGACCTACGGGGGTACGGGAAGCGATAGGTGTTACGCCGTCCAGCAGACTCAGGATGGTGGCTACATCGTCGCGGGATATACTGGCTCCTTTGGTGACGGAGGGCAGGTCTACCTGATCAAGACCAATGCCTCCGGAGATACCCTCTGGACGAGGAACTATGGGGGGACGGGCTACGACGAAGGTTATTCCGTCCAGCAGACCACGGACGGGGGATACATCGTCGCTGGAAGGACCTTTTCTTTCGGTAACTACAACCAAGTCTACCTGATCAAAACCAATGCCTCCGGAGATACCCTCTGGACAAGGGACTACGGAGGGTCGGGCTACGATTGGGGAACCTCCGTCCAGCAGACCACAGACGGGGGTTACATCATAGCAGGAACATACGATTATTACGGACCCGGCCCCCAGGTCTATCTCGTCAAGACCAATTCAGGTGGGGATATCCCCTGGATGAGGACCTACGGGGGGACGGGCTACGATTGGGGAACCTCCGTCCAGCAGACCGCAGACGGGGGCTACATTATCGCGGGAGGGACCGAATCTTTTGGGAACTCGGTGCAGGTCTACCTCATCAAGACGGATGCGAATGGAAATGTAGGCGTAGAAAACAATAAAGGATTCGAGGGGCCAAGGGGCCAAGGGGCCAAGGTAACCCCCAACCCATTTATCTCCTTCGCCTCGGTTCCCGGGCATGAAACCGAGCGGTTCAGCCTCTACGATATCTCTGGCCGGAAGGTGGGGGTTTACAGGGGCGACCGGATCGGCTTTGGCCTCTCTGCCGGGGTTTATTTTCTCAAGCCGGATGGGATGGAAACTATACCGTTACGGGTGGTCAAGCTGAGATAGAAGTTAATCCAAAATCAGCAATCTAAAATCCAAAATGGCAAGGGCGGCCTTCCAGCCGCCTTTTCTGTTCATACTCCCCTCTCCTAAAGACTTAGGAGAGGGGTTGGGGGTGAGATTGAATTATCTAAATAATTTTTTTATTTATTCCTTTATGGGCGGGCGGGTGGGGATTAAAGAGGTTGACCTTCTTACTTGGGGGTTGCTCAGCAGCCCGGAGTTTTCTCAGGCGAGCTCTGTAGTGGGGCTTATAATGCGTTTGGAGGGGTAATGAAACAGGGGGCCGAAGCCCCCCTCTTCCGTCCTAACAGCCTAACAGTCTAACAAGCTAATAGACTAATTGTCCTCGTCCACCTTCCCGATGTTCTGGTATCCCTGCTCCACCCGGCCGGTCACGTCCTTGGCGCGGTTGATGTAGCGGTTGGGGTCCAGGGACCCCTCCCCGCGGGTGCCCTTGGTGGCATCAAAGATGCTGGTGTCGGGCTTGATGATCTCGGAGAGGATGTCCTGGCGGTTGCCGT
>CAYGWX010000013.1:0-46498 GCA_964353855.1 uncultured bacterium | reverse complement strand
TCGTCATGCCACCATTGTACCAAATTAGGTGGCTGGAATGCGACTATACCCTTAATTTATTTTGATTATTCTGTACCTAAAACAGAAAAAACAAAAATAGATTTGTATGATGTAAGTGGAAGATTAATAAAAACTGTAGATATAGAAAGCAGTTCTGGAAAAAATACTAAACCTGTGAATGTTGCAGATTTGCCCAGTGGAATAAGCTTTTACAGAATGCAAAATGGAGAATGCAGCAAAACAGGAAGAATAGTTATAGCACATTAATAGATTTTAACATTCTGCGTTAACTGCTCTTTTCTGTAGAAAATTAACAACCTTGGGCATATTTATTGGGGTTCTCTATTCTTGGGTTTGATAGATACAGATGGTTTGTGAAAAAGGGAACACCCCCTATATATAGGGGGTGGAGGGGTGGGGTAGGCGTGAGGTAGGCGTGAAGTAGGCGTGAGGTAGGCGGGAACCCCTTCCAGATTTCGGCCCTCCCTCTTCCGGAGCGGGATTTGGTTAAACGGACGTAACCGAGGTTTGGCGGCCTTATTTACGAAATAACTTTGAGGGCACCACAATATATAGTGGTTCACTTTCTCAACCAAGTCTGAAAAAACACTGGAACCTGTATTAAACGAATCGGTTATATGTCTTTACAAGTAGCCTTGCCAGAATCTTACGTGATTTCAGCGGATGCCCAGCTTCTGGAGCGCATCTGGGAGCGGAAGCGGCAGCTGGGCTCGCAGCTCTTGATCCTGGGGCATCACTACCAGCGGGACGAGATTATCCAGTTCGCGGACTACCAGGGAGACTCCCTGAAGCTGGCCCAGCACGCGCCCAGCCGGGGGGACGCAAAATACATCGTGTTCTGCGGGGTGCACTTCATGGCCGAGAGCGCGGATATCCTTTCCCAGCCTCACCAGGTCGTGATCCTGCCGGACATGGACGCGGGCTGCTCGATGGCGGACATGGCGAGCCTGGCTCAGGTCGAGGACTGCTGGGAGATCCTGACCTCCCTGGCCGGGGAGACCGTCCTGCCGGTGGTGTACATCAACTCCACGGCGGACATCAAGGACTTCGTCGGTCGCAAAGGGGGGACCATCTGCACCTCCTCCAACGCGGCCAAGGCCATGAAGTGGGCCTGGGGCCAGAAGGAGAAGGTCCTGTTCCTTCCGGACCAGCACTTGGGCAGAAACACCGCCGTGCGGATGGGCGTCTCCCTGGACGAGATGGTCCTCTGGGACCCGGAGCTCCTCCTGGGAGGGAACTCGCCGGAGGCCCTGAAACGGGCCAGGCTCATCCTCTGGAAAGGGCACTGCTCGGTGCACCAGCGGTTCCGCGCGGAGCGGGTGGAATGGGCCCGCAGGGAATACCCCGGGATCAAGATCATCGTGCATCCGGAATGCCCCTATGAGACCTGCAAGATGGCGGACTCCGTGGGCTCCACGGAGTTCATCAAGAAAACGATCACCGAGTCTCCTCCGGGCTCGGTCTGGGGCGTGGGGACGGAGGTGAACCTGGTGAACCGGCTGGCCAAACAGAACCCGGACAAGACCATCATCCTCCTGGACCCGGTGGTCTGCGTGTGCACCACGATGTACCGGATCGACCCCCAGCACCTGGCCTGGGTCCTGGACAACCTGGTCGAGGGCAGGATCGTGAACCAGGTCAAAGTCCCGGCCAAGGTAGCCGAGGGAGCTCGCCTGGCCCTGGACCGGATGCTGGCCCTGGCGTGAACCTTCCCACGCCGGTCGCTCCGCGAGGGTAGGGGTGACCCCGACAGACCAGCGGGAGGTGACCTTATCCGCCCAGGCCTTGACCCAGCGCTTCGGGCCGAACAAGATCTTTGAAAGCCTTAACTTTGAGGTTCCCAAAGGACAGGGGCTCGTCGTCACCGGGCCGAACGGCTCAGGGAAAACCACGCTCCTGCGCATCCTCTCAGGACTCCTCCGTCCGACAAAGGGAGAGGTACGACTGACCGTAGACGGTAAGGTGATTTCCCCGGAGGACCGACTGAGGCACATCGGTTTCATCACCCCGGAGCTGGCGCTCTACGAGGAACTCACGGCCCTGGAAAACCTGGAGTTCTTCGCGCACGTCAGGAGGTTGAAGCGGACAAAGGCGGACCATCTCGCCCTGCTGGAGCGGGTCGGTTTGAAGGAGAAGGGGCGTGACCTCGTGGGCACGTTCTCCTCGGGGATGAAGCAACGCCTCAAGCTGGCCTTCGCGATTCAACATGAGCCCATGCTCCTCCTCTTGGACGAACCAGGGAGCAGTCTGGATGACTCCGGGAGGGCGGTTGTGGAAGGGGTCGTGGCCGAGCAGAAAAAGAAAGGCGTGCTCGTCGTGGCTACGAATGATGCCCGGGAGCTTATTTACGGGGAGAAAACCCTTGCCCTGGGTTGAGGGTGTCCTTGCCGTCTTTCTCAAGGACTGGCGCTCGGAGTTCCGCACCCGCTATGCCCTGAACGCGGCCCTGCTCTTCGCCGTGACCACGCTGGTCGTGGTGAGCTTCGCGATTGGAGCGTTCGGCATCTCAGGAGACCTCCTGGCAGCCTTTCTCTGGGTGGTCATCCTGTTCTCCTCCATGGCCGGGCTGGGGCAGGTCTTCATCAAGGAGGTGGAGTCCCGCACCTTCACGGCTTTACGGCTGGTCGCGCGGCCCTCCGAGGTATGGGCCGGAAAATTCTTCTTCAACCTTGTGCTTCTGCTGGGGTTGGAAGTCATCATCATCCCTTTGTTCTTTATTCTCTTGAATCCCCGCGTAAGCGACTGGGGAGGGTTCTTAGCTATCCTGATCCTGGGAAGCATCGGTCTGGCCGGAGCCACGACCCTCATCGCGGCGATCATCGCCCAAGCCAAGGGAAAGGGAGCGCTCCTGGCCGGCCTGTCCTACCCAATCTTGATTCCCCTCCTGGCCGCGGCCACGAGCGGGACGAGACACCTGTTCCGGGGGGACGGCGGCGCAGGACAGGAGACACAGATCCTCGCGGCCTATGCCGTGGCCGTGATCACAGCGGCATCCCTTTTGTTTGAGTTCATCTGGAATGAGTGAGATAGAACGAATCACGGATCAGCTTCGCCGGGCCTTCGAGGGGGATGCCTGGCACGGCCCCTCGGTGAGGGAAGTCCTGGAGGGAGTAACTCCCGAGACGGCGGCAAGGAAAGTCCTGCCGGATGCCCATACGATCTGGGAGATCGTCCTCCACATCGCCGCCTGGGAGTCTTTCGTGCGCCGGCACCTAGAGGGGGAGACCTTGAAAGGGTTTACCGGTGTCGAGGATTGGCCGGAAGTAAAGGACCCCAGCCCGGCCGCCTGGCGGGGGGCCGTGGACGTGCTCGTGCAGGGACACCTTGCCCTGAGCCAGGCCCTTTCCCGCTTTCCAGAAGCCAGGCTGAACGAAACCGTGCCCGGGAAGCAATTCCCGTTCTATGTGCTGATCCACGGGGCTATCCAGCACGACATTTATCATGCCGGTCAGATCGCCCTGTTGAAAAAGGCCAAGGCCTGATGGTCTGGCAGCTTTTGCTCTTCGTCTGGATGTCCCTGGTCATCGTGGCGGGGTTCCTGTACGCCCCCTTGGCCGAGAAGCTCTACGAGATGACCCGGATCATTTACTTCCACATCCCGATGGCCTGGGTGGCGGTGCTGGCGTTTCTGGTTTCGACCCTCTTCAGCATCCGCTACCTGATGACCCGCTCCTGGGGGGACGATTCACGAGCTGCGATCAGCGCAGGGCTGGGCCTCCTGTTCGCGGTTTTGGCCACGGCCTCGGGGGCCATCTTCGCCAAGGCCATGTGGGGGGCTTTCTGGAACTGGGATCCCAGGGAGACTTCGATCTTCCTGCTCCTCCTCATCTACGGGGCCTATCTGACCCTCCGCTCTGCCGTGGAGGGGGAGGACAAGAGGGCCCGGCTGGCCGCGGTCTACAACATTATTGCCTTCGTGACCGTGCCCTTCCTGGTGTTCATCGTGCCCCGGCTGTATTTCTCCCTGCACCCGGACCCCCTGCTGAACGCGCAGGGCAGGCTGGAGATGCACCCCAGGATGCTCCAGGTGTTCCTGGCCTCCCTGGCCGGGTTCACTGTGCTCTACTTCTGGATCTTCGACCTAACCTGGACGGTTGTCCGTCTGAAGCGAAAGCAGGAGGCTTCGTGAATACCATTATGCAAGAACTAAGCCGGACTGCGGGACAGCGGGTGGTCGCGGACTTCGTCGTGATGGGCGTGATCCTCCTGGTCTGGGCCGGGGTGTTCTTCTACCTTTTCCGTCTGGACCGCAAGGTGAGAGCGTTGTTGAAGAAAGACAAAGCAGGATAAAAGGCCCGTGAAAGGAAAAGTTAAATATCTCATCGGACTGGTGATCATCGTGGCGGGGGTATGCTTTGGGTTATTGTCCCTGCGCAGGAACATGACGCCCTACCTCAGCTTCGCTGAAGCGGAGGCCAGTCGCAGCGTGGTTCAGGTAAATGGGACGATCGACCAGGCTTCGGCCAAGTACGATCCGAATGAGGGCATCCTGCGCTTCAATCTCACGGATGGCAAGGGGAAGACCATGCCCGTGACCTATCGGGGGGTTAGGCCGGGGAACTTCGGGCAGGCTACGAGCTTGGTGGCCATCGGAACCTACCGGGACGGGGCCTTTCAAGCCGACCAGATCCTTGTGAAGTGCCCCTCCAAGTATCAGGCCCTGGAAAAGAAGTGAACTTCGGACAGATCCTCCTATGGGTGGCTTTCCTCCTCTCCCTGGCCTCCGTGGCCTTCTACTTCCTGGCCGAGCGGGGGAAGGTGAAACTGCTCAACGGGGCGCGGTGGCTCTTTGGGGGCGAAACCTTGTTCCTGGTCCTGGCCTCGGTCGTACTCCTTTCTCACTTTCTCGGCCACCGCTTCGCGTATCGTTACGTAGCGGAATACAGCTCACGAAACCTGCCGCTCTTCTATCTCGTCTCGTCATTCTGGGCCGGCCAGGAAGGGACGTTTCTCTTGTGGGCAGCCTTCGGGGCCATTGTCGGCCTTTTTCTTATGAGATCGGCCAAAGAGATGGAGCCCGGGGTGATGGGAATTTACGGAGCGATTCAATCCTTCCTTCTCTTGATCCTGGTGAAACGGGGTCCATTCCTGCTCCTTCCGGAGGTTCCGGAGGACGGGCGTGGGCTGAATCCGCTCCTCGTGGACCCCTGGATGGTGGTGCATCCCCCGGCTCTGTTCGCGGGGTACGTGCTCCTGGCAGTGCCCTTCGCCTTCGCCCTCGCCGGTCTCTTGCGGGGGGACAAGGATGGATGGGTGAAACGTGCCCTGCCGTGGACGGGCCTGGGAAGCCTAGTCTTGGGGCTGGGAATCATCCTGGGGGCCTATTGGGCCTACAAGACCCTGGGATGGGGAGGTTACTGGGGCTGGGACCCGGTGGAGAACTCCTCCTTCGTGCCCTGGGTCGTGTCCCTGGCGCTCCTGCACGGCCTTCTCCTCCAACGAAGGCGGGGAAGCCTCGGACGAACGAACGCCGTCCTGGCCAGCCTGGGTTTCCTCCTGGTGATTTATGGCACGTTCCTGACCCGGTCCGGGGTCCTGGCCGACTTCTCCGTGCATTCCTTCACGGACCTGGGTATCAACGGATTTCTGGTGGGGTTCATCGGGCTGTTCGCGCTCGGAGCTCTGGTTCTTCTCCTTTGGAGATGGAAGCTCCTCAAGAGTCCGGGGCTCCTCTGGGATTGGAGGACTGTCGAACCTTACCTGGGGCTCTCGCTCTTTCTTTTTCTGGCCATCGCTCTGCTCGTGCTCCTGGGGATGTCTTCGCCGCTCCTCACCCGGCTCGCGGGAAAGCCCTACGGCGTGCAGGCGAGTTACTACCAGACCGTCATCGCCCCCCTGTCAATTTTAGGGGCCTTGCTGTTAGGGCTTGCCACCCTGCCAAGGTTCCTACGCGAAGGAAAGGCGATCACCTGGAGTTTCTATCTGGCTTTAGTCCTGAGCATCGCTTGCGGCGTGGCAGCCTGGGCTCTGGGGGTGAGGAATCCGCTGTTCTGGCTCCTGATTACGTTTTCCTGTTTCGCGGCCCTCACGGATATCTTCGGGTACCTCAGACTGCGTTCAAGGAGCTTGGCCCGGGTCGGGTCCGTGGTCTCCCATCTCGGGGTGGGCTTGCTTCTCGTGGGCGCAGTGACCTCCGAAGGCTACACCCGTAGCCAGAGGGTGAACCTTCCCTTGAACATGACCCAGGAGGCCTTGGGATACTCGCTAATCTATCAGGGGTGGAGGGAGGTTCCCGGGACCGCACGGGGAGAAATGTCGGTCGGCGTGTCCGGAAAGGGGGAGCAGTTCACGGCCCGTCCCCAGCTTTTCTACAGCGGATACAACCAGGGGTTCATGAAGACCCCGGCCATCCGTCGGTATCCGTTATATGACCTTTACCTCTCGCCCATCGAGCATTACCGAACCGGAGACAAAGAAGGTCAGAGCCTGGCCTTAAAGAAGGGGGAGGAGAAAGATATCCAGGGGCTCCGGGTCAAGTTCCTGAAGTTCGACATCTCGCACATGGGCGAGGGGCCGGGGGTCACGGTGGGGGCCATCCTGGAGGTCATGAAGGGCGGGAAGATCTATCCGGTGATACCGTACTTCATGACCACGACTCAGGGGCCGAGGAGCGAACCCGTGAATGTCCCCGGAGGAGGCGATGTGATGCTCTCCCAGGTAGATGCCACGAGCGGAAGGGTCGTCTTGGAGTTCCACGGCCTCCCCGGCGCGGTCAAGGAAACCGGGGCAACCAACGAGTTCCTGACCATGGAGGTAAGTATTAAGCCCCTGATCAATCTCTTCTGGCTGGGGACGACCCTCGTTATCATCGGCTTAATCTTGTCGGCGTGGCAGCGGTTCAGGGAGGCCGGGCCCCGCGGATGAGCTTCACTCCCATCGTCTTAGGACGGACCGGGTTGGTGGTCGGAAGGCTGGGCGTGGCGTCCAGCTACGGAATCCCGGGGAAGGCGGTGGAGGAAGCCTTTGAGAAGGGAGCGAACTATCTCTACTGGGGCTCCATCCGCAGGAAAGGCTTGGCCGATGGGATCCGGGCCATCGCCAAAAGGAATCGAGAGAAGATGGTGGTCGCGGTCCATGGGTACACCCGCTGGCCGTGGTATCTCACCCGGTCCGTAGAGGGCGCGCTTCGGAGGCTTAAGCTGGACTATCTGGACATCCTGCTCTTCGGCTGGTTCAACCGCACCCCGGGAAAGGGACTTTTGGAGGCGGGGCGAGAGCTCGTGGAACAGGGCAAGGTTCGGTTCCTCGGCATCTCCACGCACAAACGCGGGATGGTCCCGGCCTGGGAAAGGGAAAGGCTGTTTGACATTTATCACGTCCGCTATAATGCCGTTCACATTGGTGCGGAGAGGGACATCTTTCCTCATCTTCCCAAAGAGAACGGGCCGGGGGTCGCGGCCTTTACGGTGACCAATTGGCGGCAACTGATTACCAAGAGCAGGATGCCCAAGGGGGAGGAGCCTTTGACCGCGGCAGACTGTTATCGCTTTGCGTTGGCCAATCCCTTTGTGCACGTTGCGATCACGGGACCCAAGAACGCCCGGGAAATGCGGGAGAACCTGAAGGCCTTGGAACTTGGCCCGCTTACCCCGGAAGAAATGGCCAGGGCGAGAAGGATCGGGGAGAAGCTGTATAAAAAATGAGGAAAGGAATCGGAGGGTTGCAGGGGGGCTGCGGGAGGACTGCACGAGGTCCTCGGGCCATTTGTCTGCCGTTTGTCCCCCATGTATCGCCCATCTATCGTTCAATTACTGGCGTTGAGGTCATAATACTACCATTCAGGAGCACAGGAAGAAGATGACGGATTTATCCGAGAATGTGACGGTAAGAGTCCTGAAGGAAAAACATCCCGCCTCCGTGCTGGAGGCAGAGGAGAAGCTGGGGTATCTCGTGATCACGGTCCGGAGGGAGGACATCCTCAAGGTGTGCCGGACCTTGAAAGAGGACCCGGAGACGGATTACAATCTCCTGCTGGATATCTGCGGGGTAGACTATTCAGCCTTTGGGAAGAAGCGGGAGGGCACGGTGGCCACGACCATCGAGTGGCCGGGGCTGGAGTCACCGAAGCTCGAGCGCAAGGAACGATTCGATATAGTCTATCACCTGTATTCCTTCCCCAAAAAGCACCGCGTGAGGTTGAAGGTGCGCGTGCCCGAGGAGGATCCGATGGTGGACTCCGTGACCTCGGTATGGAAGGCAGCTAACTGGTTCGAGCGCGAGGCTTACGATATGTTCGGCATCACGTTCAAAGGTCACCCCGACCTGCGGCGCATCCTCTGCCACCAGGACTTCAAGGGGCACGCCCTGAGGAAAGACTATGAACCCGGGCGGCGGCATCTCCTGAAACAGACCCACGATGCTTTCAGCCCGGAGGAGATCGCGCGGTTCGAGAGGGAAGGGATCCGAGTAGCCAAGGATTCCGAGCCCTAATCCAAGCATATGCTGAATCAATGGAAAAAGAGAAGCTTCGGAAGAGGGTTAATAAGTTAGCTATAATCGGGCTCATCCTCACGTTTCTCTTCGGCGGAATCGCAGCGACCATTAATTATTTTTTTGATAAGAATTACATTACCCAACGTAATAAATACGATGCCATAACGTTAGGAGCGGATAAGAAACAGGTCGAGGCCATTCTTGGCGAAGGAAGCTTGGGACATGAAATGCCCTCAAGGGCACAACTTGAGGGAGATTACGACGAGATATACAGTTACTACATCCCCATATGGATTGCTGACTCGGGTAGTTGGGTCGTTGTCAGTTATAAGCAGGGTAGGGTAGTCAGCAAATGTGCTTATGGCGGCGATGAGGAAACATTCTTCTTAGATAAAAGGCCGAAAGGAAAGCTGCAAAGCATATGGGAATTGAGTCGCTCTTGGCTTTTCTTGTTTATCCTGTTGATCGTCTCCGGCCTTCTTAGTTACTTATGCTTTGTTGTTACCCGTCATGAAGACTTTATAATTAAAGAGTACAAGCAGACCTTAGTTTATTTTATCCTTTTGCTTGAATTGGGAGTTGCGATATTTAGTGTTCTTTGGGCCGTCTTTTTTGTCATATGCTTGTTTTTAGCAGCACCCTACTAATGATAGAAAGATATAGTGGTGAAGTATAAAAAACATAGGGTCCCGGTAGCCCTGACCATCGCGGGCTCGGACTCCGGGGGCGGGGCCGGTATCCAGGCGGACCTCAAGACCTTCGCCGCCCTGGGGGTGTATGGCACGAGCGCCCTGACCGCAGTGACGGCCCAGAACACACGGGAGGTCACGGCGATCGAGGAGCTTTGTCCGGAGATGGTGGCCGCCCAGATCGATGCCGTCGTCTCGGACATCGGGGTAGACGCGGCCAAGACCGGGATGCTCTCCAGCGCGGGCCTGATAGAGGTCGTGGCCGAGAAGGTCCGCAAACACAAACTCAAGAAACTGGTCGTGGACCCGGTGATGGTTTCCAAAAGCGGGGCGGCCCTGCTCCAGCCTGAGGCCGTGGACGCGCTCGTGACCGAGCTTCTGCCCTGCGCCTTGGTCGTGACCCCGAACTGGCCGGAGGCCGAGAGGCTGGTCGGCCATAAGATCGAAACCAAGGAGGAGGCCGAGGAAGCCTGCCGGAAGATCGCCGGGATGGGGCCGAAGATCGTGGTCCTGAAAGGCGGGCACCGAGAGGGGAAGGCCGTGGATACGGTCTACGACGGAAAGAAGTTCACCCGGCTCAGCGCCGAACGTATCGAGACCACAAGCACCCACGGAACCGGATGCACGTTCTCCGCGGCTATTGCGGCCGGACTGGCAAAGGGGTTGGAGCCGCTGACCGCGATCAAGGCCGCGAAGCGTTATCTGACCCTGGCGATCCAGAAGGCCTACCCCATCGGGCACGGCCACGGGCCGGTAAACCATTTCTATCGTGGCATAAAGACCTAAGCGGCAATTTTCATACCCTTGTTAGTGAGGCAAATAAGATGGCGATGACGGAAGAGGATATCCTGGATCAACCCGACGTCGGGCAACGGATGATCATCAACATCGGGCCATCGCACCCGGCCACGCACGGGACCTTCCGGGCACAGTGCCTGATGGACGGGGAGAAGATCGTGGAGGCCCGGGCCGAGATCGGGTACCTGCACCGCTGTTTCGAGAAGATGTGCGAGGAGCACACCTGGACCCAGGCCATCCCGTTCACGGACCGGCTGAACTACTGCTCGTCGTTCATGAACAACGTGGGATACTGCAAGGCGGTCGAGGACCTGATGGGAATCGCGATCCCGGAGCGGGCCAAGGTGCTGCGGGTCATCCTCCTGGAATTCAACCGCATCATGGACCACATGACCTGCATCGGGCCGTCCATCGTGGACTTGGGCGCGATCACGAATTTCTGGTACACGTTCCGGCCCCGGGAAGAGATCTACGAGCTCCTGGAGGCCTGCTGCGGGGCACGTTTGACCGTGTCCTACGGGAGGATCGGGGGGCTGGCCGTGGATGCACCCGCCGGATTCGAGGCCAAATGCCGGGACATCCTGAAGAACCTGCCCCGTTATCTTGACGATGTCGATAGACTGAACACCCACAATCCGATCTACATCGAGCGGACGAAGGGCGTGGGTGCCATGTCCGCTGAGGAGGCGCTGGACTGGGGGTGGACGGGGCCTTGTTTGAGGGCCTGCGGGGTGCCCTACGATGTGCGGCGGGCGCATCCCTATTACGATTATGAAACCTATGAGTTCGAGGTGCCCATCGGTAGGAACGGAGACATCTTCGACCGCTACCTGGTGCGCCTGGAAGAAGTGCGGCAAAGCATGAGGATCATCGAGCAAGCCCTGGAGCGGCTCCGGCCCGGACCCGTGATGACGGACGACCCCCGGGTGGCCCTTCCGGATAAGGGCGGGACCTACACGAACATCGAGAACCTGATGAACCACTTCAAGGTCGTCACCGAGGGCATCCGGGTCCCCACGGGCGAGGTCTATTCCTTCACCGAAGCGGCCAACGGGGAATTGGGATTCTACATCGTGAGCGACGGAAGCGGGAAGCCCTACCGCATCAAGGTGAGGCCGCCCTGCTTCGCGCTCTTCCAGGCTTACGAGAAGATGCTCGCGGGCCACACCATCGCGGATGCAGTGGCCATTATGGCGAGCCTGAACATCATCGCGGGCGAACTGGACCGATAAAAGCGTAAGGTGCAAGGCGTGAGGGGTGAGGTGGACCGGATTCTCATAGAGGGGATGGCGTTCTTCGGGCGATGCGGGGTGACCGCGGAGCAGAGGAGGAAGAGGCGGAAGGTCCTGGTGGACCTGGAGGTCGTGACTTCGTGCCGGAAAGCGGGGACGAGCGATGAGCTTGAGGATACGGTGGATTACGGGGAGCTCTATCAGATCGCAAAGAAAGTGGTCGAGCGGAAGGTCGTGAATCTATTGGAGTGCTGGGCGGAGATGATTGCCGGAGAGATGTTGAGGCGGTTCAAGGTGAGGGAAGTCAGGGTCAGGATACGAAAGCCGGGGGTGATCGCCAAAGGGGTCGTCCCCGGGGTGGAGATCGTGAGAACGAAGAAATGATGCGAGGAATCACATGGAATTGGTGCTGACGAAATACACGGGAGACCCGGAGCAGAGGAAGCTCGCAACCTACCTCGCTCGGGGCGGGTATCAGGCCCTGAAGAAGGCGCTCGCGATGAAGCCCGAGGAGGTCATCGAGGAGGCCAAGAAGTCGGGCATCCGGGGACGAGGCGGGGCGGGATTCCCGGCCGGGATGAAGTGGAGTTTCGTGCCCAAGGACTCGCCGAAGCCGCGCTACGTGGTCTGCAACGCGGACGAGAGCGAGCCGGGGACGTTCAAGGACCGTTTGCTCATGGAGCGCGACCCCCACGCGGTCCTGGAGGGCATCCTGATCGCCTGCCATGCCATCAAGTCCCACCTGGCTTTCATCTACATCCGGGGGGAGTTCGTGTACCCGGCCAAAGTCCTGACCGAAGCCATCGAGGAGGCCCGCAAGGGAGGCTATATCGGGAAGAAGATCCTGGGGAGCGGGTTCGACTGCGACATCATCGTGTTCCGAGGCGCGGGGGCCTATATCTGCGGGGAAGAAACGGGCTTGCTGGAATCCATCGAGGGCAAGCGGGGCTATCCCCGGCTCAAGCCGCCGTTCCCGGCGGTCGAGGGGTTATACAAATGCCCTACGGTGATCAATAACGTGGAGACCCTGGCCAGCCTGCCCTGGATCATCACGCAAGGCAGCGAGGCCTATGCCAGGATGGGAACCGAGAAGAGCAAGGGGACCAAGCTCTGGAGCGTGTCCGGGCATGTCGAGAAGCCGGGGGTGTACGAGGTGGAGATGGGCCATCCCTTCGACAAATTCCTGCAGGAGCATTGCGGCGGGGTAAGAAAAGGAAGGAAGCTCAAGGCCCTGATTCCGGGAGGGAGCTCGGGCTACGTGATGACGGCCAGAGAGACCGAGGGGATGCTCCTGGACTACGAGTCCATAGCCCAGAAGGGGTCCATGCTGGGCTCGGGCGGGATGATCGTGTTCGACGAGACCGCCTGCATGGTGAAGAGCATCTCGGTCATCACCGACTTCTACGCCCACGAATCCTGCGGGCAGTGCACCCCGTGCCGGGAGGGCTCGGGCTGGGCCAAGCGCGTGCTCCACCGCATCCTGGACGGCAAGGGAGAGATGAGCGACGTGGACCTGCTCTTGGACATCGCGTTCAATATAGACGGCCGGACCATCTGCCCGATGGGCGAGGCCCAGGCCTGGCCGCTCAAGTCGTTCGTGACCAAGTTCCGGGAGGAGTTCGAGCAGCACATCAAGGACGGGGGTCGGTGTGCACTCCACAGAGGATAGGGCGGTTGAACGGCTCATTGGTTACCACAGGAATGCCCTTTAAAAGCGAAATAAGGCCTGTCAGAGACTATAGAGGTGCGGAGGTAGGGGAAAACCCTTACCTGACCCAAAACATCCCCCTCTTTCCAAAAGCTACCCTACCCCAAAGGGGTAGGGTAGGAGCCGAAAACAGGCCCGACCAAGCCAGGACCAAGCCAGGACAAACCCGGAACCAATCCAGAACCAAGTCAGAACCAACCCGGTATGCTCCCGCCCCTCTGTACCACTCCTGTAAACCCTCCCTAGGGCCGTTAGACCACCCCATTAGGGCCTCCCGGCTCATTTACGAGAGGCATAGGGGTAGTCTTAGGCTGTAAGATACGAAACTTATTCAAGGCTAACAAATGATAGAATGGGGTTTCTTTTTCTTTTACTTTAGTATTTTACTACTTTTCACAGTAATCCCTTATCTTTTGTGTAGGTTGGTTGTGTTGGCCTTTCAAAAAACAGATAGCAGCCAGTTGATGGGCAGGAAGGCTATTTTTGTTACCTTTATCGCATTTGTAGGATTCTACCTTACGGGATTGGTTAGTACTGTGGTTGTCGTCGTGGACGCTCCACTGATAAGACCAGATTGTCCATTCATTCTATTTCTTCTTTTCTTTTTATTGTATTTCACAGTTGAAATAGTATCGTTAAAATTGGTATCAAAACTTAGTTTAATCAAGTTAGGCTTACTTATAGCGAGTTGTTTTGTGTTACAGTTTTTATACATCATCGGAACTGGTAAATTCTTGGCATGGAAGTTTGCATATGGAAATCCTATAGGATAACAAAGGTTTAATGTCAATAAAATGTCCCATGATTTGACACTCCTCGCCATCACGGCAGCCTCTCTGGGCTTCTTCCACACCCTGTTCGGGCCGGACCACTACCTGCCGTTCATCATGATGGCCCGGGCGCGGCGCTGGTCGCTGGCCAAGACGGGCTGGATCACGTTCCTGTGCGGGCTGGGGCACATCGGGAGCTCCGTGGTCCTCGGCCTCATCGGCATCGCCCTGGGCGTCGCGGTACACCGCTTAGTCGCCATCGAGTCCTTCCGGGGGAACATCGCGGCCTGGCTCCTGATTGCCTTCGGCCTGGTCTACTTCGCCTGGGGCCTGCGCCGGGCCATACGGAACAAGCCCCACAAGCACTGGCACAACCACGGGGACGATTCCGGACACGTCCACACCCACGACCACCACGAGGAGCATACGCACGTTCACGAGGCCGGGGACCGGGTCAACATCACTCCCTGGGTCCTGTTCACCGTGTTCGTGTTCGGGCCCTGCGAGCCCTTGATCCCCATTTTGATGTACCCCGCCGCCCGGAGCAGCTGGGGCGGCCTGGCCCTGGTCACCTTTGTCTTCGGGGGTGTGACCATCCTGACCATGATGGGCATCGTGCTCCTGTCCACGTTCGGGATCAGCTTCCTGCCCCTGGGCAAGGTGGAGCGCTACACCCACGCCATCGCCGGAGCGGCGATCACCCTGTGCGGGGCGGCGATCGTGTTCCTGGGGTTATGAGTTCCGACGAGAGAGAACGATAGGAGGAGCTTTGCATACCGAGATCGCGACCTGGTTCCTGGTGCTTTCCCTGTTCGTGCCGAGGATCACCCTCTTGATCGCCTACCTAACACACGGAATCCCGGTGAACAACATCCCGCTCATCGGAGACCTGCTCCTGGCCGCGTTCCTGCCCCGGGCTCTGGTGGTCATCTACATCTACGAGAACATGGGCGCAAGCCCCTGGTTCTGGGTGCACCTCGTGGTGGCGATCGCCGTGTACGTCTTCGGCTGCGGCGCGGCCTCCCGGAGACGGAAAAAGTAAATCCAAGATAGGGGGTATAAATGATTGATCTCCAAAGGATTTATGATCTTACTAAGTGGCTCGATGATATACTGAAACGCGAACCAATAAAATTCGCTTCAATTTCTCCTTCTCAAATCCCTAATGAAGGTGGTATTTATTTTATCTCTGATTTATGGGAAGGCCGTGATGAAATAACCTATATAGGTTTGTCTAGTAATCTTAGACAAAGGATTTACACCAACCAATTCCAGGGAGATAAAAATGCTTCACAGATTAAAGTGGCTTTAATTAAGCACAAACGAGCAAGGGATCTAGCTTCAGCCAAAGAGTATTTAAAACAACATTGCCTTGTCCGTTTTGACGTAGTTCCAGACTATCGGGAACGAGAAATGAGAGAGGGATTCGCTATTAGTGTAATAAAACCGCAATTCTCTTTATATAAGACAAAAGAGCACTAACCAAGAATCATCAAATAAGTAATAATTAGAGGTTATATTAATGCCCAAAGTGACGATCAACGAAAAACCGATTGAGGTTCCGGCCGGAACGACCATCCTGCAAGCCGCAGAGAAGCTTGGTTTCGCCATTCCGCACTACTGTTATCATCCCCACCTCTCCATCGCGGGGAACTGCCGGATGTGCTTGGTGGAGGTGGAGAAGGCTCCCAAGCTCCAGATCGCCTGCCAGACCCAGGTCGCGGACGGGATGGTCGTACGCACCCAGTCCGAGAAGGCCAAACAGGCCGTGCGGGCGACCCTGGAGATGGAGCTCATCAACCACCCCATAGACTGCCCGGTCTGCGACCAGGCCGGGGAGTGCGGTTTGCAGGACTACTACATGCGCTACGGCATGCACTCAAGCCGGGTGCGCCTCTCGGACAAGGTGCGGAAACGCAAGGTCATAGACCTCGGGCCCCTGGTCGTGCTGGACACGGAGCGATGCATCCTGTGCTCGCGTTGCGTGCGGTTCACGGACGAGGTGACCAAGACCCACGAGCTGCAGTTCTTCAAACGGGGGGACCATACCGAGATCGGGACCCTGGATGACGAGCCCCTCCGGAACGCCTACTCCGGGAACGTGGTGGACCTCTGCCCGGTGGGCGCGCTGACCTCCAAGGATTTCCGGTTCAAGATGCGGGTCTGGTTCCTCAAGAGCACGCCCTCGGTCTGTCCGCTGTGCGCGACGGGGTGCAACATCTGGGTGGACCACCACGAACGGGAGTACGCCACGAGCGACGCGACTCATTCCCTGGGCCAGGACAAGGGGATGCCGGACGTGTATCATCCCGGGGGGGAGGTCTACCGCATCCGGCCCCGGAGAAACGATGAGCTGAACCAGTCCTGGATATGCGACGAAGGGCGGACGGGGTACAAATCACTCGGGGCCGAGAACAGGCTGTATGAGCCGCTGGTCAGGAAGGATGGGAAGCTCACCTGGTCGGATTACGGGGAAGCGCTGGAACTCCTGCACCAGAAACTTACGGACCTCAAAGCCAGGCACGGGGCCGAGGCCGTTGCAGGGATCGCCTCACCGCAGGCCACGAATGAGGAGATTTACCTGTTCGCCAGGTATTTCAAGGATGTGATCGGCACGAGCCTGGTGGATTGGCGGGTCGGTGAGGGCTACAAGCAAATCGAAGCCCGTGAGGATGAGATCCTGAGGCGGGCGGACAAGAACCCCAACAGTCGGGGGGCATTCCTCATCCTCGCTGCTCTGACGAAGCGGGGCGAGAAAGGGACCGAGGAGATCCTCGAGGCCGCAAGAGGGGGGAAGGTCAAAGCCCTCGTCTTCCAATCCCAGGAGTGGCTGGCGCGGTATCCGGACCAGGTCAAGCTTAAAGAGGCCCTGTCCAAAGTGGAGTTCAGCGCGGCCTTTGCCACGCACCGCATCCCGGAACTGGACCTGGTGCATCTCATCCTGCCCCAGGCCAGTTATGTGGAGAAGGACGGGTCGTTCACCAATCACGAGGGAAGGGTGCAGATGATCCAGCGCTGCTTCCCGACCCGGGAAGACGCCAAGCCGGGTTGGCAGATCATGGCTTCCCTGTTCAAGAAAGCGGGGAGAGAGTTGGACGTAAACTCTGCCGCGGACGCGTTCAAGATGCTGGTCGGCGAGGTTCCGGCGTTCAAGGAATTGACGCTGGCCGGATTGCCAAGCACAGGCATGGTCGTCCCGATAAAGTAAAGAGGAAGCGATGTCTGATAACTATCAGGTAGATTACAAGGTCAAGCTGGTCCCGGAGGCCAAGGTCCACCGGGCGGCCATCCTCGTGGGGCTCTCCGTGACGATGAAGGAGTTCGTCAAGACCATGTTCCTCGGCGATGCCCCCACAGTGCAGTATCCCGAGCAGCACCGCAAGTACTCGGAGCGCTTCCGGGGGGTGCACATCCTCACCCAGCGCGAGGACGGCAGCGTGAAGTGCGTGGCCTGCATGCTTTGCGCCACAGCCTGTCCGGCGCACTGCATCCACATCGAGGCCGGGGAGATCCCGGACAAAAGGATCGAGAAGTGCCCCGGGGTGTTCGAGATAGACCTCCTGCGCTGCGTGATGTGCGGGCTGTGCGTGGACGCCTGCCCGGAGGAGGCGCTCGTCATGAGCGAGGACTACGAGATGTCGTCCTACGCCCGGGAGGATCGGGTCGTGGCCAAGGCGGACCTGATGCAGCGGCTCAGGATCAAGGCCTGGAACCTGGGCTACCGGCCGCGCTACGGAGAGAGCGAGAAGAAGATCGAGAACAAGGTGCTGGCCACGGGCGGAACCCGGGATGCCGGAAGGCATGGGGAAGGCGGGTAACCCGGACCGGTTTCGCGACTCTACTGTCAGAATAAAGGAACGAGGGCCGCTCATAAGCGGCCCTCGTTGGTTGTCATGAATTAAGGCCTCAGATACTCCCGCAAGCCGATGTCTTTCCGAAAGTGGGCGCCCTCAAATCGGACCTTCCCCACGGCGCGGTAGGTTTTATCCAGGGCCTTGGTGAAGGTCTCACCCTGGGCCGTGACCCCCAGCACCCTGCCCCCGGCGGTGCACAGTTTTCCCTCCGTCTCGGCCGTGCCGGCGTGGAAGACCACGGCACCCTCCTTCTCAGCTTCCGCGATTCCGGTGATCTCCTGGCCCTTTTCGTAAGCGCCGGGATAGCCTTTGGAGGCCAGGACCACGCAGACCGAAGCGCCCGGCTTCCATTTCAGAACGATCTTGTCCAGCCTGCCCTCGCAGGTGGCGAGGAGCAGTTCCAGGAGGTCGTTCTCCAGAAGCATC
Source organism: uncultured bacterium (assembly GCA_964353855.1). Classification (GTDB taxonomy): domain Bacteria; phylum Edwardsbacteria; class CAYGWX01; order CAYGWX01; family CAYGWX01; genus CAYGWX01. The sequence continues at coordinate 28,567 of CAYGWX010000013.1, read as the reverse complement.
ATCAGGGGCTGGACCTCGGGGTCCCCGAACCGGCAGTTGTATTCGATGACCCGGGGGCCTTCCCGGGTCATCATCAGCCCGGCATACAGGATCCCCCGGTAGGTCACGCCCTCGTCCCTCAACCCCTCCAGGGTGGGATGAAATATCTTGTCCAGGATGACTTGAGAATGCGGCTCTTTGACCGCCCCGGTCGGGGCGTAGGCCCCCATGCCGCCGGTGTTCGGCCCCTTGTCATCGTCGAAGACAGGCTTGTGGTCCTGGGCCGGAAGCAGCGGAAGCACGTGCTCGCCGTCCACGAAGGCCAGGACCGAGGCTTCCTCTCCCTCCAGGAATTCCTCGATGACCACGGTCTTCCCGGCCTCTCCCAGGGCGTTCTCCTTCATCATCATCTCCAGGGCGGCATAACCCTCCTGCTCGGTTCTCGCGACCACGGCCCCCTTGCCCGCGGCCAGGCCGTCGGCCTTCACGACCACGGGCGCGCCGTGGGTCCGGATGAACAGGACCGCGGTCTCCCAGTCCGAGAAGATGGCCCCATTGGAGGCCGGAACGTTCTTTTTCTCCAAGAGCTGCTTGGCGAAGGCTTTGCTGGATTCCAGCCGGGCGGCGGACCGGCTGGGCCCGAAGATCTTGAGGCCGTCCTTCTCGAAGGCATCCACAATGCCCTGGGCCAGTGGATCCTCGGGTCCGACCACCGTGAGGTCTATGCGCTGCTCTTTCGCGAAGGCCAAGAGCCCAGGGATATCGTTTGCTTTGAGGCCGATGCAGTTCCCTAATTCAGCCATCCCGGGATTGCCCGGGGCGCAGTACAACTCTTTTAGAAGAGGGCTCTGCTTGAGCTTCCAAGCCAGGGCATGCTCCCGACCCCCGCCTCCCACCAGCAGGATCTTCATGGCTCCTTTTTCCTCTGACCGATGTTCTGTTCCAAGACCGCCAGCACCTTCTCCCGGTTTCCCCCGAAACGCAGATAGACTCCCCGAAAGTTCTCCAGACGGGAGGGCTTGGCGAAGGGGCTGACCAGGACGCCATTTTTGTCCGGATAGTAGCTCCTCAGTTCCTCCCAGCGCTTCTTCATCGTGGTCACGTAACGCTTGATGGAAACGCCCTCCTCATCCAGGCGGTAGCGGGTGATCACGAAGTAAGGGGCCACGGCACCGGAGAGGAGGACAAAAGCCAAAAGGACCCATACCCCTTCGCGGTAGAAATACCCGACCGCGACCCAGATCGCAAACAGAAACACTATGAGCCCGAAAGATAACAGCGGCCTTTCCTTTGCCGGCCAAACTTTCCATTCCAGGGAGAGCGGAGGAGAGTTCTCCTCTAAGATCACTTCATGCCCTCGCTCGTTTGCCCGAGGATGGGCTTAAGCAGATTGGTGAACTCGGTGGGGATCACGAACTTGGTGGCCGGGCTCATGCCCAGGGCCTTCAGGGCCTCGAGGTACTGCAGGCTCATGGTCTTGGAGTCCACGGTCTTGGCGACCTCGTAGATCTTGGCCAGGGCCAGGGCGAAGCCCTCGGCCCTCAAGCTGGCCGCCTGCCGGTCCCCTTCGGCCTTCAGGATGTTGGACTGCTTGTCCCCTTCCGCGACGGTGATGGTGGCGGACTTCTTGCCGTCGGCCTCGATGACCATGGCGCGGCGGGTCCGCTCCGCGGCCATCTGCTTGTTCATCGCATCCTGGACCTCGCGCGGCGGCACGATCTCGCGGATCTCGACCGAGCTGACCTTCACCCCCCAGCGCTCGGTGACCTCGTCCAGCTTGGTGCGCAGGACCAGGTTGATCTGCTCGCGCTTGGCCAGGACGTCGTCCAGGGGGATGTCGCCCACGATGGCGCGCAGGGTGGTGGTGGCGATCCCCTGGGAGGCCCCGGCAAAATCCTTGACCTGGACCACCGAGGCCTCAGGAACCTGGACCTTCCAGTAGATCAGGAAGTCGATGGAGATCGGGGCGTTGTCCTTGGTGATGCAGGTCTGCTGTGGGATCTCGAGGAAAGACTCCCGGAGGTCCACCCAGACCGGCACATCCACTATCGGGATCAGGATGACCAGCCCCGGGCCCTTTGCGCCGATGCAGCGGCCGAGGCGGAAGACCACGATCCGCTGGTACTCCTTGACGACCTTGATCATCGAGAAGAGCAGGATCAGGCCGACGAAGATGGCGAATAGCACGAGGCAGAACGTTGTCGTCAGAATGCCTCCCATCGTTACCTCCTTGTCAGGGTTATCAGATTGTGATTAAGTATACCCCGGAAGGGGGAAAAAACGCAAGGGGGCTGCAGTGGGTTTGGCGAGCCATACCCCGGAAAGAAGCGCCCCCTTCCAGGGGCAGGGGAGGCTTGAAAGCCCGTTGCACCCCCACTGGAAACCCATTGCACGCCCACAACCCTCCCTGTTCCCTTCCTGTTACCTTCCTCAGCTTCCTGGCAGGATTTACCCCCTTCTCCCGTAGGGAGAAGGGGGAAGTTCGTGAGGGGGTGAGTTGATGAGTTATAACCCCAAACCCTTTGGATTTCCGTTGGTTCCCTTTTTCAGGGGAAATCGGAGACCAGGGAAACGGAGGAAAAGGTCTGTGGCTGAAATTCCCGATTGATCGGGATCTCCGCTCCACTTCGACAGAGAGGAGGAGCCGAAACCGGAAGGAACATCTTTTTTGCTATATAATTCCCTCCTTCTTACTCTACTTATATACCACCTAAAGGGTTTTGTCCATCTCCTAAACGAGATTACAAAATACATGATGAGCGATAAGTGAAATAATATCAAGATGTAAAAGGATATGAAATACAATTTATGGCAAGGTGATAAGATTTTGATAAGGTTCTTTGTGATATACTTAATAGGGGTTCATAGAGCATACATGACTTGAAAAGTGCAAACGAAAGGATTTGACAAAATGAGCAAGATGCCTTACAATAATTCAATGCGAACAGGCAGGACTTTCCAAACAATCATGAAGAACAGACTATTAGTCATCGCCCTATTGATTTGCACAGTATGCACTTGCTCCAAGCAGAGCCCTCTCAAGGCTTACCGCTACACACCACCCCCACCTCTGCCACCACCGCAGGATACGGTCTGGACGTGGACGAAGCTGAACTGGGGAGGGGTTGAAGCCCAGGCCATTATTGTAGACCCCAAAAACGGGAGCATAGTTTACGTGGCATCAAGGAACGATTCTGGAGGAATATGGAAGAGTTACGACGGTGGGGGAAGCTTTACAAAGGTGTGGGCGCTGGGAGCGTGGGGTGGAATGGCCATTGACCCTAACTCCCCCCAAGTGATATACGCTGCATGCGCAGGAGGAGGCGTCTGGCGAAGCAGAGACGGCGGGAGCTCATGGTCTCAGTTGACCAATCTTTATGCAGATTATGTGCAACCGGACAGATTTGACACTTCATACATTTACGCAGGACCCTGGCGGAGCACAGACTATGGAGCAAACTGGGCGCTCATGATCCCTTTCGGTAGCGGACCGGATGAGATCAAAGATTTGGTTCAAAGCCAACAAAATCCAAATGTGCTTTATGCGGGCCGACTCGCTTACGTTATTAATAGACTCACATTAAAATCCATGGATAGAGGTAACACTTGGCTCGCGGTAGACGCTAGAGAAGGTGGGTACTATCGAATGGATATTGACCCCTGGGATGACAAGCGGGTATATTATGTGGTCTACCATGGGAGAAACGAAGACACCTTATCCCGAACGTCGGATGGAGGAACCACCTGGGAAAAGTACGCCGTGGGTATAGACACCCTTGGGAGCTCATGGATACCCGTAGCGGTTGACCCCCGCCCAGGATTGAGCCAGGTCATTTACGCGGGAGGAGAAGGGGTGCATCGGTCGGTGGATTACGGGAAAACCTGGAAACCAATCGGGCTGGAGGGAATGATGGTCAGAGACATTGCCGTTGATCCAACGGCTCCGACAAACACGACTACCCTTTATGTCGCAGCCCCTTGCATGAGCGCCTGCGACAGGATTTACAAGGGGACACCGGGAAAGTAAAAAACATTCAATCAAACAAGGAGGGGATGCCCTTAGGGCATCCCCTCCTTTCCTGTCATTATCAGCTAATAAGTTGTAACAGAATGAGCAAACCTACTCCAAAGCTGAGATCAAGTCCTCTCAGTGGCCCCTGGATTCCCACTTTCGTCCCGATAAATCCGGGGTCTCCGCAACGCTTCCACGAGAATGATGACCCTGCCAAAGTTCGGCACAAGCAAGCTTTGTGCCTGCAATGCTTTCGAGGACAAGATGCCCTCGTTACTGCCGCTCCCGATAGATCGGGATCTTCGACATGGATGGCGGCGCTACAAAAATCCTGGATTCCCGCCTACGCCCCGAAAGTCCGAGGGCAGGCCCCGATAAATCCGGGACAGGCGGGAATGACGAGCTAACGGCGAGATCCTGAAACGAGTTCCCCGATAAATCCGGGGCAGGCAGGGATGACGAGTGATAAAAAGAAAGATCCTGAGTTAAGCTCAGGATGACGAGGGGAGGGCGAGGCAGAGGCCTCGCCCTCTTGATTTTAAATAGGGCTTGCAAAAGAAAGGCAAGATGTTGTAAAATCAAAGGTTGATTTTACACTGCACAGGCCACGGAGGAAGACGATGGATTACATCAAGTATTATGGACTTTCGGAACAGCCCTTTTCCAACGCCCCGGACAGCCGGTTCTTCTTCGAGAACCCGCCCCATCACAAGGCGTTGGTCAAGCTGACCCACGCCGCGGAGAAGATGACCGGGCTGGGGGTCATCCTGGGAGACATCGGAACCGGGAAGACCATGATCTCGAGAAGGCTCCTGGAGACCCTGCCCGAGGAGCAGTATGAAGTCGGTCTGATGGTCATCATCCATTCCGAAGTGACCCCGATGTGGCTTCTGTCCAAGATCGCCCAGCTCGTAGGGGTGGAGGAGATCCCCGAGGGCAAGGCGGAAATCATCTCCGCCCTGTTCCACCAGCTGATGGCGCTGCACGAACAGGGGAAGAAAGCCATCATCATCATCGACGAGGCCCAGATGCTGAAGTCCCAGGAGGTCATGGAGGAGATGCGCGGGCTCCTGAACATGGAGGCCGCGGGGACCCTGATGATCACGTTCCTGATGTTCGGACTGCCGGATCTGGACGAAAAGCTGGCCCTGGACCCCCCGCTCTCGGAGCGCGTGGCCATGAAGCACCGCCTGGCCTCCTTCGACGCCGAGGCGACCACCAACTACGTGAAACACCGCCTGGAGATCGGGGGCCGGCATGACGAGCTGTTTACGCCCGAGGCCCTGGACCTGATGTACCAGTACTCCAAGGGCAAACCCCGAACGGTCAATACGATCTGCGATAACGCCCTCCTGGAGGGGTGCCTGGCCCAGCAGAAGGTGATCGACGAAACCATCATCGAGAGCGTGGCTCAGGACTTAGGGCTCTCGGTTTGACGCGATGGACTCCCAGGAGCTCATCAAACCCCTTCTCATAGAGAACGGGACCAAGCTCATCCTCCTGGTGTTGGACGGGCTGGGCGGGATCCCGGACCCGGTGCTCCGCAAGACCGAACTGGAGACGGCGGCCACGCCGAACCTGGACGGGATCACCTCCCATGGGATCTGCGGCCTGGCGGACATCGTCGCTCCGGGAATCACCCCGGGGAGCGGGCCAGGACACCTGGCCCTTTTTGGTTATGACCCCCTGAAATACGAGATCGGCCGGGGCGTCCTGGAGGCCCTGGGCATGGACCTCGTGCTCACCCCGGATGACGTGGCCGTGCGCGGGAATTATGCCACGATGGATGCCCGGGGGATCATCACGGACCGGCGGGCCGGGCGCATCGCGACCGAGAGGAACGTGGAACTTTGCAAGCTTCTGCAGTCCGCCATCCAGGAGATCTCCGGAGTGCGGGTTCTCATCACACCAGGGAAGGAACACCGCTTCGTCATCCTGTTTCGCGGGAAGGGGCTCTCCGGAGAGCTGAACGATACGGACCCGCAAAAGGAGGGGTTGCCGCTCAAACCTCCCCAGGGGACCACTCCCGAGGCCAAGCGCACCGCGGAGGTGGTGAGCGAGTTCATCCGGCAGGCGAACGAAGTCCTGAAATCCCAGCATCCGGCCAATTCGGTGCTGCTCCGGGGATTCGCCAAGCATCCCGAGATCCCGAGCATGAAGGAGGCCTACGGTCTCAGAGCCTGTGCCATCGCCACCTATCCGATGTACCGGGGCCTGGCGCAGCTGGTGGGCATGGAGGTCCTGCGCACCGGCGAGACGGTCGAAGACGAGTTCAAGACCCTGGTGGAGAACTACAAGAGGTACGACTTCTTCTTTCTGCACGTGAAGAAGACCGACAGCTACGGGGAGGACGGGAATTTCCGCAAGAAGGTGGAGGTCATCCTGGAGGTGGATGCCCAGGTGCCGAAACTCATCGCCCTGGACCCGGACGTGCTGGTCGTAACCGGGGACCACTCCACGCCCGCGGTGCTCAAGTCCCATTCCTGGCACCCCGTGCCCTTCATCCTCCGGGCCAAGACCTGCATCCCGGACGAGGTTAGCGAGTTCTCGGAGCGCTCCTGCGCCAAGGGGATGCTGGGCAGGTTCCCGGCCGTAGAAGGAATTCGGCTGATGCTGGCCCATGCCCAGAGGCTGGCGAAGTTCGGGGCCTGACGACGGTTAGACGGTTCGACAGCTTGACGGTTGACTGGTAAGATGGACGTTTTAGGGGTTATCCCGGCACGCTATAGATCCACCCGCTTTCCGGGCAAGCCTCTGGCCTTGATCGCCGGGAAGCCCATGATCCAGTGGGTCTACGAACGGGCCAGGAGGGCTAAACTCCTCGATGAAGTGGTCGTGGCCACGGATGACCGCAGGATTGAGAAGGCAGTCAAGGGGTTCGGCGGAAAAGTCGTGATGACCTCAGCCAAGCATCGCAGCGGGACGGACCGGGTGGCTGAGGTGGCCAGGAAGACAAGAGCCGAGGTCGTCGTAAACATCCAGGGGGACGAGCCACTCATCCAACCCAAGGCGATCGATGCTGCGGTCAGGGCCTTAACAAAGGATGAAACGTGCGATATCAGCACTCTGGCAGCCCCGGCCGGTCCAGAGGCTCTCCTCGATCCCGATGTCGTGAAGACGGTTTGCGATCGTTCAGGATTCGCGCTGTATTTCTCGCGGGGGGCGATCCCGTATCCCCGGGAAGGGGCAGGGGGGCAGGTGCTTCAGCATATCGGCCTTTATGCCTACCGCCGCGAAGCCCTGCAGCGATTATTCAGGATGGCCCCGAGCAGACTTGAAAAGATAGAAAAGCTGGAGCAACTGCGTGCCCTGGAGAACGGATTGAAGATTAAGGTGATAACGATTTCAAGCGGCTGGCCCAGCGTGGACCGGCCGGAGGACGTGAAGGAAGTGGAAAGAATCCTTGCAAAGAGATATACTCGTGTCTGATCCCAGTGCGAAGAAGGCGACGAAATACATCTTCGTGACGGGCGGGGTGGTGTCCTCCTTGGGAAAGGGGATCGCCTCGGCCTCGCTGGGGCGCCTTTTGGAGTCCCGGGGCCTGGTGGTCTCCCTGCAGAAATTCGACCCCTACCTGAACGTGGACCCGGGGACCATGAGCCCGTACCAACACGGCGAGGTCTACGTTCTGGACGACGGGTCGGAGACCGACCTGGACCTGGGCTATTACGAGCGCTTCACCCATTCCGAGCTGGACAAGGATTCGAGCATCACGACCGGCAAGGTGTACAGCACGGTCATCGCCAAGGAGCGCAAGGGCGTCTATCTGGGGAGGACCGTGCAGGTCATCCCGCACATCACGGACGAGATCAAATCCCGGATCGCCAAGGGGGCCCGGGGAGGGAAGGTGGACGTCGTGATCACCGAGATCGGAGGGACGGTGGGCGATATCGAGAGCCTGCCCTTCCTGGAGGCCATCCGCCAGTTCAAGACGGACGTGGGCAAGCAGAACGTGCTTTACATCCACCTCACCCTCGTGCCCACGATCCGGGTCTCCGGGGAGATGAAGACCAAGCCCTCCCAGCACAGCGTGCACGAGCTGATGGAGGTGGGAATCCAGCCGGACATCCTGGTCTGCCGCACGGAGCGGCCCCTGACACAGTCAGCGCGGGAAAAGCTGGCCCTGTTCTGCAACGTGTCTCCACGGGCGATCATCCAGGCCCTGGACGTGGCGACTTCGATTTACGAGGTGCCCCTGGACCTCAAGAGGGAAGGGCTGGACGACCTGGCGGTGGAGAGCCTGGGGCTGGAAGCGCCCGCCGCGGACTTGCGGGAATGGGAGCAGATGGTCGAGGTCATCCGCCATCCCCGGGAGGAGGTGGAGATCGCGGTCGTGGGCAAGTATCTCGACCTCTCGGATTCCTATCGCTCCATTTACGACTCCCTGAGCCACGGCGGTATCGCGAACCGGGCCAAGGTCATCGTGCGCAAAGTGGATTCGGAGCGGATCGAGAAAGAAGACGTGGCGAACGTCCTGGCCGGGGTCCACGGGGTCCTGATCCCCGGGGGGTTCGGGCACCGCGGGATCCAGGGCAAAATAGAGGCCGTGCAATATGCCCGGGAGAGGGGCATTCCCTATTTCGGGATTTGCCTGGGGATGCAGTGCGCGGTGATCGAGTTCGCGCGGAGCGTCTGCGGCCTGGAGCGGGCCAACAGCACGGAGTTCGACCCCGGCACCCCTCATCCCGTGATCGACATCATGCCGGAGCAAATCGGCGTGGACCTGGGCGGGACCATGCGCTTGGGCGCTTATCCCTGTCAGCTGGCCCAGGGGACCAGGGCCGGCCAGGCTTACGAGGCGGAGTTGATCTCGGAGCGGCACCGCCATCGCTACGAGTTCAACAATTTCTTCCGGGAGGCCCTGGAGGCCAAGGGCCTGCGGGTCTCCGGGGTCTGGCCGGGAGGAAACCTGGCGGAGATCGTCGAGCTTCCGAACCACCCTTGGTTCGTGGGCGTGCAGTTCCATCCCGAATTCAAATCCAGACCCACTCGGGCCCATCCCCTGTTCCGGGAGTTCGTCCGCGCCTCCCTGGCGCACCTGCGAGGCCAGGTTCAGAGCCCCGCAGGGGCGACCGCGGCGTGAGCACCGTCTCCATCGGAACCTGGCGAGTCGGGCCGGGACAGCCGCTTTTCCTCATCGCCGGGCCCTGCGTCATCGAGAGCGAGCGGATGGTCCTGACCACGGGTGAGCGGATACTTCGCATCGCCGAGAAGGCGGGGATCCCTTTCGTCCTCAAAGCCTCCTATGTCAAGGCCAACCGCCTTTCCCATCGCTCCTATGCCGGACCGGGTTTGCGAAAGGGGTTGGCGGTTCTCCGGAAAGCCAAGGAGAGGCTCGGGGTCCCGGTGCTGACGGATGTGCATGGCACGGAGGAGGTCAAACCGGTCGCCGAGGTTGCGGACGTGATTCAAATCCCGGCCTTCCTATCCCGTCAGACGGCCCTGCTTCAGGCTGCGGCCAAGACGAAACGGGCCATCAACATCAAAAAGGGACAGTTCCTCGCCCCGGAGGACATGAGGTACCTCGTGCAGAAGAGCGAGGCCGTTGGGAACAAAAAAATATTGGTCACGGAGCGGGGAACCTCTTTCGGATATCATGACCTGGTCGTGGACATGAGGAGCCTGGTCACCCTGCGGAGCTTGGGCTATCCGGTCGTGTTCGACGCCACGCACAGCCTTCAGAGGCCGGGCGGAGCCCGGGGAGCTTCGGGCGGGTCGCGGGAGTTTCTTTTCCCCCTCGCCCGGGCCGCTGTGGCCTGCGGGGTGGACGGCCTGTTCGTGGAGGTGCACCCCGACCCGGACCAGGCGCTCTCGGACAGTGCCACCCAGCTCCCCTTGGCAAGGCTGAGAGCGCTCTTGGAGGAGGTCATGACCCTTCGCCAGGCAGTGGAATCTATACACGGATGAGGTAGGCAATGGCTGAGGTGATGAAGGGATTGAAATTAATCGCCATGGACGTGGACGGGGTCCTGACCGACGGGGTCATCTACTACGCCTCCCTGGCCGGTAAAGAGGCGGAGCTGCGCGGATTCCACGTCCACGACGGCCAGGGGATCGCCTTGGCCAAACGGGCGGGTCTCTTGGTGTCCGTGATCACGGCCAAGGAGGCGAAGTCCGTGGAACGCCGGACCAAGGACCTGGATATCATCGAGGTCCTGCAGGGCCGTCGCAAGAAGTGGCCGGCGATGAAAGACCTGATGGAACGCTACCGGTTGAGAGCGGATGAGGTCTGCTTCATCGGAGACGATATCGCGGACGTGCCCGTGTTGAAACAGGTGGGCTTTCCGGTGGCCGTGGCCAATGCCGTGGAGGAGGTCAAGGAGGTGGCCAAGCTTGTGACCCGGCGCCGGGGGGGCCAGGGCGCGGTGCGCGAGGTGGTCGAGTTAATCCTCAGGCGCCAGGGAAAATGGCGGGACGTTCTCCTGTCCTGCTACGCGGAGCTGGAAGCCGAGGAACCGTAAGGTCCCCCTTCCGCAGGCTCCGATTTCGGTCGGAGCCCTTCTGTTTTCGGAGGCATGAAAAAAAGACAATCCATCATCCAAGAGGGAAAACGGGTCATCCGCGGAGAGGCCGTGGCCGTGGCCGCCCTGGCTCCCCGGATTGGCCTCGGGTTCCAACGCGCGGTGAGGACGATCCTCGCCACACGGGGGCGGGTCATCGTGACCGGAATGGGGAAATCCGGCCTCGTCGGCCAGAAGATCGCAGCCACCCTGACGTCGACCGGAACCCCGGCTTTCTTCCTGCATCCCGTGGAAGCCCTGCACGGAGATCTGGGGATTGTCGAAGAGGACGGCGTGGTCCTGCTCCTCTCCAAGAGCGGGGAGACGGAGGAGCTTTCCACCCTGGTGGCAGCCTTCAAACGCCTGGGCGTGCCGATCATCGGCATCCTGGGCCGGCCAGACTCCCCGCTGGGAAAAGCCTGCGATATCATCCTGGACGTCAGCGTCGAAGAGGAAGCCTGCCCCCATGATTTGACGCCGACCACGAGCACGACGGCCGCACTGGCCATGGGAGACGCCTTGTCCCTGGCGCTCTTGAAGGAAAGGAAGTTCTCGCCCGAGGATTTCGCCCTGCTTCATCCTGCGGGGAACTTAGGAAAACGCCTGACGCTCCGGGTCAGGGATTTGATGCTCACGGGAAAGGATCTTCCCATCACCCCGCTCCGGGCCACGATGAAAGATGCGATCTTGGAGATGACGGCCAAACGCGGGATAACCTCCATCGTGGATGGGAAAGGGAAGCTGGTGGGCGTGGTCACGGACGGCGACCTCCGTCGTCTTGTGGAAAAGTGCGGCGAGGTCTTTTCCATTCCGGTCGCGGAGGTGATGAACCGGACCCCTAAGACCATTTCTTCCGAAGAACTGGCGGCCGGGGCGGTCCGCCTGCTGGAGAAACATCGCATCACGGCCCTGATCGTTGCGGACCCCCACCGGAAGCCGATCGGAATCATTCACCTGCACGACATCATGAGGGCTGGGGTCATTTAAGTGCCGACGAGCAATTCGGTCAACTTTTCGTTAAAACGGGATGCAAATCATATGGATTTTAGGGTGGACGGTTAACGTCACATTCCCAGGATATCATGCTAGACTGCGAGGGATTCAACAGCTTCGCTAACTGGCTTAAAGCCAGGCAGGTGGTCGTCAAACAGCCCGGAGTGGCCGAGGTGGTGGAGAAGCTCCGGCTGGCCCTGAAAAAGCAGGGGGAAGACCTGCAAAAGGAATTGGAGGCGGTAGCCACCATCCTGGACTGCCGTGTACCCTGGAGAACAGGGCATTCCAACAACGTGTCGCGCTTCGCCCTGGAGGTGGCCCGAAAGCTGGGGGGGTTCGGTCAGGGGGAGATTGAGCTTTTGCGCATGGCCTGCCTGCTTCACGATTTCGGGAAGTTCGCGGTCAAAGAGGAGATCCTGATGAAAAAGGGGATCCTCACCCCGGAGGAGATGAAGCTGGTGCGCGGGCATGTGGAGGGAGGCGTCCTGCTCCTTTCTCCGTTTGAGGAGCTTCGCCTGATTCTCCCGGCGGTGCGAGAACATCACGAGCACTTCGACGGACGGGGGTACCCTTCCGGCCTGGCCCAGAGCGAAATCTCCCTCGCCGCACGGATCATCACCGTGGCCGACGCCTATGAGGCGATGCTTGCCGGACGGCCCTACCGCAAGAAGAAAAGCGAAGAGCAAGCCCGGGAGGAGCTCCGGAAGCTCGCCGGCGTTCAGTTCGACCCGGAGATCGTGCGGGCTTTCTTAGAGTAATTCCCTCGCCTTCGCGGGCCAGGCCGCATTCGTGAAAATGCTCCCCGTCCTCCCGAGCCCTTGGGGGAGGGCAGGAGCATCTGTTATCTTAAAGGGAGGAAGCCGCAACGGGAAAAAGGAAGCACAACGAACGGACTGAGATGCGGACCCTTTGGGAAGGGCTGGGAACGGCCGGGCTCATTCTGCTCTGCGTCCTGGTCTTCTGGCCGATGTTTTCAAACGGGTTCGTCTGGGACGACCTGGTCTTCATCCGCGACAACGGGGCCATCCGCGGCCTCTGGCCCCCAGCCCGCTTCCTGGACGCACCTCCTGGCCTGGGCCAGAGACCCCTTTTGATGCTCTCCTACGCCCTGGATTTCCGCCTCTACGGGCTCCAACCCTGGGGCTATCATCTCACCAACCTTCTTCTTCATCTCCTCTGCGTCCTGGGGGTCGTTTTTCTGGGGAAGGCTTTGTTTAAAAACCGTCCTGTCGCCTTGTTCGCCGGAACGCTTTTCGCCGTCCATCCCGGCCACGCCGAAGCCGTGATTTCCTTCCTCGGGCGATCCGACCTTCTGGCTACCGCTTTTCTCCTCTGGGGATTTCTGGCTTACCTTGGCTCCCAGAAGGCCCGTGGCCTTATCAGGAGGGGACTCTATGGGATGAGCCTCGCCGCTTTTGCCCTGGCCTGCCTCTCCAAGGATACGGCGGCGGCTTTTCCGGCCCTGCTCCTCCTCTGGAACCTGATCCAGGGGCAGCTTGCCCGTGGAACGCGGAAGAAAACCCTCCTCGGCTGGCTGCCCTTCGTTTTGGTTTTGATCCTCTACGGTGTCTTTCGCGCTGCCACGGCCGGGGGCCTGGAGGACAAAGTCCGCTGGTGGGGGGGCGGTCCGGTGAAAAACGCCCTTTTGGTGTTCGCCGCCTACGGGGAGTATTTCCGTTTATCGTTCCTCCCGGGCTGGCTTTCTCCCTGGTATGAGCTCGAACAGCTTGCCGGTTTGAATCTTTGGATAGGCTTCGGCTTGAGCCTGGCCCTCCTGAGCCTGGTAGCCTTCCCCCTCCTTCTCCGCCGTTCCTCTCGGGGGGCCTTCCTGTTGGGCTGGTTTGCCCTCGGACTCTCCCCCGTCCTCCTCGCTTGGTTCCTCATCGGCTTCGGTCCAAAGTTCTGGGGGGTTCTCCCCGGGACAATGATCGCTGAGCGTTGGCTTTACCTGCCCTCCGTGGCTGTCTGCCTGGCCGGAGCCGGAGGATGGCGCTGGCTGCGGGACAGGAAAAAACCGAGCTTCCGCGGGCTCTGGACCGGCCTGGGGGTCATCGTCTTGCTTCTCTTCGGGCTGCGGACGTTCACCTGGGCTTCGGCGTGGAAAACCCAACGCGCGCTCGGCCAAACCATCCTTTCCCGGTTTCCGGACAGCTTTCTCGGACATACGGTGATGGGGGCCGGCCTGGCAGAAGAAGGGAACTTTAACGGCGCGGTGGAGGAGTACCATCGGGCGATCCGTTTGAAGCCCAACCTGGCCTGGGTGCATTACAATTTTGCGATCACGCTCCAGGACATGGGCCGTGCTCAGGAGGCCGTTCAAGAATACCGGGCCGCCATCCAGATCCAGTCCAAGAATCCCTCCTACCACAACAATCTCGGCACGATCCTCTACCAACAGGGCCGGCTTTCGGAGTCGGAATCGGAGTTGCGCGAGGCTGTGCGTTTGGCCCCGGAGCATGTTAGGGCACGAGTGAACCTCGGGAACGTCCTCGACGACCTGGGGCAGTCCGCCGAGGCTGAGACGGAGTATCGCGAGGCCATCCGCCGCGCACCCGATTTCACCGGGGCCTACTATAATCTGGCGCTATCCTTGAATCGTCAAGGGAAGAAGGAGGAGGCGGCTCAGGCCCTGGAAGGCTATCTGGAACACGGAGGGACGAATCGGATTGAGGTCGAGGCGATGATCCGGAAATTAAGGGGGTGGTAGGCGGCCTTGAGCGAAAATCCAAGGATACAAACCCTCTGGCTTTGGATCGCTTTGAGCCTGCTTTGCATCCTGGCTTATTGGCCGATGTTCGGGAACGGCTTCGTGTGGGACGACCAACAGTTCATTGTGGGGGATCCACTCCTCCGAAGCCTCTTGCCTCTTTCACGATTCTTTCAATCCCTGGGAGCCGTGGAGGAGGGGACGATCTATCCCATAACCGGCCAGCGTCCGCTCATGACCTTTTCCCTGGCCTTGGACTATCGTTTCTGGAGGCTGAATCCTGTTGGCTATCACCTGACCAATCTCATCCTCCACCTCCTCTGCGTCTTTCTCGTCGCTCTGTTCTCCTGGCGCATGAGCCAAAGCCGGGAGGCTGGTTTTCTGGCCGGGGCCCTTTTCGCCCTTCATCCGGGACATGCCGAAGGCGTCATCGCTTTCCTTGGTCGCTCCGACCTCTTGGCCACATTGTTCGTGCTCACCGGGTTTTGGGCCTATGCCGTCCAGGAGCGAAAATCCGGGTGGTCCAAGTGGCTTTGGTATTTGGGTGCGATCGTGAGCTATCTTCTGGCCTGTTTTTCCAAGGAATCTGGCCTAATGCTCCTCGGCATTTTGGTCGTCTATAAGCTCTGGCTTCTTAGACGAGAACATCTCCCCCTCCTGAAGCCCTGTCTGAGGCTCGTCCCTTTTCTCCTCGTGGCCCTGCTCTATTGGTTTCACCGGGGTAAGGTCTTGGGAGGCCAGGCCGCAGGCACGGAATGGTGGGGGGGGAGCCCGGAAAAGAATTTTTTAATGATGTTCGAGGTTTATGCCAGGTATCTGCTTCTCATGGTTTTCCCTCTGAGGTTGAGCCCCCTGCATACGGTCCCGGTTCCTCAGAGCTTCTGGGATGCGAACGTCCTTTTCGGGGGGATCCTGCTGTTCGGCACACTCTGCACAGCGATTTGGGCTCTCAGGCGACAACCCCGGATAGGGTTTTGGATTTCGTGGTTTCTCCTCGGCCTGCTTCCCGTGGCCAATCTCATTCCCATCCCCGGGATGATTCTTGCCGAGCGATGGCTCTATCTTCCATCTGTCGGGGCTTGCATCCTGGGGGGGTGGGGGATTTGGGTTCTTTTTAACCGAGCGCAGGGATGGACACGAAAGGCCTGGGTCGGACTCGTTATGCTGGCCCTGGCCCTGTTTGGAATCCGCACCTTCCTGTGGGCTTCTGCATGGAGGTCTGAGGAGAGCGTAGCTCAAGCTATTGTGGCAACCAGCCCCAATAGCCATGTCGGCAGGAATAACCTCGGAAACGTGCTTCTCAATCAAGGCAAGATGGCTGAAGCTGAAATACAGCTTCGGGAGTCCCTTCGCTCCAAACCGACGTATTTCCTGGCACATAACAACTTGGGGATCGTCTTACGGAAACAGGGACGCGATGCCGAAGCCGAGGCCGAGTTCCGCGAAGCGATTCGCTCTAAACCAGATTATGCCGAAGCGCACAGTAGCCTCGGCATTACCCTTGCGAGGAGGGGGGAATTCCCGGAGGCCGTTCGCGAGTTGCGTGAAGCGATTCGGCTCAAGCCCCATCTGGCGGAGGTTCACTATAACCTCGGGCTCGCGCTGGGGCGGACAGGAGAGCCGGGGGAGGCGGAGAAGGCCTTTCGCGAGGCCACCCGGCTCGATCCCTCTCTGGCCGATGCCTACTTTAACCTGGGGATCGCTCTCGAAGAGCAAGTTCGTATTCAAGAAGCTGTGGAGGAGTACCGGCGCTATCTCGTTTACGCCCCTTACGCCCGGGATCGGGGGATAGTCGAGGCTAGGATTAGGAGCTTGGAAAAGGGGACCGGCATCCGACCGAATGAACCTTAAATCGTTTCTACCACCATTCCTTTTGATATTGCTGGCTCTCCTTTCCTTGGGGGCCTATTGGTCGATGTTTCAGAACGACTTCGTCTGGGACGACCAGGAATTCATCGTCAAAAACAGGGCGATCCGTTCCCTCTGGCCGCCTACTTATCTCTGGGGTTGCCCCGGGCCAGGGTACCCCTGGCTTGGACAGCGTCCGGTCGTCGCTTTGTCCTTTGCCCTGAATTATGCCCTCTGGAAGGGGAATCCGTGGGGCTATCATCTGGCGAACTTGCTTCTTCATCTGAGCTGTACCCTGGAGATCTTCTTTCTTACCCGAAACCTTTTTCGAGATCAGGCACCCGCGTTTGCGGCGGGCGCCCTGTTCGTCATTCATCCCGGGCACGGGGAGGCCGTGATAGCCTTCCTGGGACGCTCCGATCTTCTGGCCACGGCCTTCGTCCTCTTGGCCGCTCTGGCCTACCTGAGCTCGTGGCAGGGCAAGCGCAAGCCCCTTCTATATGGGTTGAGCCTGGGAAGCTTCCTCCTGGGCTGCCTCGCCAAGGAGACAACCCTGGGTTTTCTGGGAATCGTCCTTTTCCTGGAGGGGCTTCGCCAAAAAGCTGAGGGGGGTAATTGGCGTTCGTCGGTCATTCGAGTAACCCCTTTCGTATTAGTCGCGTTATTCTACGGGATTTACCGACATTCTATTTTGGCCGGAGAGCCGACGCGATTCACCTGGTGGAGTGGGAATCCGGCCTTTGGCGTCAAAGCCCTCTTCGGCGCTTTTGCCGAATACCTTCGACTCTTCCTTTTTCCCCTCCGTCTCTCGCCCTGGTACGAGGTTTCGGCTCCCGGCCCCGGTTCGGATGGAAAAGCGTTTCTGGGTTTTCTGAGTTTGTGTTTTATGCTCTGGGCTCTCCTTCTTTTTTGGAAGCGGGATGCCCGGATAGCCCTGCCTCTGGGGTGGTTCCTTTCGGGGATATTGCTCGTGCTCGGAGGTTGGCTTCTGCCGCTTTCGGGGCTGAAGGGACTGGGCGGTCTGCCTGGTCCGGTGGTGGCAGAACGCTGGCTCTACCTGCCTTCGGTGGGAGGATGCCTTATTGCGGGCTTGGGTTTTAACTTTTTGTGGGCCAGGGCAGAGGCTTGGGGAAAAGCTTTCATCCTGGTCGGTGGCTGCGCCCTCCTTTCCCTTCTGCTCTGGAGGCATATCTCCTGGAACCCGGTCTGGCGCACCGAGGAAAGCCTGGCCCGGGCCCTTGTCGCCCAAGCCCCCCGTACCGCCCTCGGATACTATAATCTGGCGAATGCCCTGGCCCAGAAGGGAGACTTGGACGGTGCCGAGGGCTTATATAGTCAGGCTATCCGGCTGAAACCGGATTATGCCAAGGCCTACAACAATATAGGGGTGGTGTTCGCCAGGATGGGGAAGTGCGAGGAGGCGGATCAGGAATACCGCGAGGCCTTACGGCTCAACCCGGGCTATGCCGAGCCTCACAACAACCTGGGCAACCTGCTAGCGGCCCAGGGGGCATGGGAGCGTGCCGAGGAGGAATATCGCCAGGCCCTTCGCTTGAACCCGGACTATGCCGAGGCCCATTACAACCTCGGCACAGTATATGAGGACAGGAAGGAATTTCAACGGGCCGAGAAGGAATATCAGGAGGCCATTCGCCTGAGGCCGGATTACGTTCAGGCGCATAACAATCTGGGCAATGTTTTCGCGTGGCAGGGGGACTATTTCCGGGCTGAGGGGGAATACCGGGTGGCCATCCGGCTGGACTCCCTCTTTGCCGGTCCCTGCATCAACCTGGCGCTGGTGCTCGTCCCTCAGGGGAGAAGGGAGGAAGCGCTGGGGATCCTGGAGGCCTTCCTTTCCAAGGGCGGTCAGCCTCGAGCTCAGGTGGAAGCGGTGCTTCGGGATTTGAAAAGGGAGACTGTCTCGGGGAAGTAGGGGTTCATGAAGACCATGCGATTCTTGGCCGGCCCCCTTTTGATCCTGCTCACCCTTTTGGCCTTCTGGCCCATGTTCGGTAATGGCTTTGTCTGGGACGACCAGGAGTTCATCGTGAGGAATCCGGCCATCCGCGGGCTCTGGCCGCCCTCGCGGTTTTTCCTTTCCCAGGGCTCGCCCGCGGAGGGAGCGATTTATCCCATGACCGGCCAGCGCCCGGTGATGGCCTTCTCTCTCGCCTTGGACTACGCCCTTTGGCAGAGGAATCCCTGGGGCTTCCACCTGACCAACTTTCTCCTTCATCTTTTATGCGTTGCGGGAACGTGGCTCCTCGTTTGGAAAACGACCCGGAGTTCCGAAGCGGGGTTTTTGGCCGGCCTGCTGTTCGCGGTGCATCCCGGCCATGCCGAGGCCGCGATCGCCTTCCTGGGCCGCTCCGACCTATTGGCCACGGGGTTCATTCTGTTGGGCTTCTGGGGGTATGTTCAACACCGAGACGCAGAGGGATGGCGCAGGCCCCTTTGGTATTTTGGGTCGCTATCGGGTTTTCTTATCGCCTGCTTTTCCAAGGAGACAGGCCTGGTCCTTCTCGGGTTGCTGCTGATCTACGAATTATTCGTGGTGGGAGACGTAAAATCCAAAATCCAAAATCTAAAATCTAAATTGGCAAGGCTTTTGCCATTCCTGGTCGTTGCAGCAGGCTACTGGTTATATCGTGGAAGAGTTCTGGGAGGGCAGTCTGCCGGCTCCGCCTGGTGGGGGGGGACGCCCTACACGAATTTTCTGATGATGTTAGAGGTTTACATGCGCTACATCCGGCTGATGGCCTTTCCGCTTGCGCTCAGCCCCCTGCACACAGTCCCGGTTCCCCAGGGTTTGTGGGATATCCGTGTGCTTTGGGGCCTCGGGCTGTTTCTGGGGACGGTCGTTGCAGCGATAGGAATGTTGAGGAGAAAGCCCTGGACCGGATTCTTCCTCGCCTGGTTCCTCTTCGGGTTGGTCCCGGTCGCCAACCTGATCCCGATCCCGGGGGTGATGATCATGGCCGAGCGCTGGCTCTATCTGCCCTCCCTTGGAGTCTGCGCCTTGGGGGGATGGGGGGCGTGGGTTGTTTGGAGCCGTTCCCGGGGCTGGACCCGGAGGGTCTGGTTCGCCTTGGTCGCCGTGGTCTTTTTCCTATTCATCGCGCGCACCCTTTCCTGGTGTGCCGTCTGGAAGACCGAGGAGAGCATCGCCCGGGGCATCATCGCCTCCTCTCAGGGCTCGGCTATCGGGCATAACAATCTGGGGAACGCCCTCCTGGCCGAGGGACGGATTGAAGAGGCCCTGGCCGCCTTTCGTCAGGCCCTGGAGCTCAAACCGGATTATGCCGAAGCCCACAACAACTATGGGATGGCCCTGGCAAAAAAAGGGGAGTCGGAAGAAGCGCTTCGGGAGTTTAAGGAGGCCTTGAGGCTCAAGCCCAAGCTGGCTCGAGCCCATAACAATTTAGGCATCGCGCTGGGAAAGCGAGGACAGCTTATAGAGTCCGAGGCGGAATTTCGGGAAGCCTTGCGCCTGGATCCGAGCTTCGCGGACGCCCATTACAACCTCGGCCTTGCCTTGGATGAGGCGGGAGACCTTGCGGGGGCCGAGCGGGAATACCGGTCTGCGTTACGATCCGACCCGTATCACGCTCGAGCCCGGTCCGCGCTGGGCTCTCTCTTGCTTCGTCTGGGTAAGCTTCGGGAGGCCGGGGAGGAGTTCCATGCCGCCCTTGGGTTGGACCCTACGGTTGCGGAGGCCCACGTCGGGCTTGGAAATCTCTACGACCTTCAGGGAAGGTTTTCCGAGGCCGAAGTGGAGTTTCGCATGGCGATTCGCCTGAATCCCGGCTTGCCGGACGCCCACTTCAACCTGGGAAACAGCCTCCTGAGCCAGGGGAGGCCGGTCGAGGCCGAGCCTTGCTTCCGCGAGGCAATCCGGCTTAAATCTACCTTTGCGTTTGCCCAATACAACCTGGCCTTGGCCTTGGAGGATCAGGGCCGTCTCCGGGAGGCCGCTGAAGCGTATCGGGCTTATCTCCTTTCCTCCCCCGGCGCTCAAGACCGCCGCGACGTTGAACAAAAAATCGCTCGGTTGGTTAAGAATTAGGTAAGTAGGAGAGTAAAAACACTTTCCCTATTGACTTTATAGGCTAAATTCCAGTATGATAAAATGGTCTTAATAGTGAAAGGAAGGATGCTTCAAACCAGATTTCGCGGCCCGGGCGAAGCGCTGATCCAAAGAAAAAAATAAGGAGGAAGAGTTATGAGGAAGATTTTGCTCATCGCGTTGGTCGTTGGTCTGTTTGCCGGACTTTCCTGGTCCGGAAACAAACTCCTGCTCCCGGCTTCTGTGACCGGTCCGATGACCCTGGATTTCGTTCAGGGTTACCGATTCGACCCTCTGGTCAGTCAGTCCAATCTTCCGGCTAACCTGACCATCGCTGGTTACCCCAAGGGCACTAAGGGCTACTATTTGGTCCAGTTTGCCGGTCCGATTGACTACACTTGGAAGGAGCATGTCAACGACCTTGGCGGGTTCGTGCTGGGCTACCAGCCGAACTACGCCTTCGTGGTCCGGATGACCGAGGCCGTCAGGGCCAAAGTGGAGCAGTTGCCCGAAGTGCGCTGGGTGGGCCTGCTTCAGCCGGCCTGGAAGCTGTTTCCGCACAACCTGTTGGGAGCGGGCTCCCGGACGATCATCGTGGTCCTGCATCCCGGCGAGTCGGACGGAGCGTTCCAGGCTCGGGCGAAGGCCCTGGGCGGGAAGAACTTCACCTGGGACATCAACGAAATCAATAAGAGTGTTCGCTTCGACGTGGATGCCTCCCGGATTCCGGAAGTCGCCCGCCTCGTCGAAGTGGACTGGATCGAGCCTTGGACCGAATTTACCCCCGACAACACGGATGCCCAATGGCTGACCCAGATGGGCTGGCGCTCCACGGCACCCCCGACCGGGACCCGGACCATTTGGCAGAAGGGCGTTCGTGGGGATTGGATGGAGGGGACCACTCACAAATACATCGTGACCGGCCACGTTGACGGCGGGCTTGACCCGAGGCACTGGGCCTTCCTGGACCCTGCGGTTCCCATCACAGCTCCCGGAGAATTTCCTACCCATCGCAAGATCATCAGCTACAAGGGCAGCAGCATCATCAATGATTCGCACGGCACGCATACGGCAGGGACCGTAGCCGGGAACGATTCCATCAACGGCGGGACCAGCACGCACGACGGAATGGCCCCCATGGCAAAGATAATCCATAAGAATGTTCCAAGCGGCCTTTGGGACATGAACTCTTGGTGGGAGGACATGTACACCGGGAACGCCGGCGGCCAGGCCTTCTCCATGACCATGAGCTATTCCCGCAAGGACAGCTTCAACATGTACGTCTTCACCGACATGACCGCGGACCAGGTCCACTGGCGTCATAAGGATTTCATCGAGACCAACTCCCTGGGGAACTACAGTTTGGCCAACTGCATGGGCCATCCCGTAGTCGCCAAAGACCAGATCTCGATCGCAGCCGTGAACAATGGCATCCAGGGGAACACGATCGCCACTTATACCAGCATCGGTCCGGCTGCGGACGGCCGTCTGAAGCCCAACCTCTGTGCCCCGGGAACCAGCTTGATGTCCGCCACTGCCGGAACGACCAATTCCTACGGAGCAATGAGCGGAACCTCCATGGCCACGCCCTGTTCCCAGGGGAACGTCGCTCTGGTCCGCTGCTACTTTGAGAAGGGCTTCTATCCCACCGGCGACTCCGTGGCCGGGAACCGCAGACACCCTTCGGGTGCGCTGGTCAAAGCCGTCCTGACCGTGGGCGCAGAACCCAATGTTGGCAGCTACGTCCCGCCCAGTGTTTACATTGGTTGGGGCCGGATAAGCCTCGACAGCTCGTTGTACTTCGCGGGGGATATCAAACGGCTCTGGGTCTATGACGACACCACCCGCGGCTTGCGCACTGGCGACTCCGCTCTTTATCAGATCACCGTGACCAATGCCTCCCACCCCCTGCGGGTGGTGATGTGCTACTCCGACACCGCGGGTCCGATGCGCGCCAGCCGTTGCTTGGTAAACGATCTGGACTTGACCGTCATCTCTCCGACGGGAACTCCATATTTGGGGAACGTCTGGTCCGGAGGTCAGTCCACCACGGGCGGAACCAGGGACAGCATCCAGGAGACGGAATGCTTCCGTTTGAACGCCCCGGCTCTGGGGGTTTGGGTCGTCAAGGTCAAGGGCCGCAACGTTCCGGTCGGCGGGACCAAGGGCCAGCCCTATGCGGTGACCGCGACCGGCGCGATTACCTCTACCGGCGTGGAGGAGGCTGAGCTCAAAGAGCCGGTCATCCCTAGGGAGTTTGATTTGGGCTCCGCGGTTCCGAACCCGTTGGGCGAACAGACCGATATCTCCTTCGCCTTGCCCAAGGCCTCTACCGTGACCCTCAGGGTGTTCACCCTGACCGGCCAGTTGGTGAGGACCCTGACCGAGGGCCAGCGCGGCGCGGGGATTCACCGCGCGAGTTGGGACGGTCGCGACCTCTTGGGCAACAAGGTTCCCTCGGGGATCTATTTCTACCGCTTGGAGGTCCCGAGCTTCTCCAGCACCAAGAAGATGGTGGTCGTGAGATAGCCTCTTGCCTCGAAGTTGACCTCGTAGGTTTTCCATGGGGCCGTCCGGTCTGACATCTGGGAGGGACGGCCCCAATTTTCTTGCAGAAGGAGGTTCGTGGTTTTATGTCCTTGACTTTTAAGAGTTTTTCCGGTATGATTTATAGGTTGCAAACGGAAAGGAGGGATGCCCAACTCTTTGTACTTCGCTGTCCGGGCGAAGAGGTTATCTTAACATAGGAGAAAAGAGCTATGAAGAACGCGATTCTGATTGCGTTGGCGTTCGGGATGCTGGTTTCCGGGGCCTCGGCTGTGCAAAAGATGGTGCTTCCGGCCTCGACTACCGGTCCGATGACCTTGGATTTCGTTCAGGGTTACCGGTTCGACCCTCTGGTCAATCAACCCAACCTTCCGTCCAATTTGACGATCACAGGCTACCCCAAGGGCACCAAGGGCTACTACCTGGTGCAGTTCCCCGGCCCGATTGACTATCGCTGGAAGGAGCACGTCAACGAGCTGGGCGGTTTCGTGCTCGGGTATCAGCCGAATTACGCCTTCGTGGTCCGGATGACCGAGGCCGTCAAGGCCAAGGTGGAGCAGCTGCCCGAAGTGCGCTGGGTGGGGCTTCTTCAGCCGGCTTGGAAGCTGTTTCCGTACAATCTGTTGGGAGCGGGCTCCCGGACGATCATCGTGGTCCTGCACCCCGGGGAATCGGATGGAGCATTCGAGGCCAGAGCCAAGGAGTTGGGCGGGAAGAATTTCGTCTGGGACATCAACGAGGTGAACAAGAGCGTTCGCTTCGACGTGGATGCCTCCCGGATCCCGGAGATCGCCTCCCTGACCGAGGTGGACTGGATCGAGCCTTGGACGGAGTGGACCCTGGACAACCAGAACGCCCAGTGGGTCACCCAGATGGGCTGGGCGGCTTCTCCGCCCTCCAACCGGGTGATCTGGCAGAAGGGCGTTCGCGGCGATTGGCGGGACGGCACGACCTACCGCTATGTCGTGACGGGTCATGTGGACGACGGATTAGACCCCCTGCATTGGGCCTTCTTGGATCCCCAAGTCCCTCTGACCGCTGCCGGGGAGTACCCCACCCACCGCAAGGTCATCAGCTACAAGGGTACCTACTCCCGCTCCTCGCACGGGACGCACACCCAGGGGACGGTTTGCGGTGATGATTCCATCAACGGCGGCACCAGCCTGCACGACGGCATGGCCCCCAAGTCCAAGACGATCCACAAGACTTATCCCTCCAGCGGTTGGGACATGAACACCTGGTGGGGCGACATGTACACCGGCAACGCCGGAGGCAGGGCGTACTCCATGACGATGAGCCTGTCCCGCAAGGACAGCTTCAACCTTTACGTCTTCACCGACATGACCGCCGACCAGTTCCACTGGAGGTACAAGGATTTCATCGAGACCAACTCCATGGGGAACTCCGGCAACAACACCATGGGTCACCCGGTGATGGCCAAGGATCAGATCTCCATTGGTGCCACGCTGAACGGCACATCCGCGAACGGCATCGCCACCTACACCAGCCGTGGGCCTTGCGCGGACGGCCGTCGGAAGCCCAATCTCGTCGCCCCCGGTGACAATCTCTATTCCGCGACCTACAACACCACCAACACCTACGGGGGCATGAGCGGGACCTCCATGGCCACGCCCTGCTCTCAGGGGAACGTGGCTCTGGTGCGCTGCTACTTCGAGGCGGGTTTCTATCCCACCGGCGATACCCTCACCGGGGTCCAGCGGCATCCCTCCGGAGCCTTGGTAAAGGCTGTCCTGACCGTTGGGGCGGATCCCAACGTGACCGGTTACACCGTGCCGGACAATAACATCGGCTGGGGCCGGATCAACTTAGACAGCTCCCTGTATTTCGCGGGGGATGTCAAGAGGCTCTGGGTCTATGACGACACCACCCGCGGCCTGCGCACCGGGGACTCTGCGATGTACAGCATCACCGTGACCAACGCCGCTCATCCCATGCGGGTGGTGATGTGCTACTCCGACACCGCCGGTCCGATGCGCGCGACCCGTACCCTGATTAACGATCTGGACCTGACCGTGATCTCGCCGACCGGAACCCCGTATCTGGGGAACGTCTGGTCCGGAGGTCAGTCCCAGACCGGTGGCTTGCGGGACAGCATTCAGGAGACGGAGTGTTTCCGTCTGAACGCCCCGGCTCTGGGGGTCTGGAGAATCAAGGTCAAGGGCCGCAACGTCCCGGTCGGCGGCGCCAAGGGCCAGCCCTATGCGGTGACCGCGACCGGCGCGATCACCTCCACCGGCGTGGAGGAAATCGCCGGGAGGGAGCCCGTCCTGCCTCGGGAGTTCGATTTGGGCGCCGCGGTTCCGAATCCGTTGGGAAACCAGACCGAGATTTCTTTCGCCCTGCCCAAGGCCTCCACCGTGACCCTCAGGGTGTTCACCCTGACCGGTCAGTTGGTGAGGACCCTGGCTGAGGGCCAGCGCAGCGCGGGCATTCACCGCGTGAGCTGGGATGGCCGCGACCTCTTGGGGACAAAGGTTCCCTCGGGGATTTATTTCTACCGCCTGGAGGCCCCGAACTTCTCAAGCACCAAGAAGATGGTGGTCGTGAGGTAATCCCGCTCGGGATGACCTCGTAAACCTGACTCCACGAGACCGTCCCGTCCGGCTTCCGGGCGGGACGGTCTCTGCTTACAACCAGCGAGGGTATCGCAATGAATAAAAATCCTGTATTGTGCCTGCTCGGGCTGATTCTGATGTTTTCAGGACTGGCCTCGGGAGAAAGCCTGATCCGCGTGGGGATCGCGGACCGTTCGGTCGTTCAAGACATTAAGTCCTGTTTCACGGATATCTCGCGGGTCGAGCCCTACGCGGTCACGGGCTCCGCGACCGGGGAGGGCATCCAGGCGCTTCGGGCCAAAGGGTACGCCGTGGAGGTCCTCGTTCCCGACGAGCAGGCCGCCGCCCTGAGGGCCGTCTCCCAGCCCCCGGAGCCGGCCATCCCCGGGGTCTTTCACTCCTATCCCTGGATGTGCGCCCTCCTGGACACCATCGCCCGGCAGCACCCCACCCTCTGCCGTCTGGACACCATCGGCACGAGCTTCGGGGGCAGGCGGATACTCGCTTTGCGTATCACCGCGAACCCGACCCAGGAGCAGAACAAGCCCGAGATCCTATGGGAGGCCGGGATTCACGGGGACGAGATCATGGGCCCGGAGGTCTGCCTGAATCTGATCAACGCCCTGACCGACTCCTATGCCCTTTCGTCCCGGATAAGACGCTACGTGGACACCCGGGAGATCTGGGTCGTGCCCAACGTGAATCCGGACGGCCGGGTCAACATGTCCCGGTACAACGGCAACAACGTGGACCTGAACCGCAACTACGGCTACAACTGGGACCGGCTGGAGACGGGCGGCGGGTCCGGGCCCTTCTCCGAGCCCGAGACCAAGGCTTTCCGCAACCTCATCTGGCGGAATCCGGTGACCATCCGGGTCTCCTATCACGGAGGGACGCACTTCATCTCCTATCCCTGGTCCTACACCCTTCAGGGGGCCCGGGACAGCGTCGCCCTGCAGTGGCTCTCCCAGCGCTACGCCTCTTTCGTCCCCTATCCTTACGACCAGGGCTCGCGCGGGATGTATGACATGCACGGCTCCTCCAAGGACTTCGACTACGGCTGTCAGGGGATGCACGGCTGGTCCATCGAGGTCTCCATGATCAAGCAGCCCCCCCAGACGGCCATCGATTCCTGCTGCGCCCACAACCTCCCCGCGATGTACGATTTCATCTGGCGCGCCAAGCAGGGCGTGGAGGGCGTGGTCACGGATGCCACGAACAGCGCCCCCCTGCAGGCCCGGGTCATCGTGACCCAGCTGGGCTGGCCGGCCTATTCGGATTCCCTGGTCGGGGACTACCACCGTTACCTCCGTCCGGGGACGTACTCCATCACCTATTCGGCCAACGGGTACAACCCCCAGACGGTCAACAATGTGGTCGTGCCCACGGACTCCTCGGTGGTCGTGAACGTCGCCCTGACCCGGGCTCCAGGGGTCAATTACTCGGCCTACAAGGTCCCGGCCGTGAACATTCGGGACTCCCTGGACCGCATGAACAACACCACCATCACGCCCTCGGCCCTGGGCCCTACGGACGGGGTCTGGGTGGCCCTCGGGAAATCCGGCTGGATCAACCTGGACATGGGCCCGGTGTCACGCATCACGAACCGTACCGGGAACGACTTCACGGTCGTGGCTCAGACCGGAGACACCTCACATTACTGGGTCTGGATCGGGAACAACGAGGACGGCCCCTGGACCCGGGTAAATGCTTCCCGGGTGGCGGGAACCCAGTCCTTTGACATCCAGCCCACGGGCCTCACCACCGCGCGCTATGTGCGCGTCGTGGATGACAGCATCGGCTCCTACAACGGGCCCACGGACGGGTTTCACCTGGACGCGGTGGAGGCCCTGCCCGCCTCCGGTGTGGAGGGCGAGCTGCCCACGGGCTCGATCATCGCGGATTACGACCTTGGGCCCGCCCTTCCCAATCCCTCGCGCGGCGGGATGACCTTCTCCTATGCCGTGCCCAGGGAGGGCCTGCTGGCCATCAAGGTCTACGGCCTCACCGGCCAGGTGGTCCGCACCCTGGTTTCCGGGAGCACTAAGCCAGGCATCCATCAGGTATCCTGGGATGGGAGAGATGACCAAGGAACCCGCGTTCCCTCCGGAGTCTACTTCTACAGGCTGGAAGCGGGTCACTTCGCCCGTACGCAGAAGGTGGTTATCGCAAGATAATTCAATACCCATTTGAGGGCGGGGCCAACAGGCCCCGCCTTTTCTTCGTTTCCGAAGGATTGGCCTTGATAAATCCAAGTCTTTCTGATATGCTTTAACCCTCGATACTGAGACTGATGCCAGCCGGACAAGTGTTCCGACTGGGGTGAATTGAGTTTTAAGGTTCGCTTGTGAGGTGTCATGTCGAGGTTTGTTGTTCTGGGAAATGGAGGATTAGGTGATGTCCGGGTCACGCCGAGCGAGAGGGACAGCTTCTCTCTCTCTCTCTCTCTCTCTCTCTGAAGGTACGCCCTTTTCGTCAGCTCGAAAGCGCCTTTCCTGTGGTGATACGCAGGGGGCGTTTTTTGGTTCCCTTGCCCGATGACGTTCATACGCTTTCTGGGAGCTGGATCGGCGGTTCAAGCAGGAGATGGGCAAAGGGATCGGGGAGTGGAACGAAGAGGACTTCTGGAACCATATCGGATTTCGGCTCTGGTTCTTCGGGGAGTCCCCTAAAGAGGTGATGTGCTCGGTGTGCTGCAGGGACTTTGCGAACTTTTGTCATGGGTTCAAGCGCCGCTTCGGGGTCTGTCCCCGGGTTTATCAAGCCCACTGCCAGGCGACCTATCCCCCTGACTTTCTTGAGGTTGGCCGGGCCTGGTATGAGGCCGAGGAGGCGATGCTGGACGAGGGGGAAGAGAAGGTGAGCTCCGTGGGAGAGGAGAGCGAGCGCGTTTACAGGTTGAAGTACCACAGGTTAGTCTCTCTGACAAAGGAGTTTCGTAGGCTCACTAAGGTGCTGGCTGATAGGTTCCAAGCATTGCTTGACGAGAGGGTGAACGGGGGGTTACCGCAAGAAAATACAACCAAATTTTCTTGACTTTGCCGGGGCGAAACCTTATAATGTTTGCGCGGTTAAGAGTTGGCATCCCTCAACGCTCAAACCAAGGAGGTTTTAAAATGAAGCTGTTCGCGGCCCTTTCGAAGTGCAGCGTAGATCCCGATCTATCGGGACGCCTCATCCGTCTTTTCCGCCTCACGCCTTTCGCCTTGCTCCTCCCGTTTCTGCTCGTGCTCTTTCTCTCCGGGGTGTCGTTCTCCCAGACCCAGGTGACCCAGGAGTGGGTCCAGCGGTACAATGGCCCGGGAAACAGTTACGATGTCCCACCCGCCATGGTTGTAG
>CAYGWX010000012.1:0-49031 GCA_964353855.1 uncultured bacterium | reverse complement strand
GTTTCATTGATACTATATTGTACAACACTTGGAGCCTTTTTTCAACGTCCTTTTCTCGGTCCGCGGTCCTGACCGCCTTGACATCGCTCCTCCTGCCGGAGTATCATAAAAGCCATGCCGAATAACGGATCACGAGTCACGAGTCACGCTCCTTCCGGACTCGGGCCCAAGAAACACCTCGGCCAGCACTTCCTGACCGACCCGCGGATCGCGGCCCGGATCGCTGAGGCCGCCACCCTGTTGGGTCGCGGCGTCTGCTTCGAGATCGGCCCGGGCAAGGGAATCCTTACCCAGGCCCTGGCCGAGAGGTTCTCAGAGGTGGTTGCCGTGGAGCTGGACAAAAGGATGGTGGCGCATCTTGAGGAGCGGTTTGCTGGAGGGAATATTCATCTGATTCACGGGGATGTCCTGAAGGCGGACCTGAGGAAGATTGCAAACGATGAGGTTTCAGGCGGGCCGCTTGCTGTGGCGGGGAATCTGCCCTATCAGATCACGAGCCCAGTCCTGGAATGGATCGTGAAGTACAAGGATGCCGTGAAGCTCGCCGTCCTGATGGTCCAGCTGGAGGTGGCTCAACGCATGGCAGCCGGGCCCGGAGACGAGGATTACAGCGCCTTCTCTGTCTTCTGCCGGTATCACTTTGCTCCGGAGGTTCTGTTCCGGGTCTCTCCCGGTTCGTTCTTTCCGAGGCCTAAAGTCTCTTCCGCGGTAGTGAGACTTACGGTCAGAGAGAAACCACCCGTCGAAGTGGATGTAGAGCGTTTTTTTCAGACGGTGAAGAAAGCCTTCGGACAAAGACGCAAGATGCTCAGAAGCGCCCTTGGCCTCTCTCCAATTGTGGCGACGCAGGTTCATAGAGAAACAGGGATTGATCTGACTCGGAGGGGCGAGACTCTGTCTCTGGATGAATTCGCCTGCCTGGCCCGGGCCATGACTTAGGGGCGCAAAAACCTTCTGCGCCCCTTTAAATAACACGACCTGGGCTGGTCCGCCCGGGCCTTTTTATTTCCCGGCCTCTTTCAACCGGGCATCGAGATACAGCACGAACAGGATCCCCGCCGAGGCCATGCACAGAACGCTCGCGGTCGCGAAGACCAGCTCCGGATGGGCCGCTGCATCGGGAAGGACCTTCCAGAAGAAGATGGCCGCACTCACGATCATCGTCGCTCCCCCTGCCCAGGAGTAAAGCCTGCTGTCCTTGAATTTCATGCCGTTGCCCTTCCTCAGCAGTTAAATTAATTTTCGTTTAATAGCTTCTCCATTTCGTCCACCAGCTCCCCGAACAGGGTGATCGTCCGCTGGTAGGGCTCCGGCTTGGTCAAGTCCACCCCGGCGTCCCTGAGGATGGCCAGGGGATACTTGGACGAGCCCGTGGACAGGAACCTGCGGTACCGCTCTGCGGCCCCCTTTTTTTCCTCCAGAAGGTCCCGGGAGAGCATCTGGGATGCGGCGTAGCTGGTGGCGTATTTGTAGGTGTAGTATGGTCGGTAGAAGTGGTCGATGCGCAGACAGCCCATGTCGTTCAGGGAGTCTATGACAAGGTCCGGCCCCCAGTATTTCTGGTAGACCTCGCGCCAGGTCTTGCGGAAGAACTCCGGGGACGTGGCCTCGCCCTTCTCCACCCGCTCGTGGATGGCGAGCTCGAACTCCGTGAACCAGACCTGGGTGTAGAACGTCCCGATGATCTGCTCGATGTAGGCGGAGAGGAGGTCCATCTTCTCCTTCTTGGTCCGGGCGCTTTTGAGCAGGTGTTTCATCAGCAGGGCCTCGTTCGTAGTCGAGGCGACCTCGGAGTTGAACAGGTAGTGCCAACGGTAGGCGTAGGGCTCGCTGCGGTCGGTGTAGACGCTGTGCAGGGCGTGGCCCATCTCGTGGGCCAGAGTGAAGATGGCATCCCGGGTGTCGTTGTAGTTCATGAGGAGATAGGGATGCTTGCCGTAGGTCCCCCACTGATAGGCTCCGGATTTCTTGCCCTGGGTCTCGTAGACGTCCACCCACCCTCCCTCCAGCCCCCTCCGGAATTCCTTGCGGTAGTCCTCGCCCAGCGGACGGAGGCCGGAGAGCGCGATCCTCTTGGCCTCCTCGTAGGGATATTCCCGCTGCTCTCCGGAGGTCAGCGGCACGTAAAGGTCATAGGCATAGAGCGTGTCGTACCCCAGGATGCGCTTGCGAAGCTTGGTCCATTTGTGCAACGGGGCGAGGTTGGCGTTCACCGCCCGGATCAGGCTGGTGACCACCTCCGTCGGGATGGAGTCCGCGTCGAGGGACATCGCCAGGCAGGTGGGATAGTTCCGGGCCTTGGTCAGGAACAGGTCCTTCTTGAGCGAGGCCCCCAGGGTCGCAGACAGGGTATTCAGGTACCGGAGGTAGGCCAGGTTGCGGACCCGGTTCGCCTCCTTTCTCAGAGCCCGGTCCTTGGACTCGAGGATTTTGGAGTACCGCTCCTTGGTGAGCGCGATCTCCTGGCCCGTGGAGTCCTTGACCGTTCCGAAGTCCATATCCGCATCGTCGACCATGGAGAAGATCTGCCCGGGGGACCTGGCCAGGGGGTCAGCCAGGGCCAGGATCCCCTCCTCCTTGTCCGAGAGGATGTGCTCGTGCCTGCGGAACAGGTCCTGGATGTAGAAGCGGTAGACTCCCAACCCCGGGTCGCGGTCGCACATCCCCAGGGCTTTATCCTTTCCCAGGGTCAGGATCTCGGGCTCGATGTAGGCCATGGCCTGCCAAAGCCGGGTGGAGAGGTTGGCGATGCGGTCGCCCATCTCCTGGTTGGGGTTGATCCGGGTATCCTCGTCCAGCTTGAGGTGGGCGTAGACGTAGAGTTTGCTGGACAGGAGTGCGAGGCTGTCCGTGAGCGCAAGGCAGGAGTGGAGCGTAGCCGGCGAGTCCCCGAGGTGCCCCTTGAAAGGCCGGAAACGGTCGAGGCTGCCCTTCAGGGCTTCGAAGTCACTGTCCCAGGCGGCCTGGCTCGGGTAGAGGTCCTCCAGCCTCCACTTGTACCTGGCCTCGATGTCCGAACGCTGGGGAATTTTCCCCTTATCCGCGGCGAAGGGGGAGGCGGCCGAAAGCAAGACAACCGTCAGAAAAACGACGTTGACCAACCAATGCATTCGCTTCAATTCGTTCCTCGTATGGGTTTTGTCGTATCCGGTTAGATAAATTATACCACAGGTGGGGACACAAATGTAAACGGCAACCCACTTAAGGCACCGAGGTACGGAATCCGTTTCAGAATCCCTGCGGCAAGCAGACGAGGGATCCCTCCCCTGACATTTTGACAGTCCCCAGGCTCTCTATAGAAGCCCCTCAGGCTCGGGACAAGGGGCCTCCCAGGGCCGTAACCCGGTCAGGCCAGGGAGAACCCTACCCTGCCACCCAAATCGTTTCCTTACTCGAAACCTACCCTCCCCCAAAGGGGGAGGGTAGGAAGCAAAATAGGCCTGACCAAGCCAGGAACAAGCCAGAACCAAGTCAGAACCAACCCAGAACCAAGTCGGTTTGCACGAGCCTTAATCGCCCACCTGTGCACCACCCCCATAAGGGCTCACCCGCTCCAGCCATCCCATTTTTACAATTCGGGGCTTGACAAAATTCGTTTTTTGCCTTAAGATATAGAGGTCTTTTGGAACAGGTTCATAAGGTCTGTTCAACCCGAAGAGCACGGAAAGGAGGAAGCGATGCGATCATTCAAATTCATCTTGATCCCGGCCGTGCTGTTTTTATTGCCCGGATTCGTCCAGGCCGGCTGGTTCTGGCAGAACCCCCTGCCGACGGGGAATGGCTTGGGCGCCGTTTGTTTTGTTGACCATAATACCGGGTATGCGGCAGGGGGTGGCGGCACCATCTTGAAGACCACGGATGGAGGAGCGAACTGGACAATCCAGAGTTCGGGGACAACCAACGACCTTTCCTCCGTCCATTTTCCCGTGGATGCGCAAACCGGGTATGCGGTGGGGGGATACTTCACCAGCAATGGCATCATCCTCAAGACCACGGATGGGGGAGCGAACTGGGTGAGCCTGACCTCGGGAATAACCAGGTACCTTAACTCCGTCAATTTTCCCCTGGATGCGCAGACCGGGTATGCGGTGGGGGACTCCGGCATCATCCTCAAGACCACGGATGGGGGAGGGAACTGGACAGGCCAGAGCTCGGGGACAACCAGGGACCTTTACTCCGTCCATTTTCCTGTTGATGCACAGACCGGGTATGCAGTGGGATTAAGGGGCACCATCCTCAAGACCACGGATGGGGGAGCGGTGTGGGTTTCCCAGGTGGGCACAGGCCAAAGGCTTTACTCCGTCCATTTTCCTCAGGATGCGCAGACCGGGTATGCGGTGGGAGATGTCGGCACTATCCGTAAGACCACGAACGGTGGAGCGAACTGGGCAAGCCAGAGCTCGGGGACAGCCGAATTCCTTTACTCCGTCCATTTTCCTGTGGATGCTCAAACCGGCTATGCTGTGGGAGCCTTAACCATCTTGAAGACCACGAACGGTGGGGCGAGCTGGGATAGCCTGGCCTCGGGGACAACCTATTGGCTTTCTTCCGTCCATTTTCCTCAGGATGCCCAGACCGGGTATGCGGTGGGAGCCTGGGGCACCATCCTGAAGACCACGGATGGGGGAGCAAACTGGGTGAGTCAGAGCTCGGGGATAACCAGGGACCTTAACTCCGTCCAGTTTCCTGTGGATGCCCAGACGGGGTATGCGGTGGGGGGCACCATCCTGAAGACCACGGATGGGGGAGCAAACTGGGTAAGCCAGAGCTCGGGGACAACCAATGAGCTTTACTCCGTCCATTTTCCCCTGGACGCGCAGACCGGGTATGCGGTGGGGGGAAACTTCATCGGCAACGACGGCACCATCCTCAAGACCACGGATGGGGGAGCGAACTGGGTGACCCAGAGCTCGGGGACATACGATTGCCTTTACTCCGTCCATTTTCCCCTGGATTCCCAGACCGGGTATGCGGTGGGGTATCTCGGCACCATCCTGAAGACCACGGATGGGGGAACGAACTGGACAAGGCAGTTATGGGGAGGCCACGAACTTTACTCCGTCCATTTTCCCCTGGATGCGCAGACCGGGTATGCGGTAGGAGACTATGGCACGATCCTGAAGACCACGGATGGAGGAGCGAACTGGACATTTCAGAGAACGGGGTACCTCCTTAACTCCGTCTATTTTCCTGTGGATGTCCAGACGGGGTATGCGGTGGGAGAATATAGCACCATCCTGAAGACCACGGATGGGGGAGCGAACTGGGCGAGCTCGAGTCCAACCTACATCCTTAACTCCGTCCATTTTCCGGTGGATGCCCAGACCGGTTATGCGGTGGGAGCCTGGGGCCCCATCCTCAAGACCACGGATGGGGGAGCGAACTGGGTGAGCCAGACCTCAGGGACAAACAACCACCTTCGGTCTGTCCATTTTCCTGTGGATGCCCAGACGGGGTATGTAGTGGGGGATGGCGGAACCATTCTGAAGACCACAGATGGGGGGGGAACGTTTGTGGAAAACAGCAGGGGTCAAGGATTCGAGGGGTCAAGGGTCCAAGTGATCAAAGCCATTCCAAATCCTTTCGTCTCGTTCGCCCGAATCCCCGGCCACGAAGCCGAGCGGTTCGCGCTGTATGACATCGCGGGCAGGAGGGTCGGGACCTACAAGGGAAGCCGGATCGGAGAGGGGCTGTCGGCTGGAGTGTATTTCCTCAAGCCCGAAGGAAATGGCGCTAAGCCGCTGCGAATCATCAAGTTAAGATAGTACACCACTATCTGCAATCAGAAACAGGGGCGATTTTCTTAAGTCGCCCCTGTTTTATTCAACCCTAACTCCTGTCCTTCTGCGGGTTGACTTAAAGGAACCGGGGTGGTATAATAAAACGTTTAACTTACATGATGCCAAAGAGAAAAGGGTTTCGCTTAGAAAAGGACAGCCTGGGGGAGAGAAAGGTTCCGGCAGGGGCCTACTACGGGATCCAGACCCTCCGGGCGATGGAGAATTTCCCGGTGAGCGGGCAGGGCCCCTTCCCGGAGTTCGTGGAGGCCACGGTGCGGGTCAAGCGCGCCGCGGCACTGGTAAACGCTTCCCTGGCGCGGTTTTCGGGGCTTGATAAGAGAAGGGCCCGGGCCATCATCCAAGCTTGTGATGAGGTGCTCTCCGGCAAGCTCCGCGACCAGTTCGTGGTAGATGTCTTCCAGGCCGGAGCCGGGACCTCGCACCACATGAATGTGAACGAGGTCCTGGCCAACCGGGCCAACGAAATCTTAGGCGGAAGGCGGGGCGAGTACAGGCCGGTCCATCCCAACGATCAGGTGAACTGCGGGCAGTCCACGAACGACGTGATCCCCACGGCCATCCGCCTGGCAGCCCTGTCCCTGGTTTACGGAAAGCCCAGGGGGCCGTCCCTCCTGGCGAGCCTGGACCTGCTTTCCCGGCGCTTGGGTGGGAAGGCGAGGCAGTTCGACCGGGTCATCAAGGCTGGACGAACGCATTTACAGGACGCCGTACCGGTGAAGCTGGGGCAGGAGTTTGCGGCCTGGGCGGAGATCATCACAGAACATCGCAAGCGGATTGACACCGCAGCCAGAGAATCCTTCTCTCTTGGCTTGGGAGGATCGGCCGCGGGCACAGGGCTGAACACGGCCCCTGGATACCGGGAGCTTGCGGCCAAGGAATTGGCCAAAGATATGCGCCTGCCCCTGCGTCCGGCAAAGAATCCCATGGCCGCGATGATGAGCATGGCCCCCTTCGTGTCACTGTCCGGAGCCCTGCGCAACCTGGCCCAGGACCTGGGCAAGATCGCGAGCGACCTGAGACTCCTGTCCTCGGGGCCCTATACAGGGTTCGCTGAGATCAGCCTGCCTCCGGTCCAGCCCGGCTCTTCGATCATGCCCGGCAAAGTGAACCCGGTGATCGCAGAGATGACCAACATGGTGTGCTTCGAAGTCATCGGTCAGGACTTGGTCATCGCTCAAGCCGCTCAGGCCGGGCAGCTGGAATTGAACGTGATGATGCCGGTCATCGCCCACGCCCTGATCTTCTCCCTCAGGATATTGACAAGCGCCATCCCGCTTCTCTCTGAGCGCTGCATCAAGGGCATCACGGCCGATCCCAAGAGGTGCCGGGAATACGCCGAGAGGAGCCCGGCCCTGGCCACGGCGCTGAATCCCAGGATCGGGTACGCCCGGGCCGCGGGATTCGCCAAGAGGGCTCTTGTCTCGGGCAAAACGATCCGCCAGGTCCTCCGGGAGTCCGGGGAGTACTCTCCCCAGGAGGTTGCCCGCCTGCTGGATCTCCGCGGGATGACGGAGCCTCCCCGAAGGAAGCCTCGCCGCTCCCCTTGACACCCGGGGCAGACCCGCCGTACAATATATGTCTATATTCCAAGCGCATCGTCGTGAAACCCCATAGGGAGGTATAGATGAACGGACTTTTGACCCCGGAGAACCTGGCCTGGAAGGAACGAGCCCACGAGCTGGCCGAGAAGGTTGTCCGGCCGGCGGCCGCGAAGTACGATAAGTTGCAGGAGTATCCCTGGGAAGTGAAGGAGGCGCTGGCCAAGGCCGGGCTCTTCAAGGTCTGGATCCCCAAGGAGTACGGCGGGGACGGGGGCGGGGTCCTGAACCTGTGCCTCTGTGTGGAGGAGATCTCCCGGGCCTGCGGCGGGGTAGGGGTGATGTTTGCGGTGAACGCCCTGGGCTCCTTCCCGATCATCCTGGGCGGAACCGAGGAGCAGAAGAAAGCCCTTCTGCCCAAGATCGCGGAGGGCAAGACGCTCTGCGCCTTCGGGCTCTCGGAGAAGACCGCGGGGAGCGACGCCGGAGCCCAGAAGACCCGGGCCAGGAAGGACGGGGATCACTTCATCCTGAATGGTGAGAAGAAGTGGACCACGAACGGCGGGGCGGCGAACCTGTACACGGTCTTCGCGGTGACCGACCCGGAGTCCAAGTCCCGGCGCATCTCCGCGTTCCTGGTGGACAAGGACACCCCCGGGTTCACCATCGGAAAGGTGGAGGACAAGCTGGGCATCCGCTGCGCCCCGGTCGTGGAGCTGATGTTCAAGGACTGCAGGGTGGCCCGGGAGCGGCTGGTGGGCGGGCAGGAAGGCGTGGGATTCAAAATCGCGATGCAGACCCTGGACAACGCCCGGCCCGGGGTCGCGGCCCAGGCCGTAGGACTGGCCCAGGGAGCCCTGGAACTGGCCACGGTGTACGCCTCCAAGCGCAGGCAGTTCGAGCAGGCGGTGATCGGGATCCAGACCATCGGAAACTACCTTGCGGAGATGGCCGCCAAGGTGGAGGCCGCGCGGCAGCTGGTCTACACCGCGGCCAGGGCCCTGGACTCAGGGCTCGAGAACGTGACCGCGCTGGCCGCGATGGCCAAGCTCTTCGCCACAGACACGGCCATGGAGGTCACCACCCGGGCGGTGCAGATCTTCGGAGGGTACGGGTACATGAAGGACTACCCCATCGAGAAGTACATGCGCGACGCCAAGATAACCCAGATCTACGAGGGCACGAACGAGATCCAGAGGCTGGTGATCGCCCGGGCGATCACCAAGATGGCGGGGTCCTTAAGCTACCTCGATCCCTTCATCCCGACCGAGACCCAGTACATCGTGGAGTGAGATGCATGGGACTTTTGCCGGTCGGGAAAAAGGCCCCGGCCTTTGACATGAAGGGAGAGGACGGCTCGCCCAGGGTCTTCAAGGCCCAGGCCGGGGAGCCGCCCGTGCTGCTGGCCTTCTACAAGGACACCTGCCCGGTGTGCCAGTTCACCCTGCCCTTCCTGGAGAGGATCTACCAGGGGGTCAAAGGCAAAGTCACCTTCTGGGCCGTGTCCCAGGACGATGCCCCCAAGGCCAAGGGCTTTGCCCGGGACTACGGGCTCACCTTTCCCCAGGCCATAGACAAACCCGGATACCCGGTGTCCAATTCGTACGGCATCAGCACCGTGCCCACGACCTTTCTGATCGAGCCGGGAGGAATGATCCTGAAAGTCATCGAGGGGTTCGTGAGAAAGGACCTGGAGGACCTGGCCCGTGATTTGGGCAAGCTGCTCGGAGTCCCTGTCCCGTCCGTGTTCAAGCCCGGAGACGATGCGCCGGCCCTGAGGCCGGGGTGAGGGTCCCGCAACACGGGCTGAGTCTCAGCCCCTGACAATTTTCAGCCCCGCTCGCCTTGAGCGGGGCCGATGCTTTTTCCGGAGACATTATCACGGCTAATCCATTGTCCTTCAAAGACTTACCTTAATCCCTCTCAGCTTACCCCTCCCCAATACCCTCTAATTTTAACCCATAACAGGAGCATTGGCAAGGCATTGCAGAAAAGCCTCTCGCTAAGTTCCCGCCATGTTCCCACTAAGTTCCGTCTAATTTCCCTCTAATTTCTCTCTAATTTCCCTCTAACTTCCCTCTAATTTCACACTAACTTCACACTAATTATTGCCCCATCCTGGGAGATGAATTATTTCGGGCATGTACTTGACAAAGACATGGTAAACACGAGTATAATATGGACGTGAAAAGTGAAAGGTGAAACGTGAAAAGAAGAAAGGAGTAAAAGATGGCAAAGGTAAGGTCGCCCCTGCACAGCATAGACCTCCGGGGCAGGATAGCCGACGGGTTCGTGTTCACGGAGTGGAGAGGGATCAACTGCCTGCGAACCTTCGTCATGCCCAGCCAGCCCAACACGCAGAGGAAGGAGCAAATCTGGAAGACCACCCCCAAGGTCACCCGGGCCTGGGGCGGGATCACGGACGCAGAGAGGGCAAGCTGGGAAGCGTTCGCCAAGCTCTTAAAGCCCACAGACCCCACCCTGGGCCGGGAGAGCCATTGGTCAGGGTACAACGCCTACGTTTCCGTGAACCAGGTCTTAGCGGATGCAGGTTTAACCTTGGCCATCCAGCCCCCATCTATCCCCCAGCCCAATTCGCCGGAAAGGTTCAGACTCAGAAACCCAAGCCCCGGAGTCGTCCGAATCCGCTGGGAACCCCTGCCTGCTGGAACCCAGATAGACCTCTGGCTCAACCAAACCAAAGCCTCGCGCAAAGCCTACCCCTCCAAGTTCCGTCACTTAGTCTATGCCGACGGAACCACCGGCCTTCATGTCCTTTCGGGAATCCCGGCGGGGACGAGGGTAGCCGTGAAAGGAAGGGTTTTAAGACCGGACGGGGGAAGGTCAGGCTACGCGCAGGCGGAGATCGTGGTTTAGATGGGCGAAACACGCGGGAAGAAAGCGGAGGAAGGAAACGATATCAAATAAAAACGCTGGCTGAGCTGCACGCCGGGTTCATGCAACCCACCGCAACCCCGTCTCCGGGGCCACGGCTGCCAGCGATAATAAACTCACCCCTTTTTAGGAAAGTCCGCTACGGACGGCTCTAAAACTCGTAACCGAATCCGGCCTGGAAGGAATGCTTGTCGTAGTCGTAGCTCTGGTCGTTGGAGCTGCTCTTCTGGAATAGATATCGGATCTCCAGCCGGAAGGGCTGGTTCACCCCGAAGGACTTTATTCCGGCAACGACCACTTCCGTGATGTCATCCTCGCGGTCGACAAGCGGCGTGAGCGCCACGCCCAGGGTGTCCGTGGCCGGCCTGCCGAGGTAGGTCACCGACCGGAAGGACGGCACGAATGAGACCTCGAATCCCGTGTCCGGCGGCCGGACCTTAAACCCTCCTGAAAACCGGCTCATCCGCCGGTCCAAGAAGAAGTCGGTGAAGAAGCTGTTGTTCCCCAGGGCCGGGGTGATGATTCGGCCCGCTCCGTTCAGGGTGTCCAATGGGGTCGTCGCCGAGCCCGCAACGTAGGAATATTCCCCGTGAAGACCGAACGACGGCCCGAGGGATTTAGCCAGCCGGACCCGGGCCGAGACCTCATCGAAACGGCTCCCCGAAGGCTGGGAGGTCAGAAAGTACTGGTTCGTCGAGCCCCCCAGGATGACCGTGGCCTGAGCCGACTGGAAGAACCGGGACACTTCCAGCCCGAACCCGTCAAAGACCTGATTGTAGATGGTGTAATTCGGATAGCGGGTCATCCCGCCCATCCCTGAAAGATCGACCTTGAACCAGCCCCCGGGCCAGAGCGCAAGGCCGGCCCCGGCCGAGGGGGAAAGGTGGTCGTAGGCCTGGTAAATCTCGCGATTGGCCAGCGTAGCCAGCGAGGCTTTGAGCCTGAAGTTTTGCCCGTCTCCGAACGGATGGTCGTGAACGGCGTTCAGGCTGTGCCGGTGGTAGCTCATCTCCGTAAGGCGGTTGAACCACGCCAGCTCACCCAGGTAGTAGAGATCGTTGATCGCGGGCAGGGTGTCCCGGGATTCCCCGCTAAACCCCAGGGTCAGGGCGGCCCGCTCGACCCAGTCCTCCCCGGCATAATAGTCTTTGAAGACGTTGGAGTCGAATTCCCCGGAGGCGCCGATGTCCCCGCTGAACTGCACGGCCGAGACCGGAGACGACTGGGCGAGAAGCAAAAGGAAAAAGACCAGCCCGGTATGCCGAGCCTTGGAAATCAGGCGCACAGGATTCATGGTCACCCCTTCTCCCTAATGATGAATAGTCAAAGGTAAGGGCAGATGGGGAGGCCTGCATTGGCAGGTCTCCCCTCTCTCCCTGAGATGGCTCTTACCGTCCGCCGCCTCTCCCGGTTCGATAGTCTCCTCCGGTTCCACCGCCGGAGCCGCCGCTCTGGTAGCGGTCGCAGACCCCGTCGCCGTTGGCGTCCAGAAAGTTCCGGCCGCGCATCACCGGCCCGCCGGGATTGGTCGGGTCTCCGGGAGCCTGATAGCGGTTGCCCCGCCAGTAGCGGTAGTTATAGGCATTCCGATACTGGTAGCGGTCGCAGATCCCGTCGCCGTCCGCGTCCACGTAGTTCTGGTATCTCCATTGGTGCGCATAGGCGTAGGCCTTCCCATCGGTCGCGGCGTCCGAGGTCGCAACCTGCCCGCTCCGGGTCCGGACCCGCTCCTCGTTGCGCACCCGTTCCCGGTTTTGATCCTGGCCCTGGTTCTGGGCCTTGAGCCTTTCCTGCTCCTGGGTCTGGGTCTTTGTCTGCTCCTCGGTCCGCACACGCAGACGCTCCCGCTCCTGCTCTGTATCGCCGGCCAGGGCGAGGGGACCCGCCAGACCCACCAAAAACAGGCTCACCACGGCGATGCTCCATACTTTTTTCATGTCACTTACTCCTTTCTTTCGTCTTTGGGGTTTTAAAACGCCTTTGTCTTTCACCCTTAAAGACGGAATCGGGGCATGAGGGTTCCATGAAATGATCATTTAAACCCCTCTGCGACCCTGGACAGCTCTTCCCGGGCGAGGTCTCCCACCACCACGAAGCTGAGCTTGTCCTTATCCACTTTTACGGTCTTACCGGCCGGCCCGGCCAGCAATTCACAACTCTCCGGAGCAACCTTCCTCTTTCCCCTTCTCCAGGGAAACCCCGGCTCCACCTCTTTTCCGCACTTCGGGCAAACCCGCCAGCGTTCGAAGACGGAGAAACTGGTCAATCCGTCCGTGTAGCGGAGCTGGGCGGAATAAACACCCCGCCGGCAACGATAGGGGTAAACCCCCTGAAGCCGGAAGCCTTCCGGAAGGCTTCGGGGATACACCAGCGGGAACCCCACGAGCTTGGCAAGCTCTTCCACCGAGACCGGCTGTTGACCGCCCTCGGTGGAAACGACGGGGATCCCAGAGGGCGGCGAAAACAGGTCTGGGTTCGCTTTCCCGTTAAAGTCTATGCTCATAAAGGCCGTGGCGGATGTGAGGCCGTTGGAGGCATCGCGGAACTCCGACTTCAATATGACCCCCTTCTGAGGGTCGATCCAGAGCTTGCGCGAAGGGCGACCGGGGTACTTGCTCCGTATGTTCACGATCCGCGTCTCCCGACCAGCGATCCTCTCGGCTCCCTGGTCCTCGAAGGCATAATTGGCGGCAATGATCTCCCAATCTTTCTCAAGGTCAGCGGCCGTACCGAAGAGGGTAAGGTAGACCTTCTTTTCGCCCGGCCGATACTCCCAAGCATCCAGGGGACGGGTGACCAGCACTCGTCCGGCGGCCGGACCCGTCAGGTATTCCGTCCGGATCATGCCTTGAGAGCTCCAGAGGATCCTGGTCTGAGCCTTGACCTGCCCCTGGGGCGTGAAGAGGGCGGTCTCCGAGGTTCCGCTCAAGTCGATCCGCCCTTCCTTTCGGATGGCCGCCCTGACCAACTCCGAGGCCGACCCCCCGGGCGGAGCGGCCCAAATGTGGGTGACCGCGCCCATAAGAAGCAAGATCATAAGGACCAGCGATTTTCTCACGGCGACTTCTTTTCGCCCGTCCGCGCTTGATTCTCAGTGATCATCAATCCTGCCGCGGCCCGGTCCGCGAGCGGGTCCTGGACCGAGAGCATCACGTGCTGATCGTAGTACCCGTAGGGCTCGACCTCCGGCTGGGGAGAACAGGACCTGCCGAGGTAAACCCCGCCGCCCACAAGCACCAGGAGAACCACTGCCGCAGCCCAGGCTGGAATCGGTTTCAGGAATCCCGGGAGA
This sequence comes from uncultured bacterium, assembly GCA_964353855.1. GTDB lineage: Bacteria > Edwardsbacteria > CAYGWX01 > CAYGWX01 > CAYGWX01 > CAYGWX01. Next base: position 35,505 of record CAYGWX010000012.1, on the reverse strand, counting down.
GGCAGCCAACGCTTCGTGACCTTGCTGCGCAAAGAAATCGCCTCTGCCCCGGCTCTATCCGCTTCCATCTCGTTGATCTTGGCCACCACCCCGGCCCAAAGATCGTCCGGTGCGCTCCTCTTCTCCATACGGTCCAAGAGGCCGCTAAGCTCCCGCAGAGACCGGACGTACTCCGCGCAGGCCGGACACTCGTTCACATGACGCGTCAGCTCTTCGGGAAGCGGCATGGCGAATAAATCCTTCGGGCTCTGGGAAACGATCTTTCTGAGATCCTGGCAGTTCATGTTATGACCCCCCTTTCAAGCCGGTGTAACTGGACAACTTGCTGGCCAGTTCCCCCCTGGCCCGAGATAGTCTCGATTTCACGGTACCCGGCGGGACCCTCAATATGGACGCGATGTGCTCCACCGGCAGCCCTTCGATATGATGAAGGAGCACCACTTCGCGGTGGATGTCCGGCAGGCCGTTAATGGCCTTCTCCATCTCGGCAGAACGCTCTCTGGCCAGCAAATCCTCCTCCGGGGTTCCGGCAGCAACACCCAAGGCGTAAACGGCATCCCCAGAGGTTTCGACCATCTCCTCCAGCGAGACCTCCCGGTTCCGGGCCGGGGCTGAGCGCAGGTAGTCGCGAACCCGGTTGACCACCAGGGCTTTCAGCCACCCATAGAACGCCTCCGGCTGCCTGAGGCCGGGGAGGGCGAAAAAGGCCTTGGCATAGACCTCCTGGGTCAGATCCTTGGCGTCCTCCACGTTCCGCATCATGCGCAGCATGTAATTGAAAGTGCGTCCTTTAGTCGCCTCAAAGAGGAGCCTGAAGGCCTCCCGATCACCCTGCCTGGCGCGGACCACGATGTTCACATCAAGCGTTTCGATTGCCATCCGTTCGCTGGGCTTCGGCTTTTCACCGACCATGACCTTCTGAGGCCCTTCTTCTCTAAGAATAGAGACGAGGAACTTCGGATTGCGTTCCATGGAAATACATAAAAAATCCACATTATTCAACATTATATCATATCTCTGCAAAGAAATTCACCCGGAATCGAGCCCCCCGGTGAGACAGATGGAACCCGAGATGAAGAAGCTCGTCTGTATTACCATAGACGGAAACACATCCCGGGCGTTCCGAACCTAACGAAGGAGGAAACAAGGATGAGCGAAGGATATTAGAACCCGTTGGAGACGAATGGCACATCGAACGAAACCATCAACTCTAAGGCAGACCATTAAAAGGAGGGGACTGTGAAAAAAGGGCTTTTGATCCTTGCCGTGTTGCTGTTCGGCGGATACGCCTGGGCCGAATGGCCCGTGTTCGGCGGTGAGGCCGTAATCGAGCCTGCCAGTGGCGGGGCCGGGGTGTTCGCGGCCGAGACCCTGCAATATCACTCCATCTTCCGAGACGGCCGGCTTTATTACTGGTATCAGGGAGCGGGCACAAGGATCTACACTGCAACCCGGTTTTCACCGACCCAGCCAGGGCGGGTCGATTCCGTGGTCGCCGTGATCTGGGCAGCAAGGGCCATGACCCCGAGCCCAACGGATACCTTCATCATCTACCGGGACACCACAGCGGGCGGAGGAGGCCGACGTCCCGGAAGCAGGCTCTTGTCCTATGCCTGGAGCTTCAACCCGCCCCAAGCCGGGGCCTTCGCGGTCAAGATCCGGTTCAGCACGCCGTTCACCTTCACCGGACAGGATTTCTGGGCCGGCTATCTTGGAATGCAGGGAGCCAACCCCGCAGATTCCCTAAGGACGTGCACCGATACAACCACCACGACCGTGGCGACACACCAGTTCATCTCAACCAACAGCACGACCTGGGCCAGGGCTGATACCGTTGGAGTCCCGTTTGACTGGGGAGTAACCCTGTTCGTGGAGTACGGCTCAGGGGTAGAGGTCCTCACCCCAGCCGGACCGGTCGCCTTGCCGCCCAGGCTCTATCCGACATCACCCCATCCATTCCGCAGAGGAGGGGACATCGCCTATGACTTGCCCAAGGCGTCCGTGGTGGAGCTTGTCCTATACGATCTATCCGGCCGGTTGGTCAGGATTCTGGAAAGGGGCAAAAGGAATGCCGGACATCATGCGGTCCGCTGGGATGGTTTGGATAATGAGAAGAGGCCAGCGGCCTCGGGCGTTTACCTTTGCTCCCTCCGGGCCGGTACGCTTACCGCAACCCGCTCGCTGGTGGTTGTCCGGTAACCTTCAAGGACGTTCGAAAGGGAGGACCCTTAACCGGTCCTCCCTTCTCTTTAAGAGGTTCATCCGCCACTACTGGGCCATCAAGATTCGGGCCTCCAGCAGGGTGTCCCAAAAGTGTTCGCTCTATGCATCGCTGTAGTATGTCTGCTGAAATCTTCGCGAATTAACCATGTCATTGAACTAAATCTTTTTCCTGGGTCCATAGACTCATTTATTTTTCGTGTGCTTCCGAACGACCTCCCTGAGGTCATCCATTCTGAACCCATACTGCCTGCGCAGTCGTCCGAGCCGTTCGTCCACCGGCATCCCGGGAGGAAGGCCCAGTTCCCGCAGGATGACCTCCGAAGAAACCCCGGTCTGTTGCTCCACCTCGCGCAGGGTCATCGCCCCATAGATTTGGGAATCGGGACTTTCCGGAAGCTCGCCTGACCGCATTTTGTGCGGCGGCTCACCGTCATGTTCCACCTGGCCGAAAAAGGGCGACAGCGCAAGCCCGATCAAACCCAGGATGCCGACGATCGCAAGGGCAACCCGTACGCCCGAGCCCTCCCTGGGGCGCCCTCGGATCATGTCCACGACCCAGCGCCAGTGGAGCAGGAGATGGAGGGCCAAAGCCGCCAACATCGCTACGGCGATCCAGAAGTGGATAACGCCCCACTCGTGTCTGTCCAGGCCCCAAAGCGTGAGGAAGTGGCCGCTGCCGGGGGGCAGCACGTAGCGCATCAGGACTCCGGTCCCGGCGAGGAGCACGAACGCCGCAAAGGCGACCCCGTCGATCAGGAAGTTCAGGCTGGGTTTTCGCATCTTGGGTTTATCTCCTTATCGGTTTAGAGCCCCGGTAAAGCGGCCTTGTCCGCTTGACCCACCGGGCCTTTGGCCGGCTGGACGCAGGATACCTTCTCATCTGCCATCGGATTTCTCCTTTCAGTGTCCGCAGCCGCAGGACGATACATTGGTAGCGACCAGACGGCCCTCCAGATAGGATTTCACGGCCTGTTCCGCGTCCTGCACTTCCGTGATAAGACAGGCGATCCCTCGGGCCTCGAAGTCCCGGACCAGGCGGGGCCCCATCCCTCCGGTGATCACGGCCTTGCAGCCTCCCAAAGCCTCGGTAAGTGTGGCATGATCACCGTGACCGTGCTCGTGCTCCTGGCCCGTGCGCAATGCGTCCCGGTGGCGGGTATTGGGATTATCGATCAGGCGCTTTCCTTTGATGTCCTGACCCTCGGCCTCGAAGACCAGGAATCCCCGGCAGCGTCCGGCGTGTCCGGCCACGGTCTTGCCATCATCCGTGGCGATCGCGATTTTAGTCATCCTCTTACTCCTTGGTTTGGGTTTGAACTCCCGGTCCTCTGCCCCGGCCCTGTCCGCAGGACCCTCGCCTCTTTCCTCCGCCGCAGGCGAAACCCCGCTCCCCCTCGGCCCGGTGCAGGTTGGCGCTCTTGCACTGGGGACAGCAGGCCGGACGGCCCGTACCGAAGGCAACTCCCCAACGGTGCCCGCAGTCCGAGCAGCAAAACGTCCGCTGTGCCATGACGACTTCACCTCCTTCGATCCGTAAAGCTTTTCCGTGCAACAAGGCATCCGCCACGACCCTCCGGGCGGCCTTCACGATCCGCCCGAACGTCGCGCGGGAGACGCCCATCCGCTCCGCCCCTTCCTCCTGACTTAAGCCCTCGAAGTCGGCCAGCCTCAAGGCCTCGAAGCCATCCAGGGGAAGAACGACCTCATCGAGCAGGCGGAGAGGGATTCCTCGAGGCTTGAAGTAAGCCGCTCCCGGATGGCAGGTTACGCAGCAGGGCTTTCTGGGTCTGGGCATCTCATTATGAGCATATGCTCATAATAGGATAACATAAAAGGGGGTCTTTGTCAAGGCCCCTCGCAACAACCCTTTTCAGGAACACTCCCAAAATCCCCCAACCCCTCATTTTCTTGGAGCATTCAAGGACCATTTTGTGTTATAATAATTTTGAAATATTTCACAAACAAAGGAAGACTCCATCTATGATAACCATTCAGGCCGAAGACCAAAGATGAGCGAAGCGGAGCAAAAAGGAAAAACCCAAGCCGTGTTCGAGGCCGGAGGCCTCCAAACCCTGGTGGAAACCCTGGCCCGGAAGGACTACCAGGTCATCGGGCCCTTGGTCCGGGACAAGGCCATCATCTATGCGGAGCTGGAATCAATCAAAGACCTGCCCATCGGCTGGACCGACCGACAGGACGGTGGCACCTACCGTTTGGAGAAGCGCCAGGATGAGGCCTTGTTCGGGTACGTGGTCGGGCCCCATTCCTGGAAACAGTTCCTCCACCCCCCGAAAGCCAGGCTTTGTCAGGCCAAGCGCAAGGGGGACTGCTTCGAGCCCCGGGGCGAAGACCGGGAGATTCCCAAGCGAGCCTTCCTCGGCGTGCGGGCCTGCGAACTGGCCGCGATCGCGGTCCAGGACCGCGTCCTTCTCCAAGGGGTCTATACGGACCCCGTGTACCAGGCCCGGAGGGAGAAGGTCGCGCTCATCGCCGTGAACTGCACCCGGGCCGGGGGAACCTGCTTCTGCACCTCGATGGGCACGGGCCCCAAGGTCACCTCGGGCTACGACCTCGTCCTGACCGAAGTCCTGGAGGACGGCAAGCACTATTTCGTTGCCCAAGCCGGAACGGAACTGGGCGAGGAAATCCTGAGAGACGTCCCGCATCAGGAAGCCGGGGAGAAAGAGAAGCAAACCGCTGAGGGTCTCGTAGCCAAGGCCTCAGGGGAAATGGGACGCACCCTGGAGGCCGCAGGGGTCCATGACCTCCTGATGGCCAACCTCGAGCACAAACGTTGGGACGAGGCCGCCAGGCGCTGCCTGACCTGCGGGAACTGCACGCTGGTCTGCCCGACCTGCTTCTGCACCACGGTGGAGGATTGGACAGACCTGACGGGTGAGCAGGCCGAGCGGCGGCGGAGGTGGGACTCCTGCTTCACCCTGGATTTCTCGTACATCCACGGGGGAAGCGTCCGGCCCTCGGGCCGGGCCCGCTACCGGCAGTGGATGACCCACAAGCTGGCCGCCTGGCAAGACCAGTTCGGCACCTCGGGCTGCGTGGGGTGCGGGCGGTGCATCACCTGGTGCCCGGTGGGCATCGACATCACCGAAGAGGCGCGCGCGATCCGGGAGAGCACCGTTCCGGTCGCAACGCAGGAAGGAAAGGAGAAGAGCAGTGCAAACGCTTGAGCCCATCCTGGCCGAACATCCCTTTTTCAAGAACCTGGACCCCAAGATCCTCCAGGTGCTCGTGGGCTGCGCCACGAACGTCGTGTTCAAGGCCGGAGAGTTCATCTTCCGGGAGGAGGGGGACGCCCAGGAGTTCTACCTCATCCGCAAGGGCCAGGTGGCCCTGGAGATCTACGCCCCGGGGCGCGGCCCGATCACCCTGCAGACCCTGCACGACGGGAACATCCTGGGCTGGTCCTGGCTGGTGCCTCCGTACCAGTGGCACTTCGACGCCCGGGCCGTGGAAGAGACCCGGGCCATCGCCCTGAACGGACGGTGCCTGAGGACGAAGTGCGAGGAGTGCCACGAGCTGGGCTACGAATTGATGAAGCGCTTCGCCTTCGTCGTGACCCAGAGGATCGAAGCTTTGACCTTACAGCTTCTGGATATCTATGGCAACCACAGCAGTTAAGGAGAAGCCGGTTTCCCTGGTCCGGGCCGGGGAGCCGATGCATCCCCGGCCGTTCAAGGTCCTCAAGAACCAGGCGGAGACCCAGGACAGCTTCACCCTGGAGCTGGAGCCGGCCGAGGGGCCGAGGGAGTTCCGCTTCGCGCCCGGGCAGTTCAACATGCTCTACGCCTTCGGGTTCGGGGAGGTTCCGATCTCGATCAGCGGGGACCCGGCCGAGCCCGGGGTCCTGGTCCACACCGTCCGCGGAGTGGGCACCGTGACCCGGGCCCTTGAGCGCCTGAAGAGGGGGGACGTCCTCGGGGTGCGCGGGCCGTTCGGGACATCCTGGCCTGTGGCCGAGGCCGAAGGAAACGATCTGGTGATCGTGGCCGGGGGGATCGGGCTCGCCCCGTTGCGCCCGGCGATGGTTCAGGCCCTGGCCGGGCGCGATAAATACGGCAAGATCGTGCTCCTCTACGGGGCCCGCACCCCGGACGACCTGCTCTACGTGCGGGAGCTGGAGCAGTGGCGCTCCCGCCTGGACCTGGAGATCCTGGTGACCGTGGACCGGGCTCTGGGGGCCTGGCGCGGAAACGTGGGGGTGGTCACGACCCTCTTCCCCCGGGCCTCCTACGACCCCTTCCACACCCTGGCCCTGGTCTGCGGTCCGGAGGTGATGATGCGCTTCGTGATCCTGGAGCTGGCCAAGCGGGGCACGCCGGCCGATAAAACCTACCTCTCCATGGAGCGGAATATGAAATGCGGGATCGGGCTCTGCGGACACTGCCAGATCGGCCCGACCTTCGTGTGCAAGGAGGGCCCGGTGTACCGCTTCGACCGGGTCAAAGACCTGTTCGGGAAGAGGGAACTTTAAAGGATGAATCCCCGACACCGCAAACCCAAGCTGGCGGTCTTCAAATTCGCCTCCTGCGACGGCTGCCAACTCTCCTTGTTGGACTGCGAGGACGAGCTCCTGGCCGTGGCCGGGGCCGTGGAGATCGCCAACTTCGCCGAGGCCACGAGCGCCGTGGCCAAGGGGCCCTACGACCTCACCCTCGTGGAGGGCTCGATCACGACCCCCCACGACGCGGAGCGGATCCATCACATCCGGCGGGCCTCCAAAACCCTGGTGGCCATCGGGGCCTGCGCCACCTCCGGCGGCATCCAGGCCCTGAGGAACTTCAAGAACGTGAAGGAGTTCACCTCCCTGGTCTACGCCACGCCGGAGTACATCGAAACCCTGGGCAAGTCCACCCCGATCGCGGACCACGTCCGGGTGGACTTCGAGCTGCGGGGCTGCCCGATCCACAAGGGCCAGCTGGTCGAGGTCCTGAGCGCCCTGCTCTTCGGACGCCAGCCCAATACCCCGGCGGAGAGCGTGTGCCTGGAGTGCAAGCGCCGGGGCTCGGTCTGCGTGATGGTGGCCCATGGCACGCCCTGTCTGGGACCGGTCACGCACGCCGGGTGCGGGGCGATCTGCCCGGCCTACGACCGGGGGTGCTACGGATGCTTCGGGCCCCAGGAGACCCCCAACACGGAATCGCTCTCCGCCTGGTGGAGCAAACTCGGGGTCGGGGAAGCGGACCTCCTCCGCGCCTACCGCAGCTTCAATGCCAACGCCGACGCCTTCCGAAAAGAGAGCGAAGCCCATGAAGGCTAAGACCATCAAGGTGGACATGCTGGCCCGGGTGGAGGGCGAGGGGGGGCTCCTCATCAAGATGAAGGGCGACGAGGTCCAGGACGTGGAGTTCCGCATCTTCGAGCCCCCGCGGTTCTTCGAGGCCTTCCTGCGGGGCCGGAGCTATGGGGAAGCCCCGGACATCACGGCCCGGATCTGTGGGATCTGCCCGATCGCCTACCAGATGAGCGCGGTGTACGCCATCGAGGACGCCCTGGGGGTCAAGGTCGAGGGTCCGCTCCGGGCCCTGCGCAGGCTGATCTACTGCGGGGAGTGGATCGAGAGCCACGTCCTGCACATCTACATGCTGCACGCCCCGGACTTCCTGGGCAAGGACGACGTGATCCAGATGGCCAAGGAGCATCCCAAGGAGGTGGAGCAGGCGCTCCGGCTCAAGAAGGCCGGGAACGAGATCGTGGCCCTGCTTGGCGGGCGGGAGATCCATCCCGTGAACGTCCGGGTCGGCGGCTTCTACAAGGTGCCGAGCAAGAAGGACCTGGTGCCGCTGGCCGAGAACCTGAAATGGGCCCGGGATGCGGCCCGGGCCACGGTATCCTGGACCGCCAAACTGCCCTTCCCGGAGTTCGAGCAGGACTACGAGTTCGTGGCCCTGCGCCACCCCGGAGAATATCCCATGAACGAGGGACGGCTGGTCTCGACCAAAGGCCTGGACATCGCAGTCAAGGACTACGAGAGCACCTTCTTCGAGGAGCACGTCCAGCGCTCCAATGCCCTGCATTCCGTGCTGCGAAACCGGGGAGCCTATTTCGTGGGGCCCCTGGCGCGGTTCAACCTCAACCACGATAAGCTCTCCAAGGTTGCCCAGGAGGCCGCCCGGGAAGCCAAATTCAAGCCCGGGTGTCGCAACCCGTTCAAGAGCATCATCGCCCGGTCCGTGGAAGTCCTGTACGCCTGCGACGAGGCCCTGCAAATCATCGAGGCCTACGAACCGCCTGAGAAGCCTGCCGTGGAGCTTTCCTTGAAGGCGGGTACGGGGATGGGTTGCACCGAGGCGCCGCGGGGAATCCTCTACCACCGCTACCGCCTGGACGATTCGGGAACCATCCAGGAGGCCAAGATCGTCCCGCCCACCTCCCAGAACCAGAAAACGATCGAGAGCGACCTGCGGGAGTTCGTCACCAAGAACATCCGTCTCCCCCAAACCGAGCTGGCCTGGCAGTGCGAGCAGGCCATCCGCAACTACGACCCCTGCATCTCCTGCGCCACGCATTTCCTGAGGCTCACCATCGAACGTGTCTGAGACCCTGGTCATCGGAGTGGGAAACGCCTGCCGCGGCGACGACGGGGCCGGGATCGTGGCGGCCCGGAAGCTGGCGGCGCAGAGGCTGCCGGGAGTCCGCGTGATGGAGATGAACGGCGAGGGGACCTCGCTGGTGGAGGCCTGGAAGGACGTCCCCTCCGTCCTGCTCGTGGACGCGGTCTCCTCCGGAGCCGTGCCCGGCACGATCCACCGGTTCGAGGCCCAGGCCGGGCCGCTCCCCACAGGGTTAGAGCATCGTTCCTCCCACTCCTTCGGCGTGGCCGAGGCCGTGGAGGTGGCCCGGGCCCTGGGACGCCTTCCTCCCCGGCTGGTGATCTACGGGATCGAGGGTAGTCTTTTCAATTCCGGCCAGGGCTTGTCCCCGAAGGTGGAAAGGGCGGTGGGAGAGGTCGTCGGTCACCTGGTCTCGGAAATAAAAGCCTTAACCTAACAACAACAAACCTAAACGCCCCGCTCCTTTGGAGCGGGGCGTTTCCTTGACTGCCGGACCTCGACTTAAAAAGCTAATCCTTTTCCTCCTTCGGCTCAAAGGAGAAACCCTTCTCGGAAAAGAGCTTCAGGCAGGCGTCCACGACCTGAGGATCGTAGAGGCGATCCCGTCCTTGAGCAATCTCCCGGAAGGCCTCCTCGATCCCCCGGGCCGGCCTGTAAGGACGATAAGAGGCCATGGCCTCGACTACGTCCGCCACGGCCAGGATGCGGGCTTCGAGGAGGATCCCCTCCCCGGTGAGTCCGGAGGGATATCCCGATCCGTCCATCCGCTCGTGATGCTGAAGGACCACCTGGGCCACCGGCCAGGGGAACTCGACGGTCTTTAAAATCTCGTACCCTGCCCGGACGTGGTTCTGGATGATGGCCCGCTCGATCTCGTTCAAGGGGCTGGGCTTGCTCAGGATCTCCGAGGGCACAGCGATCTTGCCAAGGTCGTGGATGAACCCAGCCATGCGGATGCCTTCGCGTTGTTCTTCCGGTAACCCGAGTTCGCGGGAAATGGCCTCGGCCAACTGGGTGGAACGCCGCTGGTGTCCGGCGGTGTAGGGATCTTTGGTCTCGATGATCAGGGCGATGGCCTGGATGGTCTCCCAGAGGGCCTGGCGTAACTTCTCGACGCTCTTCCGAAGCTCCTCCTCGGCTCGCTTCCTCTTGGTGATGTCATGGACCACGGTGACCACCTGGGCGACCCCGCCGACCTGAAGGATCGGAATTTTACGGGTCTCGGTGATGATCTCCCGTTCTCCCACGCGCGAGGTTTCCTCGGTGATCAGGGTCTCGCCGGTCTGGAAGACCAGGTCGTATTCCTCCCGGACTTTCTCCGGGAGGAAAGGGAAGGCCTCGAAGATCGTCCGACCAACCAGCTCGGTCTCGAGCCCCAACTCCCGGCACCACTGCTTAAAGCGGTCGTTGAGCAGGACCAACCGGAGGTCCCGGCCCACGACGTGGATCGCGTCGCCCATCGAGTCCAGGGTAGTGCGGTGCCGGAGCTCGGATTCCAGGACTTTCTCCTCGGCCCATTTGCGCTCGGTGATGTCGCGGACGTATTCGATCACGCCTTCAAGCTCTTTGGTTTCCGAGTTCACCCGGGGGAAACTGTAGAGTTCAACCCAGCCGACCACCTCGCCTTCTTTCCCCCGGCGGGGGACCACCTCGTAGGCGGACCTCCCGGTCTCCAGGGTCAATCGGGTGGGGCAGAACTCGCAGGGCTCCTGGAGCCCGTGGTAAGCCTCATAGCACTTCTTTCCCGTCAGGGGCATGGCGTGGGGGTACCATTTTTCCATGGCTGGGTTGACGCTCAGGATGCGGAGCTCGCGGTCCAGGACGCTGATGCCGTCCTGAATGCTCGCGTAGACGCTGTCCAAGAAACGCTCCTTTTTTTGCAGGGCCGTCTCGGCCCGCTTGCGTTCGGTGAGGTCGCGGACGATGACCAGGTCCGCGGGTTTTCCCCGAAAGGAGATGACCCCGGCGTTGATCTCGGCCGGAAGCTTGCTGCCGTCCTTCCGCAAAAGGATCGTCTCGTAAATCGCCGGGACATCCTCCCCGGCCAAACGCCGGCGGTAACGGTCGATGACGTTAGGAACCTCTGTGGGATGGATGAATTGGGTGAAACGCTTCCCCTGAATCTCGCCCGTGGCGTAGCCACTGGAGAGGCCCAGCCTGGGGTTGGTGTACTGGACAACCCCGTCCTGGAGGATGAGGATGCCGTCGTTTGCCCGCTCCACCAGGGTGCGGTACTTCTCCTCGCTCTCTTTCAAAGACAGCTCCATCGCCTTTCGCTCGGTGATGTCCCGCGAGATCCCCAGCACCGAGGCGACCTCACCGGCTTCGTTCTTGAGCGGCACCAGCCAGGTGTGCAACCAGATGTCCCGCCCCTTGAAGGGGGTGTAGTGTTCGATGAACAGGGGCTTCCCGCTCTCGAAGACATCGGAGATCCGCTCTCCCTGACGCTGGGAAGGTCCGGAGGGAAAGAATTGAGCACGAGCCTTTCCGATCAAGTCCTCGGGCTTTCGACCCAGGCTTTCCGCGGCGATGCGGTTGACGAATTCCACCCGGTCGTTGTGGCCAATGATGAAGATCATGTCCGGGGACGCCTCGGCCAGGGCCCGGTAAAGCGTCTCCGACTCGTGCCGACCTTCGGAAGCCCGCCGCTTTCTTGCCGGCGGCGCCTTGGGCTTGGCCCCGGGGCGGGGGAGTTTTTTTGAGGGTTTCTTCTTTTCGTTCATCGGGACCTCCTTGGGGGGCTCCTTCAGGATACATTGTATCCCAGATAGCTCGCTTTTGTCAAATGAGGTTGAAACCAAAGAGGCGGCCTTTCGGCCGCCTTCTCTTGATAAGGGTTAATTGGAGCCTATCGTACCTTCACGATCCGCAAAGGCTTAGCATTCCCCGCTGACGGTCTGAGGAAATACACCCCGGCTGCAAGCCCTCCCCCGATCCGGTCCCCCTTATAAGTCCCCACCCTCCTTCCCGCGACATCGTAAAGGTGGAACCTTTCCCTCTCATGCCCCGGCGCCACGGCAAATCCCGTGAACGGGTTGGGTACGGCCGTGACCCGGCTAACGACCATCGGCTCGCCTTCCGCTTTTTCCTCGGCACCGCCCGGGCCCATCGAGACCACGGGCAGGAGCAGGCGAGAAGCCAGCGACGGCGTGTGATAGACCGCGTTCGTGGCTACCAGGGCGGCGAGGGTGTCGTTTCTCCGGAACGGGTCTCCGGTATTGGGATTCCGCTCGAAGCGGGGGTAATTGGAGGAGGTGATGCTGACCCGCAGCCGGTGTCCGGCGTTCCAAACGTTCGCCGTGCTCCAGAGGTCGATGGCGAAGGTGTCCGGCACCCCGGGGAAGAGGAGGTCCTCGCGGTCCAACCCTTTGCGGTGCCGGGCCATGAGAATGTTGTCGGTCATGAGGATCGAGCGCCCGTCGGGATACACGTCGGTCACCCTCACCGCCCAGTCGGTGTCCCGGCGGTCCGAGGAGGCATACAGGATGAGGATCATCTTCCCGGCCACCTTGAGCGGAGCGGCGAGAACCGGGGTGGAATAGACCAGGACATCTGCGCGTCCCTCGATCGGGCGCTGGTCTTTGGGTCCGTAGCCGTTGGGGATCCCGATATACTCCCGGCCCCCGATCGTCGGACAGGGATGCCGGGGATCGTAGCGGAAGGTGTCCGCCTTCTCAGCCTGGGTCGGCGGAAGGGTGTCCAGCCGTCCATCTTCCCGGATGAAGAACGGAACATAACGCCCTTCCGAAGGGGGCCAGGTGTCCGCGGTCACCCAGCGGTTCCAGCGGGTGGTGTCCGGGCTGTCGCAGTCCCCCATCAGGTAGAAGCAGACCTTCGCGCCGGTGGACCCGCTGCCTTTCAGCCAGAAATCGTACCAGGGAAAGAGCAGGGCGGTGAACAGGAAATCATCGGCCAGCCGGGCGTTGGGGGGATAGGTCAGGTCACCCTGTTGACGCTGATTCCAGCTGCCGTGGCCCCAGGGGCCCAGGAAGAGCTTCTGGTTGTGATACCGGGCCTCCATCTCGGAGAAAGCCTCCAACTGGCCGTCGGTGTAAAGGTCGTACCAGCCCGAGACGTGGAGCATGGGATGCGAGGTCGAGTCCCAGCGGGTCCGGAGGTCCACGACGCCCCAGAACCCGGGCTCGTAGTTGGGGTGATTGGCCAGGGAGTCGATCAGCCAGGGGGTCCCCTGGCTGTTGACCCAGGTCTCCACCAGGGCCTTGCGGAATTCCCCACCGGGGTAGGCGGAATGGTGGTATAGGCTCGGGCCCGCAGCCACCGGGGCGATGCAAACCAGGGAGGGCGGCAGGGACCCCGCGGCGTAATACTGGGTCATGCCCGGGGCCGAGGCGCCGATCATCCCGATGAGGTGATTCGACCAGGCCTGGGCGGCGATCCAGCCGATGGCGTCATAGCCGTCCTGCAGGTCTCCCCACCCGTCGGACAGAAACAGGGTCGGCTCCCCCTGGGAACCCCGCAGCCCCCTCAGGTTCTGGGAGACCATGGCGTAGCCCTTGAGGTCGCAGATGAACAGGGCGTCCAGGCTGTCGATGGTCCGCTCGTAGGGTGTACGCGTCAACAGGGCCGGCCAGGGGGGAGGAAAGGTCTCCGGCTTGTAGATCTCGGTGGCCAGCTCCACGCTGTCCCGCATTCTGACCATTTGGGACTCGTGGATGAACGCCTGGGCCTGGGAGCACATCACGAGGAGCAGGGAGTAAGCCGCCAGGCGGGAAAGGGAGAAAGCTTTCAAGACTGATCCCCTCTCGGGTAAGGAGTCATTTTACCGCTGCCCTGAAACCCTAAATCGCCTCGATGGTCGAGGGGGGCTTGCACGTAATGTTATACGTGACGCTGACGACGCCGGGCACCTCCCGGAGGATCTCCCGGGCGAGCTTTTCCAAAACAGGGAAAGCCAGCCGCGTCGGCGTCGCCTTCCGGGCATCCAAGCTGTCCCAGCAGCGCACCTCGATCTGGTACCCGAAATCGCGCTTCCCGTTGCGCATTCCGGTTACCCGGTCCTCATGAAGGATGGCCATGTACTGGAAGGCCCCGGTGCCCTTGAGCAGCCTTTCGACCACGACAGTGGCCTTGCGCACGGTCGCGATGCGCACCGGGGTCACCTCGCCGATCACGCGGGCCGACAGGGCCGGACCCGGGAACGGGATGCGCCCGAAGATCTCGGCCGGAAGCCCGAGGGCTTTGCCTACTTTTCTGACCCCGTCCTTGCGCAGCTGGATGAGCGGCTCCAGGATGCGGTAGCCGAAGGCCTTCTGCGGGTCGATCCCGAGCTGCTCGAAGACGTTGTGCTGGCGCTTGATCCCGGCGAGGGTCTCGTCCACGTCGGTCAGGATCGTGCCCTGGAGCAGGTGCCTCGCCCCGCTTTTCCTGACGATGCGGCCGAAGACCTTTTTATAGAAGGTCTGGGTGATGGCCTCGCGCTTCTCCTCCGGGTCGGTGATGCCTTTAAGCGCCGCGAAGAACTCCGCTTTCGCGTCCACGACCTGAACCGAGACCCCGAGCCTGCGGAAGAGCCCCGCGACACGCTGGGGCTCGCCCTCGCGCATGATCCCGTTCTCTACGAACACGCTCACCAGGCGCTTCCCCAAGGCCTTGTGCCCGAGTAGGGTGACCGTGGACGAATCCACGCCCCCGGACAGGGCGTTGATCGCCAGCCCGCCCCCGACCGCGGCCCGGATCTCCCTCACCTGCTCCGCGATGAACTTCTTTGAGTTGAGCGTCTTTGCGGTGATCTCCTTAATCACGTTTCAGCCTCCTTTTCATCGGTTATCCTTTATCGGACAGGGGTGAGCACGATGGGGCCCTATGGGTCTTTCTTTCTGGCCTGAATCAGGGCGAAGGTGACCCCGGAGGGCTCGTTGAACAGACAGATTCGGGTGTCCTTCGCGATATCGAACGGCGGGATGACCAGGAGCCCGCCCAGAGCTTCGATCTCCTTGGCTTTCTTGTCGACGTCCTCGACGCGGATATAGAGGGTCAGGAACGGCAGCTTGGCCATGCTCAGGGTGAAGATGCCCCCGCCCGTGAAGCGGTTGTCCTCCTTGGGGATCGGGAGCTCGTGGATCGTGGTCTTCTCGTCGTAGGCGAACTTCCAGCCGAAGGCCTTCTCGAAGAATTCCACGGACTTGGCCGCATCGTGAGAGGCCAGCTCCCAGTAGACGATCGGGTTATTAGGCTCAGCCTTCATCTCCCCTCCTCCTCTGTGATAAACCACTTGGGGTTGAGCGGTTTCGCCGAGATCTCTTTGATCAATGCCCGACCTCCTTGGGGATGACTGTTTAACCCAAGAGCCTATGGGTCATAAGGGCCGGAAGAGCCCCTTTGCCTTGTCGCTCGTGGCGATATGGGCATATAGGTCAAAAAGTGTTGGTTTTTTTCATTTAGGAAATGGGTGAGAATTTTCCTGGAAGGACTTTGGTAGCTGTTAAAATGCCATTTTGCTTCGGGGATCGACTTCCCCAAAGAAATCTAAATCGTCTGAGAACTAATACCTGTCATGCAATTCATGCACCAAATAGACCCTTCTCTGAATATCATACCAGAAAAGCCAATCGGGATAACATCTTAAGGCCATTTTCACCAACACTTTTTGACCCATATACCCGATATGATACCAGAATGAGAAGGAAAATTCAAGACCGTTTTGGTCACCCCGGACCCTATAAACGTTCGCCTCGAATTTTTCCGTTGCCTGGTCGTTTGGTTTTCCCTATGTCGGTTCCCTATCCAATACAATGGAGGGGGAAATGGGAAGGCTTGCCTTCCCGCCCCTCTTGACCCCTCCCTGGCAATTGTGATAGAATGCAAAGGTTGTGCGGTTCACTCTTAAATTGGAGGCCAGAGCGATGGGAAAAGTGAGGCAGGGGTTTCTTTTAGCGTGTGGGGTCCTTCTTGTCTGGGGCCTTCCGGCTCTTGCGGTCAAGCCGGCCAAGGGCAAGGCCGGGCCGCCCCGCTACAAGTATGAGAAGGCCAAGGTCTACCATTACCACGTCAAATCCCACGAAGAGTTCAAGGAGACGGACAAGAAGGGTTCCGTGACCCAGCGGGCCTACGACGGGGCCTGGAAGAGCGACCTCATCTGCGGGGAGAGAAGCGGCGAACGCACCCCGGTGGTCTTCGACACCCGGCTCGTGGAATTGAAGCTCACCTCCTTCCAGAAGGACGGTCAGGAGGGCCCGGCCCAGGACCGCGCCGTACTGGAGAAGTCCATCGCCGGGGAGGTAAAGCGGATGATGAGCGTGGAGCTCCTGGACGACTTCGGGGCCAACGAGGATGGGAAAGGCGTGGCCCAGGGGGCGTATTACCATGTCCTTCTGGGCGGGTTCGACGCCACGGTGATCCCCCAGGCCCTGCCCAAGCCCAACCGTCCCTGGACACGGGAGCAGACCTACGGCATGGGCAAATATGCCTTCACCTACAAGGTGTCCCCCAAGCCTGAAACGAAATTGAAACAGAAGTGCCTGGTCATCATCGGCGAGGCCAAAGTCTCCAACCCAGACGGGAACTCCGAGTATCCCAAGAGCACGAAGTTCAAGACCAAGTTCTGGTTCTCCCAGGCCCTGGGCCAGATGGTGGCTTTGGAGGTAGAGGGAGCCATCCAGTTCTACCCTCAGGAAGAACGGACGAAGAAAGTTACCGTGGAGTTCACCGGCACGGACGACCTCGGGCCGATGCTCGCCAAGGAGGATCAGGCCACCAAGGCCTTCTTCGACGGCCTGGGATTCCTCGGCCAGAAACGGACCCTCGCGGCCCTTGAGAAGTTCAGCACGATGACGGCCTATTCTTCGGGAGACCTGGCCCAGGGGGTCTCGGAATCGCTCATGGACGACCTCTTCGGGCAGCTCCATCCGGTCTATCCCCAGAGCGACCTCGTCAAGGTGGAGGCCGACACCAAGGCCGACCCGGAAGTTCTGTCGCGCCTGATCGAGCGCGCTCCCGAGACCAGGCTCCGGGCCTTCGCGGCCTATTACCTGGGCCTGTCCAAGGGTGCCAAGGATGTTCAACTTCTCACCCGGGCCCTTGAGGACACCTCAGGCCAGGCGCGCTGGGCGGCCTCCGGGGCGCTCATCCAGAAACTGCTCCAGGGCGAACAGGTCCCGGACACGGCGCTCGTCCTGATGCTCAAAAGCAAGGACCCCATCCTGGTGACCCGCGGAACCGCGATTGCGTCCCGTACGAAAAGGGAGAAGCTCCTCGGCAAGTACAAGGTCAAGTTCGAGCCCTGCAAGGCGGAGAAGCCCGCCGGCTATCGTCTGAAGGAGGGCGAGACCTCCATCCCCGCGGCCCAGGTCGAGACCTGGAAGAAGCCCGACAAGCAGCTCTGGTCCACCCGCCGGGTGGGGATCGTGAAGGAGGAGTTCAGCGAAGGCGACCTCAAGGGGAGCTACGCCCTCTACATCCCGGAGACCTACTGCGAGTCCCGACGCTATCCCCTGATCCTCTGCCTGGCCGGATGGATGGGCAACGGGGAATACGAGATCGGACCCTGGCCGAATCACGTGGCCGATAAAGGTTATTTCGTGGTCTGCCCCTCATCCGGGGGTCAATTTTGGTGGCAGGAGGGGTCCCAGATCGCCCTCGCCACCCTCGCCGATATGAAGTGCAAGTACAACATAGATGAAAACCGGGTCTACGTGATGGGGATGTCTAATGGAGCCTTGGGCGCGTACTTCCTGGCCACCCGTTATCCGGACCTGTTTGCGGGGGCGGTCCCAATAGCCGGGAACCCCGTGAGCGAGACGTCGACGGTGGAAGATGACCCCGCGATGCTTAAAAACCTTCGCAACCTGCCCTTGCGGATTATGCATGGAGAGGCGGACTTCGTGATCCCGGTCGGACCCGACCGTATGATGAAGGCCCGCCTGGACAGCCTGGGCTGCAAGGTCGAATATGTGGAGACCCCGGGCCTGGGGCACGATCTCCGCGAAGCGGGCAATGGGCGTTACAAGGACTACCTCGAGGCCCTGGCCTTCTTTGAAAAGAACGTCCGCGACCCGTTCCCCAAGAAGGTCTCCGGCGTGATGGCCAAGCCCGGCTGGCGCTACTGGGTCAAGGCGGACTCCCTCTCCGGAAAGGCGAGCTTCGACGTGGAGATCAAGAAGAACAACCTGATCGAGATCAAGTCCGAGGGCGTGGGCAAGATGGTCCTCTATCTCAACAAGAGCCTCTTGGACCTCTCCAAAGCCGTGACCGTGATGGCCAACGGCAAGGAGGTCTACAAAGGCATGGTCAAGACCGACAAACAGGTGCTCATCGAGGGGGTCAAGGCCCGCAAGGACCGGGCGATGGTCTTCTGGGCCAAGCTGCCCGTGACCATTCCATAACATTATTCCAAAAACAAGGCGGGGCCAAAACGGCCTCGCCTTGTTTTCGTCTCTCCCCTCTATTTAGATGGAATACAGGGGTTTATTCCTCAACCAGGTCATGATGGGAAAGCTCCTTTATCTTGTCCAGCGTCTTTGGCCTTCTTCCCTTTGAGCTTCTTGTAGAGCGACCAGCCGGAATGGGCGATGAGCGCCCCGAGGATGAGATAAACGTACCAGGGCAGGTTGCGGCCGAAGAACAGGACGTACAGGTAGGGCAGGACCGTGGAGACGAGGAATACGGTGCTCCAAAGGGTGAGAGCGCCCCTGTCCTTCTTCACTCCGGCCCGGATCAGGCGGTAAATGGAGAAATAGAAGAACGGTGCGCACAGGACCATCAGGATGAGGAATGCGATGGGGTTCACCCCATATTGGGCTCTCACCGAATCCATCCAGGGCTGAATCCGGGCGATCAAAGAATGGATTGCCGCGTTCATTGGAATGTACTTCTCCGCGTTATTCTACTACAATCAGAGTAATCCATTCAAGCTCCTTGAACCCTTCCGTTCTTTTATGCTATCCTTTTCCCCATGCCCCTTCTTCTGGATGTCCAGGACCTGCGTCTTACCCTGCCAAGCCGGGAGCACAGCTTTTCCCCCGTAGATGGGGTTTCTTTCTCCTTATCCCCCGGTGAAGCCCTGGGTCTCGTGGGGGAGTCCGGGTGCGGAAAAAGCCTCACCGCCCTCTCGCTCCTGCGGCTGGTTCCCGAGGGCAGCGGGATCTCAGGCCGCGCCCTGTTCGAGGGCCAGGACCTTCTCCAGCTTCCGGACGAGGCCATGCGTCAGGTCCGCGGCTCCCGCCTGGCGATGATCTTCCAGGAGCCGATGACCTGCCTGAATCCCCTCCTGCGCATCGGCGACCAGGTCTCCGAAGCCATCCTGATTCATGAAAAGGTCTCCCGGCGGGAGGCTGAAGAGCGTTCCATCGCTTTATTGAAGCAGGTGGGCATTCCCATCCCGGAGCGCCGGGCGCGGGACTTTCCCCACCAGCTTTCCGGCGGCATGAGGCAGAGGACGATGATCGCGATGGCCCTCGTCCTCAAACCCTCCCTGTTGATCGCCGATGAGCCCACCACGGCACTGGACGTGACCATCCAGGCCCAGATATTAGACCTCCTTGGCTCTCTCCAGCAGGAATACGGCATGGCCGTCCTGTTCATCAGCCATGACATGGGGGTCGTCTCGCGCGTTGCCGGCCGCGTGGCCGTGATGTACGCCGGCCGGATTGTGGAGCAGGGGAAAGTGGATGAGGTCCTGCGTCATTCCAGGCACCCTTACACGCAGGGACTGCTCTCCTCAAGGCCCGAGCTGGGCCGGAAAGGCCTCTCCGGAATCGCCGGCACCGTTCCCGATCCCAAGCGTTTTCCCCCGGCCTGCCGTTTTCACCCCCGCTGCCCGATCGTCGAGGACGTTTGCAGGGAGAAAGAACCGGACCTTTCCGAAGTCTCGTCCAGGCACCTCTCAAGATGCTGGAAGGCCGGAACGCTTAACGCATGATCGCGGTCACGGACCTCTCCAAGCACTATGCGGTACCTTCCCGGAAGGGCGGAAGGAAGCATCTTCGCGCCCTGGACTGCGTGTCCTTTGAAGTCCGTGAACGGGAGATCCTGGGCATCGTGGGGGAGTCCGGGTGCGGTAAAAGCACTTTAGGCAAGGCCATGCTTCGTCTGGTGGAGCCGACGTCGGGGCAGGTGGTTTACCAGGGGAAAGACCTGACCCGACTTCCATCCGGAGAGCTCCAGGCGCTGCGCACGGATTTGCAGATGGTCTTTCAGGACCCCTACAGTTCCCTGAATCCGAGGATGAGAGTGGGAGAGGCCCTGGGAGAGGTTCTCTGGGTTCACGGAACCAGAGGAAAGGACGAACAGGACAGGAGGGTGAGCGGACTTCTCGATATGGTGGGGCTGTCCCAGGACCACGCCCGGCGGTTCCCTCACGAGTTCTCAGGGGGCCAGCGCCAGCGCATCGGCATCGCCAGAGCCCTGGCGGTCTCTCCTAAATTCCTGGTCCTGGACGAGCCGGTCTCCAGCCTGGATGTCTCCATCCAGGCCCAGATCCTCTCTCTCCTCACCGACCTCAAATCCCGGCTCTCCCTGACCTACCTCTTCATCTCCCACGACCTCGCGGTCATCTCCATGCTCGCGGACCGCGTGGCGGTGATGTACCTCGGCCGGATTGTGGAATTCGGCCCGGTCCGGGAGGTCTTCTCCTCCCCGCTTCATCCCTACACCCAGGCCCTGATCTCGGCCATTCCCACCCTGAGCGATGAGCCGATGGCCAAAAAAGCGAAGGCATTGGGGGAGCCGGCGAATCCCGTTGACCCCCCCCCAGGTTGTCCTTATCATCCCCGCTGTCCCCTGGCCCGGGAAGAATGCCGCATCGGGGTGCCCGAGCTCCGAACCCATCATGAGAACCACACCGTGAGCTGTCACCTGGCGTAGGATGGCTTCCCGGCATCCTATTCTTCGTAATATTGAGGTCGTCGTGGGCGGGCTCATCCTCCTCGTCCTGGTCCTGGTGACCCTGCTCTCTCCGTTCATCACGCCCAGGGATCCGATGAAGGCCTTCACCTCTGGTCTCACGGATGAAGGAATGCCCATCGGCCCTGGCAAAGAGTTCCCCCTCGGCACAGACACCCTGGGTCGGGACCTCCTCTCGCGTCTCCTGTCGGGCACCCGTTACACCCTTTTGATCAGCGTCTCCGCGAACCTCCTCGCGCTCTTGATCGGAGGCCTGGTCGGCCTCCTCGCCGGGTTCAGGAAGGGCTGGCTGGACGGGGTCCTGATGCGCCTCACGGACGTGATGATGGCCTTTCCCATCCTGCTTCTGGCCATGGCCCTGGTGGCCGTACTTCCGCCCTCGGCCGCGACCGTGATCTTCGTGCTCTCCCTGGTGATGTGGACCGGGGTGGCCCGTCTGGTCCGGGGGCTGACCCTCGCCGAATCCGAGAAGGACTACGTCCTGGCCGGCCGGGCCCTGGGGTTCTCGGACCCGAGGATCCTCCTGCGGCACATCCTGCCCAACATCCTATCCCCGGTCGTGATCTACGTCTGCCTGAACGTCGCCATGACGGTCCTGCTCGAGGCCGGGATGAGCTACCTCGGGGTGGGCGTGCCCCCTCCGGCTCCGGACTGGGGCCGGATGATTCACGAGGGCAAGGAGTACTTCCGTGCCGCGCCCTGGATCGTGGCCTTCCCGGGAATGGCGATTTTCATCACCGTCTTGGGCTTCAACCTCCTGGGCGACGGCCTGCGCAACGCCCTAGACCCCCACAAGCAATCCCAATAAAAAAGGGCAAAGCCTCAAACTTTGCCCTTCCTGTTATTTTTGAACTTCCCTTACCGGACCCGCAGGAACCTCCGCTTTCCGACCTTCAGGACACGCTCCTTGGAAAGGTCCACCTGAGCGTCCGGGTCGCTGACCCGCTCCCCGTCCACTTCCACGGCCCCCTGAGAGACGAGCCTTCTGGCTTCGCTGGAGGATACAGCCAATCCGGAGGAAGTCAGGAGTTTCACGATCCAGACCTTCGGCTCGCCGACGACGTGCACGGGCATATCCTCAGGATTTTGCTTCTCCTTGAAGACGCGGTCGAAGTCTTCTGCGGCCTTCTCGGCCTCCCCCTTGGAGTGATAAAGGGTTACGATTTCCTTGCCTAATCGCACCTTCACGTCCCGGGGGTTCGTCCCCGGCTCAGCTAAAAGGGCCTTGATTTTCCGGCACTCCGCCTCGTCCAATGTCGTGGCGAGCTCGAAATAGTTCAGGATCAAATTGTCCGGGATGGACATCGCCTTCCCGAACATCTCTTGGGGCGTGTCCTCGATGGCGATGAAATTGCCCAGGCTCTTGGACATCTTCTGGACCCCGTCCAGGCCCAATAAAAGCGGCATGGTCATGCAGACCTGGGGCTCCAGGCCCAGCTCGGACATCAGCTCCCGCCCGGCCAGCAGGTTGAAGGTCTGGTCCGTCCCGCCCAGCTCGATATCCGCCTCCAGGACCACAGAGTCGTAGGCCACCATCATGGGATACAGAAACTCGTGCACCCCGATGGACTGCCCGGTCTTGAAGCGCTCCGCGAAGCCGTTCCGCTCCAGGGTCCGGGCCACGGTGTAGTGCGAGGACAGGCGCAGGATCTCCTCCAGGGTCAATTTGCCCAGCCAGTCGTGGTTGTGGACCACCCGGCACTTCTCGCGCTTCAGCAGGCGGTAGACCTGCCGGAAATAGGTCTCGGCGTTGCGGGCGACCTCCTCCTCGCTCATCGGCTTGCGGGTTTCCGAGCGTCCGGTGGGGTCCCCGACCCGGGCCGTGAAGTCCCCGATCACGAAGATGACCTCGTGCCCCAGCTCCTGGAACTCCTTCATCTTCCGCAGCATCACGGCGTGGCCCAAATGCAGGTCCGGAGCCGAGGGATCGGCTCCCCACTTGACCTTCAAGGGCTGGCCGGTCTTCTCGGACCGCTCCAGCTTCTTGACCAGGTCCTCCTCGGGCAGGATCTCCACGGTCCCGCGCTTGAGGATCTTCAAGGTTTCCTGTACGCTCATCCTTCTCCAGCCCATGATTTAATCAAGGCAATACTATACCACAACGCCTCTCCGGAGTTCAAGGCCATCGGGACTTTCACCTCAGGAACAGGATCGCGGCCCCGGCCACAGCCACGAAGGCCCCGAGGACTTCCTTGGCCGTGACCTTCTCCCGGAAGACTATCACGGCCGGGAGGATGATCAGGACCGGGGTCAGGGCCATGATCGTGGAGGCCACGCCGGTGACCGCGTTCTGGATGGCCAGGAGGGAGAAGGAGACCCCGAGGAAGGGCCCGAAGAAGGCCCCCGTGGAGATCCCGGCCATGGCCTTTCCGTTCCTCAGGGCCTGGAAGACCTGGGGCCAGATCCGCAGGAAGAGGAACAGGACGAGAAAGCCCCCGATCCCGGCGATCTGCCGGATCTGGGTTGCGGCGAAGGCGTCGTAACTCCCCATGCCGTATTTGGAGAGCACCAGCCCCAGGCTCTGGCCCACGGCTCCTCCGCAGGCGCAGAGCAGTCCGGCCAGGGGCTTCGCAGTCTTCAGCGGGGCGCCTGCCGCAGGACGCTCCAGGATGACCAGGGCGATTCCGAGGATGGTTACGACCATTCCTAATAAACTATAGACCGTCATCCCCTCGCCCAGGACGGCCCAGCCCAGGACCGCGGTCAGGGGCGGGACCGCGGCCATCAGGAGCATCGAGGTCCGGGCGCCCAAGAGCACGAAGGCCTCGAACAGGAGGAGGTCCCCGAAGGAAAAACCGACGAGCCCGGAGAGGGAGAGCCAGAGCCATTGATGCCCGGTGGCATCCAGGGGCAGGGGCTGCCCCCGCCTTGCCCAGTTGAAAAGGACCATGACCGCCAGGCCTAGGCACAGGCGGATGAGGTTCACGGCCCGGGACCCGACCCGCTTGCCCGCGGACTCGAAGGACAGGGCGGTGACGGTCCAGCACCCGGCCGCGGCCAGGGCGAAGAGCTCTCCCAGCTGGGTCACCACCATCGGATCCTATCAACCAAATCTATGACCATTCAAAAAAAGAAGGCTCGCTTTCATTTAAGGCTACAATTATAGCTTACCCCGTCTTCTTCTGCAAGGCCTACCCCTCTCCCTTCGGGAGAAGGGAGTAAAACCTTCCCAAGTGCTGAGGAAGGTAACAGGAAGGGATCAGGAAGGGAACAGGAAGGGAACAGGAAGGGTTGTGGGCGTGCAATGGGCGTACTCTGGGGGTGCAATGGGCGCTTAGACCTCCTGAGTTGCTTGTTCGGTCTGGGTCTTTGAACCGTCCAACCAGCTAACTGACGAACCTCTGTTACAGTCCAACTGTCTAACCGTCTAACTGTCCAACTGCTCTTCCAGCTTGACAATCCTGTCGGCTTTATCGTAACATGATGGTATGACATCTGATACGATATTCAAGTCCGGCTACATTGCCATCGTGGGCCGGCCCAATGTGGGCAAGTCCACCCTGATGAACTGTCTGGTAGGGGAGCGGCTTTCCATCGTGACGCCCAAGCCCCAGACCACGCGCACCCGGGTCCTGGGCATCGCCTCCGGCCGGGGCTACCAGATGATCTTCCTGGACACGCCGGGCCTCTTGGACCCGAAGTATCCCTTGCAGGAGGCGATGGTGAAGACCATCAAAGCCGCGGTGGATGACGCCGACCTGGTGCTCCTTCTCGTGGACGCGCGCGGGGACGCCAAGCCGGACCTGGACCAGCTCCTTCCCCGGGTCAGGAGGAAGCCTCTGGTCGTGGGCATCAACAAGATCGACCTGGTCCAAAAAGAAGCCCTGCTTCCCCTCATCGCCGGCATCGCCGAGCGGGCTCCCCGGGCCGAGATCGTGCCCTTCTCGGCTCTCACCCAGTTCAGCGTGGAGGAATTGCGCCGGGTGCTCCTCGGGCTTCTCCCCGCGGGTTCGCCCTTCTATCCCGGGGACCAGCTCACCGAGCACCCGGAGCGCTTCTTCGCCGCGGAGCTCATCCGGGAGCAGGTCTTCCTGACCACCGGTGATGAGATTCCTTATTCCACGGCGGTGCTGATCGAGGAGTTCAAGGAGAGGACCGCGGAGGGAGGGAAGAAGGATTTCATCCGCGCCACGATCTACGTCGAAAAGGAGAACCAGAAGGCCATCTTGATCGGCAAGGACGGGCGGGGCCTGAAGCGCATCGGCTCCCGCGCCCGGACGACCATCGAAACCCTGACCGGCCGTCCGGTCTATTTGGAATTATGGGTCAAGGTAAAGCCCGGCTGGCGGAAGAGCAGGCACGACTTGCAGGAACTGGGGTATTTATAGGTCAGCCAAGGCAATCAAAAAAGGACGGGCCCATCAGGGCCCGCCTTTTTTTCCTTCTCACTTCTCACGTCTTACGTCTCACTTTCTCTTCAGCAGGCTCATCTCTTCTTCGACCGCCGTAAGTTCCTTCTTCAAGTCCTCCCGGTAGTCCTCCAGCCATTCCAGGCGTTCCTTCTTGGTGAACACCTGTCTCTGGAAGCCCGCACCGCCGCCGCAGTCGCAGTCACAATCGCAGGACATCGTTTTTCCCTCCTTTGTTAAAGATTCGCAAGAATAAGATAAACGCCGAGGCAGACCACGATCCCCCCGCTTAGGCGCTTGGTCCAGAGCGACAGGGCTTGGGCCTTGCGCGAGGAGAGATACGCCTGGGCGAACCCGGTGGCCACCCCGGCTAAAAAGATTAAAGCGCAGTGTCCAATGGCGTAAGCGAATAACAAGCTGAGCCCGTAAAGGACCTTGGCCTTGGCCGCGACCAGGGCTAGGATCACGACTAAGACGGGGGTCGCACAGGGCGAGGACACGGCCCCGATCAGGAGCCCCATCAGCAGGGCTCCCATGGCTCCGGAGCGCTCCGGAGTCAACAGGCGCGGGGTCGGAAGCCTGAGCGGGATGAGCCCGATGAGGAAAAGACCCATCAGGATGACGATGGCCCCGATTCCGATACTCCAGCCCTTACCCGTCACCCCGAAGAGCTTTCCGAACAGACCGGCCACGGCGCCTAACAGGGTGAAGGTGAGCGTGAGGCCCAGGACAAAGAGCAGGGAGTAAATCCAAGCCCGTTTTCGGCTTCCCCCGCTCGTGCCCCCGATGTAACCGATGACCAGGGGCAGGGCGGCCAGCACGCAGGGGCTGGAGGAGGACACGACCCCGGCCAGGAAAGCCCCCCCGTAGGCCAGGCCCGGGGACTGGTTTATGAACCTGGACAGGTGTTCGAGCATTTCATTGACCTGTTGAGCGAAGCGAAATCCCGATGCTGTTTATCGGGACCTACGGATTCTGCGCGGCTTTAACCCAGCGCTTGATCTCGTCCTTGGTGGGCACCCGGCCCTGGGAAACGACCTTCCCGTCGATCACCAGCCCGGGCGTGGACATCACATACTTCGTGATCTCTTTGAAGTCCGTGACCTTGTCCACGTTGGCCGCCACGTCCATCTCGGCTAACGCATTGATGGTCCGCTTCTCTAATTCCTTGCAGTTGTGGCATCCCGAGCCCAATACTTTGATTTCCATCGTCTCCCCCTTTTGTGTGTTAAGGAAATAGAAAACCGAATCCCATCCCCGTGAACGTGGCCATAACGACCACCAGTCCCACATAAGCCCCGGTCTTCTTCAGGCCCATGATTCGGATGAGCACTATCATGCTGGGCAGGGAAAGCGAGGGCCCGGCGAGGAGCAGGGCCAGGGCCGGCCCCTTGCCCATCCCCATGTCCAGGAAAGCCTTCACGATGGGTACCTCGGTCAGGGTCGAGAAGTACATGAACGCGCCGAACACCGAGGCCACAAAGTTCGCCAGAAGCCCGTTGCCTCCGACCACCTGCCGCACCCATGCCTCGGGCAGCAGGGCCTTGAGCATTCCCGCCACGAAGACGCCGGCCAGAAGAATAGGAAATATCTTCCAGGCCAGCCCCCAGGTCTGGCGCATCCACTCCTTGAGCTCCTCCTTCGTGAACCAGAGCTTAAGGAGTAAGAGGAGAAGGAGGAGCAGGAGCCCGGCCACGAGCCACTGCTTGGCCGCCCCGAAGACCAGGATGCCCACGAGCACGGCGAAATAGACTGTCGTCTTCCACAGCGGCCGGGTCTTTATCTCCTCCATGAGCGGCAGGTCCTCTCCCAGCCGTTCCTCATGCCGGAACAGGAAGGCCATGGCCAAGCCGATGAGTATGGAAAAGGAGACGGCCCCGATGGCCCGTGCCGCGCCGAGGTCGAAGCCGAGGAGCCTTGCCGAGTAAACGATGGCCAGAACATTGATCGCCGGCCCGGAATACAGAAAGGCGATCGCCGGCCCCAGCCCCGCGCCCCGTTTGTGGATGCCCGCGAACAGGGGCAGCACGGTGCAGGAGCACACGGCCAGGATGGTTCCCGACACCGAGGCCACCCCGTAAGACAGGACCTTCTTGGCCCTGGCCCCGAAGTATTTCATCACGCTGGCCTGGGACACGAACACCGCTATCCCCCCGGCGATGAAGAAGGCCGGTACCAGGCAGGTCAGCACATGGGCCGAGAGGTATTCCAGGAGGGCCAGGAGCCCGGCCTTGACCACCGCCAGGAAATAGGGCACTATTTGACCCCCAGCGCCCCGAGGTGCGCTTTCACGCTGTCCTTCTCGAAGAACCCCACGTGCCGGAAGGCCTCCTTGCCGGTAGTGTCGTAGAACACCTGGGTCGGGATCATCATGACCTTGTTCTTCTGGGTCAGCTCCTTCTCCTGATCGATGTCCACGATCCGGATCACGGCCTTGCCCTCGCATTCCTTCATCAGTTCCTCCAGGATGGGCTTCATCTTCTTGCAGGGGATGCACTTTCCCCGTCCGAATTCCAGGAGGGTGGGCAAGGTCTTGGGTGTCGCAGGTTTTGCCGGTTCCGTTTTTGAGCCCTTTGCGGAGGCCTTTTTCTCTCCGGCTTGGTTCATGGAAACGAGGCCGAAGCCCAGAAGTATCCCGCAAGCGATCAGCAGGTTTCTCACGGTTCGCTCCTCAATCGAAGGTTTTATCCAGGGACTGATAGGCCGTGTGCATCTCCTCGATCGCCGTCTTGGTCCGGGTCCAGTTCCCCTTCGGAGTCACTGCGGCGACCCTCTTCACCTTCTTGGAGAGCTCGGCGCGGGCCTTGGTGAACCCCTCCTGCTTGGCGGCGAGGTATTGCGGCAGGGTCGCCCGGTCCAGGGTATCCATTTTGGCCTTGAGCGCGGGCAGGATCTCCTTCAGGGACTTCTGGTCCTTGTTGGGCAGGTAGTAGTGGTAGACCTTGTACAGGGCCTCATGGAAGGCGTTCATCTCCTTGAGCCTCGGCCGGATGGTCCGCATCAGCACCTCGTAGGCCCAGTGGAGCTGTTCCGCGGCCTTGAGCTTGCTCTCCGGAGTGCCCTTGTCCAGAGCCTCGCCGTAGGCCTTTTCCGTGGCCTTCAGGTTCTCGAGGCCTTTCTGCCAGGCGTCCTTCTTGTCGCGCAGGATGCCGGGCAGCTCGGCCTTCTCCAGGGCCGCGATGTCCTTCTGGATGTCCGGCCACAGCTCGCGGAGCTTGCCGGTGTCCCGGTTCGGATAGGCCACGTGCCACATCGGATAGATGACCTCATGGAGCTTCTCCAGCTCCGGCACCCTGGCCTGGGTCTCGCCCTCGGTCTGGGCCAGGACCGTCTGGCTGACCAGCGCCAGGGCCAGGAACACCAGACCCCCCACGACTAATTGCTTCATCTCTTTTCTCCTTGTTGATATGGTTTTTAGGATTTTTCTAAAGAACTAAGCAGCATCCTGACTTGGTTTTTGATAAGGTTCGCGGACGTGATGAACGCCTCCAGCGGCCTTCCCTTGGGCGATGGTATCTTCCAGTCCAGGCGCTGGCGTGCCGGGACTATGGGACACTCGTCCCCGCAGCCCATGGTCACGACATAATCGAACTCCACGGGCGGCAGGGCCTCGAACCCCTTGGAGGTCTGGCGTGAGATGTCTATCCCGGCTTCCTGCATCGCCTTGATGGCGTTCGGGTTCACCTGCCCCGAGGGGTGGGTTCCCGCGCTGTAGGCCTCGACTTTCCCCTTGCCGTATTCCCTGGCGAAACCCTCGGCCATCTGGCTCCGGCAGGCGTTCTCCACGCAGACGAACAGGATTTTGATCATTTACTATTTCTCCCCACGTGCGTCGTATAGAATGTGTGCCGTTGTCTGTACGTCCTAAACAGGATAGTTGATTTTCGATCAGTTGGTCCCCGATACGACCCGTCCCTCACTTAAAACGATGCGCCGGGCTGCCCGAGCGGCCATGGCCGGGACGTGCGTCACCATGACGACGGTGATGCCCTCCCGGTTAAGTCGTTCGAGATGAGACACCATCTCCTCGGCAAGTTCGGGATCCAGGCTGCCGGTGGGTTCGTCGGCCAGGATGAGCCGCGGATGGTTGGCCAGGGTTCTGGCTAAGGCCACGCGTTGCATTTGCCCCACGCTCAACTCCGCCGGCTTGTGATCCATCCGATCTTCCAAGCCGACCTCCCGCAGCAGCCGTACGGCAGTCTCCGTCTGTTCGGCAGGCGTCTTCCCGGCCACGAAAAGGGGTATCTGAACGTTTTCCCGTGCCGTCAGGTAGGGGATCAGGTGAAACGTCTGGAACAGGAAGCCTACGGACTGCTGGCGGATTTTCGCCCGCTGCGCCTGGCTCATATCGTACAGCGATTTCCCGTCCAGATAGACTTCTCCCTCATCGGGGTGTATCAAGCCGCCCAGGGTCAACAGGAGCGTGCTTTTTCCGCTGCCGCTGGCTCCGACCGCGGCGACGAACTCCCCCGCCGCGATGGAGAAGTTCACGTCGGCCAGTGCTCTCACCTCCCGACCTCGTACGCGGTAGCTCTTGCTCAGGTTCTCGATGCGAATCATTATCCCTTATCCCGTCCAAAGGGATGTTGAGCAGCCGAGGGCTTCATGGGTCACAGGTCTCGCAGGGTCACGGCCGGATCCAGGCTCGCCGCCTTTCTGGCCGGGATCGCGCTGGCGAGCATCGTGATCGCTACGGCGATCAGGACCGCCCATCCCAGCCAGGCCGGAAGAGGCAGGACGGGCACTTGGGCGAGCCGGGGTCCCAGAATCACGGCCAGAGCCGTGCCAAGGATGTACCCGACCACTCCCCCGGCAAGGCCAACTACAAGGGCTTTGGCCAGGAACACCGTGAGGATGCGCCGGGGCGTCATTCCCAGCGCCATCAGGGTCCCGATCTCCGCCCGCCGCTCCTGGACGTTGGAAAACATGTAGTTGGCGATGCTGGCTGCGCCGACCAGCACGATGATGATCAGAAAGAGCTGGGAAAATCTTTCCATCAGGGTGTTGGTGTTCATCTGGGTCTGTACGATCTGCTTGATCGTCACGACTTTTGCGTCGGGCAGGAGTTTGTTGAGGCCGTCGATCAGCCCGCGCGAGATCTCCTTGCAACACCCCACCATCTCGATCACGTTGACGACGCGGCCCTTTCCGAACAGCGCCTGGACGGTATGAAGATGCGCAAAAATACGAGTGTCGTCTACGCTGCCCGCCTCCGGGAGCACCTGACGGACCGTGAACGGCTTACCCTGGATGTCCACCCGGCTGTCGGCTTTCAAACCCAGGCGCTCGGCCACTTCGCTTCCCACCAAAACTTCGCTGGCGCCTAATTCTTCGACCACCGCCCGCCGTCCTTGCGTCGCATCCTTCGTCGTCGGAGGCATGCTCGCCGGGACGGCCCCGCAGCCGGCCGGTTGGGTGAAGATACCTCCCGCGGAGGCCCAGGCTGGCTTATTGGCGAACTCGTTCCGGGGAAGGATGCCGGTGAGGTGCACGCGCGCCGTCCCCACCGTGATCGGGACGGTCAATTTCGGCGACAGGTTGTCCACCCCCTGGAGGGACGAGGCCGTGATTCTGTCCACATACTCTTCGGGCATCTCCTCGCCTAAGAAATCGGCGCTGTAATAGTTGTTGACCGTCGCGGCTTTGGGCAAGATGAGCACGTTGGCGCCCAGCTTGTCCAGCTCCCGGCTCACGGCTTTTCCCGAAAAATAGGTCATGGTCTGGATCGACACGATGACTGCAATCCCCAGCGCGATGGCCAAGAAGCTGGTGATCAGCTGGCTGGGCCGTTCGAAAAGCTCTTTCCACACCAGGCGTAAGGTCGTCACCTCGCTCCTTTCGCTGCTATTTGGGGCAGCAGCCGCTGCTCCCGCTGCACGCGGAAACGCCCTTCGTGATCGCGGTCCAAAGCTCCTCGTGAGTCGTCGCCCCTTCCACCTTCCCGGCGAGGGTCGAAGGCGGGACCAGGATGAAGACTGTCGCCACCTTTAAGTTTGAATCCGCCTTCAAGGGCTTTAGCATATTGGCGTTGACCGCGTCCTCCGGCGCGGCCTGCACCACGGCGATGGTGCCCTGCGCCCGCTGGTCGTAGGCCGCGGAGCGCGCCGCTGCCAGCGAGGGTCCGTTATGCTGGGTGCGTTTCCCCTGAACGCACAGCAGCACGACCTTCCCGTCCTGCAGGGCTTTCATCACGTCCGCGAACGCGGGCGCGGCGAAGGCGTTGCCCAGTTCATCCTTGGTCACCACCTTGCCGGGAAAGGAGTTCACGATGGCGCCGTTGGGCGCGAACACAAGCGTCAGGGGCATTGGCGCCCGGTCGATCCCGTACTTGCTGACGAAATCGACCTCGGCGAGGTCCGTCACCTTCGCTGTGCGGAATAGGGCCCGTTTGCCGAGCGTGCGTTCCGACTCCGCAAAGACTTGCTTCATCGCTGTTCCCTGGGGGTCGCCTTGGCGAACGAACAGCGCAAACAGATGTTTGTTCTGCTTGCCCGCAGCCTTCAAGGCGGCCGCCATGTCAGCCTCGGCCGTCGTGGCCGCGACGGCGAGGGCGATCGGGACAAACCATACCCAGACCTTTTTCATGCATCCTCTCTTTCGTTACTGCTTGGGGTTAGAATTGGGGGGGCCGCTTTTTGAACTTTCCAACAGAAATCGTCAACACAGACGAACGGGATTTTGGTCATCGTATTTGTCCTCGCTTTTCGTTCTTTAGTCCGCTACGCTGTTTCGACAGCGATCTTGAAATACCGCCTCTTGAAGAAAAGGGCCACGTTTACCAACCCGATGAGCACCGGGACCTCCACCAGGGGCCCGATGACCGCGGCGAGAGCGGCACCATGGTGTATGCCGAAGGTGGCCACGGCGACCGCGATGGCGAGCTCAAAGTTGTTTGACGCCGCGGTGAAGGAGAGCGTCGTTGCCTGCCCGTACGTCGCACCGACCTTCTTGCTCATGAAGAAGGATAGGAAGAACATCACCACGAAGTAAATGAGCAGCGGGATCGCGATCCGCACGACATCGAGAGGGAGCTGCACGATCTTCTCGCCTTTGAGCGAGAACATCACCAGGATGGTGAAGAGCAGCGCGACGAGCGTGATCGGGCTGATCTTCGGAATGAACTTGGTGTGGAACCACTCCTTGTTCTTGAGCTTGATCAGCGAAAACCGCGTGATCAAGCCGGCGAGAAACGGGATGCCGAGATATATGAAGACGCTCTTGGCGATGCTCGCCATGGTGATCTTGGAGAGGTCCACCTGGCCGAGGTTGAGGCCCAGGAGGGGCGGAACGACCTTGATGAAGAAATAGGCGTATAAGGAAAAGAACAGTACCTGGAAGATGGAGTTGAAGGCGACCAGGCCTGCGCAGTATTCGGTATCCCCCCCGGCCAGGTCGTTCCATACGATGACCATGGCGATGCAGCGGGCGAGACCGATCATGATCAGGCCAACCATATACTCGGGCTTGTCGTGCAGGAAGAGCACGGCCAGGCCGAACATCAGGATCGGGCCGATGATCCAGTTCTGGACGAGCGAAAGCGCGAGCACCCTGGTGTTGCGGAAGACGGGGCCCATCTCCTCGTAGCGTACCTTGGCCAGGGGCGGATACATCATCAGGATGAGGCCGATGGCGATCGGGATGGAAGTCGTCCCGACATTGAACTGGTTGATGAGCGGTACGATGTCGGGTAACAGGTAACCAGAACCAACCCCCACTGCCATGGCGAGGAAGATCCAGAGGGTGAGGAAGCGGTCGAAGACGTTCAACCGCTTGGGCGAAGCTGAACTTGTTTGAGTCACCGGTTTAGTAGTCGTTCAATTTGAAATTTGACATTTTCAATGGATCTCTTATTTCCCGCCGCATTTCATCCCCACCACGCACTTCCCCTCCACCCGCCGGGCGAGCCGGTTGGCTAACCGATGATCGTCCTCGGCGATGACCTCCCCCGAGAGGCTTTCCTTCAAGGCTGGGAGCATGGCTGAAAGGATGGGCGAGGCCTGGGGATGGACGGCGTACATCACCCAGGTCCCCTGGCGGGAGTCCTCCACGGCTCCGGCGTGGCGCAGGATGCTGAGATGGTGGGACACGAGATACTGGGGCAGGTCCAGGGCGTCCACGATCTCACACACGCAAAGATGGATCTCGCTCTTGGCCAGGACCCGGAGGATCCTGAGCCGGGTCTCATCCGCCAAGGCCTTCAGCAGTTCAACGGTGTCATTCATGTTGCATTAAGGGGGTTCGCTGCCTTGACCCTCGGTCTCAGCCTTTCCGCCCTTCGACATACACGCTGACCACGGACTTGGAAAGTGTCTCCGCATCTTTCAGGCTTTTCACTACGGCTTTGGCCAGTGGGTCCTCGGTGTCCGGGGCGATGCACCCGGACAGGCTCTTCACCGTGAGTTTCACGTCCTTCAGCCCCGAGTCCTTCACGGCCTGCTCGTAATCTTTTATAAGCAAAGCCCCGCCCACGCACCCGACGTAGGCGGCAATGCTTTCCCGCATCTTTTGGGGAAGCTCCTTCAGGAGCGCGAGGTCCGAGATGGCGATCCGGCCCCCAGATTTGAGGACCCGGTGGACCTCCCGGAAGACCTTGGGCTTGTCCGTGGAGAGATTGATGACGCAGTTGGAGAGGACGACGTCCACCGAGGCATCGGCCACGGGCAGGGCCTCGATCTCGCCCAGCCGGAACTCCACGTTCCTCACGCCGCGTTTCTTGGCGATGTCCCGGGCTTTCTCGACCATCTCCGGGGTCATGTCCACGCCGATGACTTTTCCCTTGGGCCCGACCTGCTCTGCCGCCAGGAAGCAGTCGAACCCGGCCCCGGATCCGAGGTCCAGCACGATCTCGCCTTTTTTCAGGCCCGCAATGGCGGTCGGGTTCCCGCAGCTCAGTCCTAAGTTCGCCTCTTGAGGGATGGCTCGGAGTTCCTGCTCGGAGTAGCCCAGGGATTTGGCGTAATCCTTGGGGGTCGGCCCACAGCAGGGGTCGCCCCCGCAGCAACTACTGCCCTTTGGGCTTTTTGCGATCCTGCCGTAGGCCTCCCTGACGACTCTCTTGGTTTCCATGACGTCCTCTTTTCTTCTCTTTATTTGTTATATGTGCATGTAGACATATATATTATAATATTAATGACTTATTTTGTCAAGTCCTCTATTCTGAAGTATAATTGTTAGTGCTTTTTCCCCAAGGGGTTAAGGCATCAAAAAAAGTAAAAATCTTCGTTTCAAAAAAGGGGGAATCGGGTGGGGATGGCGTGAAGTAGTCGTGAGGTAGTCGTGAAGTAGTCGGAAACCCTCCCGGATTTCGGGGCTTTTGCGGCCCTCCCCCTTGAGGGAGGGTTTTTTAGTTCAGGACACGTAACTGTGCTTTGTCTGACTTAGTTAGGTCTAATTAGTGGAAAATGGGCCCTAATCCGGGGCCATCTCCCCAGTTCCCTTGCTCCTTGTCTCCTCCTCTTTTGGTCATTCCCCGGTCCCTCGACCCCTCGGATCCTTAAACCCTCTCCCGAACCAGGGGGCCCGGGGGGTTGAAGAAGATGGAGGCGATATGATATACTTATCCGGAATTATTATAAATAGAAAGGAGCAACATACGATGATGAGTTCCAAGGAGATTTTAGAAATCACGGATAAGTACGGCTCGCATAACTACAAACCCCTGCCGGTGATCATCACTAAGGCCGAAGGCATCTGGGTGGAGGACCCGGAGGGCAAGCGCTATATGGACATGCTTTCCGCATATTCCGCGGTGAACCAGGGCCACCGCCACCCCCGCATCATCGCGGCCTTGAAGTCCCAGGCCGACCGTGTGACCCTGGTCTCCCGGGCCTTCCACAACGACCAGCTCGGCCCCTTCATGAAGGAATTATGCGAGCTCACCGGCATGGAGATGGTCCTGCCGATGAACACCGGGGCCGAGGCCGTGGAGACGGCGGTCAAGACCGCCCGCAAGTGGGGCTACACCAGGAAGGGCGTGGAGAAGGACCAAGCCGAGATTATCGTCTGCGCGGACAACTTCCACGGCCGGACCACGACCATCGTAAGCTTCTCCTCCGAGCCTCAGTACAAGGAGGGCTTCGGCCCGCTTACCCCGGGTTTCGTGATGGTCCCCTATGGCGACGCCCAGGCCCTGGAGAGGGCGATTACCAAGAACACCGTGGGCTTCCTCTGCGAGCCCATCCAGGGCGAGGCCGGGGTCGTGGTCCCGCCCGAGGGCTACCTCAAGGCCTGCCGTGATATCTGCTCCCGGCAGCGCGTGCTCCTCATGTGGGACGAAATTCAGACCGGGTTCTGCCGCACCGGCAAGATGTTCTGCTACCAGTACGAGGACGCCAAGCCGGATATCCTGATCCTGGGTAAGGCCATGGGCGGAGGCATCCTGCCCATCTCCGCGGTGGTGGCCTCGGGCGAGATCCTGGGGGTGTTCAAGCCCGGAGACCACGGCTCCACCTTCGGGGGCAATCCCCTGGCCTGCGCCGTGGCCCGCGAGGCCCTGCGGGTCC